>SFJO01000020.1 GCA_004555865.1 Oscillospiraceae bacterium
TCCTGTCTGCTCTCTCGAAGCAGCTTATTTATTATATCAGGCAAGCGTAAGTTTGTCAAGCACTTTTTCGATTTTTCTTTAAGCCGCTCGGTTGAGCCGCTGTCGTTCGTGACAGCTTTGATATATTACCATGGTTTGGAGTGATTGTCAACACTTTTCTTTCATTTTCTTGGGTTTTCTCATTTCCACTTTGAATATGGCTATGAAAAAGGATGAGTATTGCCGCAAAGACACCTTTTTTAGGTTATATCTTTACCTTATATAAATAAAGCAACGTCTATTTCATATGATAAGTCAGGTCGGCCGCCATTTCCGGCTGCAACCATGAGATGCCGCCTCATCCGGCCCTTCGGGCCGCCTTCCCCTCAAGGGGAAGGCTTTGACCTCATCGTCCTTACCCCTGCAGCAGCATTGCGCGCAGCTTGCTTAGAAGCTTTCTCTCTCGGCGCGAAATTTGCACCTGGGTCGTGCCGAGCACTGCAGCGGTCTCGCTTTGCGTTTTTCCTCGATAAAAGCGCAGGGTCAGCAGCAGGCGATCTTTCTCTGGAAGAGCCTGCATTGCTTCGGCAAGCCCGATTCGATCCGCCAGCTCTTCTTCCGGCGAGTCCACCGGGATGTCCCACTCCCGGGCATCCTCTTCTTCCCCCGCAGGCGTCAGGCTGAGCGCCGGTTGGCCTGCCCGGATTGCCAACGCGATCTGCTCCGGTTTGGCGTTCAGTTGCTGGGCCAGCTGGCTCACGGTTGGTTCACAGCCCTGCGTTTTCAAAAAGCGCTCCCGGCAGGCGTTGATTTTCAGCCCCAGTTCTTTGGTAGAGCGGCTCACCTTCACGGTGCCGCCGTCCCGGAACAGCTTTCGGATCTCCCCCAGTATCACCGGAACTGCATAGGTAGAAAAGCAAAGGCCGCGGCTGTCGTCAAACCCATCGTAGGCCTTCACCAGCCCCACGCATCCAGCCGAGTACAGGTCGTCGTACTCGATTCCTCTCCCCCGAAAACGCCCGGCGCAGGCATGTGCCAGCCCCAGATTTTCCTCAATGAACTGCTCCCGCGGGCCCAATTTGACCGTCATGACCGATCCCTCCTTTATAGTATGTATAAAAGAGAGTCGCTCACTCCTTCACCGAAAGCTGCTTTTTCAGGATCACCTTCGTGCCTTTGCCGGGCTTGGAGCGCACCTGTACCCCGTCCATAAAGCTTTGCATCACCGCGAAGCCAAGGCCCGCCCGCTCTTCCGGATTGCCGGTGGTGAAGAGTGGCTCCATGGCGCGGTCCACGTCCGGGATGCCCACGCCTTTGTCCGCCACCGTAATTTTTACCAGCCCGTTCTCGTAGAGAGCCACGGTCAGAGTAATCACACCCAGCCCGCCGGGGTATGCATGAACGATGCAGTTGGTCACCGCTTCCGATACCGCCGTCTTGATGTCCGCCAGCTGTGGCACGGTGGGGTCTGCCTGAGCAAGAAACGCCGCCAGCGCCCCGCGGGCAAAGCTCTCGTTGACACTGCGGGATAAAAACACAAAGCGCGCCGTATTGATGGGCTTCATCATGCCTGTCCTCCTTTTTGATAGGCCACCCGGGCCAGCTGCAGCATTCGCTCCACAGCAGCCGGCGGATGCTGCACCACCAGTTTGCCCTCCAGCTGCATCATGCGGCGCTGCCGGCCAAGAATCAGCCCGACGCCGGAAGAATCCATAAAACTGACCCCGCCAAAATCCAGGACCAGAACGCGCGGCAGCTGACGCAGGGTCGTCTCGTCAATGCGCTGCCGCAGCATCTGCGCGGTGTGATGGTCAATTTCTCCGCTCAGATACGCCACCAGCACCTCTCCGGCGCTTTGAAATGTCACATCCGCCATATTGTTTTCTCCCTTCCCGACGGGATTCATCCCGCCTGTTTTCAGGCGTTTGGGTTCATGGCAAACAACAAAACCCGTACACCGATGGTTTCAACACCAGTGTACGGGTTTTTCGTTGCAAATGCTGCCGCAGTGTGTCGTCGATGCGGCGGGTCAGTGGCGGCCGGTTCCTTTTTCCATCAGATAGGTGGCTTTCAGGTCGGCCATATGCAGTTTGACCGCAATGGGGTAGGCGTCATACGCCTGGCTGATGGCAAAACAGCCGCCCTTTGCGGCATCGTCAAAGCCGCCCATGTGCCAGCGAATGGCCACCGCCTCCGCCGTTTTGAGCTTCATGAACCGCTCAATGAGAAACACGCTCTTCTCGCCGTGGCCATAGGGGAATGCGTCCTCCACGGTAAAGGTCGGCACACGCTCCCACTGGCCGGCCTCGTTTTTCACATTGCGGAAGCCTGGCTTGTAATAGTTTGCCTTGCACAAATCATGCAGCAGCGCACAGATGGCAAAGCTCTCGGGGCTGTCGCCCTCTTCCAGCTGTTCCATCAGCGCGTGGTATACGTTCAGGCTGTGCATCACAAGCCCTTCCGCACAGGCGCCGTGGAACCGGGTGGAGGCCGGAGCGGTAAAAAAATCCGTTCCTTCCATCCAGGTCAGCAGCTTTTCAGAGCCGGGGCGGGCGATCTGGCTGCGGAATATCTCACAGAATTCCTCTTTGTAGCCCATTACAGCTCCATATCCTCCAGAATGCCCTTGAGGATGGCCAGCTCGTCATGGGTCAGACTGATGCCCTTGCCCATCTTGACCCCGTCGGGCGCCCAGTCGCGGATGTCATACTTCGGCTCGCGGCCGTTCCAGCTGACCATATTCAGCTGGCGCTCCCAGCCGTTGGGGTTCTGCGAAAGCACCGCAATGCGTTCCGTGATCTCGTATTTGAATTCTGCCATGGATGGCACCTTCCTTTTCATTAGTCTGGGTACATTCTAATGGTTTGAATTGGAAAATGCAAGTCCCTTCCGGCAGAACGAATCCTGCTCTTGCCACATCCCGGCCCGATTGTTTCCCTGTGGCGTTTCTGTCCAGCTCAATGAATGAATCTCTGGCGGTCATCCCGCAGATTTTCCACCGCGCGGGGCGTTTCCACCCAGCCGTCCACGCCGGTTGCCGCCTGAACATCCATATAATACATCAACCCCCGCAGGCTGCCGCCCAGCATGGCGCGGGCCGCCGCCTGCTGGCTGGGCAAGCAATGGCAGAGCGTCTGCCGGCTCACCGCCCCCGGGGCCGCCTTGCCCGCCGGGTGGTTGACCAGCGGCGGCAGCGGATCGCGGGGCAAACTCTCCGTTTTTTCCGGCACGGTGTTTTCATTCCGGTTCAAATGCTGTTTCATATCAGTCGCCTCCTGGCCACAGCTTGCCCCAAACAAGCCTTTGCTATACGTCAAAAAATATATCTGATTATCGCCTGTTTTTTCAAAATCTAAAATTTTATCAGAAAATCAGTTGACAAAGCCGTTCTCCCGCGCTATAATAAGCAACGTTGAGAGCACAACAGCTTCTCACACATCCAAATATTGGGGATTTGCATAGTGGCAGTGCGGTAGACTCTGACTCTACTTGTGGTGGTTCGATTCCATCATCCCCAACCAAAATTGCAGCAGCACCTGATTGCTGCTGCAATTTTTTCATCGGGGTGTAGCGCAGTTGGTAGCGCGCCTGGTTCGGGACTAGGAAGCCGTGGGTTCAAATCCCGTCACTCCGACCATAGACCTGTGACAGTGTCGCAGGTCTATTTTTTTGTTTCAAACCGTTTTGCAATTTGCAGCCGCATAAGCAAACGCCCACCCTGCACTGAGGTGCAGGGTGGGCGTTTTTTCAATTTAGTCCGCGTTTCACACAGCAGGCCGTTCACACGGTCAGGTTCAAGCAGTCTCATCCTCTTCAATGTAATGGAATTCCACCTGATATTCCGTTCCGGTGGCTTTGGCCAGGCTGTTCACGTAATTTCTCATCAGCTCCTCCGCTCTTTTCTGGGCCAGATTCATCATATTGTTGTCGGCCTCCACCGTCTTTTGCAGACCATCCTGTGCATCCTGAAAGGCAGCCACCTCGTCCTGCGCCGTCACAGGTGCAGAATCCTTATCCACAATGTAGGAATCCTTGCTCAGCGAATCTCCGTTCACCTTGCAATTCAGCACCCGCGCCCTGGGCAGCGTGATGCTCACCACATCGCCCTGAAGTTCCATGCTCACCTGATCCGCATCGATTCCGAGAACCGCCGTGGCCGAATATTCCACCCAGAAGCGCTTCCCTTTCGTCATCCACAAAAAACGCTCTACTTTTTGTCCATCCTGGTATTTTGCAAGGTTGTGGTACTCGCATTCCAGCACCGCCAACTGGCAGATCGTCTTCACCTGTTCCTCCTGCGGAAGCGGAAGCGCCGGCTCCTCAGCCTTGCCGCAGGCGGTGGTCAAAAGCAGCAGGGCCGTCACGCAGGCTGCCGCTACACTCTGTTTTTTCATCGCTCGCACCTCATTCCACCACCAGCGTGTATTCCGGGTACAGCTGCTCGACCAGCGGGCGGGTCAAGGCTTCCACCGTATTCACTGCATTCTCCCGGGCAAGTTCCAAAATGGCCTCGCTGCAGCTGCATTCACGATCTGCATCCTCCTGGCAGGCCTTGTAGGCCCGCTCGGTCACGCCGGATGTATCGGCCTTTTTGTTGTTGAACATAAAATCCAGCGAGGATACATCCACATTTGCATCCATGAAATGGGCAGCCGGAACCCGGATCGTCACCGTCTTGCTTGCTTCATCAATCTCGGGCTGCAGCTCGTTAAAATTCACCCCGGCCTGCGCCTGCGCTTCATAGGCAACGTAGTAGTCCAGCTTATCGGGATTTTTTTCATTCATCACCTGGGCTACGCCGTTGTAGGTGGAGGTAACCGTGGAAAGATCGCTCACCGGGATCATATCGGTCAGCGTCGAAACGGTCAGCACCTGCGGCTCCGGCTTTTTTCGGTGCTCGTTCACCCGCTGGGCAACCAGCACCGCCACGGCTGCCGCCAGCACCACGATCAGAATCATCATCCACTTGCGGAGCTTTTTGTCCAGCTTTCTGCCGAATGCCCCCAACAGGTTTCTGCTCATCGCTGCTTCTCCTTTGATAAAAGGCCAAAAATCGATTTTTTCTGCGTTTGGCTTCATTATACTGCTTCCGACAGCATCCCGCAAGGTTCGCCTTTCCGCCATTTTGCCCGCATTTTACCCAGCCTTCACCCACTATGTACACAAATCAGTTGACAAAATTTCATTTGGGGCATACTCTCTTATTTGTAAAGGAAATCGCGCGGGCCGGGCCGTTTGTGCCCTGCGCACCGCGCTTGCAAAGAGAGGTTAGAAGGTATGAAAAAACGTGTAGGCATTCTTACTTCCGGCGGCGACTGCCCCGGCCTGAACGCCACCCTGCGCGGCGTGGCCAAAGCGCTGTATGAGCGCATGGGCGACAATGTGGAGATTGTGGGCATCTCCAACGGCTATTACGGCCTGATCAACGGCGATGCGCGGGTCATGCAGCCGGATGAATTTTCCGGCATTCTGACGGTGGGCGGCACCATTCTCGGCACCAAGCGCACCCCCTTTAAGCTGATGCGCGTAGTGGGAGACGACCAGGTGGATAAGGTGGCCGCCATGAAGAAGAATTATAAGGACCTGAAGCTGGACTGCCTGCTTACCCTGGGCGGCAACGGCACCCACAAAACCGCCAACCTGCTCAGTGAGGAGGGGCTGAATATCATCGGCCTGCCCAAGACCATTGACAACGATATTTACGGCACCGACGTGACCTTCGGCTTTCACACCGCCGTGGACATTGCCACCGAGGTGATCGACCGGGTTCACACCACCGCCGGCAGTCACAGCCGCGTAATGGTGGTGGAGTTGATGGGCAACAAGGCCGGTTGGCTGACCCTGTACGCCGGCATTGCCGGCGGCGCGGACATCATCCTGATTCCCGAGCTGCCCTATTCCATCGACCATGTGTGCGCCGCCGTGGAAAAGCGCGCACAAAAGGGCAAGAACTTCTCCATTCTGGCGGTGGCCGAGGGTGTGTATGACGTGGAGGAAGCCCGCATGAAGAAGAAGGAGCGGGCCGCCCGCCGGGCCGACGCCGGTGAAACCACCGCCACCAACCGCATTGCCCGGCAGATTGAGCAGATGACCGGCTTTGAAACCCGCGTCTGCGTGCCCGGGCATATGCAGCGGGGCGGTTCCCCCTCCGCTTACGACCGGGTGCTGGCCACCCAATTCGGCACCTACGCCGCTAAGCTGGTGGAAGCGGAGCGCTTCGGTGTGACCGTGGCCATGAAGAACGGCCATGTGTGCGAGAACGCCCTCAGCGAGATCGCCGGCAAGAGCCGCCTTGTGCCCGAAAGCCACGATATGCTGGCCGTGGCCCGCCGCATGGGCATCAGCCTGGGCTGACCTGCTTTTTGCACAGCTGCCGAGGTGAGCAACCGAGAATTCAAACCGGTTATGCCCGCCCCGGCTTTTTTCTGCGTGATTTTGTCATCAAAACACATTTTTCTGTCTTTTCAACACGAGGAACCCCTCCATGCTGTTTTCCAGCCTTGTCTTTCTCTGGCTTTTTCTGCCGCTGGTTCTGATTTTATACCGCCTGCTGCCGCCCCCCTGCAAAAACGCTCTGCTACTGGCGGTCAGCCTGCTGTTCTACGCCTGGGGCGAGCCAAAGTACATCCTGCTTATGCTCGGCTCCATCACCCTGAACTACCTGGGCGGCCTGCTTCTTGCCCGGCTGCGCGGTAGGGCAAAAACCGCTGCGCTGGTGCTGGTGGTGGCGGCCAACCTGGCCCTGCTGGGGTACTACAAGTATTACAGCTTTGCCGGAGACACTCTGGCCGCCCTGCTGCACCGGCAGGTGCTGCCGGTGCGCGAAATTGCCCTGCCGTTGGGCATCAGCTTCTACACCTTCCAGGCCATGAGTTATGTCATCGACCTGTACCGCGGCAGCATCAAGCTGCAAAAGAATTGGTTTTTGCTGGCGCTGTACATCAGCTTCTTCCCCCAGCTGGTGGCCGGGCCGATCGTTCGTTACAGCGAGGTGGAAACCCAGCTGCGCAGCCGCACCGCCGACCTGACCGGGTTCTGCTACGGCATCAAGCGTTTTCTGTACGGCCTCTCCAAAAAAGTAATTCTCTCCAACTGCTTTGCCGCCCGGGCGGACGAGGTGTTCGCCCTTGCGCCGGAGCTGGTAAGCACTCCGCTGGCCTGGCTGGGGGCGCTGTACTACACCCTGCAGATTTACTACGACTTTTCCGGCTACTCCGATATGGCCATCGGGCTGGGGGCCATGTTCGGGTTTGCCTTCCCGGAAAACTTCAACTACCCCTATCTCTCCAAAACCGTCAGCGAGTTCTGGCGGCGCTGGCACATGACCCTCTCCGGCTGGTTCCGGGAGTACCTGTACATTCCCCTGGGCGGCAGCCGGAACGGGCAGCGACGCACCCTGTTCAATCTGTTCGTGGTGTTTCTGGCCACCGGCCTGTGGCACGGGGCCAACTGGCAGTTTGTTGCCTGGGGTATGTGGTATGCCGTGCTGCTGATTCTGGAGCGCACGGTGCTGAAAAAGCCGCTGGAACGGCTGCCTGCCCCCGTCACCCGCCTGTACACGCTGGTTTGCGTGGTGTGCGGCTGGGTGCTGTTCCGTGCCCCGGGCCTGCGGGCGGGCGTTTTGTGGCTCAAGGCCATGTGGCTGCCGGCTGCAGGCTTTGCCGCTTACCCGGCCGCCCGCTATTGGGATGGCCGCACCCTGCTGCTGCTCGCCGCCGGGCTGCTGCTGTGCGGGCCGGTGCAGGCGTGTTTGCCCCGCCTGAAGGCCGCCCTGTATGACCGGCAGCGCACCGGCCCGGCCCAGACAGTCTGCCTGCTCGCCCTCGGCTTTGCCAGCCTGGTGCTGCTGGTGAGCGGCACCTACAACCCCTTTATCTATTTCCGCTTCTGAGGAGGTGCGCGAATGCCTGTTTTGACCCCTGAAAAGAAGTCCGCCCCCACAAAGTGTGCGGCTCGCGGGCAGCGTGCCCTGGCCGCGGGATTTTTTGCGCTGCTGCTCGGCCCGGGGCTGCTGTGGCTGGCCCTGCACAGCCGCTGCGACACCACCAACTACGAAAACCGCACCTTGACCCCCTTCCCGGGCAAAAGCGTGCCCATTTCCGACTGGCCGTCCGCCTTTGAAAGCTGGCTGGAAGACAATGCCCCCTTCCGGAACAGCTTCCTCAGCCTGAAGGCCGGGGCCGACCTGCTCACCGGAAGTCTGGACTCCGACAGTGTGCTGCAGGGCAGGGACGGCTGGCTGTTTTTGAAGGATGTGTCCGACTCCCGGAGCCTTTCCGACTATCAGGGCCTCACCGCCTACACGGAGGAGGAGACCCGGACCATGGCCGAGACCCTCACCGCCTTGAACGAGGCCCTCGCCGCCCGGGGCAGCAAACTTGTCATTCTGTTTGCGCCCGCCAAAGAAGGGGTGTATGCCGCCCGGATGCCCACCAGCATCCCGGTGGTGAGCCGCCCCACCCGGGTCGAAGCGCTGACCCAGGCCCTTTCCGCCAGCGGGGTTCCCGTGGTGTTCCCGCTGGAACTCCTGCGCACCGCCAGCGAAACGCAGCAGGTGTATTACAAGTACGACACCCACTGGAACGACCCCGGCGCCTGGCTGGCGGCCCAGCAGGTGTTCGCTGCCCTGGGCCTGCCCTATGAAACCACCCTGCCCCAAACGGCCGTTGACCCGGGCGAGACCGCCCCGAAGGATCTGGCCAACCTGTGCGGCCGCTGGAACTGGTGCACCGACGACCTTTATTATAAGGTAAATGCCCCCACCGCCCGCCTCACCGAGGGCGGCCGGGAAAGCGAATTGACCCGCTACCAGGGCGACGGCAGCGGCACCCTGCTGCTGGCGCGGGACAGCTTCGGCGCAGCCCTTGGCCCCCACCTGGCCGAGGGGTTTGACACCGCGCTGGTGCTGCACACCAATCAGCTGACCGTGGAAAACCTGCTTGTGCAGCAGCCCACCGTGCCGGATGCCGTGGTGCTGGAGGTTGGCGAACGCTTCAGCGACAATTTGCAGCGACGCATGGAAATTCTGCTGGATTGGGTCGGCCGGCTAGCCTGAACTTCTGCCCGGTGCAAATGGCGGGCATTTTGCTTGACAACGCCCCCGAAAAACGCTATTATGTTTTTTATACGGCAACACCGCGCAGAGCCAAAGGCCGAGGCAGCAGACGAATGCATAGGCTGCAAATGCGTGAGGCGCGCGGTGCCGCCATGAGCCAAATGCGCCGAGGAAGAGGGCGCAGGGTTCCGTTGCCTTTTCAGCGAGCCGGGGGCGGTGCAAGCCCGGCAAAGGCCGGCCTGCGCTGTCGCTTCTGAGCAGGGGTGGTGAATTCAGTAGCCGTCCACGGGTTTGCCGCCGTTATCCAGGCAGGATGCGCCTTTTGCGGGGCGCACCGCAGAGGGGCCGCAGGCACACGCCGCGCGGCAACGTGGGTGGTACCGCGGCAGAAACAATCGTTCAGCCGTCCCATAGAACGTTCGTTCTGTGGGGCGGCTTTTTTCTTTGCCCTGCGGGACGTTTTCTCATCACACAGGAGGACCCAACCAATGAAAGAACTGGCCAAACAGTATGATCCTGCCCAGGTCGAGGACCGAATCTACGACTTCTGGCAGCAGGGCGGTTACTTCCACACCAAAGTGGACCGCAGCAAGAAGCCCTACACCATCGTGATGCCGCCGCCGAACATCACCGGCCAGCTGCACATGGGCCATGCCCTGGATGAGACCATGCAGGACATCCTCATCCGCTTCAAGCGGATGCAGGGCTACGCAGCCCTGTGGGTGCCCGGCACCGACCACGCTTCCATCGCCACCGAGGCCAAGATCGTGGCGGCCATGAAGGAAGAGGGCCTGACGAAGGACGACCTGGGCCGCGACGGCTTTTTGAAGCGTGCCTGGGCCTGGAAGGAACAGTACGGCGGCCGCATCGTCAGCCAGCTGAAAAAGCTGGGCTGCAGCTGCGACTGGCAGCGCGAGCGCTTCACCATGGACGAGGGCTGCTCAGAGGCCGTGAAGCAGGTGTTCGTCAACCTGTACGACAAGGGCCTGATCTACCGCGGCAACCGCATGGTGAACTGGTGCCCCCACTGCAACACCTCCATTTCCGATGCCGAGGTGGAGTACCAGAGTCAGGACGGCCACTTCTGGCACCTGCTCTACCCGGTGAAGGAGACCGGTGAGTTCCTGGAGCTGGCCACCACCCGCCCCGAGACCATGCTGGGCGATACCGCCGTGGCCATCAACGGCGACGACCCCCGCTATGCCCACCTGCACGGCTGCCATGTGATTTTGCCCTTGCTGAACAAGGAGATTCCCATCGTGTGCGACGAGCACGCCGATATGGAGAAGGGCACCGGCGTGGTGAAGATCACCCCCGCCCATGACCCCAACGACTATGAGGTGGGCAAGCGCCACGACCTGCCCATCGTGCGGGTGTTTACCTACGACGGCCGCATGACCGGCGCTGCCGACAAGGCCGCTGCCGATGAGCTGTTTGCCAGCGGCAAGGCCGCGGCCGACGAACCTCAGGTGCTGGACTGCGGCAAGTACGCCGGCATGACCACCCTGGAAGCCCGCAAGGCCATTCTGGCCGATCTGGAGGCCGGCGGCTATCTGAAAGAGGTCGAGCCGCTGCAGCATGAGGTGGGCACCTGCTACCGCTGCCACTCCACCATCGAGCCCATGGTCTCCAAGCAGTGGTTTGTGAAGATGGAACCTCTGGCCAAGCCCGCCATTGAGGCCGTGCGCAGCGGCCGCACCAAGTTTGTGCCCGCCCGCTTCGACAAGATCTATTACAACTGGATGGAAAACATCCGTGACTGGTGCATCAGCCGCCAGCTGTGGTGGGGCCATCAGATTCCCGCATGGTACTGCGACGAGTGCGGCGAGACCGTGGTGGCCAAGTCCGCTCCATCCGTCTGCCCCAAGTGCGGCTGCACCCACCTGACCCAGGACCCCGACACTCTGGACACCTGGTTCAGCTCGGCCCTGTGGCCCTTCAGCACCCTGGGCTGGCCCAATATGGACAGTGAGGACCTGAAGTTCTTCTACCCCACCAACACGCTGGTCACCGGCTACGACATCATCTTCTTCTGGGTAGCCCGCATGATGTTCTCCGGCATTGAGAACATGGGCGAGGTTCCCTTCGACACCGTGTTCATCCACGGCATCGTGCGCGACAGCCAGGGCCGCAAGATGTCCAAGAGCCTGGGCAACGGCATCGACCCGCTGCTGGTCATCAAGGACTACGGCGCCGACGCCCTGCGCTTCACCCTCATCAACGGCTCCACCCCGGGCAACGATATGCGTTACAGCGACGAGAAAGTGCGCTCTTCCCGCAACTTCGCCAACAAACTGTGGAACGCCGCCCGCTTTGTGCAGATGAACCTGCCCGAAAACTTTGTGCCCGGCCTGCCCGCCGAGGATCAGCTGGACATGAGCGACAAATGGGTGCTCTCCTGCCTGAACCAGGTGGCCCGCGATATGACCGACAACCTGGATAAGTACGAGCTGGGTCTGGCCGGCGCCAAGATCTACGACTTTATCTGGGATGTCTACTGCGACTGGTACATTGAAATTGCCAAAGCCCGCCTGAACGGCGGCGACGAGGCCCAGGCCGATGCCGCCCGCAAGGTGCTGGTGTATGTGCTGGATAAGGCCCTGAAGCTGCTGCACCCCTTCATGCCCTTCGTGACCGAGGAACTGTATCAGTCTCTGCCCGGCAGCGCCGAGAGCATCATGAACCAGAGCTGGCCCGTGTTCGACGAAGCCCACAACTATCCCCAGGATGAAGAGGACTTTGCCAAGCTGACCGACTACATCAAGGCCGTGCGCAACATCCGCGCCGAGATGAACGTCCATCCCGCCAAAAAGACCAGCATGATCATCGAAACCGCTGATTCCGCCGCCTTCCGCAAGGGCAGCGCCTACCTGGCCAAGTTCGCCTTTGCCACCGACGTGACCCTGTGCGAAAAGTACGAAGGCCCCACCGAAGGCATGGTGCAGGTGGTCACCCACACCGCCCGCGGCTTCATCCCCATGATGGAGCTGATCGACCGGGAGAAGGAGCTGGCCCGCCTGAACAAGGAAAAGGAAAAGGTGGAAAAGGAGATTGCCCAGTTCACCCGTCAGCTCTCCAACGAGGGCTTTGTGAGCAAGGCCCCCGCTCAGGTCGTGGATGGCATCCGCCAGAAGCTGGCCAACGCGCAGGACAAGCTCGCCAATGTGGAGCAGTCTCTGGCCGCGCTGGGCTGATTTTCCCATAACTTAAAAAATCAGAAGAGGAGCATTCCGATGAAACAGCAGCTTGCCAATTTGCGCACCCGGCGATTCTGGCTGATGATGCTCGGCCTGGTCATTATGTCGGCCGGCATTGCCCTGTTCCGGCTGGCCCGCCTGGGCAACGACCCATTCACCGGCATGTGCTTTGCCATCAGCGACCGGTTCTCTGTCTCGCTGGGCCATGTGGAGCTGGCCATCAACGCCGTTCTGTTTGTGGGGATGTGCTTTTCGCTGCGCCACCGCATCGGCTGGGGCACTCTGTTCAACGCCTTTCTGGTGGGATACGTGGTGGAGTTTTTCGCAAAGCTGTTTGAAGCGCTCTACCAACCTTCCGGGCTGGCCGCCCAGATTGTGGTGTGTATGCTGGCGCTGCTCATCACCTGCCTGGGGTGCAGCCTGTACCTGAACGCCGACATGGGCGCTTCGCCCTACGATGCCACGGCCCTGGCGCTGGCGCACCACACCCCCGTTAAGTTCTTTCTCTGCCGCATGGCCACCGATGGCCTGTGTGCCGTCGCCTGCTGGCAGCTGGGCGGCATTCTGGGGCTGGGTACCATTCTGGCCGCCTTCTGCATGGGGCCGTTCATCTCCATGTTCGACAAGCTGGTTAGCGAGCCTCTGTTCCGCGGCTGCTGAGCGCGAAACAGGCCGATTTTCCCCAAAACTCTCTGTTCAAAGCGCCGTGCGCCGCTCTTTTCCGGGCTGGGCACGGTGCTTTTTTCAGGGGATGGGTGCAACAAATTTCAGGATGGTTTCACAAACCGTTCATGGAAGGTCTTGCATCCTGTGGTATGATGGGTACGTTGCCGAACGAAGGGCGGCCCCCGGTGTTTTACCGTGGGCACCCTTCCCGGCCGATTCGCAGCTGCACCGTTTCTCCGGCTTTTTCCGGAGGTCGGGGCGCGGCCGTTTCGGGGCCGCTGCGGCTGCATACAAAAAGGAGCACCCAATTCATGCCGCAAGAAAAAATCAATCCCTGGGTCATCGCCCTGCGCATTCTGTTTACGCTGGCGCTGATCTGGGCCGTCGTCTTTATCTTTTCCAATTCCATGGAGGTGGCGCAGGTTTCCAGCGCCCGCAGCGACGAGGTGTTGGCCCTGGTCAACCCCATTCTGGCCAAGGTAAACCTGGGGCCGCTCACCTCCCATCAGATCCGCAAGCTGGCCCACTTTGCCGAATACACCCTTCTGGGCTTTCTGGCCATGCTCTGCCTTCGGGTTTACACCCGGAGATTTGTGCGGCACATCAGCTGGCCGCTGCTGTTCGGCCTGCTGGTGGCCAACACCGATGAAACCATTCAACTGCTGATGGCCGGCCGTTCCAGCCAGCTCACCGATGTATGGATCGACTTTTCCGGCGTATGCGCCGGGCTGTTCGTCTCCCTGTGTCTGCTGCTGTTTCTGCGTATGTGCGGCATTCTTCTGCGCAGCGGCCGCTGAACATTCGCCCGCTTTGTAAAAAGGAGGAACTTCAATGACAGGTTTTGAAGCCGTGGAATACCTTCACAGCTTTCCCCGCATGGGCTCCGGCGCAAGCCTTACCCGGATGCAGGCCCTCATGGCCCGCCTGGGCAACCCGGAAGCCGGGCTGAAGTGCGTACACATTGCCGGCACCAACGGCAAGGGCACCGTGGCCACCCTCACCGCGTCCATCCTGCGCCAGGCCGGATACAAAACCGGCCTGACCATTTCGCCCTACGTGCTGGAATTCCGCGAGCGCTTCCAGATCAACGGCGAGATGATCTCCTGGGAGGATCTGGGCCAGATCACCACCGAGATCTGCGCCGCCGTGGACGCCATGGAGGCGGACGGGCTGGAGCCCCCGGTGGAGTTTGAGGCCGTTACCGCCGTGGCCCTGTGCTGGTTTGCCCGCCAAGGGTGCGACTTTGCCGTACTGGAAACCGGCCTCGGCGGCCGCTACGATGCCACCAACGTGGTTCCCGGTACGCTTGTGGCCGCCATCACCTGCATCGGGCTGGACCACACTGCCATTCTGGGCGGCACCGTGGAAAAAATCGCCATGGAAAAATCCGGCATTCTCAAGCCCGGCTGCATCGCCGTCAGCTACCCAGCCCAGCCGGCCCGCGCCCAGCGGGTGGTGGAGGCCGCAGCACAGCGCCTGGGCTGTGAACTGGTGACCCCCGACCCGGAAGATGTACACCGCCGCCGGGGCCTGCCCTTTGAAAACCGCATGGAATACGGCGGCTATGAAGTGGTGCTGCCCTTCCCCGGCCGGCACCAGGCCATGAACGCTTCCATGGCCATCGAAATCGCCCTGGCTTTGTGGCGCAAGGGCTACGAGATCACCGACGAGCAGATCATCGCAGGTCTGGAGCAGGCAAGCTTCCCCGCCCGCATCGAGGTGCTGCGCCGCCAGCCGCTGCTGCTGCTGGACGGCTGCCACAATCCGGACGGGGCCGAGGCTCTGGCCGACACCCTGAAGGAAGCCCGCTGCCACGGGCTGGTGGCCGTGATGGGTATGCTGAAGGACAAGGCCGTGCCCCAGGTACTGCACACGCTGGCCCCCTGCTTTGAGCACATTTACACCGTAACGCCGGATTGCCCCCGCGCCATGGAAGCGTGGGAGCTGGCCGACCTGGCCAGCCGGGAAGGGGTGCATACCACCACCTGCGAGCAGTTGGAGGACGCCCTTGCCCAGGCCGAAGCCACCGGCAAAGGGGTTGTGGTTTGCGGTTCGCTGTATCTGGCCGCCCAGGCCCGCCCGCTGATGCTGTATCTGGCCGGGCGAGACTTGTAAGCGTTCTGCATGGGCCGAATTGCCCCGCATTTTCCGTTTTCGTTTGCATTTTGTGAATTGCGCCCTCGCGTTTCCAAACTTATCGTTAATTCCAAGTTGTTTTATACCATTTGTTTTAGTCCTGTGTGCAAATTTGTGCGGCTTACGCGGCTTTGTTCTGCTTGAGCCGCTGCTGCCTATTGCATCCGCGATGCACAAAGCAAAGCGCCCGCTCCGGTTTCTGGCCGGGGCGGGCGCTTTGCTTGTCGGTTTTGTTGGTATGTTGGAAGCTTCGTTGAGGAGGTTACTTCTCATGCCCGAAGCTGGTGTAGTATTCGCTCAAGATCTCATTCAGAAGGTCAACCATCTTTTTCATAACCGTTCCTCCTTGCGTTTGTCGATCATTCCATCGAGTTTCCGGTTTCACTGCGGTCATGCGGGGGTTGTCAGCCTTGGTTCGTTGCGGTTATTTGCCGCCCCGCTCCATGCCGAAGCTCTCGTAATACTCCTCCAGCAGGTCCTGCATCGTCTTCAACATATTTTTCATAAGAGCTCCTCCTTATCTGCATTTTGCATTTGCTCTTTTGGAGGAAATTCCTTTAACTTCCTCCTTGCCTATATGTTAGCATCTTGACCTCGTTCTGTAAAATACATATAATGATTGTGTCGTAATACCTTTAAGGTATTTCATTTGTGAATTCGATTTCGATCTTTCTCAGAAAGGAGCCTCCCCCCCCCAATGGAACTGCGCCACATTCGCTATTTCGTCACGGTGGCAGAAGAGCTGAACTTCACCCGTGCCGCCGCCCGGCTCTGCATCGCCCAGCCGCCCCTCAGCCGCCAGATTCAGGACCTGGAGGCGGAGCTTGGCGCGCCACTGTTTCTGCGCAAGCCCCGTGCCCTGCAGCTGACCGAGGAGGGCACGCTTTTTTTGCAATACGCCCGCCAGGTGCTGGAACTAGTGGATCGCTCGGCCGAGGATATCCGAGATATGAAGCAGGGCCTGCAGGGCAGCCTGTACCTGGCCTCGGTGGAAGGGCACGCTCCCCGGCTGTTTTCTTCCTGGATCGCCGGGTTCCACAAGAATTACCCCCAGGTGCAGTACAGCCTGTGGAACGGCGACACCGATGATGTGGAGGGTCGAGTCAACAAGGGCCTGTGCGACCTGGGCCTGATCATGGACCCCTTCAATGCCGAGGGCCTGAACAGCATCCATGTGTACAGCGAACCGTGGATCGCCATGATTCCGGCGGCCCACCCTCTGGCCCAGTGGCCCGGAGACTCCATTCCGCTGGCGCAGCTTGCCCCCTATGAGCTGATCATCCCCTCCCGTGCCACCCGCTTACAGGAAATCACCGGCTGGTTCGCCGCCAGCGGCCAGAAGCCCATCGTGCGCTGTCGGATGGCTCATATGCTCAACGCCTACGAGCTGACGGAGCAGAACGTAGGCATTGCCATCTATCCGGCCGCGGCCGCCGAATTTGCCGCCGGGGCCTCCATCTGCATCAAGCGGCTGGTGGAGCCCGCCGTGACCGCCTCTTACGCTCTGGTGTGGAGCCAGAACCGCCCCCTGTCCCGGGTGAGCCGGGAATTTCTGAACTATGTGCAGAACACGCTGGCCGACCCGCCCGCCGAATAACGCGCAAAAGGCCCGGCGGAACCATTGCATTTGCATGGTTCCGCCGGGTCTTTTTGTGGTTAGTTTTACAGAAGTGCCGTCAGGTTTGCCTTGGGCACCAGACCCACGCTTCGGCCAGTCTCCTGCCCGTTCTTAAAGGCGATCACGGTGGGAATGCTGTACACCTGGAACTGCTTGGCCAGCTCGGGGTTGTCGTCCACATTCACCTTCACCACTTTGGCCTTGCCCTCCTGCTCATCGGCCAGCTGCTCCATCACAGGGGCCAGCATGCGGCAGGGGCCGCACCAAGGCGCCCAAAAATCCACCAGCACCGGGATGGGGCTTTGCGCAACCTCCTGCTGGAAGGTTGCCTCCGTTACTTCCATTGCCATTGTATCACTCGGCCTCCTTTTCTGTTTCAATGCCCATAGTATACCACATCAGTATAGTTTATGCAAGTTGAAAAAACTTGCCATTTCGCCGGCAGCCCCCGCGGCTTCTCAGCCCACAAACTGGATCAGCACGCCGCCCAGGGTCAGAATCAACGCGCCGCAGCTTCGGGTCACGATCTGTGCAAAGGGCATCAGCTCCATGCGGTGGGCGCTGCTCAGCACGGCCACGTTGCCGCTGCCGCCCATATTGGTGGTACACATTCCCGCCGCAATGGCAGCCTCCACCGGGTAAAAATGCGCAGCCTTCCAGCCGATGAGGGACGCCGTGAGCACGATCACGGTCTCCACCACCAAAATGGTGAGGAGATACAGCGGCGTCATGTTCTGGGCAATGGTGTTCAGGTCGATCAGGGTCACGCCAATGCCGAACAGGGCGGCCGCCGTCCAAGCCTTGATGACGAACTGCCCCCACTGGCAGGCGGCGTCCTCCACTTCGGCCGGCATCCAGCCCAGGCACTTCACCACCATCACCAGCAAAATCATCCAGCCGTAGATGGGAATGGGCTTGACCAAGCTGTGGCCCACGGTGCCCAGGCAGTAAAAGCCCAGCGCCGCCAACAGGCCCACCACCATTTTTTCCAGCGTAATGTTCATGGTGCGGGGGGCCGGGGCCGGGGTGCCGTCGTTCACCAGCCGCCCGCCGCCGCTGAGCGCCGGGTGCTTTCGACCGAGATTGTCGGCCAGGCTGGCGTAGATGATGGCGATGCAGTTGCCCAGCACCGTGGCCGGGGCAATGCGGGTGAGAATGTCACCGGCATTCTGGCCCAGCTGAGCGGCGTACACCTGCGACAGGGGCACGGTGCCGGCCGTCATGCCGCCGCTGGTCATAGGCACGGCCACATAGAGGATGTTGTTCCAGAAGCCGTTTCCGCTCGCCGCGCCGATGCCGCCGCACACCAGAAAGCCCACCAGCAGCGCCGTGAGCGATACCGGAAGAATGCGCACCGCGCCCTGCAGCAGCAGATTCCGGTCAATGCTGAACAGGCTGCCAGTGATCAGGGCCGAAATGTACAGCACCAGAAAGCCCTCGTCGTTTACAAAGGCGTCCATGGTTTCCATGGCGCTCTGGTGGAACACCCCCGCCGCCGCCAGAATGGCACCGCCGAAAATGCAGATCACCGAGCCGCCCAGATAGGTTTTTACAATGGGAATGGTGTTGCCCAGATAATTCAGGCCGTCGCCCAGAATCATCAGCAGAAAGAAGGCCCCCACAATGTTCCGGGGCAGGCAGTCCATCCAAAGCGCCGCCGCCAGCAGCACCAGCGCCAGCAGATAGAGCCAAAGGGGAAGCCCACCCACATGGATGTCATTCATGCGGCTTTTGATCGTTGATTTTGGCTGTTCCACGTGTTTTTCTCCTCTTTTATCCCATCGCGGCCGGGCACTTCCGCCGGCCATTTGGGGTGTTTGCTCCAGTCTCAACTTCCCGTTCTGTCCCATTCGGACAAAAGGAAAGCACAGAACCGCTTCAATCCGCAGGCAGGCTCCGGCCCGGTGCGTCTTTTCCGTGTCTGTGCTTTCCGATGCGCACATCCGGCGCATACTCTTTGAATTTCTGGGAGTCTTCAGCGGCCAAGCACCCGTTCCAGCAGCTCCAGCAAGCCCTCCGGCCGGCTCTTGCTCTCCGCCTTTGCGGCGGCACGGGGGGCCTGAGCGCGGGGTTTGCGGGGCGGCTCCGGGGCAGCGGGGGGCGGAACTGCCGGTTCACGCTCCGGGAAGCGCTTCAGCTGGCGGTCCAGTTTGGCAAGCCCCTGCTCAGTTTCGCCCAGTGCCACGCGCACTGCGCCGGTGGATTGATGCAGAAGCTCCGTCACCTGGCGCACCTGTTCGTCCACCTGGGCCAGCTGCTGTTTCAGCAGGGCCACGCTGGCTGCCACATCCCGGGCACCGTCCGCCATGGCCGCCTGAGCCGTGCGCTGCTCTTTGGCCAGCGCCTCCCGTGTGCGGCGCTCCTGCTCCTGCAGGGCGGCGCGGCGGGCCAGGTCCTCCCGGCGAAGCTGCTCTTCCCGCCCGGCCGCCTGGGCCGTGCGTTGTTCCGCCTGCACCTGGGCATCCGCCAACAGCTGCGCCGCCTCTCGGCGGGCCTGGGCCAGCTGCTCCCGGGCCTGCGCCTGGGCTTCGTCCAGGCGGCTCTGCGCAGCCGCGGCGGCCTGCCGGGTCTGCTCCTCCAGATGGGCGCTGCGGGCTTTCCACTCGGCAAGCTGCGCCGCCAGCTCATCCAGCTGACGCCGCATTTCGCTGCTCTCTCCGCGCAGGCGCACCACTTCCTGCTCTTTGTCAAACAGGCGCACTTTATAAGACTGCGCCTCGGCCTCGGCTTTTTCCTGCCGGGCCTTACAGTCCTCCAGCTGCTCGTGCATCTGCTGCACCCGGGCCTTTGCATCGGCCAGCTGTGCATCCAGCGCCTGTTTTTCTTCCTGAAGGGCCGCCAGCTGCTGCTGCAGTTCAGCCTCGCGGGCTTTGGCCTCTTCCTGGCGTTTTTGTGCCTCGGCGGTCCGCTCGTCGATCCAGTTCAGCACATCCTGCTTTTGAAAGCCCATCAGTGCCGTGCGGAACCGGGCGGTCATTTCCTCCTGCGGCATTACGCCGCCCCCTTTCGGTCATCAGCCGCCGGGTTCAGCGGCGCTTGTTCAGCATTTCAATAATCTGCTCAATGCCGTAGTCATCTTCGGAGCCCGCAGACGCAGCGGGCGCTGCAGGGGCAGCCGGGGCTGCGGCGCTGCTCTCCGCCTGGGCGGCAGGAGCCGGGGCTTCGGCGCTCTGCGCATCCAGCACCGGCTTCGGGGTTGCAGCCGCCTGGCGGGCACTGTCCGGCGTGTTGTCAAAGCCGGTGGCCACCACGGTGATCTGCATCTCGTCCGACAGGCTCTCATCAAAGGCAGTACCCCAGATGATGTTCGCATCGGGATGGGCCGACTGGGTAATCATGCCAGCGGCCTGCTCCACATCATCCAGGCCGATGTCCGGCGAAGAGGTGATGTTGATGATCACGCCGCGAGCACCGGCAATGCTGGTTTCCAGCAGCGGGCTGGAAATGGCGGCCTTCGCGGCGTTTTCGGCCTTTCCGGCGCCCTTGGCGCTGCCCACGCCCATGTGGGCGTAACCGGCATCCTTCATGATGCTGCGCACGTCGGCAAAGTCCAGGTTGATGAAGGCGGGCACGTTGATCAATGCCGAGATGCTCTCCACACCCTGGCGCAGCACGTTGTCCGCCGCGGCAAAGGCGTTGGCCAGGGTGATCTTCTCCTGGCTGATGAGCTTCAGCCGCTCGTTGGGGATCACAATCAGGCTGTCCACATGCATCAGCAGATTGTCGATGCCCTGCTCGGCCATGTTCATCTTGCGCTTGCCCTCAAACGAGAAGGGCTTGGTCACAATGCCCACGGTGAGAATGCCCAGATCGTGGGCCACCTCGGCCACCACAGGGGCAGCGCCGGTGCCGGTGCCGCCGCCCATACCGGCGGTGATAAACACCATCTGCGCCCCCTTCAGGGCGCTGGCGATCTCGTCCTTGCTCTCTTCGGCGGCACGCTGGCCCACCTCGGGGTCGGCGCCTGCGCCGCGGCCCTTGGTCAGCTTTGCGCCCAGCTGTACCTTCTGGGTGGCCTTGCTGGCCAGCAGCGCCTGCTGGTCGGTGTTCATGGCCACAAACTCCACGCCCTGCACGCCGTCCAGCAGCATGCGGTTCACGGCGTTGCCGCCGCCGCCGCCCACGCCGATTACCTTGATGTTGGTTACATTCGCCATCTCCGTATCAAGCATAAAAGCCATCGTTCAAACATCCCCCGATCTGTTATCTTCACGCGCATACAGCGCTGATTGTATCTCTTCATGCAGCCGTTTTGCCTGCAAGGATAAAAAAGGGCAGCCTGCCGACAGACACGGCTGCCTTTTTAAAGTTGCTTTTATTCCTAATAAGAGTAACAGATTTTCCTGTCAAATTCAAGGGCTAAGGCAGGGATATTCCGCCTGCTTCCGAAAAATATTTTTCCGGCTTTGTCCGCCGCTTCCCCTCGTTTTCCCGTTCGGTTTTTCCTTCCCACTCAGCGCGCGCCCCCAGGCTGCGCAGCAGGGCCGCCAGGTCGCCGTAGCCGCGGCGGATGTACCCGGCCTGCGCAATGGTGCTCTCTCCCTGTGCCTGCAGGGCTGCCACGGCCAGCGCGGCCCCACCCCGCAGGTCCGCCGCACTCACCGCTGCCCCCTGCAGGCGCTCGGCCGGGGCCAGTTCCAGCAGCCGCCCCCGCACCTTTGCCCGGCCGCCCAGCGCCGAAAAGCCCGCCGCGCAGCCGAAGCGGTGCTCAAACACCGTATCCTCAAAATAGCTCGGCCCCTCCGCTGTGAGAAAGGCCGCCGCCAGAACCGGCGCTGCATCGGTGGGGAATGCCGGGTACGCCCCCGCCGTGACCCATCCGGCCCCGGCCAGCCGCGCAGGGGCCGCCAGCGTCAGGGCCGCCGGGCCTTCCCGCCGGATGCGGCACCCGCCCCGCGTCAGCACCTCCACCACCGGCTCCAGATGCTCCGGCACACAGCGCCGCAGGGTCACGCTTCCGCCGGTGGCGGCCGCCGCAGCCAGCACCGTGGCCGCCACGATCCGGTCTGTCACTGGGCGGAACGCCGCGCCGCTCAGCCGCTCCCGCCCCTGAATCCAGATCGTCGAAGTGCCCGCCCCACAGATGTGCGCCCCGGCAGCCATCAGAAAACGCGCCAGGTCCACCACTTCTGGTTCTCGGGCTGCACCACGCAGCACCGTGATGCCTTTGGCCTTCACGGCGGCCATCATCAGGGTTTCGGTGGCCCCCACGCTGGGCAGCCGCAGGGAAAATTCCGCCCCATACAGCCCGCGCGGTGCTGAAAGGGTCAGCTGCTCTCCCTTCCATTCGGCGGCGGCCCCCATGCAGGCCAGCCCCTCCAGGTGGATGTCAATGGGCCGCGGGCCCAAGCGGCACCCGCCAGGCATGGTCATGCGCACCTCGCCCATGCGGTGCAGCATAGGGGCCAAATAGAACACCGAGCTGCGCATGGCCCGCACCGGCCCGTCCGGCAGGGCGCTTTTTCCCGCCCGGCCTGGGGCCAGCAGCAGATCCTCGCCCTCCCAGGCGGTGCGCATCCCGGCCGCACGCAGCAGGGCCAGACTGTTTTCCACATCCGTCAGCCGCGGTGTCTGCCGCAGCCGCACCGGCCCATCGCACAAAAGGCTTGCGGCCAGAATGGGCAGCACGCTGTTCTTGGCCGGCGGCAGCCAGACCTCCCCTTCCAGCCGCACACCGCCCCAAATTTTCAACACCTCTCCCACCCGGCACCGCTCCCTTCCCTCGCCTTTGCGGCGTTTTGTGCCCCAATCTATGCCAAAAGAGGGAAAGCCGTGCCAAAAAGCAGCATTCAGGATGACAGACCCGAGCGGCCCTGAATGCGGAACGCAGAATACAAAACCGGGTGTGCGGCATCGGATTTTTCTGGCCGCGCGCCGTGTTGGCAAAATCTCCAACGCTCCATTCAATCAATTTCGCATTCTGTACAAAGGTGCCATCCCCCGTATGGTTCAAGTTTAAAGTCCGCTCTATAGGCTTTACTGTGTGCTATAATTATTTACAATAAAGCAGTTCAAACGCATTCCCAATAAAATAGGGAACCGCGGGTTCAAAAATATGTTAGGCCGCCCAAACCGCGAAGATTTTCTTTATTGAAGCCCCAAAATCCGCCCAAAACAAATCACCTGCTTCCCATTTGTAATGTGAAAGGAGTTTTCCATGAAGGCTGCTGATCCAATTCCACTTGCCCACATCAGCGAAGACGAAACCCGCAGCCAAACGCTGATCGACCACCTGCGCGGAACCGCCGCCCTGGCCGGGCAGTTTGCCTCCGCCTTCAGCGCCGGGGCCGAGGGGGAATTTGTCGGGCTTCTCCACGACCTGGGAAAGGACAGTCCAGGCTTTCAGCACCGCCTGCACGGCGGCCCTCCGGTGGATCATTCCACGGCCGGGGCGCAGGCGGCTTTGCAGCAAAACGACCCCTGCGCTGCCTTTGCCATTGCCGGGCACCACAGCGGCATTCCCGACGGCGGCCATCGCCAGGATGCACCGGACGAGCCCACCCTCTTCGGGCGCATCAAGCGGCAGGTTCCGGTGGCGGGCGGCCTGCCGCCCATCACGGCCCGCCCAGCGCTTCCCGCCTGGGTCGCCGAAAGCAAGGACAATCTCACCACTGCGTTCTTTACGCGGATGCTTTTCTCCTGCCTGGTGGATGCCGATTTCCTTGACACCGAAACCTTTATGAACGGCAGCCCCGCACCGCGCGGGGCGGGGCAATCCATTCCGGAGCTGCTAAAGAAAATGAAGGTCAAGGCAGACAGCTATCTGACCGGCGCCGCATCTTCTCCGGTGGGCGCGCAGCGCAATCAGGTGCTCCAGGCCTGCCTGGAGCAAGGCCGCACCGGCCCCCGCGGCATTTATACCCTCACCGTGCCCACCGGCGGCGGAAAGACCTTTGCCTCGCTGGCCTTCGCGCTGGAGCACGCCGCTGCCCACGGGCTGAACCGGGTGATCTACGTCATCCCCTACACCTCCATCATCGACCAGACCGCACAGACCTTCACCGACCTGCTGGGCGAAGAAAACGTACTGGCCCACTTTTCCACCGCAGATTACAAAATTGTGGAAAAGGACGATCTGACGCCCTCCCAATACCGCAGCCTTCTCGCCAGTGAAAACTGGGACGCGCCGGTTATCGTAACCACCGCCGTGCAATTTTTCGAGTCGCTGTATGCCAACCGCTCCAGCCGCTGCCGCAAGCTGCACAACCTTGCCAACAGCGTCTTGATTTTCGACGAGGCGCAAACGCTCCCCTGCGATTATCTGCGCCCCTGCGTTTCTGCCATTGCCCAGCTGGTTCAGCATTACGGGGTCACTGCCGTGCTCTGCACCGCCACGCAGCCGGATCTGGGCGGGCTGTTTCGGGAATTCGCCCCCGAGCAGCCCCTTCGGGAGCTCAGCCCCGACCCGGACCTGCTGTACCAAGTGCTTCGCCGGGTAACGCTGGGCGATCTGGGCACGGTTTCCTACGAGGCACTTGTTGGGCAGCTGAAAGAACACGAGCAGGTTCTCTGCGTAGTGAACCGCCGCAAAACAGCCCAAACCCTGTTTGCCGCCCTGCCCCAGGATGGCAGCTACTGCCTGACCACCCTGCTGTGTGCGGCCGATCGCCGCCGCCAGCTGGCAGAGATTCGCGCCCGGCTGGAAAACGGGTTGCCCTGTCGGGTGGTCTCCACCTCACTCATTGAGGCAGGTGTGGACGTGGACTTTCCCTCCGCGTACCGGGAGCAGGCTGGGCTGGATTCGCTGCTGCAAACCGCCGGCCGCTGCAACCGCAACGGCAAGCGCCTCGCCGCGGAAAGCCCAGTATGGCTGTTCCGGCTGGAGGATTGCCCCGCACCCCGGATGATCCGTGCAAACGTGGATGCCCTCGCCTACGTGCAGCAGCATTTCGCGCGGCTGGATACGCCGGAAGCCATCCTTGCCTACTTCAGGCAGCTGTACGCCAACAAGGCTTCGCTGGACCGGCACGGGATTCTTCCCGCCTTTCAAAAGGGCGACTCCCCCGGCCGATTCTTCCCCTTCGCCTGGGCCGCCGAGCAGTTCCGGCTGATCGAAAGCCCGACCCGCACCGTCTACCTGCCCATCGGGAAGGGCAACGCCCTGTGCGAGCAGCTGCGGCGGCAGGGGCCAACCCGGACGCTGCTTCGCCGGCTCGGGCTGTACAGCGTGAACTGCTACGAAGCGCAGCTGAAATCGCTTCTTGCGGCCGGGGCGTTGGAAGAACTGCCCGGCGGCGAGCTTCTGCTTTCCGATGAAGCCCTTTACAGCGACAAAACTGGGCTTGCCTTAGCCGTTGAAGGGGGTTCCTGCATCATTCTCTAAAGTCCCGGAACGAAAAAAGCAGCAGAGCGTTCCACTCCACTGCTTTTCCGGCGTTCTCTTTACAGATACTGCAAGTATTTCAATCCACATTTCTGCCTGTTACGTTGAAACCGGCAAAATGACCAATTTCATTATAGTAGATTTTACGGATAACCACAAGGTTTTCCCAAAATCGACTTGACGTTCCACAGATTCCCTGCTACAATCAAATTCAGAAGTCGTCATATACTTCAAGTGAAGTTAAAAATTGAAAGGAGTGATGCGTATGTCAATGCTCGTGGAAGTATGGGGCGATTACGCATGCTTTACACGGCCAGAGATGAAAACCGAACGGGTCAGCTACGATGTCATGACCCCCTCCGCTGCCCGAGGGCTGGTGGAGGCCATCTACTGGCATCCCGGCATGAAGTACCACATTGACCGGATTTACGTGCTGAACCCCATTCGGTTCACCACCATTCGCCGCAACGAGGTAAAATCCACGCTGCTGGCCTCGGCGGCCCTCTCGGCCGCCAAGGGTGGGCCGCCGCCGGTGCTGTACACTCAGGAGGACATTCAGCAGCGAGCCGCCCTGCTTTTGCAGGACGTACATTATGTGATTGAGTGCCACTTCACCATGACGGACAAGGCTGCCCCCAGTGACAACCCCGGAAAATTCCAGGATACGCTTCGCCGCCGGTTGAAACACGGCCAATGCTACCACACGCCCTGCTTCGGCTGCCGGGAGTTCCCGGCCAATTTCCGGGAATGGCCCGGAGGCCCCATTCCCGCCCAGCCGCTCAACCAGGACCTGGGCTTTATGCTGTACGATCTGGATTATTCCGACCCGGAAAATCTGCGGCCGCAGTTCTTCCGTGCCAAGTTGGAAAACGGCATGCTGGACTGCCGGGATGCGGAGGTGTTCACATGATTCTGCAAGCGCTCACCGCGCATTACGAGCAGCTTCTGAAACGAGGTGACATCTCCGCCCCCGGCTGGGATCACGCCTTTAACGTGAGCTTTTATCTGGTGGTGGACGACGCCGGACGGCTGCTGCGCGCAGAGGACGTGTGTACGTTCGTGCAAAAGGGCAAAAAGCAGGTATTGGTTCCCCTCAAACGCTCTGTTCCCGCCCATGTAAAGCGCTCTTCCGGCATTGCGCCCAACTTCCTGTGCGACAACGCCACCTATCTGCTGGGTGCCGACGAAAAAGGCAAACCGGAACGAGCGGTTCAATGCTTCGAGGCCTGCGCCGCCCTGCACCACAAGCTGCTGGACGATGTTGATTCCCCCGCCGCTGCAGCCATCCTCGCCTTTTTCGATACCTGGCAGCCGGGCCAGGCCCCAGTCCATCCCGCCTTGGCCGAACGCTGGAAGGACATTACCGGAAACGCCAACCTGCTGTTTCTGTATGAAGCTGCGGACGGTGCCCGTACCCTCACCACCGAGGACCCTGCCATCCGCGCCGCCTGGCAGGCGCATTACAGTTCCGCCGACTCAAACGCCCCGGCCGTTCCGTGCCTCGTTACCGGCCAATCCGCCTCGCCCGCCCTGGTTCACCCGTCCATCAAGGGGGTCCGAGGGGCGCAAAGTTCCGGGGCGGCGCTGGTGTCCTTCAATGCGCCCGCCTTTTGCTCCTACGGGCACACCCAGGGGGCAAACGCACCCGTCAGCGAATACGCCGCCTTTGCCTACACCACGGCTCTGAACGCGCTTCTGGCGGACCAGAACCACTGCCGCGTCATCGGCGACACCACCGTGGTTTGCTGGGCCGAAAACGCCTCGCCCGCTGCGGCCAGCCTGGGAATCTTCGCCATGTTCGGCGCCCCGGAGGACGCCGGCCTTCAGGAAGAGGATCTGACCCGGGCACTGGAGCTTCTCGCCGCCGGGAAGCCCTGCACCTGGCTGGGCGAGACGCTGCGCCACGAGCAGCACTTCTATGTTCTGGGCCTTTCCCCCAACGCCGCCCGCATCTCGGTGCGCTTTTTTATGCGGGATACGCTGGGCGAGTTTGCCCGCCACCTGCGTGAGCACGCCGAAAACCTGAAGATCGTGCGGCCCGCCCTCGATAAGCGGGAAACTCTCTCGATTTGGGCACTTGCACAGGAGACGGTCAACCGCAGCGAACGCACCCCGACCCCTGCTCCGCAGCTGCCAGGCGACCTGCTTCGGGCCATTCTCACCGGCGGGCAGTATCCCGCCACCCTGCTGGACGGCGTAACCCTGCGCATTCGCGCCGAACAGAATGTAACCCGCGGCCGTGCCGCCATTCTGAAAGCCTATTATTTGCGGAATCCGTCCCCGCTTTCCGCCCACAAGGAGGTTTTAACTGTGGAACTGAACGAAAACGCCACCTATCTGCCCTATGTGCTGGGCCGCCTGTTCTCGGTGCTGGAGGCCATTCAGGAAGCCGCCAACCCCGGCATCAACACCACCATTCGGGAGCGCTATTTCAACTCGGCCTGCGGCACCCCTGCCATGGTGTTCCCCACCCTCATCAATCTAGCCCAAAAGCATCTGAACAAGCTGCCCCATGGTCAGGAGGTCTATTATCAGCAGCAGCTGACCGATCTTTTGGGCCGCATTCACGAAAGCTATCCCCTGCACCTCTCCCTGCCTGATCAGGGTGCCTTCCAGTTGGGATACTATCACCAGATGCAGAAACGCTACGCCAAAAAGAGCGAGGAGGAATAAATTATGTCTACCCCCATTAAAAACCGCTACGACTTTGTGATCCTGTTCGACGTGGAAAACGGCAACCCTAACGGCAACCCGGACGCCGGCAATATGCCCCGGATCGACCCCGAAACCGGCTACGGCCTTGTGACGGACGTGTGCCTGAAACGGAAGATCCGCAACTATGTGGAGGATTTGAAGGAGGAGGCACCCGGTTATCGCATTTATGTGAAGGAGGGCGTCCCCCTGAACCGAAGCGATGCGGAGGCTTTAACCGCAGTCGGCGTATCCGGCGACCTGAAGGCCGCAAAAAAGGCCGACCCTGGCATCGATAAGAAACTGCGGGATTTCATGTGCTCCAACTTTTACGACATCCGCACCTTCGGCGCCGTGATGACCACCTTTGTGAAAGGCGCATTGAACTGCGGCCAGGTGCGCGGCCCGGTGCAGCTGAACTTCGCCCGCTCCATTGACCCCATCGTTCCCCAGGAAGTCACCATCACCCGTGTGGCCATCACCACGGAGGCCGACGCCGAAAAGAAGGGCACCGAAATGGGCCGCAAACACATCGTACCCTATGCCCTGTACCGCGCCGAGGGCTATGTTTCCGCCAATCTGGCCCGTAAAACCACCGGCTTTTCGGAGGACGACCTGCAGCTGCTCTGGCAGGCCATCCTGAATATGTTCGAGAACGACCACAGCGCCGCCCGGGGCAAAATGGCCGTGCGGGAGTTAATCGTCTTTAAGCACGATTCGGAGCTGGGCTGCGCACCCGCCTACAAGCTGTTCCAGAAGGTTCAGGTGCAGCGTGTCGAGGGCGTTGAAGTCCCCCGCCGGTATGAGGACTATGTTGTTTCGGTCTCGGACGATCTGCCCGAGGGCGTGCACTGCGAGAGGCTCTCCTGATGGCCGCCGAGGACGAGTATCTCCTCATGTCCGGCCTGCAGCATTTCGCCTTCTGCCGTCGTCAATGGGCGCTGATTTATCTGGAGCAGCAGTGGAGCGAAAATCTGCGCACTGCCGAGGGGCGGCTTGAGCACGCCCGCTGCCATGACACCGCCCAGACCGAACGCCGGGGCAGCCTGCTCATCACCCGTGGAATGCGGGTGGTCAGCCATCGGCTGCGCATGACCGGTGCCTGCGACGTGGTGGAGTTCCGGGCCGACCCGGCCGGAATCCCCCTGCAAAACGCCGAGGGCCGATGGCAGCCCACGCCGGTGGAGTACAAGCACGGCCATGAAAAAGAGACGGATGCCGACCGGCTGCAGCTGTGCGCCCAGGCCATGGCACTGGAAGAAATGCTGGTGTGCGAAATTCCGGAAGGCGCACTCTTTTACGAAGAAACCCGCCGCCGCGAGCGTGTTGCGTTCACGCCGGAACTTCGGCAGACCACCCTGGCGCTGGCCGATGAGATGAACCGATACTTTGCGCGGGGCTATACTCCCAAAGTAAAACCCGGCAAGCACTGCAGCGCCTGCTCGCTGAAAGCGCTGTGCCTGCCCGTGCTCTGCCAGCGGGCCGACCCAAACGCCTATCTGCGGGCACATCTGGACGAACCTTTGGGAGGCGCATGATGAGACAGCTGCTGAACACCCTGTATATTTTGTCTGAGGATTCCTATCTCACACTGGACGGAGAAACCGTGGTGATAAACCGCGCCCAGGCGGAACTGGCCCGCATTCCTTTGCATACCCTGGAGGGCATCGTCTGCTTCAGCTATGCCGGGGCCAGCCCCGCCCTGATGGGCAAATGCGCCCGCTTGGGTGTTGACCTGAGCTTTTTCAGCCCGCGCGGACAATTTCTGGCCCGCACGGTCGGGGAAGAGCGTGGCAATGTGCTGCTGCGCCAGACCCAATACCGAATCGCCGACAGCGAGTATGCCAGCTGCCAATATGCCCGCTGCTTTATTTTGGGCAAGGTGTATAATGCCCGCTGGGTGTTGGAGCGTGCCACCCGGGATCACCCCCAGCGCGTACCGGTCGAGCAGCTGAAGCGCGCCAGCGCCCAGTTGGCCGCAGCGCTGCCGCTGATAGAACAATGCGAAACGCCGGACCAGCTGCTCGGGCTGGAGGGCGAAGCCGCCCAGCGGTATTTCGACTGCTTCGATTCGTTGATTTTGCAGCAGCATGAGGCGTTCCGTTTTCACGGCCGCAGCCGCAGGCCGCCGCTGGACAATGCAAATGCACTGCTTTCCTTCGCCTATACGCTGCTCGCCCGGGACTGCGCCGCCGCACTTCAAAGCGTGGGGCTGGACCCCTATGTGGGCTTTCTGCATCGGCCCCGGCCCGGGCGGCAGAGCTTGGCCCTTGACCTGATGGAAGAACTGCGCGCGGTATACGCCGACCGGTTTGTTCTCTCCTGCATCAACCAGAAAATCCTATCGCCCAAGCATATGCAGACGCAGGAAAACGGTGCCGTTCTGCTGACGGACGATGGACGAAAGGCATTTCTGAGCGCCTGGCAGAATAAGAAAAAGGAGCAGATCACCCATCCGTTCCTGAAAGAAAAGCTGCCATGGGGTCTCGTGCCCTATGTGCAGGCTCTGCTGCTCGCCCGCACGCTTCGCGGCGACCTGGAGATCTACCCGCCATTTTTCTGGAAGTGAGGCTCGCCATGCTTGTGCTGATTACTTATGACGTGAGCACCGAAACCGCCGCCGGGCGCAAGCGCCTGCGCAAAGTTGCCAAACAGTGCGTAAACCACGGGCAGCGGGTGCAGAGCTCCGTATTTGAATGCCTTCTGGATGCCGCACAGTACGCCATACTCAAGGCCGAACTGGCCAAATTGATCGACCCGGAAGTGGACAGCCTGCGCTTTTACCAGCTGGGCAACCATTATCAAAACAAGGTTGAACACATCGGAGTTCGCCCCGCCTTCCATCAGGATGACGTGCTGATTTTCTGAGCGCCTCACCCGGCGGCGAAGGACGTGCGAACGTAAAGCGAGCACTGCGTACCCGGATGCTTCGCACCAATTTTTCGGGGGATTGTTTGTCCCTATCTGTGCAAACGAAAGCATAGGCGCTCTGTTTCAGTTGCAAATCTGTACAAATTGCTGTATTATAATGAATGCAAATAGAGATTTTTCTCTGTTTTTGCTGTCGTCCTCCACACGGAGGACGTGGATTGAAATTGAGGGCGGGCCACTACTACCGCCACCGCCATTATAGTCGTCCTCCACACGGAGGACGTGGATTGAAATTGTGGCGTACTTGGTGCAGTATGCCGCCACGGCCGTCGTCCTCCACACGGAGGACGTGGATTGAAATGCCGATGCCCTGGCCGGTGAATCCGTCACGGGCCGGTCGTCCTCCACACGGAGGACGTGGATTGAAATCTCCTTTCGGGTTTGGCGTTACCCATGAGCGCCCGTCGTCCTCCACACGGAGGACGTGGATTGAAATTTACCGGGGTGGCCGTATCACAAGCAAATAGCAGAAGTCGTCCTCCACACGGAGGACGTGGATTGAAATGCCGCGCCGGGGGCCGTGTGCTCTTCGGGCGGCGTCGTCCTCCACACGGAGGACGTGGATTGAAATCTGGCTGCAAGCGCCGTCTTCTGCATCAGCTGCCGTCGTCCTCCACACGGAGGACGTGGATTGAAATGTACAGCGCATCATCCTTGCCAATGGCAGCCAAGTCGTCCTCCACACGGAGGACGTGGATTGAAATTAACGTACACCCATCGGCGTAGCGAGGGAGTGCGTCGTCCTCCACACGGAGGACGTGGATTGAAATAGTGTCGCTGCAGGGCAGCAAATCACGATGCAGTGTCGTCCTCCACACGGAGGACGTGGATTGAAATCATCGTGTATCCTCCTTTCGGGTTTTTGTGTTACGTCGTCCTCCACACGGAGGACGTGGATTGAAATCTTCAGCCACTCCAGCTTCGCGGTCAGGGCCTCGGTCGTCCTCCACACGGAGGACGTGGATTGAAATATACGCGGGCCTCGCCTCCATCTCGGGGGCGGGGCGTCGTCCTCCACACGGAGGACGTGGATTGAAATATACGCGGGCCTCGCCTCCATCTCGGGGGCGGGGGTCGTCCTCCACACGGAGGACGTGGATTGAAATCAACCGTGCCCCGCCCGGCAGGGCGGGGCATAAGGTCGTCCTCCACACGGAGGACGTGGATTGAAATCCGCATCCGGTAGTTGTGCAGGCTGAGCTGCTTGGTCGTCCTCCACACGGAGGACGTGGATTGAAATGGCATTGTGCCCGGCCTGAGCGGGGCCGAGCAGGGTCGTCCTCCACACGGAGGACGTGGATTGAAATGCCGCGCCAGGGGCCGTGTGCTCTCCGGGCGGCGGTCGTCCTCCACACGGAGGACGTGGATTGAAATAGGGCCGTGGTAAGGATGTCCACCGCCGAGGCGCGTCGTCCTCCACACGGAGGACGTGGATTGAAATAGTTTGTCGGCGGCCTGCTCCAGCAGCTCCCCCCGTCGTCCTCCACACGGAGGACGTGGATTGAAATGCATCGGGCCGTGCGCAAGTGCAGCCGCATCGGGTCGTCCTCCACACGGAGGACGTGGATTGAAATGTCACGCCCACGCAGTACAGCGCACCGCCTGTACAGAGTCGTCCTCCACACGGAGGACGGAGATTGAAACAAAGAGTACGCCAAGCAATACTTGGTGTACTCTTTATTTGTCCTCCTGCAAAGCACACGCATCGAAACAACTGATCCTTAGCCCACCGCTCATTCACGCAGATACTCTCCGCAGTCATTCCATTGAAAATTTGTAGGGCCAGCGGTTGTCCATCCAATTGGCCAATGTTCATGGTTGCGCCTCTTTGCCCCATCTGCATGTTGTCACATCTTCTTAGCGCTTGTACGCATCAAGGCACAACAAAAAGCCTCCGATCGAATGGGCGGTATTCATAAGACAGTTTACAGGCGCAACAGTTTGATCTGCTGCGCCCGTTCTTGCATCTTCGGCCAAATTATGATAGGATGAAACCAATTAGACAAACTTGAATTTGCAGAATGGTGATTGTTTAATGAGTAATAAGATAAATTTTGAATTGATTAAAACAAATTTAAAATTGATTTTAATTCCAGTAGTTGTGGTTTTACTTTTGGGTGGTATTTTACTTTATTTTTCTATAAATGGACAACCAAAAAACTGCCGCAACCTATGAGCAAGTTTGGACAGCAGTTGAAAATCAAGGAATTACCCCCACTGATACAACCGAAATGTTTAAAACTGCATGGAAAGAGAGAAATGATAGTAAAGGCGAAACTCTTCAAAAGGCACTAACTTTTATAAACCCAGACAGTGGAATAGATTTTAACTTTTTTATTTTTGATGATGATAAATCCGCACATGCGGCACGAGTTTCTTATTGGAATTATCTTAGATATGATAGCGGTCGCTATGGAGCAAAGGGAGAAAACCAAAAATATACATCATCTGCTTCTAATTTTACAGTTTGCTGGCTAAAATACGATAACTACTATACGGTATGCACAAGGGTAGGAAATACTGTAATATATGCAGAGGCTGATGCTGATTCTAACAAATTAGTTAAAGACATTATTGAAGAAATTGGTTATCAATAATATATCGAATTCCAACTTGTCGAACAGACGTAAGGGCGCACTTCTATACACCTTTGGCGTATCGTGCGGTGAGCGTTTTGCAGCGCACCAAAGCCTCCCCTGTGTAAGGGGGAGCCCTAAGCGCTGCCGCACCAGTACATAATACAAAAACCGACCTATGATTGCAACATAGGTCGGTTTAACTGTTTTACGGACACCCGTCTAAATCGGAGGCTTTTCTCTGTCTTTTGTCGCCGAAAAAGATACAGCATGGAAAGCCTTGCGGCTCAATGGATCCAGGGTTTTGCGCAACTTGTGTTTTTGTTTTTCTGCGCTTTTTTAAGCCATTTCCGAACCCCCATATGACATATTGACAAAGCCGTGTGCAAACAGAGGCGAAAAAAGGGCCGTGCGTCAGCACAGCCCTTTGTCTTACTTCAGTCTTATGATCTGCTCATATAGCATGGCATATCTTTTCTCGATCACCATATTGCTGCGATAGTGGCCGAAGAACCAGTACTGGAAGGTACATTTCTGGCGCACTTCGTCGAAGAACTCGGTCAGTGCGCCTTTTTTGAACATTCCTCCGCTGAACACATCCTGTATGCTGGAGGGGCAGCAGTGGCTGATGATGTAATCCACATTCCAGTGGACACGCGCCAGATTTGCTCTGGCTTCCAGATATTCCGCTTCGCTGGGCAGTTCCTCGGCCCACCAGGAACGATGGTTCACACGAAACAGCGCACCGCGCTGCTCGAGTTGCTGGAACTTTTCCTCGGAGTCAGGATCGTCCGGCTCCAAGATGCCATCCTGGATATCATGGGAGGAAGCACCGCCCATGGTAAAAAACTTCCTGCCACCGAGCTCATAGACCTGGCCCCGCATGAGATGCAGGACGGAGGGACGTATCCTCTGGATCTGACAGGGCGTCCATCTGCTTCAGTATGGGACTCAGCACGATGCCGTCATGGGTGCGGAGTTTGTGATACATCCGAAGGAATGCCGTATGGATGCTGTCCTCACTGATTCGTCCATTGGGGCAGTCGGCGGCCTTTCTGTCATGCTTGCGGCATGCCCAGGAGACGTATCCAGCTTTTGAAATCCGCCGGACTAATGTGCTGCCACAGAGCCCACAGGTCATTTTTTTGGAAAGCGGGATGCGTTCCCGCTGCAGGTCTATCCGCTGCCCCTTGCGTTGTAGAAGTGCCTGGGCTTTTTCGAAGATTTCCTTTGAAATGATGGCCGGATGGCTATGATCCACATAATATTGATCCCGCTCACCACAGTTCATTTGCCTGGTGAAGGGGAATGTGCTTGCAAATGTCTTTTGGCAGAGGGCGTCACCCATATATTTCTCGTTGGTCAGCAGATATGCAATGGTGGAAATATACCAGCGATGTCCTCCATCTGAAGTTAAAAGCCCCGTTTTTGTCATCTGCTCTGCAATCCATTCCATGCTGGCCCCATTCAGGTATGTATGGAAGATCCATTTGACGTAGTGGGCTTCCTCTGGGATGATCTCCATTTCTTTCCCGTTGACGAGTCTATATCCGAAGGGTGCCTTACAGGTAATAAACTCCCCGCGCTCCATGCGGCGCTGATAGCTCATACGCTGGTTTTTGGAGATGGATTCCTCCTGGGCCAGGGAAGCGGAAACGCTCACCATCAGTTCTGAGGTGAGCGTTCCGGTGTCGATAAAGCCATAAATCTCCCCGGAATGCTCTCCGGTGTTCGGATCGCTGAGCGCAAAGAAAGGGTTGCAGTAGTGCCCGGATGTGCCGGATACACTTCCGAACACAGTCCGCCCCCGTCGAACAGGGGCAGTGTCCGGCTCAAATTCCCGAGCCCAGGCACCGGTCAGAGTGGTAAGTAGAAGATCCTGACGGGACAGATCCAACTGATAACTCATAGCCCGATGCAGGGTGATCGGACCATTGTGTATAAGCTTCTGGGGGTAGCCGCTCCAAGATTATCACCGACATCACCATCAGCGTCAATTCCCCCGAAGAGATGGCCCGTGACGCCCGCAACGCAGTAGACCGCGGCTATGACACCCTGAAGATCAAGGTGGGCGCCGATCCCTCTCTGGATGTGGCCCGTCTCATGGCGGTCCGCAGAGAGGTAGGCGACAACATTCGCATCCGCATCGATGCCAACCAGGCCTGGAGCCCCAAGCAGGCCGTCAAGCTGCTCAACCAGATGCAGGACAAGGGCCTGGACATTGAGTTCGTGGAGCAGCCTGTCAAGGCCCACGACTTTGAGGGGCTGCAGTACGTTCCCCAGCGCTCCTATGTCTCCGTTCTGGCCGATGAGAGCGTGTTCTCTCCGGAGGACGCCCTGAAAATCATGCAGATGGGCGCCGCAGACATGGTGAATATCAAGCTGATGAAGTGCGGCGGCCTGTATAACGCCCTAAAAATCGCCTCCGCTGCCGAGGTCTACGGCGTGGAGTGCATGATCGGCTGCATGCTGGAGGCCAAGATCAGTGTCAACGCGGCGGTCCATCTAGCCTGCGCCAAGCAGATCATCACCAAGATCGACCTGGACGGCCCCGTGCTGTGCAGCGAGGACCCCATCCTGGGCGGCGCGGTGTTCAACGAGCGGGAGATCACCGTCTCCAACGACCCAGGTCTGGGCATCCATGGCATTCAAGGGATTCGCTATCTGGCAGACTGATACCATTTCTGTGTTGTCTGCGTTTTACCGTTTTACAAGGTGCGCCCAATTGATTCTACCAGCATAGTCAAGTAAAGAAAACACAGAACCATAAGGAATACTATAATTGATGCAAAGATCGGTCCGACAGTAGGCGTATCTATTTGTTGGACCGATTTTTACTTTGAGATTCGGCGGAATATACAATCTCAAGATATACGAGGTAGACATTAGGTAAGCTGGTAGAAAGGCGACTGTAAAATTGTTTGTCATATATATTGTGCTTGTGATCTAATTAAAAATTGTTTGATATACACAATATCATAGTATGTATATTTGTGATTTAGACAAAAAACAAAAGAGAAGTGAAATTTTTATTGAGATTATTGCCAGAAAGATGTGTAATAACTTTAGCAAAACTGGAAACGATTCCAGGAACATTTTCAGAATAAAGTCAATGGAAACTTATTAGGAGGTCAATGGAAATGAAAAGAAGACTCTTTGCACTCGGTTTAGCCGCTGCACTGTGTTTGTCACTGCTGAGTGGTTGTGGTGCAAAATCATCCACGCCCAGCGGCACAGGAAGCTCTGGCAACAATTCCGCCGGCGGAAAAGTGTACTACCTGAATTTTAAGCCTGAGCAGGATGCTCAGTGGCAGGAACTGGCCGACCTGTACACCAAGGAGACCGGCGTGGAGGTCACCGTCTTTACCGCCGCTTCTGGCAACTATGAGACCACTCTGAAGTCCGAGATGGCCAAGACCGATGCTCCCACCCTGTTCCAGGTCAACGGCCCCGTGGGCCTGGCCGCTTGGAAGGACTACTGCTATGACCTGACCGGCTCTGACATTGCCAGCCAGCTCACCAGCAAGGAGTTCGCCCTGATGGACGGGGACAAGATGGCGGGCATCGGCTACGTTATCGAGACCTACGGCATCATCTACAACAAGGCTCTGCTGGAGAAGGCCGGCTACTCCGCCGACGACATCAAGAGCTTTGCCGATCTGAAGAAGGTGGCCGAGGACATCACCGCCCGCAAGGACGAGCTGGGCTTCTCCGCCTTCACCTCCGCCGGCATGGATAGCTCCTCCGACTGGCGCTTCAAGACCCACCTGGCCAACCTGCCCATCTACTATGAGTACAAGGCTGACGGCATCGACTCCACCGACGCCATCAAGGGCACCTACCTGGACAACTACCGCCAGATCTGGGACCTGTACATCAACAACGCCACCCGTGAGCCCACTCTGCTGTCCACCAAGACCGGCGACGATGCCGTGGCCGAGTTTGTGACCAACAAGGCCGTGTTCTATCAGAACGGCACCTGGGCCTACAACGACGTGGCCGAGCTGGGCGACGACAACCTGGGCATGCTGCCCATCTACATCGGCGTGGACGGCGAGGACAAGCAGGGCCTGTGCACCGGCACCGAGAACTACTGGTGCGTCAACGCCAAGGCCTCCGAGGCCGACATCCAGGCCACCCTGGACTTCATGAACTGGTGTGTCACCTCTGAGGTGGGCACCACCGCCATGTGCGGCGGCGAGGGCGCCATGCCCTCCGGCCAGCCTGGCATGGGCTTTGTGGTCCCCTTCAAGGGCAACCTGGAGTCCAGCAACCCCCTGGTGAACATCGCCAACCAGTATGTGGCCGACGGCTATGAGCCCGTGTCCTGGAACTTCGCCACCATGCCCTCTGAGGAGTGGAAGAACGGCGTGGGCTCCGCTCTCACCACCTATGCCGCCAACCAGACCGATGCCAACTGGGACGCCGTGGTGACCGCCTTCGTGGACGGCTGGGCCGCCGAGGCGGCTGCCGTCAACGGCTGATTGGAACCCTATCTCTGAAATCAACACTTTGACAGCGGGCGGGCGTTTGCCTGCCCGCTGTCTCCATTTCATCCTACTGACTGATTTATGTAAGGAGGCTTTTCTTTGGAAAAGGCAATCAAGCGGTATTTTCCCATCTTCCTCCTGCCCACCCTGGCCGCGTTCACCATCGGCTTCATCGTGCCCTTCCTCATGGGCATCTGGCTGTCCTTCTGCAAGTTTACCACGGTGACCGACGCCACCTTCAACGGGGTGGAAAACTATGTCCGGGCCTTTCAGGACACCATATTCCGTCACGCCTTCTGGTATACCGCCCTGTTTGCGGTGGTTTCCCTGGTGGTCATCAACATCGTCGCCTTCCTGATCGCCCTGGCCCTGACCCAGAAGATGCGGGGTACCAACATTTTTCGCACCGTGTTTTTCATGCCCAACCTCATCGGCGGCATCGTGCTGGGCTACATCTGGCAGCTTATCTTCAACGGCATCCTGGCAGCCTACTCCACCGCCCTCAATCTCAACGAGTGGTACGGCTTTGCCGGATTGGTCATCCTGGTGTCCTGGCAGCAGATCGGCTATATGATGATCATTTACATCGCCGGGCTCCAGTCCATCCCCGGCGATGTGATCGAGGCCGCCCAGATCGACGGCGCCAGCGGCCCTAAGCGGCTGTTCAAGGTGACCATCCCCATGATGATGCCCTCCATCACCATCTGCACCTTCCTTTCCCTGGTCAACGGCTTCAAGCTCTTTGACCAGAATCTGTCCCTAACCGCCGGCGAGCCCGCCAAGATGTCCGAGCTGCTGGCTCTGAACATCTTCAACACCTTCTACGGCCGTACCGGCTGGGAGGGCGTGGGCCAGGCCAAGGCCGTGGTCTTCTTTATTCTGGTGGTTGGCATCGGTCTGCTTCAGCTCCGGGCCACCCGCTCCAAGGAGGTACAGCAATGAAACAAAAACAAGCCCGTCTCAGCCGCTTGGGCACCGGCCTGTTCTCCTTTTTGTGCATCGTCTATGTACTGCCCATCGTGGTGGTGCTAATGAACTCCTTTAAGAAAAAGTCCTACATCAGCCTGGAGCCCTTCCATCTGCCCAATGAGACCACCCTCACAGGCCTAGACAACTACACCGCCGCCATCGACCAGTACGGCTTTCTGGCTGCGGTGGGCTGGACGGTGTTCATCACCGTGGGCTCGGTGCTGGTCATCCTCATCTGCACCTCCATGTGCGCCTGGTATATTACCCGGGTGAAGACCAGGGTCACCAAAGCCATCTACATCCTGTGCGTCTTCTCCATGGTGGTCCCCTTCCAGATGGTCATGTTCACTCTCTCCCTGGTCACCGACCGGCTGGGTCTGGGCACCCCCTGGGGTCTCATCATCATCTACTTGGGCTTTGGCGCGGGGCTGGCGGTGTTCATGTTCTGCGGCTTTGTCAAGTCCATCCCCATTGAGATCGAGGAGGCCGCCATGATCGACGGCTGTTCACCCATCCGTACCTTCTTCTCGGTGGTTCTGCCCATCATGAAGCCCACCTACATCTCCGTGGGCATCTTGGAGACCATGTGGATCTGGAACGACTTCCTGTTGCCCTACCTGACCCTGGATCTGAAAAAGTACAAAACCATCTCTATTGTGATACAATATATGAAAGGCTCCTACGGCCGGGTTGACATGGGTGCCATTATGGCCGCCCTCATCATGGCGGTAATCCCTGTGATCATATTTTACCTGTCCTGCCAGAAGTACATTATCAAAGGCGTGGCCGCGGGTGCGGTCAAGGGGTAACGGGGCTGTATCACATAGAATATTGGAAGTGAGGCTGTGACAATAAAAGATATTGCGCGTCTTTCGGGATATGGGTTAGGTACTGTATCCCGGGTTCTGAATAATCATCCAGATGTCAGTGAGAAGGCTCGAGAACGTATTCTGGCTGTAGTACATGAGCAGGGATTTGAGCCAAACGCTAATGCAAAGTATCTGAAGACGCAGGCACAATCGTCCGTTGCCGTATTGGTAAAAGGATCTCAAAACTTCTTGTTTGCTGGAATTTTGGAACGTGTGCAGGATCTTTTTCGAAACAACGGTGAAGAGATT
>SFJO01000031.1 GCA_004555865.1 Oscillospiraceae bacterium
CATCACACGCAGGGGGTCTGGGGTTCGAGTCCCTAATTCTCCACCAGACAGTACGTACCCGAACCCTTCTCTGTGAGAAAGGGTTCGGGTACGTTTTTTGTTTGAAGGAAGTTCTGCGGCGAGAGTACGCAGAGCGGTAAACGAGCAAAGGCAGGGGATCACTATGACGGTGGTGTCCTGCCTTTTGCTTTGCGGGATCAAGTTCGCTTTGTGCGAACTTGATCGTCCACCCTATATGGCGCATTGGGGGCAATCACTGCGTACGTGCGTACCGGGAGCCTGTACACCTCTGGCGAGGTGTAACACACTAGACTTTGTGCCAAAGTCTGTGTGCCAAAGGGCTGTGTTCGGCAATGTTCTGCTGGGCGTGGGGCTGGGCACCATCCTCTCCATGATCGGGGTGGGCCGGGTGATCTACCTGTTCAACCGGGCGGCCCACTGAACCGGCCAATAGCCCTTGGCCGGGTTTGGCAAAATAACCGAAACAAGAAAACGCCGGCAGCAGCCGGGAAGGAGCGCCTGCAATGCAGTGGAATTCCACATTGTACGACCAAAAGCATGATTTTGTGGCGAAATACGGGGAGGGGTTGCTGACCTTTTTGCCCGAAAACCCGGCGCAGGCCATTCTGGACCTGGGCTGCGGCACCGGCACGCTCACGGCCCAGCTGGCGGCCCGGGGCAGCCGGGTGGTGGGGGTGGACAGCGCCCGCACCATGGTGGAACGGGCCAAAGTCCAGTACCCGGAGCTGGCGTTTCAGGTGTGCGACGCGCTGAGCCTGCCCTTTGAGGGCGAGTTTGACGTGGTATTCTCCAACGCGGTGTTCCACTGGATCGCCGACCACGACACCCTGCTGGAAAATGTGCGGAAGGCCCTGAAGCCCGGCGGGCAGCTCATCTGCGAGTTCGGCGGGGCCGGGAACATTGCGGCGGTGGAGCAGGCCTTCAACCGCGCCTGTGAGGAGCTGGAACTGGCAGTGCGCGCGCCCCGGTTCAATTTCCCCACGCCGGAGGAGTTTTCGGCCCGGCTGGCGCGCCACGGCCTCGCCCCGGTGCAGGTATACGACTACGACCGGCCCACCCCGCTGAAGGACGGTGAGCAGGGGCTGGCCAACTGGATGCGGCAGTTCTTCGCCGGGCAGCTGGAGGCCCTGCCGGAACAAACGGGGCAGGCCCTGCTGGCCCGCGCCGAGGAGCTGGCCCGCCCGAAGCTGTGGGACGGCGGCCACTGGACCGCTGACTACCGCCGCCTGCGGGCTGTGGCGCGAAAACCTGTCAAATAAGTCTGTTTTTACCAAATAGGCTCTTGACATAGGATTTTTGGGGTGCTACAATGACAAGCGTTGAGACCAATGATAAAACGCAATGAACCGGAAAAGAGCGGAAAACAGATCTGCAGAGAGCTGCCGGATGGTGTAAGGCAGTGGTACGTTTTCGCTTTACTGGCCGGGGAGCGGGTACGCTGAACCGTATGGCAGTAGGCGGCACGGAGTTCCACCGTTACAGGGAAAAGCAATCGCCGGGGCGCAAAGGCCCGCGGCCGTTGCGCAGAGTGGGCGCATGAACAATGCGTCAAATCGGAGTGGTACCGCGGAATGTTCCGCCCCCGATGCCCGTATGGGCATCGGGGGCGTTTTTGTTTTCCGTACTTGCGGTGCAAAGCGGTACCCAAAGCAATCGTCTGCATAAGAAAGAGGAGGCAGAAAATCATGATCCCCGTTTGTTCCCTCATCGTGTTGGTGGCCGTCATTGCGGTGAGCGCCATCACCAAAAAGAACGCCGGCATTCTGGCCATTATGGCGTCCTTCGTGTTCGCAACCATTGCCGCCGCCAACGGCGTTGACATCAAGGTCAGCAAGATCGTTTCCAGCGGCTGGCCCATGAGCGTGTTCTTCATCGTGATGGCCACCACGTTCCTGTTCGGCATTGCCAACCTGAACGGTACCACCAAGGCCCTGAGCCAGAACATCGCCTGCCTGGCCCGCGGCAACGCCCGGGTTCTGCCCCTGCTGTTCTTCGTGTTGGGCGCGGTGATCTCCGCGGCCGGTGCGGGCGGCCTGATCGTGGCTGTGATCATGCCCGTGGCCCTGTATGTGGCTGTGGACAACGGCATTCCCGTTCTGATGATGAGCCTGGTTACCATGGGCGGCATCATGGTGGGCGGCCTGTCTCCCCTGGCCATCAACGGCATTGTGGCCAGCCAGCTCTCTGCAGAGCAGGGCATCACCAACTACAACCCCCTGTGGGCGGCCTACGCCGTGAGCATGACCATCTTTTCTCTGGGCGCTTACCTGCTGCTGGGCGGCCTGAAGTGCAAGAAGATGACCACCACTCCCGAGTTTGTGAAGTTTGACAAGAACCAGACCATCACCCTGGCGGCCATCGTGGCCGTTGTGGTCTGCGTGGTGTTCTTCAGCATGGACATCGGCCTGGTGTGCTTCACCTGCGCCGGCATCCTGCTGATGCTGAACGTGGCCGACCAGAAGAAGGCCATTGCCGCCATTCCCTGGGCCACCATCCTGCTGATCGGCGGCATGGCTGTGCTGATCAGCGTGGTCAAGACCTGCGGCGGCATTGATTTCCTGAGCGACAAGCTCTCCAACGTGATGGGTCCCCACTCCGCACAGCCCATCTTCGTCATCCTGGGCGGCCTGATGGGCGCTGTGTCCAGCGGCACCGGCGTGGTTATGCCCACCCTGATCCCCCTGGCCTCTGAGCTGGCCGGCCAGCTGGGCACCGTCAGCGCCCAGAAGCTGATTGTGGGCGTCATCGTCGGCACCAACGGCGTGGTCATCAGCCCCCTGTCCACCGTGGGCGGCATTGCGGTTGGCAGTGCGCCCGAGGCTGTGGATAAGGACAAGCTCTACAACGAGCTGCTGCTCTCCGCCATTGCGTTCATCCTGCTGAACGCCATTGCCAGCGCGCTGGGCCTGTTCGCCATCTTCGGCTAAAGCCCCAACAACCCCCGAAACAATCGCATCAAAGCACGGCCCATCGCAGGGGAGCGTTCCCCGGCGGCGGGCCGTTTTTTATGGGCGGCGCTGTGTTGGAAGGCCCCGGCCGGAAATACGGCCGCCCTGCGGCGGCAAAGGCCCGGCGTATTTGACCGGCCCGGCCGGTTTTGCTATAATAAAGCATAGAATTGTCCCCGCGGTGCCTGCCCCAGGAAGGGGCGGCGCGCCCTCAGAAAGAGGGCCTTGGCCGAACGAAACAGGAACGCCCATTCAATCAAAGTTCCACGGCTGCCGGTGTACGAACCGGTCGGCCTGTTCGTGCATTGTCTGCCATGAAGGCGACTGCCCGGCCCGGGAAGGGCGGGGCGGCGGCCCTCATGGCTTTTTGCTGCCCGGGGCGGATTGCTGCTGAACTTGCTTTTGGTATTTTGGGAATAAGGAGAATCAAACCCATGCATATGTCCGATGCGTTGTTGTCCCCCACGGTGGGGCTTACCATGTGTGCCGTAAGCGCCGGGGCGCTGGCGGTGAGCGCTGCCCGGGTGCAGCGCAGCCAGCTGACCCGCCAGAAGCTGCCCATGATGGCGGTGGGCGGGGCCTTTGTGTTTGCGGCCCAGATGATCAACTTTACCATTCCGGGCACCGGCTCCAGCGGGCACATCGGCGGCGGCATTCTGCTGGCCACGCTGCTGGGCGGCGGGCCGGCGCTGCTGGCGCTGGCGGCGGTGCTGGTGGTTCAATGCCTGTTCTTTGCAGACGGCGGGCTGCTGGCCCTGGGCTGCAACATCTTCAACATGGGCGTGCTGCCCTGCCTGGTGGTGTATCCGCTGGTGGTGCGGCCCCTTCTGTGCAGGGGGCTTACCCCCCGCCGCCTGAGCGCGGCGGCCCTGCTGGGGGCCGTGCTGGGGCTGCAGCTGGGGGCCTTCGGCGTGGTGCTGGAGACCCAGCTCTCCGGCATTACGGCACTGCCCTTCGGCACCTTTGCGGCGCTGATGCAGCCCATCCATCTGGCCATCGGGCTGGGCGAAGGGCTGGTGACGGCCGGAGTGCTCTGCTTTGTGGCCCGGGTACAGCCCGAGGTGCTGGAGAGCACCCAGCAGGCCCGGCCCATGGAGAAAACGGCCAGCGTGAAAAAAATTGCGGTGCTGCTGCTCTGCCTGACCGCTGCGGTGGCAGGCGGCCTGTCGCTGTTTGCGTCCCAGAACCCGGACGGGCTGGAATGGGCGGTGCAGGCCGTTGCCGGCAGCACCGAGCTGGAGGCCGAGGGCGCGGTGCAGGAGGGCGCCGCCGCCCTGCAGGAGAAAACGGCCCTGATGCCCGACTATGACTATGCGGACGGCGAGGGCAACGGCACCAGCACCGCCGGCGTGGTGGGCAGCGCCCTGACCTTCACCCTGGCCGGCGGCGTGGGCCTGGCCCTGGCGGCCGCCAAAAAGCGCCGCGCAAAGCAGAGGGCGGCGGAGCAGGGCTGACCACCCCGGAAACGCCCGAACGAAAGGAGGGAGGCCCGTGAGACCCATTGCGGAACAGCTGGGCCAACTGACCCGGCTGGAAGAGCTGGCAGGGCAGAACAGCCCCATTCACCGGCTGCACCCCGGCGCAAAACTGGCGGCCACCGGGGTGTACCTGCTGTGCGTGCTGTCGCTGGGGCGGCTGCAATTCGGGCGGCTGGCCCCCTATCTGCTGTACCCGGTGGTGGTGCTGAGCCTGGCGGAGGTGCCGCTGGGGCTGGTGCTGCGCCGGGCCGCGCTGGCCCTGCCCTTCTGCGCCTTTGCAGGGCTTTCCAACCTGCTGTTGGAGCGGCAGGTGCTGCTCTGGCTGGGGCCGGTGCCCGTCACCGTAGGGCTGGCCAGCTGCGGGGTGCTGCTGCTGCGGGCGCTGCTGTGCGTTTCGGCGGTGCTGGCGCTGGCAGCCGTTACCCCATTCGGGCAGCTCACAGGCCAGCTGCGGCGCATGAGAATGCCGAGCTTCTGCGTGGCCCTGCTTGAAATGCTGTACCGCTATCTGGGGCTGCTGGCCGGGCAGGCGGGCAGTATGCTCACCGCCTACCGTCTGCGGGGCGGCAGCGGAACGGGGCTGCCGGTGGGGCACATGGGCAGCTTTATCGGGCAGCTGCTGCTGCGCAGCACCGCCCGGGCCCAGCGGGTGTACCAGGCGATGGAATGCCGCGGCGGCTTTACCGGCGGCAGCGCAGCGCAGAAGCGCCCTTTTACACGAAACGATTGGCTGTATCTTGCGGCGGTTTGCCTGCCCTGCCTTGCGGCACGGGCGGTGGACCTGCCGCTTTTGCTGGGGAGGCTGTTTGTATGCTGAAACTGGAACATCTCACAGCCGCCTATCCGGACGGCACCAAGCCGGTGCAGGACGTGAGCCTGTGCGTGGAGGACGGCCAGCGGGTGGCCCTGATCGGGGCCAACGGGGCGGGCAAAACCAGCCTGATCCTCTCGCTGGTGGGGGTGCTGCCCGCCGATGGGGCGGTAACGGTGGACGGCCTGACGCTCTGCCCGGAGAATCTGCCCGCGCTGCGCCGGAAGATCGGCGTGGTGTTTCAGGACCCGGACGACCAGCTGTTCATGCCCACGGTGCTGGAGGATGTGGCCTTTGGGTTGGAGAATCAGGGCCTGCCCGCCGAGCGGGCCCGCCAAAAGGCCCAGGCTGCGCTGGACTCCCTGAACATCGGGGCGCTGGCCGGGCGCACGCCGCTGAAGCTCTCCGGCGGCGAAAAGCGCATGGCCGCGCTGGCCACCGTGCTGGCGCTGGAGCCGACGCTGCTGGCGCTGGATGAACCCACCGCCTTTCTGGACCCCCGCGCCCGGCGCACCCTCATCCATTGCCTGAACGGGCTGGACACGGCCATGCTCATCGCCACCCACGACCTGGCCTTTGCGGCCCAGGTGTGCCCGAGGGCGGTGCTTCTGCGGGAAGGACGGGTGTTTGCCGACGGCCCCTGCCGGGAGCTGCTGTACGACCCGGCCCTGATGGAGGCCTGCGGCGTGGAGGCCATTGGGGCGGACGGCTGAAAAATGGGCAAGGCCGAACCGGCCGGAACCGGCCGGGCTTTGACAAAATCTGTAATTTTTAGTAATAAATATACAAATAGTATTCACAAAAGGCGAAAACAGGCCGCCAAAACGGCACGAAAGGAGTCGAACCAACATGACATTGCAGGAATTCTTTACCGAACATCCCAAAGCGGCGTTGGGATGTTCCGGCGGGGTGGATTCTTCGTATCTGCTGTGGGCGGCGGTGAACGCCGGGGCGGACATCGCGCCCTATTACATTCAGACGGCCTTCCAGCCCGCCTTTGAGCTTGAGGATGCCCAGCGGCTATGTGCGCAGATCGGCGTGAAGCTGAACGTGATCCGGCTGGACGCGCTGGCCGACCCCCGTGTGGCGGCCAACCCGGCCAACCGCTGCTACTACTGCAAGGTGGGGTTATTCGGGGCGCTGCGGGCCAGAGCGAAGGCCGACGGATACGACCTTTTGCTGGACGGCACCAACGCCAGCGACGACGCGGGCGACCGCCCCGGCATGAAGGCCCTGCGGGAGATGGAGGTGCGCTCGCCCCTGCGGGAGTGCGGCCTCACCAAGGCCATGATCCGGCAGGAATCCCGCAAGGCGGGGCTGTTCACCTGGGATAAGCCCGCCTATGCCTGCCTGGCCACCCGGGTGCCCACCGGTCGCACCATCACCTCGGAGCTGCTGCGCCGGGTGGAGGGGGCTGAGACGGCGCTGTTTGCCCTGGGCTTTACGGATTTCCGGGTGCGGCTGTACGACGAGGCCGCCCGGCTCCAACTGCCCGAGGGCCAGCTGGCAAAAGCGGTGGAGCAGCGGCAGGCCATCCGGCAGGCGCTGGCTCCCTGGTTTGACGTTGTGCTGCTGGACACCCAGACGAGATGAGGAGCGGCCCATGGAACAGCAGGAAATTCTGAACCTTTTGCAGCAGGTGGCCGATGGAAGCGTGACCCCGCAGCAGGCCCAGCTGCAGCTGAAAATGGCCCCCTTTGAGGACCTTGGCTTTGCCAAGCTGGACCACCACCGGGCGCTGCGCCAGGGCGTGGCCGAAGTGATTTACGGAGCAGGCAAAACGCCGGAGCAGATCCGCGCCATTGCGGCGGCCATGCTGGCCCGGGGCCAGCGCACGGTGCTGATCACCCGTATGAGCGCCGAGGCCGCCGAGGCCATGGAGGGCCTGCCCTTCCGGTATGACCCGCTGAGCCGGGTGGGCATTGCGGGCACTCTGCCCGAGCCGGATGGCCACGGAACCATTCTCATTGCCACCGGCGGTACCAGCGACCAGCCGGTGGCCGAAGAGGCGGCCCTCACTGCCGAGGCCCTGGGCAACCGGGTGGTGCGCCTGTATGACGTGGGGGTGGCCGGGCTGCACCGGCTGCTGGCCCATCTGGATGAGATCATGTCCGCCCAGGTGATCGTGGCCATTGCGGGCATGGAGGGGGCGCTGGCCAGCGTCATCGGCGGTCTGGCCGACTGCCCGGTCATCGCGGTGCCCACCAGCGTGGGATACGGGGCCTCGCTGGGCGGGCTTTCAGCGCTTTTGTCCATGCTCAACTCCTGCGCCAGCGGGGTGAGCGTGGTGAACATCGACAACGGCTTTGGGGCGGCCTATCAGGCCAGTCTCATCAATCACATGGAGGTGAAGGGATGAAGACCCTGTATCTGGAATGCAATATGGGCGCGGCGGGAGATATGCTCACCGCGGCCTTGTGGGAGCTGCTGGACGAGACCCGGCGGGAGAAGTTCCTGAACACCATGAACGGTCTGGGCCTGCCCGGCGTGGAGGTGCGAACGGAAAAGGCCGCCCAATGCGGCATTTGGGGCACCCATATGCAGGTGAAGGTGCACGGCGAGGAAGAGGAAAGCCTGGACGTGAACCAGGAGCACATTCACGAACACGGCCATGAACACGCGCATGGTCACGAACACACCCATTGCGGCGAAGTTCATCCGGGCCATACGCATGACCATGTGCAGGAGCCTGTTCACGGGCAGGAGCACAGCCATGAACATCCCCATGGCCACGGCGGAGAGGGGCACCACCACCACACCGGCATGGCCGAGATTGAGGCGCAGATCGGCGCGCTGGCCCTGCCCCAGGCGGTGCGCCAAAACGCGCTGGCGGTGTTCCGCCTTCTGGCCCAGGCCGAAAGCCACGCCCACGACCGCCCGGTGGAGCAGATCCACTTCCACGAGGTGGGCACCATGGACGCTGTGGCGGACGTGGTGGGTGCCTGCCTGCTGCTGTATATGCTGGCCCCGGATGAGATTCTGGCCTCGCCGGTGCATGTGGGCTGCGGCCAGGTGCGGTGCGCCCACGGCATTCTGCCGGTGCCCGCCCCGGCCACAGCGTACCTGCTGCAGGGGGTGCCCGCCTACGGCGGCAGCGTGCAGGGCGAGCTGTGCACCCCCACCGGTGCGGCCCTGCTGCGGCACTTTGTAAAACACTTCGGCCCCATGCCGGTGATGGCCGCCCGGGCCATTGGCTACGGCATGGGCAAAAAGGAATTTGCGCAGGCCAACTGTGTACGGGCCTTTTGGGGAGAGACGGCGGACCGGCAGGATGAGGCAGCCCAGCTGAGCTGCAACCTGGACGATATGACCGGCGAGGACATCGCCTTTGCGGCCGAACAGCTGCTGGAGGCGGGGGCGCTGGACGTGTGGACCCAGGCCATCGGCATGAAGAAGGGCCGCCCGGGCGTGATGCTGTGCTGCCTGTGCCGCCCAGAGGACGCTGCCCGGCTGGGCGAAGTGATGCTGCGGCACACCGCGACGCTGGGGGTGCGCAAAACTCTGTGCACCCGTCAGGTGCTGGAGCGGGAGAGCCGCGTGCTGCAGGCCGGTGAGGACACCGTGCGGGTAAAAACCGCCGCCGGGGCGGGGGCGCGCAAGGCCAAGCTGGAATATGAGGATTTGGCCGCCATTGCCCGCCGCCGCGGCGAGACCCTGGCCCAGGTGCGCCGCCGCCTTGCACCGCTGCTGGAGGAGTGAACTTTTCCAAAGAAGCGGCGCTGCTTTGTGGAAAATCGAAGCGGCCGGAGAAACCGCCGGTTAAAAAAGCAGAAACCGTCCCGCAGCCGCCGGAGCGGTGCTTAAGCCGTTAGGCGGGAGTTGCGCGGTGTTGCCCTAAATAAAAAGGACAAAGCAAAAGGCAGGGGCCACCGCCACGGTGACACCCGGCCTTTGTTCGTTTCCGCTTACCGCTTTGCGTATTCTCTTTTGCAGAATCTCCTGCAAACAAAAAGAGAATGTACAATGACTTGCGCAAACTTGCGCTCCATAGTTCTCTGCATACTTCGTTCGTGATTGCCTGTAGGCCATGCCCTGTGTTATACTTTTGCTCATGGGGAATAGGGTTTCCTTTCGTTAAGCTGCTATGTGACAACTCAACTTTAACACATGGGGCTCTGTTCCTCATATTTTTTCATTTCACGGTCCAGGATGTATTGTAGTTCTACAAAAAAATGCAATGATTTGCCCGGCCCTCTCGTTTATAAAGTACAAGCCATTTATAATAAGAAGCAGCAG
>SFJO01000001.1 GCA_004555865.1 Oscillospiraceae bacterium
GTCGCCCTGATGCCCTACGTGAGCGACTAATCCTCGCTTCGCACGGTATTGCGTTTTAACCCGGGCCTGTTCCGAAAGGGACAGGCCCGGGTTTTTTGTTCTACATCCAAAAGGAGAAGTCCCGCGGCATATTTGCCGTTGAACTTCTCCTTTGATTCATTCTTAATTTACTTCAGCTCGCTTTTGCAGTTTTGCCTTGCCCACTGCACGGTTTCAGCAACCGTATTTTGAGCGCCGCCGCCATCTCATTCAGGCCCGCCGCGCCGTAGAGAAGCGCCAGCATAAAGTATTGCAGAATGTACTGGCTCTTGCCTTCCCAGACCAGCTGGAACAAGAATCCGCCGAAAATGGCCAGCGCCGGCAGCAGCTGTTCCATCTGAAGGTTTTTGCGTTTGTGCCATAGATACCAGGCCCCGCACACCCAAATCAGCGACTGATACTGATTCATCCATTCCACAAGGTGGGCATTCAGCGGTGTATCGGCGCACACCGCCTCCATCAGCGACGTGGTGGGCTGCCCGCTCTCCTTGTTCTGATTGATCCAGAAGCACTGATAGGTTGGCTCTGCCCATTGAGAGTAGGTCTTTTTTAAAAAGAAGTTTTTCGTATAGGCCGGATCTCCTGCAAAACGCTCCAAACGCTTTTGCAGGTCTGCTTTGGCCATGGCCACGGTGGCATCATGATCAAAGCCGCACTCCTCGTAGGTATCCCAATTATAATTGTTGTACCAGCCCGGTGCCCGCCAGCCTTCCCAATTGCTTTGCAGGCCCATCACTGCCCAGGTGAGCATCCCCGAGCCTTCGTTCACCAGCTGACCGTCCCGCCAGCCATACAGCTGCCGAATCCCCCACTGGCTCCCCTGAATCATCACCACCGCTGCAAGCACAAAGCACAGAGCCCGCCAGCGCCCGGTGCGCAGAACCCATACCGCCAGAACAATGCACTGTGCCACCAGAAGAATCAGCGCAAAGCTCTTCAGCAGAACGGCCAGCGTAATGCACACCGCACTCAGCAGCAGTTTCCAACCGGGGCGGCCTTCTTCACGCTGCCATTGCAGCTGCAGCCACAACGCAGTAAACGCCAGCGCCATGCTGGGGATGTTTCCATAAATAAAGGTGCTGAACAGTACCCCCCCCCGAATAAAATAATCGCTGCATCGTTTTTCTTAAACGTGTCGTTTTCTGCAAATTCCTGCCGGTACAGGCGCGCCGCCACATACATGGCCCATAGTGCCGCCGCCAGGTTAAACAGGCGCAGCAGCTGTACCCGATACGGATTGTCCGGCCCCACCATGCGGAGGAACAGCTCCAGAAATGCCGTCACATACAGCTGGTGCGGATAGCGGAACAGATATTGCCCGTGGTGCAGATAGGTAAAGTCATTCTCGGCAAAGCGACTGGCCGCCCACAGAATGTTTGCCTGATCTGCCGAAGGCTCCACGCCGATGTTCCAGATCCACCAAACGCCAAAGGCACCCCATGCCAGAAAAAGCGCCGCATGCACCGCCCGGCTCATCCGCGTGTCTGCTGCGCTCCACCACCGTTGCAGCAGCAGCGTCACAATCAGCGCCACAGCAAAAACGATTAAAAATCGCAGCGGACGGTCTGCTCCGTACAAAACCAGTTCCCGGCGGCTGCTTTCGCGGTTCATGTCCATAAATGCCGTGCGCAGCAGGTTGATGCCCGCCAAAAACGTAAACAACCCGATGCTCAGCCAGACAAGGCCCCATCGGCAAAACGCGGCTGCAATCCGCCGCCAGTTCCTCTGTTTTGCTGTCATTCTCCAACGTCCTTCCCAAAAAGAAATTCTTATTATTTTATTATAACATACTTTTTCATTCATTTATTTGATTTTCCGTTTTTCGCCTCGGATGCACGGCTCTCCCGTTTTCTTTTTCCCCTCTTTGTGCTATACTAAATTCTAGCTATTGCCAATCATAAGGAGATACGCTATGAAACAATTTTTTGCAGCCCATCGGCGAAGCTTGGGCTGCGCGGCGCTGGCCCTTTGCCTGCTGGCCGCCGCCCTGGTGCTGTGGTGGGTGGAGGTTCTGCCTGCCCAGACCAAGGGCGTCTCGGCCAAACTGAACGACCAGTACACCGCCTATACCGACCCCATCGAGGAATCCGTAAGCCAGACTTTCTCCACCGAGCAGCCCCTGTACACACTGGGGTTTGTGTTCGGCCTTTCGGGCGAGCAGCCTCAAGGGGAGCTGGCCCTGACCCTGACCAACGCCGCCACCGGCGAGGTGTTGGCCGGCAGCACCGGCGACATGGGCGCCATTCTTCCCGGGCAGTACACCGTGCTCGGGCTGGATGTGCCGGTGCCCGCCGGGGCTGCGGAGACCTACACCGTCACCTTGACCCCCCATTACACCGGCGCAGGCCGCCTGACCGTGGGCCGCAGCGCGGAAGCCGTGGAGGGCTTCGGTGCGCTTGAAGCCGATGGAACCTCTCAGCCCGGCGCGCTGGCCCTGCTGGCCACTGTGGACCGGGTGGGCAGTTTTGTCTCAAAGTATTACCTTGTCATTGTTTTACTGCTCGTAATCGTTGTATGCGGTGCATTCTGGCTTGCCGGCCGCGGGTTTGCCCTGCATCGGCTGTATTTCTGCCTGGTGCTGGCGCTGGGCGTGGTGTTCTGCCTCGTGCTGCCCCCTTACTCTGCGCCGGACGAGCAGTTCCACATCAACCAGAGTTTCTCGGTGGCCACCACCTTCACCAGCCGGCTGCCCCTGAACTCGGTGCCCCTATGCGACACCTACCGCCGCCCCACCGATGTGGACCCGCTGCTGCAGGACCAGAACACCACCGTGTTCACCTGGAAGGAATTCACCGGCACGCTGCTCACCCGCAGCAGCGATGCCCCCGGCGATTTTGAGCTGTACAGCGAAATGCAGGCGGATGACAGCAACCTGCTGTACACCGTCAGCGGCGCGGCCGTGGCCCTGGGCTTTCTGCTGCGGCTGGGCTTCACGCCCACCCTGCTGCTGGGGCGGCTGGCCAATCTGCTGGCCTTTGCCCTGCTCACGGCCTGGGCCGTCAAAAAGGCCCCCTTCGGCAAGGGCGTTTTCGTCGCCGCAGGCCTTCTGCCCATGAGCCTTCATCTGGCGGCCTCCTTCAGTCGGGACTGCCTCACCCTGGGGCTGGCCTTTGCCTTCACCTCGCTCTGCCTGGATGCCGCCTATGGCCCCCACGAGCGCCTGACTTGGCGGCAGCTGGTTCCGCTGGCAATTCTCGGCGTGCTGCTGGTGCCCGCCAAGGTGGTGTATTTTCCACTGGCAGCGTTGTTCCTGCTCATTCCGGCCCAGCGGCTGCCCCATAACGGCAAGGCGTTCAAGGTCGTTTTTCTGGCCCTGTGCGTGGCGGCTTTCGCACTCAGTGGTGCGCGATACACCATTCAGGGGCTGTTTGCCCGGGCCGACAGCGCCGAAGATCTGGCCGCCCAGACCGAGGCCGTCTCGCAGGAGGTCGCCGACCAGTGGGGCCTTGAAGAAAAGGCCGAGAATCCGGACAACATCTGCTATTCGCTCGGATACATTCTGGACCACCCGGGCCAGACCATCCAGCTGGTGGTGCGCAGCGCCGTGGAGCTGGGCGACCATTACATCAAAACGCTGGTGGGCGGCAAGCTGAGCTATTACAGCCTGGATCTGGCCTGGGGCTGGGTGCTGGTGCTGTATGGGCTTCTGTTCTGGGCCGTTGTGCCCCGGCAGGGCGAAGCCGGCTGGCCGGGCGTGTTCAGCCGTGGCTGGGGCGGCCTGCTGGCACTGGTCTGCTGTGCCCTGGCCGTGGCCGGGTGCATCACCTGGACCCCCACCTATTACACCACCATTTACGGTCTGCAGGGGCGGTACTTCCTGCCCGCGCTGCCACTGGGCCTGCTGGCCCTGCGCCCGGTGAACTTCACCCGCACCGGCAGCGACCAAACCCTCTGCGTAGCCCTCGCGCTGGCCGACCTGAGTGTGCTTCTCAATGCATTTCTGGCTATTCTGGCCCGATAATCCCAATCGCAGGCCGCCGCGTTCTGCGGCGCCCTGCTCCCCCTTCTTTTTAATAAGGAGAAACCGATGAACGTAAAACAAATTCCCCTCATCATCCCCTCGCTGGAGCCGGATGAGAAGCTTCCCCGCCTGCTGGCCCAGCTGCGCCAGGCAGGCATTGAAAACATCGTTCTGGTAGACGACGGCAGTGGGCCGGTCTACCACCATTTCTTCGATGAGGCCGAGCAGCAGGGCTGCACCGTTCTGCGCCACGCCGTAAATCTGGGCAAGGGCCGCGCCCTGAAGGACGCGTTCAACTACTGCCTGCTCACCTGGCCGGATGCCCCTGGCTGTGTCACCGCCGATTCGGATGGCCAGCACACCCCCGCGTGCATTCTCAAGTGTATGCAGGCGCTGCTGGACCATCCGGACAGCCTGATTCTCGGCTGCCGGGATTTTGACCAGGCGGACGTTCCCGCCCGTTCCAGCTTCGGCAACAAATGCACCCGCATGATGTTCCGGCTGCTGGTCGGCCTGAAGATCACCGACACCCAGACCGGCCTGCGGGCCATTCCCGCCCGCTTTATGAAAACCCTGCTGGCCACCGCGGGCGAGCGCTTCGAGTTTGAGTCCAATATGCTCATTGACACGAAGGAGGCCAAGGTACCCATTGTGGAGGTGCCCATCAAGACGGTTTACATTGAGGAAAACCGTACCAGCCACTTCAATCCCATTCGAGACTCCATCCGCATCTATGCCATCTTCGGCAAGTTCCTGTTCTCCTCCTTGTCCTCCAGCGTGGTGGATCTGCTCTTCTTCACCCTGTTCTGCGGGCTGCTGCGCGGGCGGGTAAGCTTTGACTACATCATCGGGGCCACCATAATGGCCCGTGTCATCAGCGCCTGCTACAACTACCTGCTGAACTACCAGGTGGTGTTCAAGAGCAAGGCCGACCATCGGGGCGCGGTCCTGCGGTACTTCTGCCTTGCGGTGGTGCAGATGAGCGTCAGCGCCCTGCTGGTGAGCCACCTCTATCACCTGCTTCCCGGCGGCAGCGAACTGCTGGTGAAGATCCCCGTGGACGTGCTGCTGTTCTTCATCAGCTTCCAGATTCAGCGGGTGTTCGTATACAAAAAGTAATTTTAGCTGATAAATTCACAAACGCGGCACAAATCCCCGGTGGATGTTCTTTACGTTTTGTTATAATTCAGCCACACTGTCCGAATTGGAGTGTTTAGCGTGACCATCTGTTTTTTCTCGGCTCAATACCTGCCCACCGTGGGCGGGGTCGAGCGATACACCAGCTGCCTGGCACAAAAGCTGCTGGCCCATGGGCACCGGGTGCTGGTGGTTACCAGCGCGCTGCCCGGCCTGCCGGAGCATGAGGTCTCCGACGGCGTGGAAGTCATTCGCCTTCCGGTTTGGCCGCTGATCGGCGGGCGCTTCCCCGTGCCCAAACCGGGCGGTACACTACGCCGCCTCATGGGGCAGGTATGGGCCAACCACATTGACCTGTGCGTGGTGCAGGCCCGGTTCTATCCCTCCAGCCTGTACGCGGCGGGCTGCTGCAAACGGCGGCACATCCCCTTCCTGGTCATCGAGCACTCCACCGGCCACCTGCCCATGGGAAACGGCCCCGTGGGCTGGGCTGGGCATGTGTACGAGCATCTGGCCGCCGTCTGGCTCAAGGCCTGCGGCGCACCCTTTTATGGGGTCAGCCAGGCCGTGTGTCGGTGGCTGACGCATTTTCATATCCGGGCCAAAGGCACCCTCTACAACAGCGTAGATCCCGCGCAGCTGGCGGCCCTGGCCGAAGCCGAGCCGCAGATCAATTGGCGCGCCCGGCTGGGCCTTGCACCCGAAACCAAACTGGTTGCCTTTGTGGGGCGCATCATCCCGGAGAAGGGCGTGGCCGAGCTGGTGGAGGCCTTTTCGCGCCTGAACCTGCCCGATACCGCCCTGGCAGTTGCCGGGGACGGCCCCCAGCTGACCAGCCTGAAGGTCACCTGCCCGCCGGGTGTGTTCTATCTGGGCAGCGTTCCCTACGCTCAGACGTTGCAGCTGTACCGGCAGGCAGACCTCTACTGCCTGCCCACCCGGTACGCCGAGGGCTTCCCCACAACATTTTTGGAGGCTGCGGTTCTGGGCTGCCCCATTCTCACCAGCCGCACCGGCGGCAGCGATGAGCTTCTGCCCGACGAACGCTATGGAATTCAGCTGGACGAGCCGACCCCCGAGGCCCTTGCCCCGGCACTGAAGCAGGCCCTGACGGATGACGCCTGGCGGCGCGAGGCCGCGGCCCTCACCCGGGCGCGCCTGCAAACCCTGTTCACCTGGGATGCCACCGCAGCTGCCCTGGAGGCCCTGCTGCCCGCCCCAACGACCCGCCCTGAATAAGGAGGCATTATGCTCAAGCTCCTCATTGTGATCCCTGCCTACAACGAAGAAGGCAGCATTGAACGGGTGGTGGATGACCTCATCCAGAACTACCCGCAATACGATTACGTCGTGGTAAACGACGGCAGCCGTGACCGCACCGCTGCCATCTGCCGCAGCCGCGGCTACCGGCTGATCGACCTGCCGGTGAACCTCGGCCTGGCCGGTGCGTTTCAGACCGGCCTGCGCTACGCCGCCGAGCACGGATACGACTGCGCCATGCAGCTGGATGCCGATGGCCAACACCTGCCCCGGTACATCGCCCCCATGCTGGAAAAGCTGGAGGCCGGGGCCGACATTGTGATCGGCAGCCGGTTCGTCACCGTGCTGAAACCCCGCACCCTGCGCATGGTGGGCAGCTACCTCATCAGCTGGGCCATCCGGCTCACCACCGGCCAGCCCATCTGCGACCCCACCAGCGGAATGCGTATGTTCAACCGCCGCCTGCTGGAAGAGTTCGCCCAGAATCTGAACTACGGCCCGGAGCCGGATACCATCAGCTACCTCATCAAGAACGGCGCGGTGGTCAAGGAGGTTCAGGTAAAAATGGCCGAGCGCACTGCCGGCGAAAGCTACCTGAACTTCGCCCGCTCGGTGCAGTATATGATCAAGATGGGGCTTTCCATCCTGCTCATTCAGTGGTTCCGCAAGCGGGATACCACCTACCCCTACCCGGAAAGGAGCCTGTAACCCATGATCGAGATCAGCATCTACCTGCGTGTGCTTCTGGTTCTGGGCAGCATTTCCACCGCCGCCTTCATCCTCAAGCGCATCCGGCAGGCCAAGGTTCAGATTGAGGACTGTATCTTCTGGCTGTTCTTCGCGGCCTTCCTGCTGCTGCTGAGCATCTTCCCGGAGGTGGCTTCCTGGGTTTCCCGCCTGCTGGAATTTGAAAGCCCCATCAATCTGGTGTATCTGCTCATCATTTTTGTGCTGTTGGTCCACCAGTTTTCCATGACCGTGCGCATCAGCCAGATGGATTTCAAGCTGCGCACCCTGGCGCAGAAAGTGGCCCTGAACGAGCGGGACCAGGAAGAGCACGAGGCCGCGCACACCGCTCAGAACGGCTCTGCGGCCCTCGGCAAAGCCGATTTCTCCTCTGAAGAGAAGAAGTAACCCCCGCCGTTTAACAGGCTTCCGGGCCGGTTTCAGGCCGGTTCTGCGTGTGCATTCTGCAAAGGCCGCCCGGGCCTTTGCCCCTGCCTTGTAACCTGTCTGCTTTTATGCTATACTAATGGGTACAGGCATCATGCGCAGTGGCTGGTTCTTTTCCGGCGGAAGGCCGCAGCCGCCATCGCGTACTTTTGCGGGCGCTGACCACCCGCGGGTGCGCTGCCCTGTGTTTGCAGGCGCACACCCCATAGATTATTTGACAGGAGGCTTTTCACATGGCTTTTACCCCTAAACTGACCTACCGGGGCCGTCCCCTGGTGCGCAGCAACAACGAGATCTATTACGGCAACATGGCCGATCCCTTTGTGGTGTTCATGCAGGTTCTCACCGAGAAGGACCAGGGCGGCGTAAAAATCGCCGATAAGGTGCAGGTGATGCTGCTTTCCACCGACACTGCCAAGGCCCTGCCCGAGCGTGTGGTGAAGCAGGGCACCAAGGTTGGCCTGTACACCGCGCTGGACATCGGCTCTATCTGGCTGGACCGTGCCCTGCGTGACGCAGCCGAGGCCTGAGCTTCTGCTTTGAATCAATTCGCGGCCCGTTCACCGCAAACAAAAACCGCTGTGTGAAATGCTTCACACAGCGGTTTTTTTATTGCGTATCTGCCGTTTGCAGGGAGCAGAGAGGGAAGAAATTACTCCTCATCCTCCGCAGGCTCGCAGGGGGCATCCTCAGGGTCGCAGACGCCGAACTCAATGTCGAAGGCCGCGCCGCAATTCTGGCAGTGGATCTCCTCGCTCATCAGAGCTTCCTCGTCCACCACGGTCACAGCGCCGCACTTGGGGCAGGTCAGCTCATACTGGGCTTCATCGTCCTCGTCGCCGTTCTCCTCATCGTCGTCCTCGTCGCCATACACGGCCTCTTCCAGGTCGTCCATGTCCTCGTCGATGGCGTCCAGCTCATCGTACACCTGGTCCAGCTCATCGTCCAGTGCAGTAACGGTGCTGGTCAGCTCGGTGAGCAGCTCCATCATGGCGTTGATCACCTTGCCCTCTTTGGTGGTGGTGTCCAGCTCCAGGCCCTCCATCAGGCCCTTGATGTAAGCGCACTTTTCCTTCAGTTCCATGGTTTGCTCCTTTGCCCGGGGCCATTCGCCCCGATTTCAGGTTCACAGTGGCATATTATTCAAAAAAGCCGGGCGGCGGCACAGGATCGGCCGCCGCCCGGCCGTTTTGCTGCGGTCAGGTGGGCGCTTGCAGCTTACAGGCGCTCCATATACTCGCCGGTGCGGGTATCAATGCGGATCTTGTCGCCCTCGTTGATGAACAGGGGCACGCGGATCTCAGCGCCGGTCTCCAGCTTGGCGGGCTTCAGGGTGTTGGTTGCGGTATTGCCCTTGAAGCCGGGTTCGGTCTCAACGACCTCCAGCTCAACAAAGTTGGGCACTTCAATGCCGAACACCTTGCCCTTGTAGGACAGGACCTTCACCATCTCGTTCTCTTTGCAGAACTTGAAGGAATCGCCCAGGTCGCTCTTGTTCACGGGGATCTGATCGTAGGTCTCCATATCCATGAAGTAGTACAGGTCGCCGTCGCTGTAGGTGTACTGCATCTCGCGGCGGTCAATGAAGGCCTGGGGGAACTTGGCGCTGGGGTTGTAGCTGGTCTCGGTGACAGCACCGGTGATCACGTTCTTGGTCTTGGTGCGCACGAAAGCAGCGCCCTTGCCGGGCTTCACGTGCTGGAACTCCACCACCTGGAGAACCTTGCCGTCCTCCTCAAAGGTCATGCCGTTGCGAAAATCGCCTGCAGAAATCATATACGAAAACCTCCACGAATGTTTTTCATGCTATACTGGCGCATATCTGTTTTCTATTTTACCCGAAAAGCCCCGCTTTTTCAAGAGGTTTGCCTCAGAAAAGGGGCGGGGCGGCGGCAAAATTCGGGCTTTCCGCCCGCTTTTTCGGGTTTGCCGCCGCTAAATGCGGCCAGGGCCGCGCTTTGCTTTTTCAGCCCTTTGCAAGGCTTTGATAATACTGCATCATGGTCCGGGCGTCCTCGGCCTGAGTTCCTGCGCTTTCGCAGATGATCACCGGCGAAAGCCCCCGCTCATAGCAAAGCTCCATCAGCGGCTCAAACTCCGGGCCGTACACCGTATCAGCAAAGGTCAGGTGGCACTTTTCGCCGCCGGTGGTGTACTGGATCTTGGAAAAGTGGGCATGGAACTGCGCAGCCCGCTCGTCCTGCAGCGCATCCGCCATCCGGTCCAGAATGGCGGCGTAGTCCGCCTTGGTGCGGATGCAGCCCTGATCCCGGGCGTTCAGGTGGCCAAAATCAATGCAGGGGGTAATGCGCTTGTCCACAGCGCACAGGGCCAGCACCTCGTCCAGCGTACCCAGCTGCCCCACCTTGCCCATGGTTTCCGGGCAGAGGGTCAGCCCGCCGTAACCGACCTCGTCCACGGCCTCCACCATCCGTTGCAGCGTGTCCAGGGCTTTTTCCAGCGCGGCCTCCCGGCTCTGCTTGCCGCAGCTGCCGGAATGGAAGATCACCCGGCGGCCGCCCAGGCTTTTTACGGCCCGGCAGCTGTCCAGAATGTAGTTGATGCTGTTCAGCCGCTTTTCCTCTTCCAGGCTGCTCATGCTGATGAAATAGGGGGCGTGCAGGCTGAACCGAATGTCCCGCTCGGCCGCGCGCTGCGCCATCACCTTTGCCTTCGCCTCGCCCAGCCGCACACCGCGGCCGCACTGATACTCAAAGGCGTTCAGCCCGAACTTCGCGGTGTATTCCGGCACATCCAGGCTGTCTTTGTAGCCCATGGCCTTAAAGCTCTCGCTGGTTCCGGCGGTACCAAACCGAATGCTCACAGCAGCGTTCCCCCTTTTTCGTAATAGCGGCGGATAAACGGCGCTTCCAGCTTTCGCTTGGCCTTGACGCCTTTGTTTACGTCCTTGCCCCTGGGCAGCACCACATAGGCGGGAATCCCGTACAGGCCGGCGGCCATCCGGTCGGTAAACAGCTGGTCGCCCACAATGGCCATCTGGTGCTTCTTCAGCCCCAGGCGGCGGCGGGCCACCATCAAACCGATGGGCAGCGGCTTGCAGGCCATTGAGACAAACTGCAGGCCCACCCGGTCGGCAAAGGGCCGCACCCGGGCCGCGTCGTTGTTGGAGGCAATGGTCAGGGCAATGCCCTCCGCGCGCATGGCGGCCAGCCAATCGCGCACCTCATCGTCCAGGGTCTGGCTTTCATCGCCGGTGAGGGTGTTGTCCACATCCAGCACCAGCCCCCGCACCCCCTGGCTGCGCAGGAACTCCGGCGTGATGTGGCTCACACTGCGAAAGAGATATTCCGGTGTGACGATCATGTGGGCGCTCCTTTCTCGCTTTGCCGGCCCCGGGCGCGGGCCGCTGCCGCAGGGCAGCCCGCACCGGAAAACCCGGCGTTTTTCAACCAGTGGATATAATAGAAGCGGGCCTGGCGAACCAGGCCCGCTTTACTGCCTCCGAAAAGGCATTTCCGACTTTCACGGTTCCGCTTTGTGCAAACTCAAATTACTTGAACTTGCGCTTGCGGGCGGCTTCGGACTTCTTCTTGCGGCGCACAGAGGGCTTCTCGTAAGCCTCGCGCTTGCGCACTTCCGCCAGCACGCCACTGCGTGCGGTGGAACGCTTAAAGCGACGCAGAGCGCTTTCCAGCGACTCGCCGTCCTTGACACGAATTTCCGACATCTTGTTTCCCTCCCTTGACCTGCGGCAGGAGTTTCCGTTGCTACAGAGTAATCAACGGTACAATTATACTATGGAACCCGCCTGCCTGTCAACTGATTTTTACCGATTTTTCCGGGTTCACAAAAAGTTTAAAGACCTGGGCCGGTTCGGTGCGCCGGCTGTTCCGCCCAGTGGGGGCAGTGCGGCCGCCTTTGGGGCATTTGCCCGCCGGGCAGCCGCGTTTTCCTCCTGAGGTTCGTCTTGAAAAATGGCATGGCTCTGCCGCACCCGAACGTTTCGGGCGGGCGCTGCGTTCAGGGATCTCAGCCCTTCACAGCCAGGTTGACCAGTTTGCCCTTAACGTAGATCTCCTTCACCACGGTCTTGCCGTCCAGCAGGGGAGCCACATTGGGCTCGGCCTTGGCCAGGGCGATGGCATCGGCAGACTCGATGTCGGCGGGCACCTTCAGGCGGGCCTTCACCTTGCCGTTCACCTGCACCGCGATCTCCACGGTGCTCTCCACGCACTTGGCATCCTCGTAGGTGGGCCAGGCTGCATAGGCCATCTGGCCCTCAAAGCCCTGCTGCTGCCACAGCTCTTCGGTGAGGTGCGGGGCAAAGGGATTGAGCAGAAGCAGCAGCGTCTTGAACTCATCCCGGGTGCAGCCGCCCTTGGCCTCAAACTCGTTCATCAGGGTCATCAGGGCCGCAATGGCGGTGTTGTGCTTCAGCACCTCGATGTCCTCGCTCACCTTCTTGATGGTGCGGTGCATCAGGGCCTCGGTCTCGGGACGGTAGCCCTCGCCGGGCAGGATGTTCTCCTGCATACTCCACACGCGATCCAGAAAGCGCTTGCAGCCCTTGATGGAGGCGGTGTTCCAGGGGGCGGCCTTCTCAAAGTCGCCGATGAACATCTCATACAGGCGCATGGTGTCGGCGCCGTACTCGTTGATGATGTCGTCGGGGTTCACCACGTTGCCCAGGCTCTTGGACATTTTGACCACAGGGTGATCGGCCATCTCGCCGTACTTCTCCACCAAAGCGGCACGGGCGGCCTTCTCGCTGCCGTACTTCTCCAGCAGGGCCTTCTGCTCTTCCGCAGGCAGGTTGGTGAAGTTGTGGGGGTTCAGGCCCAGAATCATGCCGTGGCTGGTGCGCTTTTGGTAGGGTTCGGGCTTGGGCACCACGCCGATGTCGTACAGGAACTTATGCCAGAACCGGCTGTACAGCAGGTGCAGGGTGGTGTGCTCCATACCGCCGTTGTACCAGTCCACCGGGCTCCAGTACTCCAGAGCCTCCTTGCTGGCCAGCTCCTTGTCGTTGTGGGGGTCCATATACCGCAGGAAGTACCAGGAAGAACCGGCCCACTGGGGCATGGTGTCGGTCTCACGCACGGCGGGGCCGCCGCAGCAGGGGCAGGTGGTGTTCACCCACTCGGTGTGACGGGCCAGGGGGCTTTCGCCGTTCTCGCCCGGCTCAAAGTCGGTGATCTCGGGCAGGCGCAGGGGCAGCTCGCTCTCGGGCAGGGGCTGCCAGCCGCACTTCTCGCACTTCACCATGGGAATGGGCTCGCCCCAGTAGCGCTGACGGCTGAACACCCAGTCGCGCAGCTTGTAGTTGACCTTGGCGTGGCCCTTGCCGTTCTCTTCCAGCCAGGAGATCATCTTGGCCTTGGCCTCTTCCACGGAAAGGCCGTTCAGGAAGCCGCTGTTCACCAGCGTGCCCGTGGCCACATCGGTGAAGGCTTCCTTCTCCAGGTTGCTCTCGCCCTGGCCCTTGACCACTTCCACAATGGGCAGATCGAACACCTTGGCGAACTCATAGTCGCGGGTGTCGTGAGCGGGCACGGCCATAATGGCACCGGTGCCGTATGTGGCCAGCACATAATCGGAGATGAAGATGGGGATCTCCTGCTCGTTCACAGGGTTGATGCCCATCACGCCCTCCAGCTTCACGCCGGTCTTTTCCTTGTTCAGCTCGGTGCGCTCGAAGTCGGACTTGCGGGCGGCCTCGGCCTGGTAGGCCTTCACGGCATCGGGGTTGGTGATGGTGCCGTTCTCCAGCCACTGCTTCACCATGGAGTGCTCGGGGCTGATGACCATGTAGGTGGCGCCGAACAGCGTGTCGCAGCGGGTGGTGTACACGGTCAGGGTATCGCCGGCGGTGGTACCGAAGTTCACCTCAGCGCCGGTGGAACGGCCAATCCAGTTCTTCTGCTGGGTGGCCACACGCTCGATGTAGTCCAGGCCGTCCAGGCCGTCGATCAGCTTATCGGCGTAGGCGGTGATGCGCAGCATCCACTGGCTCTTCACCTTGTGCACCACGTCGCTGCCGCAGCGCTCGCACTTGCCGTTGACCACTTCCTCGTTGGCCAGCACCACCTTGCAGCCGGTGCACCAGTTCACGTTCATTTCCTTCTTATAGGCCAGACCGTGCTTGTACAGCTGCAGGAAGATCCACTGGGTCCACTTATAATAGGAAGGGTCCGTGGTGTTGATCTCGCGGGTCCAGTCAAAAGAAAGGCCCAGGCTCTTCAGCTGGCTCTTAAACCGCGCCACATTGTTTTTGGTCACGATCTCAGGATGGATGTGATTCTTCATGGCGAAGTTCTCGGTGGGCAGGCCGAAGGCGTCCCAGCCCATGGGGTACAGCACGTTGTAGCCGCACATGCGCTTTTTGCGGGACACCACATCCAGCGCGGTGTAGCTGCGGGGGTGGCCCACATGCAGGCCCGCGGCAGAGGGATAGGGGAACTCTACCAGAGCGTAGAACTTGGGTTTGGAATGGTCGATTTTGACGGCGAAGGTATTTTCATCGTCCCATACTTTCTGCCACTTGGCCTCAACGGCCTTGAAATCATACTTCAATTTAATCAACTCCAGCTCTTATTTGAACGTTTTTCGGGGGCGGTGCCGCAGTTCAATCGGGGACGGGCGCTGCACCGCAGGGTATCTCCAATTTGCATCGGGTGCAAAATAAAGCGTTGTTCAGGCTTCGGGGCCGGTCAGCGGCGCATCGGCCTCTTCCAGCAGATCCGCCAGCTCCACCGGCTCAGCGTCCGCCCACAGATGTTCCAGGTCGTAGTACTTGCGTGCATCCGGGCAGAACACGTGCAGAATCACGCTGCCGTAGTCAAGCAGAATCCAGCGCTGGGTATCCCAGCCTTCGCTGCGCAGGGGCTTCTCCCCTTCCAGGCCCAGCTGATACTCGGCCTCTTCGGCCAGGCTGCGCACATGGGTGGTGGAGGAGCCGGTGGCGATAACGAAGTAGTCGGTCAGAACGGTCAGATCCCGCACCTTCAGCACCTTCAGGCTGTCGGCCTTCTTCTTGTCCAGCACCTGTGCGATGCGGACGGCAAGGTCTTTGCTTTCCATAAAAACTCTCCTTGTTGAGGGTGTACTTATTGAACCCGGACGGGCCTTTTTGAAGGATCAGGCCGCCTTGTCGCTGCCGCTTTCGGAGGAAGCGTTCTCACCGGCCGAGGTCTCATAATGGGGCACCTCGTCCTCCGAGCCGTCCAGGTTATTATTCTGCTGGGCATCCTTGGTTTCATTGTCCAGCGCACCCATGTACGAGATGTTTGCATCGTAGAAGGAACTGGAGGGATACCAGGAGGCCAGATTCAGTTCATTGACCGGCTCCGTATAAGTGCGGAAGTACTGATTCAGCAGGTCCGCCGTCTCTTTCGAAGCCGCGTTGATCACCGAGCTGTTGTTGTAATACTGGGTGGAGCCGTACTCCGGCGTGCGGCACATCATGATGTTGGCGCTGTCCACCTTCAGCAGGCTTACGCCCATGCTCACCATGGTGCCGGCCGACATATCGGTTTTGACGTAATTGCGGAACACCGGCAGCAGCTTCGCCACGTCCCACACCGTCATGGTGCGGAAGCGCCGCAGCAGGCCGGAATAGAAATAGCGCTGCATTGTCAGGCGGTCCAGATCCGAGTTGGCATACCCCTCGCCGTGGCGGTTGCGCACAAAGAACTCTGCCGCATCGCCGTTCAGCGTCTGGTAGCCCTGCTGCAGCGAACTGCCGCCATAGGCCATATCGTGGGGTACATACACCCGCACGCCGCCGAAGGTATCCACGATCTCCTTCAGAGACTGCATATCAATGGTCACATAGTAGTCCACCGGCAGCTTGAACTGGTCGTAGATCACCTGGGCCAGTGCATCCACCGAGCCGCCCGCCAGCGCCACCGAGTTGATCTGCCCGTTGGTGTTGGGCACGCTGTCGCCCACAAAGGTGTTGCGGGGGATCTGCATCATGCTGATCTTGTGGCCCTTCAAGTCAAAGTGGACGTACATGATCATATCGGTCATGCCGTCGTTGGAAGTGGGGTCGTTGGAATAGGCGCGTCCTTCCTCATAGTCGATGCCGCACACCAGAATGTTGGCCTGGTCGCCCTGCAATTCCTTGGGGGTGTTGATGAAGTCGCTGATGGTCACATTGCCCTTCATGCCGTCGGTCATCACAAAGAAGGTAACGCCCAGCGCCGCGGCGCTCAGGCCGAACAGCACCAGCAGCAGGGTGAGAAACACCCCCAGGCAGCCCTTTTTCTTTTTCGGGCGCTTGGGCTTGCCGGCCCTGCCGGTGTGGGCCTTGGGGCGCTGAGGCGGCGGCGTGGTTCCCCGGCCGCTGCCCGCGCTGCGGGGGGAGCTGTGCACGGAAGCGCTCTCCTGCGGGCGCGGTGCGTGGTACGCTGACCGGTCGGCAGCCGCAGCCGCGGTCTGCCGGGTCTGGGCCGTGCGCTTCACCGTGCGCCGCTGGGTGGTGGCAGACGGAATGCCGGGATCGGCATCCTGGTCGTACAGGCCGGAGGCCGGCCGTGCCGCCGTGCGGCGGACGGCGCCGTTGTCCCGGTCCTGATCGTAGGCAAGGCGGTGCTGCTGTACCGGCGTATCAAAGCCGGTGCCGGCCTCCTGCCGGGCGTGGTTTGCGCCCGAGGTATTCAGCCGCCGGCTCTTTCTGGGTTCATTCATGGGCTACGTTCCTTTCGCGTTGCCGCAAGTCCTCAAGGGCGGCCCGGGTCTCCTCATCCACGGGCTTTCCACTCTCCTCCAGCCAGTGGAGGTTCATTTCCAGGGCCTCTCGCATGGCCTGGTGAATGTCCTTTTTCTCCAGCTTGCGCAGGTAATCCACCTCGGGATAGTCCCGCTCGGCGCTGGTCATATCCGCAAGAAAAACAATCTCGTCCAGAAGGCTCATGCCGGGCTTGCCGGTGGTGTGGCAGCGAATGGCGCTGAGCACCTCCTCGTCCTCCACGCCCCACTGGGTTTGGGCGAGAATGGCCGCACAAATGCCGTGCCACACCGGCGACGGGCGATTTTGTGCGTTCTCTGCCATTATAGCATTATCATTTAGTATCTGCAACATTTCCTCCCGCGGCAGCTCTTTTGCGGTATCGTGCAAAAGGGCGGCCAGCGCGGCCTTTTCCGGGTCAGCGCCCCAGCGCTTGGCCAGCTTTACCGCCATACGGCGCACATTCAGGGTGTGCTGATAGCGTTTTGCGCTCAGCCGCTTTTTGGCAAGGCGGCGCGCCTTCTGTTCGGTCATTCCCAGTCATCTCCCGTACAAATGATACTTCCCTGCGATTTGCTCGGTCTCCGGCGGCAGTGCCCCCGCCGGGGCCTTTCCGGCCCGGATGTCGCTGCTGGCCATGGGCAGGGCCTTTGCCTGTGAGAACACAATGCGCCCGCCCTCGGCCGAAAGCGCCCGGGCAGCCCGGTGCAAAGCCCCCATATCGCCCTCGCAGCGGCTTTCCACCACCAGCGTGGCCTTTTGCAGCAGCTCGGGCCAGCGCCGCCACTCGGTAAAGGTCAGCAGCATATCGCTGCCCACCGAGAGGTACAGTTCCGCGCCGGGGTATTTCTGCTCCAGCATGGTCACGGTGTCAATGGTGTAGTTGCGGCCCTGGCGATGGATCTCCCAATCGCTGATTTCGATCCTGCCGCCGCACTCCTTTTCCAGGGCCAGAAAGCAGGCGCACATCTCATAGCGCCACATGCTCGGCGTCATGCTGGCCGCCTTGTGGGGCGGCACACCGGCGGGCATCACGATGGTCAGGTCCGGCTGAACGGCCTGCATCGCGCCCCGCAGCAGGTTCATGTGGCCGATGTGGGGCGGGTCAAAGGTTCCGCCAAACAGCAGCAGCTTCATGGTTGATTCACCTCCGAATCAGCGGGGCAGTTCGTCAAACTTGGAGTCCTTGTCCTTCTTCAGGAACAGCACGAACTTGGAACCGATCACCTGCACCACATCCGCGCCGGTGGCCTCGGCCAGAATGGCGGCGGCCTCCTTGGCGTTGTACATGCTGGTTTCCAGCACCTTCATCTTAATCAGTTCCCGGGCGGCCAGGCAGTCGGCGGTGGCCTTCACCACGCTGTCGTCGATCTCCCCCTTGCCCACCTGAAACACCGGGTCCAGGCTGTTGGCCTGGCTGCGCAGCCAGGCCCGCTGTTTGGAATTGAGCATTGCTTTTTCTCCTTCTGCGTTCTGCAATCCAAGCGGTTGGTTCCGTCTGTGTGCGGCGGCAGTGCGGGCCGCCCGGTTTTCAGCCAGGTTTTCCACATTTTTTGCGCCGCACGGTTGAATTCTTCTCTGGTTACGCCTTAACAGCCAGATCGTCGGCCAGCTTCGCCTGCATGAGGCGCAGCGCGCGGCCGCGGTGGCTGATGGCGTCCTTCTCCCAGTCTTGCAGCTGGGCATAGCTGCGGTTTTCCTCGTTGGGCAGGCACTTGCCGTCGGCGGTGCCCACCTCATCGGGAATGAAAATGGGGTCATAGCCGAAGCCGTTCTCGCCCACCGGCTCCAGCCCCACCCAGCCGGGGCAGCGGCCCATGTAGGTAAAGTGCCGCCCATCCGGCAGGCAGAAGCACACCGCCGACACAAAGCAGGCGCTGCGCTTGTCCGGTTCCAGGTCCTCCAGTTCGGCCAGCAGCTTCACGTTGTTGGCCTCATCGTCCCCGTGGCGGCCGCAGTACCGGGCCGAGTACACGCCCGGCGCGCCGTCCAGCGCCTCCACCGTCAGGCCGGAATCATCGGCGATCACCGGCTTGCCAGCAGCCTTGCAGAAGGCCTCGGCCTTGATGAGGGCATTGGCCTCAAACGTGGTGCCGGTTTCCTCCGGGTCCAGATTCAGGCCCAGATCCGCCGGGGTGAGCAGGGTGTATCCCATGGGTTCCAGAATGCGGCGCAGCTCCTTGAGCTTGCCCGCATTGTTGGTGGCCGCTACGATCTCCATTGTGCGCTCCTTTCTGCGTTACGCTTCGTCCCTGCGCATCAGGCTGTGGGCAAAGGCGGCGGGTTCGAACACCATCAGGTCGTCAATGCCCTCGCCCACGCCCACAAACCGAACCGGCAGGCCCAGCTTGTCCTTCACGCTGATTACACAGCCGCCCTTGGCGGTGCCGTCCAGCTTGGTGAGGATCACGCCGGTGGCCTCGGCGGCCGCCACAAACTCCCGCGCCTGGCTGATGGCGTTCTGCCCGGTGATGGCATCCAGCACCAGCAGCGTCTCCACGCTGGCCTCGGCGCAGGCCTTGGGCACGGCGCGGCGGATCTTGGTCAATTCGTCCATCAGGTTCTTTTTGTTGTGCAGTCGGCCCGCCGTGTCGCAGATGACCAGGTCATAGCCGCGGGCGGCGGCGGACTGCACCGCGTCAAAAATAACGGCGGCGGGGTCGGCCCCCTCGCCCGCTTTCACAAGCGGTACGCCCGCCCGGTCGGCCCAGACGGAGAGCTGCTCGGCGGCGGCGGCACGGAACGTATCGCCCGCAGCCAGCATCACCCGCTTGCCCTGGCTCTTATACAGGTTGGCCAGCTTGGCAATGCTGGTGGTTTTGCCCACGCCGTTTACGCCGATCACCAGAATGACCGCCGGCTTGCCGGAGAGGTCAAACTCGCTGTCCGGGGTCAGTTCCTTTTCAATCAGCCCCTCCAGCGCTTCCAGCGCCTGCGGGCCGGTTTTCAGGTGCTTGTGCTTCACCTCGGCGCTCAGCTCGTCCACCAGTTTGGAGGCCATGTCCGCGCCGGTGTCCGCCAAAATCAGCTGCTCTTCCAGTTCTTCATAGAGGTCATCGTCAATTTCGCTGGCCCCCATCATGTTCAGGATGTTGCCAAAAAAGCCATTGCGGGTCTTTTTCAGGCCGTCATCCAGTTTTTTCTTGCTGCCAAACAGTCCCATTGCTCGGCTCCTTTCTTAAAGCGTCCTCGCTGTGTCCCATCGGCCCTCAGCGCACCAGGCTTGCATCCACCTGGTCCAGATCCAGCCGCAGCAGCTTGCTCACGCCGTCCTCCTGCATGGTCACGCCATACAGCACGTCGGCGGCTTCCATGGTGCCGCGGCGGTGGGTGATCACAATAAACTGGGTGCTGCCGGAAATGCGCCGCAGATACTGGGCAAACCGGGTCACGTTTACGTCATCCAGTGCGGCCTCGATCTCATCCAGAATGCAGAAGGGGGCCGGGTTCACGGCCAGAATTGCAAAGTAGATGCAGATGGCCACCAGGCTCTGCTCGCCGCCGGAGAGGGCGCTCAGGTTCTTGATGACCTTGCCCGGGGGCGACACCTGAATGTCAATGCCGCTCTCCAGCACGTCCGCGTCGTCCGCCAGGCTCAGCATGGCGCTGCCGCCGCCGAACAGCTCGCGGAAGATGCGGCCGAAGTGGCCGTTGATCTCCTTGAAGCTGGCGATGAACTGGGTGCGCATCTCTTCTTCCAGGTCGGCAATGATGCGGGTCAGCTCAGCCTTGCTCTTTTCCACATCGGTCACCTGGGTTTTCAGGGTGTTGTAGCTCTCGCTCACCTCGCGGAACTCCTCAATGGCGCCCACATTCACATTGCCCAGCGCGCGGATTTTCGCCCGCACCTCAGCCACCAGACGGCGCAGCTCGGCCGCGCTGTCAAACTCCACGCACAGGCCGGCCGCGTCGCCGGGGGTGAGCTGGTACTCCTCCCACAGCTTGGCCACCGTCTGGTCGTATTCGGTCTCCGCGGCGGCCTTGCGCTCGGCAAGGCGGGCCATTTCGCCGCTCATGCGCTCCCGCTCTTCGCTCAGGGCACGTACCTGCTGGTTCTGCTCGGCGCTTCTGCCCTCCGCCTCCAGGCGGCGGCGGGTGGCCGCGGCGATCTCGGCTTCCAGCGCTTCAATGCGCTGGCTGCTCTCAGCCTTTTCATCCCGAATCCGCTCGATCTTCTTCCGGTTTTCTTCGTTCAGGGCGGTCAGGTCCGCAATGCCCTGCTCCAGCTCCTTGCGGTGCTGGCCGCTCTCACCGGTGCGGCTTTGCAGCGTCCGAATGGCCTCTTCCAGCCGCTCGGCGTCCTTCGCGGCCGCCAGACGGGCCAGGCGCTGGTCCCCCAATTCTTCCGAAAGGCGCGCCCGGGTCTCGAGAAAGGCATCGTCGCTGCCGCTCAGTTCTTCCAGTTCCCGCTCCAGCTCGCCGATCTCGTCCGCCAGCCGGTTTTCTTCGGCCAGCGCCTCGGCGGCGGCCCGGCGGCTTTCTTCCAGCTGAAGGGCCAGGCCGGCCAGCTCCTTTTCCAGCTGGGCGGCGCTCTCTTCCGCCTGTGCCCGGGCGGCTTCCAGGCGGCGCACCTCCATCTCGGCGCGGATCTTATCCCCGCCAGCCACTACGGCCTCGCTGGCCGAGGCGGTAAGCTGGGCATTCAGCCCGTCTACCTCATCCTTCCACCGGTCGGTGGCCTGCTGGGCTTCGTCCAGCTTCTTTTCCAGCGCGGCGGTCTTTTTCTTCAGCTCCTCAATCTCCTGCCGGCGGCTGAACAGCCCGGCCGAACGGGACAGGCTGCCGCCGGTGAAGCTGCCGCCCGTGTTGATGACCTGGCCGTCCAGCGTCACAATGCGGTTGCGGTAGCCCATCTGGCGGGCCACCCGGCTGGCATCGTCCAGGTCCTCCACCACCAGAATGCGCCCCAACAGGTTCGACACCACGTTTTCATAGCGCGGGTCGTATTCCACCAGGCTGGAGGCCACCCGCGCCCCCTGGGGCAGGCGGCTGGCATCCAGGTGGCTGGGCTGCACCGTATCCAGCGGCAGGAAGGTGGCGCGGCCCGCCTTCTCCTGCTTCAGGAAGGCAATGGCTGCCTTGGCACTGGCCTCGCCGTCCACCACAAGGTTCTGGGCGGCGGCCCCCAGTGCTGTTTCAATGGCCGCCTCACAGCCCTTCTGCACCCGCAGCAGGGTGCCCACCGGGCCGACAATGCCCCGCAGGCGGCGGTTCTGGGCGGCCTTCATCACAGTTTTTACGCTGTACTGGTAGCCCTCCATGTTCCGTTCCAGATCCTGAAGCAGGCCCAGCCGCTGGCGGGCCGCTTCCAGATCCCGGCTGGCCTTCTGCTCAGCCGCATCGGCGGCCTCCAGCTGGGCCTGACGGCCCTGCAGCTTCAGCTTCAGGCCCTTCTGCACGTTTTCCAGCTTGTCCAGCCGCTCCTGCACCCCGGCCAGGTATTCTTTCGTCTCGGCCAGTTCTTCGGCCTGGGCACGGGCGTTTTCGGCCGCGCTTTCCTGTTCCGTCCGGGCGGTCTGGCGGCGCTGCACGGCGGCCTCGCCTGCACTTTCGGCGGCGGCGCGGGCCACCCGGCTGGCGGTCTGCCGGTCGGTCAATTCGGCCAAACGGGCCGTCACCTGCCCTTTGCGCTCGCCGGTGCTCATGCTCTGGTGCTGAATCTCCTCCAGCCGGGCCTCCAGCCGCCGGACCTCGCCGTCCAGCCGCCGGACCTCGTCCTGCCGCTTGGCCAGCTGGGCCTTGTCCTCGGCGATCTCCGCCAGCAGGGCCTCCTGGCCCTCCTCGCTCTGGCGGATCTCCTCCCGCCGGGCGGCAATGCCCGCCTCGTTGTGGGCAATGTCGTTGTTCAGCACTGCAATGCGGCTTTCGCTGCCCGCCTGTTCCTCGGTAATGCGCCGAATGTCCCCGTTCGCCCGCTCAATGGCCAGGATCTGTGCCTGCACCTGCGCGCGGGTCTCCTCGGCGGCGGCATCCAGCTGCTCGATCTGGGCGGTCTGCCGGTCGTAATCGGCCCGGGCCGTCTCAAAGCTGCGCTGCTGGCTGCGCACAGTCTCGCGGGCCTGACGGATGCCGTCCACCCACAGGGTCACTTCCAGCTCTTTGCGGCGGGCCGCCAGAGCCAGAAACTGTTCGGCCTTTTTGCTCTCCGCCTCCAGAGGGCCGATGCGGCTCTCCTTCTCGCCCAGAATGTCCCGCAGGCGCACCAGATTTTCTTCCGTTGCCGCCAACCGGCGCTGGGCCTCGTTTTTGCGGTAGCGGTATTTGGCAATGCCGGAGGCCTCTTCAAAAATTTCCCGGCGCTCGCCGCTTTTGGCGCCCACGATCTCGGCAATGCGGCCCTGGCCGATGATGGAGTAGCCGTCCCGGCCGAGGCCCGTATCCAGAAACAGCTCGTAGATGTCCTTCAGGCGCACGCTCTGGCCGTTGATGGTGTACTCGCTCTCTCCGGAGCGGTAGTACCGCCGGCCGATGGCCACCTCGTCCGCGTCCACGTCAATGCGCCGGTCCTCGTTGCTCACGGTGAGCACCACGCTGGCATAGCCCATGGCCCCGCGCAGCTGGGTGCCGCCGAACACCACGTCCTCCATCTTGCCCGCGCCGCGCAGCTGTTTGGAACTGGTTTCGCCCAGCACCCAGCGGATGGCGTCGGAGATGTTGCTTTTGCCGGAGCCGTTTGGCCCCACCACGGCGGTAATGCCCGGCCCAATGGTGATCTTGGTTCGGTCAGGGAAGCTTTTGAATCCCTGAATGTCCAGTTCTTTCAGTCTCATTCTTCCCCTCCGGGAACGCGTCTGCCGATCACTTCTGCTTCGCCTCGGTGGCAGGGGTCTGGGGCTGCAGATCCTTCAGGCCCATCAGCGCCAGGGCTTCCCGGGCCGCGTGCTGCTCCGCCATTTTCTTGGAATGGCCATGGCCGCGGCCGATGCAGTTGGAGTTCAGGTAAACCGCCACCACAAAGTGCTTGTCGTGGTCGGGGCCGCTCTCCTCCTCCAGCTCGTAGTGCAGGTGCTCCTCAGGGTTCTGCTGCACCACCTCCTGCAGCCGGGTCTTGTAGTCGCCCTCGGCAGTTTTGCCCTCGGTAATGAAGGGCAGAATGAACCGCCGGGCCACCTCAATGCCGCCATCCAGGTACAGCGCGGCGATGACCGCCTCAAACGCATCCGACACCACGCTGGGCCGGTTGCGGCCGCCATTCAGATCCTCGCCGCGGCCCAGCCGCAGGTAGCTGCCCAGCTCGATCTCCTGGGCAAACTGGAACAGTGCGCCCTCGCTCACCAGGCTGGCGCGGGTGCGGCTCAAATCGCCCTCGGGCCGATCCTTCCAGGCGTGGAACAGATAGTCCGCCGTCACAACCGACAGCACGCTGTCGCCCAGAAACTCCAGGCGCTCGTTGTGGTGGACCTTTTCCTTGCTCTCGTTGGCGTAACTGGTATGGGTCAGGGCAATCGTCAGCAGATCAATGTTATGGAACTTGTAGCCGATGATCCGCTCCAGCTCGTGCTCCCGTTCATGTTCTTTCATAAAGGTTCGTTCTCCTTATGTCCAACGGCTTATGCGTTTTCTTCCGGTTTGGGCTGCTCCAGCGCGGCCAGAGCCTCGGTCATGGTGCCCACCAGGTCGCTCTCCACACACAGGCGGGCCTGCCGGATGGCGTTCTTGATGGCCTTGGCCTTGGAGGAGCCGTGGGCCTTGATCACCGGCCGGGCCGTGCCCAGCAGGGGCGCGCCGCCGTACTCTTCGCTGTCCATCTTCTTCTTCACATCCTTGAAGCCATCCTTCACCAGCAGGTAGGCCAGTTTGGTGGTCAGCCCCTTCAGAAACACTTCTTTCACCATGCCCAGCAGCGTCTTGGCCAGGCCCTCGGTGAGCTTCAGGATCACGTTGCCAGTAAAGCCGTCGCATACCACCACGTCGGCGTTGCCGTCGGGCACATCCCGCGGCTCAATGTTGCCGATGAAGTGCAGGTTCGGGTCGGCTTTCAGCAGCTGGTGGGCCTCTTTATAAAGGGGCGTGCCCTTGCTCTCCTCGGCGCCGTTGTTCACCAGTGCCACATCCGGCACGGCAATGCCCATCACCTTGTTCATATAGGCAGAGCCCATCACGCCGAAGGCGTGCAGCATGGGGGCGCGGCACTCCACATTGGCGCCGCAGTCCATCAGCAGATAGGGCTTTTTGCCGCCGGGGATGATCGTGGCCAGGGCCGGGCGCTTCACGCCCTTGATGGTACGCACGATGAGGCTTGCGCCCACGTGCAGCGCGCCGGTGCTGCCGGCAGAAACAAAGGCATCGCCCTTGCCCTCGGCCAGCATCCGCAGGCCCACCACCATGCTGGAATCCTTCTTGGTGCGGATGGCCTTGGCCGGCTCATCGCACATCTCAATGGTCTGGGTTGTATTCACGATTTCAAAGTGCTCGTCCAGTGCAATGTTCTGCTTGGCAGCGCTGGCCCGTATGATCTCCTCATTGCCCACCAGAGCAAGCGTCAGGTTGTCCCGGTTTTCGGCCACGGCCTGCGCCGCGCCCTTTACGATCTCATCGGGGGCATTGTCGCCGCCCATGGCGTCCAGAATGATCTTCATGCTTGTCCTCCTGTTGCATCTGGTTTTTCCGCGCACCTCCCCGCAAATGGGAAGGTGTGCCGTGTTTATTGCTGCGCTTCCAGCCATGCCTTCATGTCGGCCACGGCCCGGTCGGCCAAGGCGGCATAGCGCTCGCGCTTATCCCGAATATGGGTTTCCAGCGGGGGCAGAATGCCCATGTTGGAGCCCATCGGCTGAAAATCCTTATTCTCGCTGGTGATGTAGCGGATGAGGGCGCCGCACATGGTGTCGGCCGGGGGCGGGGTCATGGTTTTGCCTTCCAGCGCCGCCAGAATGCCCCGGGCCGCCAGCAGGCCGCAGGCCGCCGATTCCATATATCCCTCAAAACCGGTGATCTGCCCGGCAAACCACACGTTGGGGTGGGCCTTCAGCGCCAGATTTTCGGCCATGAGCTTGGGGCTGTTCAAAAAGGTGTTGCGGTGCATCACACCGTAGCGCACAAACTCCGCGTGCTCCAGGCCGGGAATCAGGCTGAACACGCGCTTCTGCTCGCCGAATTTCAGGTTGGTCTGGAAGCCCACCAGATTGTACATGGTGTTCTGGCGGTTCTCGCTGCGCAGCTGCACATTGGCCCAGGGCCGGTGGCCCGTGCGGGGGTCGGTCAGGCCCACCGGCCGCAGGGGGCCGAAGCGCATGGTGTCCGGCCCGCGGCCTGCCATCACCTCAATGGGCATACAGCCCTCGTACACCGTCAGGTTACCGTCTGCATCAAAGTCGTGCAGCGGGGCCCGCTCGGCGGTGGAGAGGGCCTCATAAAAAGCCTCATACTCCGCCTTGTTGAAGGGGCAGTTCAGGTAGTCGGCCTCGCCCCGGCCGTAGCGGCTGGCGGCAAACACCTTCTCCATGTTCAGGCTCTCCGCGGTGACGATGGGGGCGGCCGCGTCGTAGAACGACAGGCTCTGCCCGCCGATGAGCCGCTGAATGTCCGCGGCCAGAGGCCCGTCGGTCAGGGGGCCGGTGGCCACCAGCACCGGGGCGCTTTCGTCGATCCGCTCCACCCGCTGGCGGTGCAGGGTGATGTTGGGGTGCTGCTCCACCAGGCCGGTCACTTCCCGAGAAAAGGCATCCCGGTCCACCGCCAGCGCACCGCCGGCGGCCACCCGGGTCTTTTCCGCACAGCCCAGAAGGCTGGAACCCATCAGCCTCATCTCTTCCTTCAGCAAGCCGGAGGCAGAGTCCAGCCGCTCCGCCTTCAGGCTGTTGGAGCAGATCAGCTCCGCAAAGCCTTCTTTCTGGTGGGCCGGGCTGAAATGCAGGGGCTTCTGCTCATACAGATGCACCTGCACCCCCTGATTTGCCAGCCACAGGGCGGCCTCGCACCCGGCCAAGCCTGCCCCCAGGATCTTGATCTCACTCATTGGTCTGCCCTTTCACATACGGTTTTTCAAAATCGCAGCCGTCCTTGGCGCAGTACAATTTTCCGCCCTTGCGGAACAGGGTCGCGCCGCACTTGTCGCAGGTGGTCGGCACCGGCTCATCCCAGGTCATAAAGTCGCAGTTGGGATAATTCTCGCAGCCGTAGTACACCCGGCCCTTGGCCGAGCGGCGCAGCAGCATCCGGCCGCCGCACTTGGGGCACTTGCCGCCGGTGTCCTTCACAAGGCGCTTGGTGTTGGTGCACTCCGGGAAGCCCGGGCAGGCCAGGAACTTGCCGTACCGGCCCATCTTGATGACCATGTGGCGGCCGCACTTCTCGCAGATCTCGTCGGTCTCCTCATCGGGCACCTTGATCTTTTTGCCCTCCATGTTCTTCTCGGCGGTCTCCAGCTCCTTTTCAAAGCCCTTATAGAAGGTGTCGATGGTGGTATGCCAATCCTCCTGGCCGCTCTCCACCTTGTCCAGCTTCTTCTCCATCCCGGCCGAGAAGGTCACGTCCACGATGTTCGGGAACTGCTCCATCATCAGCTCGTTGATGGTGCGGCCCAGCAGCGTGGGTTTCAGGCGCTTGGCGTCCCGCTCCACATAGCCGCGGTCAATGATGGTGGTAATGATGGGGGCGTAGGTGGAGGGGCGGCCGATGCCGTTTTCTTCCAGGCTGCGGATGAGGGTAGCCTCGGTGTAGCGGGCGGGAGGCTGGGTGAACTTCTGCTCGCTCTTCAGCTCCCGCAGTTTCAGGGTCTGGCCCTGCTCCAGCGGGGGCAGCGCGGTCTCCTTCTTCTCCTTCTCGTCGGTGGCCTCTTCATACAGAGCCGTAAAGCCGTCGAAGGTGACCACATAGCCGCTGGCCCGGAACAGGTAATTGCCCGCGGTCACCCCCACGGACACGGTGTCCTGCTCGCAGTCGGCCATCTGGCTGGCGATGAAGCGGCTCCAGATCAGGCGGTACAGCTTGGCAATGTCACCGCTGATGCTCTTTTCCACCTCGTCGGGGGTCAGGCTGGGCACACTGGGGCGAATGGCCTCGTGGGCGTCCTGGGCGGCCGTCACGCTGCGAGACTTATACGTGCGCTTGTAGCCGCACACATACCGCTCGCCGTAAGCGCCGGTGATGTAGTCCTTCGCGCCCGCTACGGCCTCGTCCGACACGCGCAGGCTGTCGGTACGCATATAGGTGATCAGGCCCAGCGTGCCCCGGCCCGCAATGTCCACACCTTCGTACAGGGTCTGGGCGGCCCGCATGGTGCGGGTGGCAGTGAAGTTCAGGCGGCGGCTGGCCTCCTGCTGCAGGGTGGAAGTGATGAACGGGGCCGCGGGGGTCTTTTTCCGCTTGCCCTTTTTCAGTTCGGTCACCTGATAGTCCTGGCCCTTGAGGGCTTCCTCAATGGCATGGGCCTGCTCGCCGGTGGTCACCGCCAGCTTTTTGCCGTCGGCGGTGCCGGTGAGCCGGGCCGTGAACTTCTTCTGGCTGCCCGGAGGGCTGAGCAGGGCGTCCAGGTTCCAGTATTCCTCGGGCTTAAAGGCCTCGATCTCCTTCTCCCGGTCCACAATCAGCCGCACGGCCACGCTCTGCACGCGGCCGGCCGAGAGCCCGCGCCGCACCTTGCGCCACAGGAAGGGCGACAGCTTATAGCCCACCAGCCGGTCCAGAATGCGCCGGGCCTGCTGGGCGTTGAACAGATTCATATCAATGGCGCGGGGATGGGACATGCCCTCGCTCACGCCCTTTTGGGTGATCTCGCCGAAGGTCACCCGGTTGGGGGCGGCGGGGTCCAGCCCCAGAATGTTGGCCAGGTGCCAGCTGATGGCTTCGCCTTCCCGGTCCGGGTCAGTGGCCAGCAGCACGCCGTCCGACTTTTTGGCGGCGCTCTTCAGCTCCTTGATGAGCTTTTCTTTGCCCTTGATGCTGATATACTGGGGGGCGTAGTCGTGGTCCACATCAATGCCCAGCTGGCTGGCGGGCAGGTCCCGGATGTGGCCCATGGAGGCGGTGACCTCGTAGCCATCACCCAGATATTTCCGAATGGTCTTTGCCTTGGCAGGCGACTCCACAATTACGAGCTTTGCCATGGTGCTTCTTCTCCTTTTCTTCCGGCAGGGCCGCAGCCGCGCCGAAATTCTGCCTGCACACTTCGGCCTGCATCGGTCGTTCTGCAGCGTGCAGCAAAACAGAAGGTTCGTTTATTCATACGCAGGCGAGAGCGGTTCCGCGTGCAATTCCGCCCCGTCCGCCCGAAGCAGCAGGGCGGACGGCGTTTTGCCGCACCGGACCTTTCCCGTTTGCGGAAAGGCTACAGAAGGGGCGGCGGCCGGTTTCAGGCCGCCGCAGCCCGCTGCCCCTGTTCTCTCAACGAAGAACGGGGCCGTTCAATTTCAAAATTCCGTTACCGACGCTGGTAACGGCGGCCTGCAAGGGCCGTGATCTGCCCGGCCAGCTCCAGCCGGGTCAGGCCGGCCAGCAGCTCGCCCACGCCCAGGCCCGATTCGGCACACAGCCGCTCAAACGCCACCGGCCGTGCGCCGATGTGTTCCAACAGGGCTGTATCTTCCGCCAGCAGCGAGGCGGGGGCAGCTGCGGCCGCAGGGGCCGGTTCGGCCCGGCCCGGAAGGCCCAGCGCCTTCAGCAGGCCGTCCGCGCTGAGGGCCGGGGCGGCCTGCCCATCGGCAATCAGCCCATTGGTGCCCTCGCTCATGGGGCTGAAGATGCTGCCGGGCACCGCATACACCGGGCGGCCGTAGCGCTGGGCGTGGTGCACGGTGCTCATGGTGCCGCTGCGCTGGCGGGCTTCCACCACGCACAGCAGGTCCGACAGGGCGGCGATCAGCCGGTTGCGTTGCAGAAAATAATCCCGGTACGAAGCCGTGCCCGGCGGGTACTCGCTTACCACGGCCCCCTGCCGGTCCATTTCCGCCCGAAGGCGGCGGTTTACGGAGGGGTAGGTCTGGTCAATGGCCGTGCCCAGCACACCCACCGTGGCCCCGCCGGCAGCAAGGGCGGCCCTGTGGGCCTCACTGTCCAGCCCGTCGGCCAGGCCGCTCACCACGATCACCTCGGCCCGGGCCAGGCCATCGGCCAGGGTGCGGGCTGCCTCGGCCCCATAGGGGCTGGGGCGGCGGCTGCCCACCATGCCCACCCGGGCACGGCGGGTCAGGGCATCCGCATCCCCGGTGCAGTACAGCACCACCGGCGGGTCGGGCAGATCCAGCAGGGCCAGCGGATAGCGGGCGTCCCCGTAGGGAAGCACCGTCACCCCCAGCTTGTCGCAGGCTTCCAGCTGCGGTGCAAACTGTTCCAGGGCCAGCATCTCCATGCGGCGGCGCTGTTTGGCCCCCAGCAGTGTGGAAAAATCCTCGCTGTCCCGCGCCTGCCAGAGGTTCTCGGCACCGCCGTACAGATCCAGCAGGGTGCCGGCCTGGGGCGAGGCAAACCCCAGAACCCCGGCCAGCCACAGCCAGTAGAGCCGGTTGTCCATCTCAGTCTTCCTCCGGGCGGCGGAAATGCCACAGCAGTACGCTGCCCGCCACGCTGGCATTCAGGCTCTCCACCCGATCGGTGATGGGAATGCGCACCGCGGCGTCGCAGGCGGCCACGGCCGCCTCGGTCAGGCCCTGGCCCTCGCTGCCGATCACCAGGCACACCCCGTTCGGGTAGGCACCGTCCACCTGATGCAGCGGGCGGCTGTTGTACAGGGTAGCGGCCAGGTTGGTCACGCCCCAGGCGTGCAGCTGGGCCAGCGTATCCGGCAGGCAGCGGCTTTCCACCACTGGCAGGCGGCCCGCCGCCCCCATGCTGGCCCGCAGGGCCTTGGGACCGAAGGGCGAGGCACAGCCCGGGTCCACGATCACTGCGTCAAACCCGAAGGCCGCGGCGGAGCGCACCAGCGCCCCCACATTGCCGGGGTCCTGCACCCGCTCCAGCGCCAGATAGCGCCCGCCCGGGTACAGGGCCTTTTCGCCGTTTTCCGGCATACCGAAGATGCAGAACAGCCCCTGATGGCTGTCCACTCCGGCCAGTTTCTGGGCCACGTGCTCCTCGATCAGGTACTGTTCCCCGCCGAGCGTTTGAATTTCCGGGGCGCGCTCCAGCGCCTTTTCGGTATAGAATACTACCTTTATAGGGCAGCCCCGCGCCAGCTCCGGACAGAGCTTTAAGCCCTCCGCCAGGAAGGACCGTTCGGTCCGGCGGAAGGCTGTGCTCTGGCCCAGCTTGCAGGCATATTTGATTTTGGGGTTGTCACGGCTTGTGATGCGTTCGGTCATCGGCACCCCTTTCTCTCTGCCCCAGGCAGGGCGCCCGGGGCCGGGCCGGCGGGCAAAATTTGCCCTAACACAAAAGCGACGCCCGTGCGCGTGCGCGGGCGTTGCTTGCTAAAATCTGATTACAGAGCCTTCTTGGCGGTCTCCACCAGAGCGCTGAAGCTGGCGGGATCATGAATGGCCATCTCGCTGAGCATCTTGCGGTTCAGGTCGATGCCGGCCTTCTTCAGGCCGTTCATGAAGGAAGAGTAGTTGATGCCCTGAGGACGAACCGCGTTGTTGATGCGGGCGATCCACAGGTTGCGGAACTGACGCTTCTTCATCTTGCGGCCAGCGAAGGCGTAGTTGCCGCTCTTCATGACCTGCTGTTTGGCCATCTTAAAATGCTTGCTCTTGCTGCCGTAGAAGCCCTTGGCCAGCTTCAGGGTCTTCTTCCGTCTTTTGCGGGTCATCATCGCGCCTTTGATACGAGCCATGGTAATGTATCTCCTTTACAGTCACTAATCTCTTTGGTTAATTCCCGGGATGAACCGAAGTTCCGGTTCAGGCGTAGGGCAGCATGCTCTTGACAGCGGCCTCGTTGGTCTTGTCAGCATAGCTGGGCATACGGTAACCACGGGTAACCTTGGTGGTCTTCTTGGTCAGGATGTGGCTGCGGAAGGCATGGCCGCGCTTGACCTTGCCGTTCTTGGTCAGCTTGAAGCGCTTCTTGGCGCCGGAATGAGATTTCAGCTTAGGCATTGTTGTTTCCTCCTGAATGTTGTTTACTTCTGGGCGGGGCGGGGGCTCATGAACATGAGCATGCTGCGCCCTTCCAGTTTGGGTTGTTTGTCAACCACAGCTTCGGGCAGTGCCTCAGCGAACCGCTTGTGGACCTCGAGGCCCAGCGCGGTGTGAGCCATTTCACGACCGCGGAAGCGGATGGAGACCTTGAGCTTGTGCCCCGCCTTGATGAACTTGGCAGCCTGGTTCACCTTGGTGTTGAAATCGTTGGTGTCGATGTTCAGCGACAGGCGGATCTCCTTGATTTCAACCACTTTCTGGTTCTTCTTGGCTTCCTTTTCCCGTTTCTGCTGCTCAAAGCGATACTTGCCGTAATCCAGAATCTTGCACACGGGCGGCACCGCCTGAGGAGCGATCTTCACCAGGTCCAGATTCTTCTCATCGGCCAGACGCTGAGCCTCACGGGCGCTCATCACACCCAGCTGGCTGCCGTCGGCGCCGATCAGACGAACCTCACGGTCCCGGATCGCACCATTGATGTCCAGTTCCTTCTTGCCATTGTTCGTAGCGATGGGGATACACCTCCAACCCAAAATTTATTTTGCTGTGCGGCAAACGATAAAAGCGCGGCCCGTTTTACCGGGCCGCGCTCTGACACACATCAAAAACAAACGCTTGCGCGTTGTTTGCTGTATGGCCCGGGCCTCTTTGGCCGCAAGGCGAGCACGACCAGAAGGCCGGGTGCTGCTTTCTTTACCTGCTAACTATACCACCCGTTTCGGTCTCTGTCAAGCATTTTTTGCCCGCAGTGCGCAAAAAAGTTTTCACATCCCCCGCAGGGGCACATCCACCTCCCGGCCCAGGGCGAAGCTGTACAACGTGCAACGGGTAACGGGCTTCGGGGCAAGGCGGCGGCCGATGGCCCGGGCATACAGCCGCAGCTGGGCCGCATAGGCCCGCAGCAGCTCATCGGCGGTTTTGCTGTGGTCGGTCTTATAGTCCACAATTTCCACATGGTCGTCGAACACCAGCACCAGATCCGCCACGCCCTGAATGAGCACCGTGTCCGCCTGGGGGTCCAGCCCGGCCTTTTCCTCATCGGTCTCGGCCAGGGCGGCGGCGGGCACCGCGCTGATGAAGGCGTACTCCCGCAGCGCCTGCTCTGCCTGGCCGATGCGGCGGAACAGTTCCCCTTCAAAGAAGCGTTCCAGCGCGGGCCGGTCCAGATTCTCCACGTTTTCGCGGGCAATCAGGCCCAGCTGCTCCTGCCGCCGGGCCTCGGCTTCCAGGTCCCGCGCGGCCAGCCCAAGATCCGCGTGCTGCAAAAAGGCGTGGGTCACGGTGCCCTTCTCGGCCCCGGTCATGCCGTCCTTCTGCAAAAAGGCAGGCCGTTCCATCTGCACCTCTTCGTCCCGGTGCACCAGGCCGGTCACGCTCACCTTGGCGGCCAGCCGGGTGCGGGCTTCGTGGGGGTAGCGCCAGGCGAAGCCCTCGGCCAGCTGCCGGAACAGCTCCGGGTCGGCCGCCGCCTCAATCTCCTGCCGCACCTCAGCCGTGCGGGCGGGCGGGGCCTTTTCCATGCGCAGTTCCAGGGGCCAGGCGTCCGTGAGGGTCAGCCCGGCGTCCGCCGGACACAGATCCACCTGACTCCACAGCCGTTCACTGCTCTTATGGCCCATGGCCGCCGCAAGCACCCACTCGCCGGGGCTGAGGGGCAGCCGATTGCCCATGCGCACGTGCACGGCATTGTCCGCCAGCTTCTCCCAGCCCTTCGACTTCGCGTTGGGTTCCGTCGCGGCCGGAAGCGGCTCCTCCGTCACCGGCAGCGTCAGAATCAGCCGGTCCTTCGCGCGGGTGAGGGCCACGTAGAGCACGCGCATCTCCTCGCCCAGGCCCTCTTCCCGGGCGGCGCGGCGCACCTGCTCATAGGCCAAGGTGGCGTAAGTGCCGCCCGGGCCGCGCAGCTTCAGGCCCACGCCGCTTTTCGGATGGAACAGCACCGCATGGTTCAGGTCCTGGGTGTTGAACTGCTTGCTCAGACGGGCGCAGAACACCACCGGGAACTCCAGCCCCTTGGAGCCGTGAATGGTCATCACCGACACACAGCCCGGCCGCACCGGGTCACCCTTGGCGCTGTTCACCTGCCCCCGCTTGGCCAGCGCGTCCAGACTGCGCACCAGTGCAGCCAGCCCCTGATCGCCCAGGCCGCAGGCCAGGTTGAGGAAGTCCAGCACCTCCCGGCGGCGCACCTCACCGCCGGGCATGGCCCCGGCCAGGGCCAGATAGCCCGTGTGGGCCAGGATCTCATCCAGCAGCCGGTCCACCGGTAGGGTGCGGGCCAGGTTGCGCAGATGGCTCAGGCTGACGTAAAAGCCTTCGGCCTTCTCCTCGCCCCGGCTCTTTTCGCTCTGCTCCGGCCGAGGCAGAACGGCCTGGTACAGGGTGCCGCGGGGGCGGGCCGCCCGCAGTTCGGTCAGCTCGCCCATGGTCAGACCCACCAGCGGGCTTAGCAGCACGCTGGCCAGGGCCACATCCTGGGCAGGGTTGTCCAGCACGTGCAGCAGGCTCAGCAGCGGCCGCACCGCCGGAGAATCCAGCAGGTCCTCCCGGGCGGCGGAATAGCCCTGCAGGCCCTCGCCTTCCAGCGCCTGAAGGTAGTTGTCCGCGTTGGTCCAGCTGCGCAGCAGAATGGCAAAGTCCTCGGGGCGGCAGGGGCGGGTGCCCCCTGCCCCATCCCGCACCGGGAACCCCTTGTCCAGCATTTCCCGGATGCGCCGGGCGATGTAGCCGGCGTCCTCCTTTTCCGGGCTGGACACCAGACACAGCTCGCACCCGCCGGGATAGGCCTCCGGCTGCGGCGGCAGAGCCAGCGCCTCGCCGGGAGTATTGGCGTAGTCCACGCCGCCCGCAGTGGGGGTCATCACCGCGCCAAAAATGCCGTTGATGGCCGCAATGACGTTCTTTGCGCTGCGGAAGTTGTTGTCCAGCGCCAGCTGGGCCGGGTAGGCCGGGGCCGGCGCCCCCGGCGTGGGGTTCCGATACAGGGCATACTCCTGCTTTTTCTCCTGAAACACCGTGGGGTCTGCCTGACGGAAGCGGTAAATGCTCTGCTTCAGGTCCCCCACCAGAAACAGCTTGCTGCCGTCCCCCGCCAGGCAGCGATACAGCGTATCCTGCAAACGGTTGGTATCCTGGTATTCATCCACCATCACGGCCCGGTAACCCCCGGCAATCTGAGCCGCCAGCGGAGTGGGGCCGTTTCCATCCCACAGCAGCTTCAGGGCCAGATGCTCCAGGTCTGCGAAATCCAGCAGCTTGTGCTCCCGGCGGGCCTCCCAGAAGCGGCGGTCAAACTCCGTCACCGCATCGGCCAGTGCCCGCACCAGCGGGGCGGCGGCCTGCCGGTCTTCCTCATACTCCTGCCGGGTGGGCAAGCCGCTGCCCTGCAGGTCCTTCACTATCTGGGCGGCGTCATCCCGGGCCGTCACCACCCGTTTTTTCCAATAAAAGGCCGTGCCCGGCTCCGCGTTCTTTTCCTCCGGCGTTTTGGCCCGTGCAAAGCTCACCCGGGCCTTTTTCCAGCCGTCCAGTGCCGCCAGCGCCTCGTCCCAGCGCAGGGCGTCAAACAGGGCCATCACGTTGGCCAGCGCGCTCCGCTCCTGGGTCAGCGGCGGGCCATAGGCCTTCTGCACCGCGTCAAAGCCCTCCTGCTGGGCCTGAGTGCAGAGTGTCTGGGCGTAGGCCAGCGATTCATCCGCCTGCCGCAGCTCCCGCACGGCCCACCGCGCCTGCGCCCGGCACACCTCGGTCTGCTCCAGCGGAGCGTCGTTCTCCCAGGCGGCGCAGTAGGCCTCCAGCTGGGCGGGGTAGTCCGGCAGGGTGCGCAGAAAATCATACATACGGCCGATGGCCTCCGCCGCCTCCTGATCCGACCGGCTTCGGCCGAGAAGGTCCGCAAAGCGGCAGAAGTTCTCCTGCCGGTAGGCCGCCTCCAGCGTGTCGGCCATGGCCTGTTCCCTCAACGTAAGCAGGCCGCCCTCATCGCCGGTGGTAAAATCCGGCGGAATGTCCAGCGCGCGGAACTGCTGGCGCAGCAGCTTGATGCAGAAGGCGTCGATGGTGCAGATGTCCGCCCGGCCCAGCATCATCTGCTGGCGGCGCATCCAGTGCAGCTGCGGGCTGCCCGCCGGGGTCTGGGCCAGCCGGGCGTTCAGCTTTTTGGCCAGCCGCGCCCGAAGCTCGGCCGCCGCCGCGTTGGTAAAGGTCACGATCAGCAGCTGCTCGGCGGGCACCGGGTCGTTTTCCTGGCACATCAGGCCCACCGCCCGCTCGGTCAGCACGGCGGTTTTGCCGCTGCCGGCCGCCGCGCTCAGCAGCAGCGCCCCGCCCCGGTCGGTGATGGCCGTCTCCTGGGCCGGGGTCCAGCGGGGGGATGTCAGTTGTCCCATTCCACGTTCTCCTTTTCCATAAACAAATCCTTCTTTTCCTCCGGGCGCTCCCGCTCGTGCTCGCCGTCCACATGGCCGCACACGCTACGGTAGGGGCACCAGGCCTTGCAGCCGGTCATCCCCTGCTTATTCTGCCGCGGGCAGGCAGTGATCTGCCCCGCATACAGCCGCTTTGCCATGGAGACGATCAGCTCCTGCAGATACGCCTCGATGTTTTCCAGCTGCTTGCGGTGAAGTGTCACCCGGTGGTTGCCCTTCCGCCAGGCTTCCTGCTGGCTCTCGGTGGCGCTGGCCTTTTTCATGGCGGCCTGCTTTTCCGGGGTGAGGGGCGGCTCCTCCTCCCCTTCCCGCTCCAGGATCATGCCCTGCTTTTCGTACACAAGGCCGCTGCCCTCTTTCATGGCCTTTGCCCGGCCCTCGTCCTTGGGGGCGGGGTCCACCATCAGGTACTCCACCTCCTGAAACTCACCCGCGTGCCCCTTCACAAGTGGCCACCGGGCGGTGAGGGTGAACAGATACAGCAGCATCTGGCACTCCTCGCCGGTGAGCACATCGGTCAGGCTGAATTTTTTGGTGCCGGTCTTGTAGTCCACCACCCGCAGCCGGTCGGCCGCGCCGGTCGGTCCGTTCTGCACGTCCACCCGGTCGATCTTACCGATCACTTTGACCGCGTGCTCCTCGTCCACCGGGAAGATCAGCGGCGGCACCTGGCCCGCCTGCTCGCCGATGCCCAGCTCAAAGGCCGTCGGCTCATAGGGGTCCAGCAGAAGGTCCTGCTGCAAAAACCACAGCAGCTTTCCGGCGCTGCGGGCCATGCGGGCCGCCAGGTAGCGCAGCTGCGCCCCCGGCTCGGGGATGTTCTCTTCCACGAAGCGGGCGGCCAAACGGGCGGCCAGACGCTCCAGCCCCGGCTCATCCAGGTCGTAGAAGTCCGGCTCCTGCAGGGCCTTTTCCAAAATGTAATGGATCATGGTGCCGCCCTGGGCCGGGTCCATGCGGGCGGGTTTCTGGGGCTTGATGTGCAGCACATACTCCATATAATAGGCAAACTGGCATTGGCAGAAGCTGCGCAGCTGGCTGGCGGAGAGCCGCAGCTCCTTACCCAGCAGCGCCTCAGCGGCCGCCGGGCGCTCCACATGGAAATCCGCCTCACGTCCTGCCCGCTCCATCCGGGCCAGCAGCGGCCCCTCGCGCTCTTCCAGCGCCTGCTTCAGGGTGGCCCGCAAAGGGCTTTGCTGCTGCCAGACCTCGCCCAGCCGGTCCAGCGCCATCTCCGGGGTCAGGCAGCGGTCCGCCTCGGTCAGCGGCGGGGCGGGCAGGCCCTCAGGCGGCAGCGGCAGGGCGCTGGTAACGGGCAGGCCGCCTGCCCCCTCGGCCCAGCTGAGCCACAGCCCGCGGCCCGCCGCCGTGAGCGCCTTGTAAAAGCTCACATTTTCCCGGATGACCCGGTTTTCAAACCGGTCGGGCAATTCAAAGCGTTCCTCCTCCGGCAGGGCCGCCGCCATGCGCAGCAGCTCGTCCCGGTCCGCATGGGTCAAAAGGCCCGTGTCCCCCGGTGCGCGGGGGAATTCGCCTTCCGCCAGCCCCATCACAAAACAGTATTCCGGCCCGGCCAGGCGCATTTTGCCCGCGCTGGTGAAGATCACCGCGTCCAGCGTCTGGGGAATGTGCCCCAGGTCGGTGCTGCGCAGCAGCAGCGCCAGCATCTCGTCGTACTCGGCCGCCTCCAGCGTCTCCCCTTCAAACAAAACCGCCATCTGATCCAGCACGTTCATGGTCACATTCCACAGGCGCAGGGTCTCAGCGCTCTCGGCCAGGCGTCCCGCCGCCTCCAGCTGCTTGGCCAAGGCAAAGTCGGCCCGGCCCGCGTCCAGGCGCTCCATGGTCTGGTACAGGCATTTGGTCAGCGCCGGGGCATCCAGCCCCTTTGCGTTTTTCAGCAGTTCCTCCAGGCGGGGAATGAGCCGTGCCCGGGCCGCCTCAGCCAGTTCCAGCTGCTGCCGTTCTTCCGCCCGCAGCGGGCCGCCGCCGAATCCCGAGGGGTTCCGGTCAAAGGGGGCGCGCCAGTTGGCGGCGGTGAGTGTCCAGGTAAAGGCATAGTTTTCCAGGGCGCACAGCTGCTGCTCCGAAAGGCCGCACAGCCCGGTTTTTGCCACAGCCAGCACCCGCTCGGTGGTCAGGCCGCCCCGCAGCACGCCCAGCAGCCCCCGCACCAGCTGGGCCGGCGGGGCCAGCTGGGCCGTGGTGGCTTCGTCCACAAACAGAGGGATGTTCGCCCGGGCAAACTCGGTGCGAACCAGGCGCAGATACTCCCCGCTTTCCCGGCAGATGACCGCCATCTCCCGGTAGCACACGCCCTGGCGGGCCAGCTTTTGAATGGCGGCCGCCACCGCCCGCACCTCGTCCTCCCGGTCCGGGGCCTTGTACAGGGTCACGCCCGGCCAGACGGCCGGGCCCTCCTCGCCGGTCAGCGCACGGCCCAGCGCCGCCAGCCCCGGGGCGTTCCGGTGGCGCAGATCCTCGGTCAGCACCCGGGGAGCGTCCGCCCGGCAGCCCGCCTGGGCCGCCAGCCGCAGCAGCCGCGCCGCCACCTGCTTGGCCCCGCTGAACAGCCCCATGCCGCCGTCATAATCCGTCAGCCCGTCGGCACAGAGGGTCACCGTCACATCAGATGTGGCCAGCATGGCCCGCAGCAGCGCCTGCTTGGCGGAATCAAAGGTGTCAAACTCGTCCACGAATACAGCCCGGCCGAGGAAGAACTCCGGGTGTTCCGCGGCCTTTTGGGCGGCCAGCTCCACCCGGTCGCCCGGGTCCATGGCCGTTTCCTGCAAAAGCGCCTCGTAGGCCGCGTAAATGGCGGCCAGCTCCGCCAGCTTTTCCCGGCCCGGCCCAACCGAAAGCCGTTCCAGCTGGGGGCCGGTCAGCCCGGCGCTCTTCAGCTCGTTCAGGGTCTCGGCGCACTTCTGCAGAAACACCGGGCTGCGCCGGTGGCGGCCATAGTAGGTCACCCGCGGGCCGAGGGCCTCCACGGCCCGGCGCACCAGCACCACCCGGGCGGCATCCGTCACGGTGCGCACCGCCGCGCCGCCGTATTCATCCAGCAGCTTTTCGGCCAGCGAGCTGAAGCTGTAACTGCTCACCCACGCGGAAAGCCCGTCCCCCAGTTCCCGGTAAATGCGCCCCTCGGTGGAGGAGGTGAACTGCTCCGGCACCAGCAGAATGCTGGGCTGCCCGGCCTCGGCCCGGCGGCGGATCTCGTTCATGAGCAGGTTGGATTTTCCGGTGCCGGAAGGCCCCAAAATCAGATGCAGCATGGTGTTTTTCCTCGTTTGCGTTGGTTGATGCGGGCGATGCGCGGTTTGGCATTCTGCCCCGCCTTACTTTTGCAATTGCGTATATTGATCTTGTTCTGTTCTTATTATAGCATCGGCCGAAGCGCAGACGCAAATCTCGAATCCGCACCGCCGCCGCTGCCATTCAGGTCCCCATTTTTTCCGCAAAAATGCCCCCGGGCCGGCCCGCACATTGGGACCGCCCGGGGGCGCACTTTGTTTTGTTTTCGGCTTACAGCGCCGCCAGGGCCGCCCAGGTGGCCTTGCCCACCTTTCCGTCCGCCGTCAGCCCGCGGCTGCGCTGGAACGCCTTCACCGCCGTTTCGGTGCTGCTGCCGAAATGGCCGTCTGCCGCAAGGCCCATGCCCAGCCGGATCAGCTTTTGCTGAATGCTGCGCACCGTTGCGCCGGAAACGCCCCGCTTTATGATGTAGCCCGGGTAGATTTCCCCTTCCCCGTGCTGGGCGGCATAGGCCTCATCCAGGGCGTCCCAGGTGCGCTGGCCCACCTTGCCATCGGCCGTCAGCCCCACGCCGATCTGAAAATACTTCACGGCCCGCTCGGTGTCACTGCCGAAGTGGCCGTCCACCCGCAAGGCCTGAATGCAGGGCCATTTGGTTTTTGGCAGGCCGTTCAGCCAGATCTGCACCAGGGCTGTGTCCGGCCCGACGGAGCCGCTGCTTACCATGCCGTAATACGCCGGTTGTGCCATACGATCCACACTCCCTTCTCGGGGTGCCGCTGCACCCCGCCGGGTTATCCTATGCCGCCCGCGGCCGGAATGTCCCGGCAGGCGGCGCGCTGCCACAGCTCCAGCAGGGCGAAGCGGATCTCATACTCCCCCACCACCAGGCCCTGCTCGGTGGTGTCCTCATACCCGGCCGGCAGGCTGCCGGCCGCCAGGCACAGTCCCGGGTACAGCACGCACCACCAGTTGCGGCCCTCAGCCCGCCCCAGCTCCACCCGCAGAGCCTGATACTGCCCGGCCGGCAGCTGAAAGCCCTCGTAGCGGGTGGTGGGGAAATACTGCCGCACCAGCCGCACCGTCACCGGATAGCGTGCCCCGGCCCGGCTGGCCGCCTGCTGGGCCGTGATCTGCAGCGCGGGCAGACTTTGGGCCGCCAGGTCGGCAGCCTCGCTCTCGCCGGCGGCCGGGGCAAACAGCGCCCCGGCCTGCTCCAGAATGGCATCCCGCACCCGGTATTTCACCTGAAGATCCTGCCAGCTGTCCCCCGCGGCGCGCACGTGCAGACGAAGGGTATCCCGCCGCACCCGGGCCGCCGTGCGGGCAAAGGGGCTCACCCAGCCCGTGATCCCAACCGCCAGACAAAGCCCGACCAGGGCCGAACGCCGGGCCAGGGCGCCGCGGCCCGCCTCATTTTTTCCGCCCTGTATCACGCGGCTCCGTAAAAAAAGCGCCGCACGCAAACAGCCCATGTACATCTTCTGCTCTCCTTATGCATCCAAATTCTGGATCGATCCGGCAGAAGTATGGGCCGCCGCGGGCGGCGCTATGCTCTTTCCTTCAAAAAATGCGTCCGGCCCTTTGCGTTTTGCAAAAGGCAGGCGTTCCTCAGATGGGCCGGGTGGCCGTTTTCAGCCAGGCGGCTTCTTCCGGGGGCAGCAGCGGAGCGATCTCCCGATACACCCGGGCGTGGTAGCGGTTCAGCCGATCCTTCTCCCGCTCGTCCAGCCCGGCGGGGTCCACCGCGTCCAGGTCAATGGGGGCCAGAGTGAGGGTCTCAAAGTTCAGGAAGGTACCATACTGGTTCTGCACCGCCTTGCGGCAGGCCATCAGGTTCTCGGTGCGGATGCCGAAGGCTCCCTCTTCGTAAAAGCCCGGCTCGTTGGACACTACCATTCCCTCCATAAAGGGGGGCATTCCGTCCATGGCGCGCCAGCGGATGCGCACCGGATCTTCGTGTACGTTCAGCAGGCAGCCCACCCCGTGGCCGGTGCCGTGGTTAAAGTCCAGCCCACGTTCCCACAGGGGGCCGCGTGCCACCACATCCAGCCCGTCGCCGCGGCAGCCCTCCCGGAACTGCACCGCCCCCAGGGCCAGGTGGCTGCGCAGAACCAGCGTGAACATCTCCCGCTCCCGGTCCGTTACCGGGCCAAGGGCAACGGTGCGGGTCACGTCGGTGGTGGCCGCCAGGTACTGGCCGCCGCTGTCCACCAGAAACAAGCCCTTCGGCTCCAGCGGAATGTCCGTCTCCGGCGTGGGGGCATAGTGTACAATGGCTCCGTGCGCCCCGTAGGCTGCAATGGTCGCAAAGCTGGGGCCCAGATAACCCGGCTGCTCTTTGCGCAGCTGCTCCAGTTTTTCGGCGGCCGAACACTCGGTGATCGGCTCCTTACCCACCCGGTGCTTCAGCCAGTACAAAAAGCGGCACAGGGCCGCGCCGTCCTTCACGTGCGCCCGGCGTTCTTCCTCCAATTCCGTGGGGTTCTTGCAGGCTTTGCGCAGGCGCACCGGGCTTTCCTCGTCCAGAAGCAGCACATCGGCGGGCACGCTGTTCCACAAAGCATCGCCGGCCTGGGCCGCGTCCATCCACAGGGTCGTTCCCTCGGGCAGGGCCTTTACGTAATCGTAGATCTCCTCATAGGGGGCCAGCTCCACCCCATCGGCGGCCAGACGCTTCTGCAGCGCCTCATCAAAGGCCGCGGGCTGGGCAAACAGCAGCACCCGTTCCGGCTCCACCGCCGAAAAGGCCAGCACCACCGGGTTGCAGGCCACATCGTCGCCCCGCAGGTTCAGCAGCCAGGCGATGTCGTCCAGGGCGGGCAGCACCAGACAGTCGGCCTCCTGCTCGGCCATTTCGGCCCGAATCCGAGCCAGCTTGTCGGTGCGGCTGCGCCCGGCGTGGGCTTCATCCAGTTCCCAGGCCGGCCGGCAGGAGCGCGCGGGCCGGTCCGCCCAGATGTCCCCCACCAGATCCAGCTCCCGGTGCAGGATGACCCCGTCCAGCGCCTGGCTGAGTCGCTTCACCTCCGCCGAGGGCAGCACCCGGCCGTCATACCCCAGCACGCCGCCGCGGCTCAGGTGGGTTTCCAGCCACTGGGCCAGCGTGGGCACGCCCGGCTCGCCCATGCGGTAAAGGGTAATCCCGGTGCCCTCCAGCTGGCGTGCCGCCTGAATAAAATAGCGGCCGTCCGTCCACAAACCGGCCTCCATCCCCTGCGGGGTGCAGGCCACCGCCGCAGTGCCTGCGCTGCCGGTAAACCCGGTCAGCCAGGCGCGGCAGTTATAATAGTCGCCCGCATATTCCGAAGAGTGATCGTCTCCGGTGGGAACGAGATAGACATCCACCCCTTCTTCTTCCATACGGCGGCACAGCGCCGCCAGCTTTTCCGGAACTGTCATATTCAAACGCCTCCTACGCGATTGCTTTCAGGCTCTCACAGCCGCTGCTGAAACAGCACCCGCAGCGGGGTCTTTTTCAGGGCCGCCTGCCAGTTGGTGTGCCAGGTCACCCAGCCCAGAAGCAGGCTCAGGGCAATGCCCAGCGCCACATCCACCGCCGAGTGCTGTTTCAGAAACATGGTGGAAAGGCAGATGGCCACTGTAACAACAAAATTGGCGGCCTTGAGCCAGCCCTTTTTGCCCAGGCTCTCGCTGCGGCGCACCGCCAGTTCCACCGCCACTGTGCTGGAAACATGAATGGACGGGCATACGTTGGTGGGCGTGTCAAAGCCCTGCAGCGCCGCCACCAGCCGGGCCGCCCAGTTGGTCTGGGTGATCTCCACCCGCAGATCCAGCCCGTTGGGCCACACCAAATACACCAGCAGGCAGAAGGTCATGCCCGTGAACATGAGAAAACTCAGATCTAAAAACGCTTTTTTGTCCCGGAACATGAAGTAGATCAGCGAGCCGGGCATCACCAGAAACCACAGACAGTACGGGATGATGAACCACTCGCAGAAGGGGATAACGTCATCCAGCGCGCAGTGGATGATGTGCAGGTCCGGCCGGTGAATCTGTTCCAGGCTGAAAAACGCAATGAGATAAAACACAAAATACAGCATCGCCAGGCAGTGGGGGTTATTTTTTACCCACTGCACCGGGGCGCCGGTTGACTTGACGGTTTTGTTCAAGATGAAGTTCTCCTTTTTATAGGGTGATCCGCATGGATTCTGTCGGTTTTTATTATAGCGGCTCCGCCCCCTTCGCACAAGATATACCCTTGCGTCCAATGGGTTTCAAACGTATAATAGGGACGTTCTGACTTTGCTGCGGTTTTGCGGCAAAGTACACTGCATTCCCATCGTCTTTGAGCCGTTGTTTTATAAGGAGTTTTTCATGCAAGCGAACGCACTGCGGGCTGCCTTCCCCCGCACTCTGCCGGTGATGACCGGCTATCTGTTTCTGGGCACTGCCTTCGGCGTGCTGCTGCAGCAGGCAGGCTACGGAGTTTTCTGGGCCCTGCTCATGAGCGTCTTTATCTATGCGGGCAGCATGCAGTTTGTCACGGTCGGCCTGCTGGCCGGGCCGTTTGCGCCGCTCTCGGCCATGCTGGTGGCCTTCACCGTCAATGCCCGGCACCTGTTCTACGGTATTTCCATGCTGGGCCGGTTTGAAAAGCGCGGCCCGCTGAAGCCCTATCTGGTCTTTGGCCTGACCGATGAGACCTACTCGCTGCTGTGCGCAGGCGAAGCCCCGGACGGCGTGGACAAGGGCTGGTACGACTTCTTTCTCACCCTGCTGGACCAGCTGTACTGGATTGCCGGCAGCCTGTTCGGCAACCTGGCCGGGGCCGCCCTGCCCTTTGACTCCACCGGCATTGACTTTGCCATGACGGCCCTGTTTCTGGTGATTTTTGTGGAACAGTGGGAAAACGCCGTCACCCACCTGCCCGCCCTCATCGGGCTTGGCGCTTCGGTGCTCTGCCTGCTGTTGTTCGGCGCCGACCGGTTCATTCCCTTTGCCATGGTGGTGATTTTTGCCGGACTGTACCTGCTGCGCCGCCTAGCCCCCATTGTTCAGGTGCAGAAACCCTCTTCAGAAAAAACGGAGGCCACCCAATGACCCAGACACAAGCCCTGCTGACCATCCTCTTCATCGCATTTGCCACCCTGCTCACTCGGGCGCTGCCCTTCTGGGTGTTTCACGGCCAGCCCTCGGCCTTTGTGCGGTATCTGGGGGTGGTGCTGCCGGGGGCGGTCATCGCCATGCTGGTGGTGTACTGCTTCAAGGCGGCCACCCCGCTGGTGTGGCCCCATGCCTTGCCCGAGCTGATTGCCGGGGCCTACGTGGTTCTGGTGCATCACTGGAAGCACAACCTGGTGCTGAGCATCGGCGGCGGCACTGTGCTGTACATGCTGCTGGTTCAGCTGGTGTTTGCCTGAGCCGGCTTTTGCAAACCGTTTTCCAAACCGCCCCGCCCATCGGGGCGGTTTTGCTGTTTCGGCGGATGCTGTGCATAGTTCCGCCCATTTCGGCCACACTAGCCCCAAGGGCGGCCTTTTGGACCGTAGAAAAAGGAGGAAACGGCATGGAGACCTTTTATAAAGTGTGTGTGATCCTGCTGATCATCGGCGGCGTGAACTGGGGCCTTGTGGGGCTGTTCAGCTTTGATGCGGTGGGCTGGCTGCTGGGCGGCAGCGCGTCCCTGCTCTCCCGCATCGTGTTCACCGTGGTGGGCGTGGCAGCCGTGTGTGCCATTCCGGGCCTGTGCGGTGCCGGCGGAAACAGCCAGACCGGAGCTGAATAAACTTTTCCAAAAAATTTCAAAAAAGCTCTTGCATTTTTCAGGATGCCCTGCTATAATAATCAAGCAGTCACCGATACGGGCGGTTAGCTCAGCTGGTAGAGCACCTGCTTGACGTGCAGGGGGTCAGGGATTCGAGTTCCTTACCGCCCACCAAAAAAAGGCGTTACATCGTAAGATGTGACGCCTTTTCTTTTTGTTTGCGCGCCGGTATTCCGGACATTCACGCACGCCCAGTTCCCAATTCTGCACCGACCGGTAATTCGGCAAACTCCGGGCGGCTCATGCCGGTTTTTTCGCGCAGTTTCTGAATCGTCATGGCAAGTCCTCCTCACTTTTCGAAAATCGCCCGCATAAGCATGCGGACAACGGAAAATATAAGAATAAACGCAATCCAGCTTTTTACACGCACTTATTTTTCTCCTTTTTGCACGTATTCGCTGAGGCAATACAATTCACATCAAAAGGGCCGGGCCTCAAATCGGTCCGACCCTTTCTCTCTTTCCATTTTTTGACGGCTGATTCAGTCAGGCGTTTCCGCACCCGCCGGGCTTACACCAGCCCCAGCCACCGGGCCGCCATGCACAGCCCATAGCACACCGGCTGGTGCACCACATACACCGGCAGGCACAGCCGCCCCAATGCGCTGAATACCGGAACCTTCCGCTGCAGCGGCTTCCAGCTTCGGATGAGCGGCCACAGGTAATACCCCACCCAGAACAAAAACAGCCAGGGCAGCAGCGGGAAGTAATCGCTGGAGTAAAACCCCGCCGGGGGAAAGCCGAGAACCGCCGTCCAGCGGGAGGCGTACAGCCAGCCGGGCAGATTCACCCGCAGGCCGGGCCAAAGCCGCAGCCAGCCCTGCTGCGCCGGGTAGGCCGCCCAAAACAGCCACAGGCTCAGCCCCGCCCCCGGCACCGGGGGCAGCTTTTTCAGCACCGGCTCGGCCAGATGGGTCAGCAGCGTGGCGCAGCCCAGCAGGCTGAGTACACCAAACCACACGGCCTGCTCCGGCATGATCAGCAGGGTAACCGCCGTCACCCCCGTGCCCACTGCGTTCAGCAGCAGGCTGTGGTAAAGATGCCGCCGCCCCAGGTGAAAGGCCATGCCGCTGACCAGGTTGAAGGTGCAGCAGATGAACCGCTCCCACCAGAACACAGCCGGCAGGGTCGGCCAATCGGCCCGGCCTGCAAACAGCACAAACCAGTCAAAGCAGAAGTGAAAGGCCACCATATGCACCAGCACAAAGCCGCGCACCGCGTCCAGCATATGGTAGCGCGGCCGGATGGGGCTTTCCGGGGTAGTTGCAGGCATAAAGTCTCCTTTCCGGCGCACCGAAACTCAGTTCTTCAGGGCCTGCATGGGGGCCGGAATGCGGCCGCCCCGATGGATGAACACATCGGGCTTCCAGGTGCTGATGGGCATAATGGGCGCGTAGCCCAGCAGGCCGCCGAAGTCCAGCGTATCGCCGGCCTTATGCCCGATGGCGGGGATCACGCGCACCGCGGTGGTTTTGCTATTCACCATGCCGATGGCCGCTTCGTCGGCGATCAGCGCGCCGATCACCTCCGGGGTGGTATCGCCCGGAATGACCACCATATCAATGCCCACGCTGCACACCGCGGTCATGGCCTCCAGCTTTTCAATGCTCAGGCTGCCGCAGGTGGCCGCCTTGATCATGCCGTCGTCCTCGCTCACGGGAATGAATGCGCCGGACAGGCCGCCCACGTGGTTCGAGGCCATCACGCCGCCCTTTTTCACCGCGTCGTTCAGCAGCGCCAGGCAGGCGGTGGTGCCGCAGCAGCCGCAGCTCTCCAGGCCCATCTCCTCCAGAATGTTGGCCACGCTGTCGCCGATGGCCGGGGTGGGGGCCAGGCTCAGGTCAATGATGCCGGCGGGCATACCCAGCCGCTCGCTGGCCAGATTGGCCACCAGCTGGCCCAGGCGGGTGATCTTGAACGCCGTGCGCTTGACCAGCTCGGCCACCTCGTCCAGCGGGGCGTCCTTGGGCAGCTTGGCCAGGGCGGCACGCACCGCGCCGGGACCGGAAACGCCCACATGAATCTCACAGTCCGGCTCGCCCACGCCGTGGAAGGCGCCCGCCATAAAGGGGTTGTCCTCCGGGGCGTTGCAGAACACCACCAGCTTGGCCGCGCCCAGGCACATATTGTCGGCCGTGCGGGCGGCGGTGTCGTGCACAATCTGGCCCATCAGGCGCACCGCGTCCATGTTCAGGCCGCTTTTGGTGGAGCCGATGTTCACGCTGCTGCACACCAGGTCGGTCTGGGCCAGCGCCTCGGGAATGGCGCGGATGAGCCGCTCATCCCCGTTGGAAAAGCCCTTGTGCACCAGCGCGCCGAAGCCGCCGATGAAGTTCACGCCCACTTTTTTGGCCGCCGCATCCAGCGCCTTTGCGTAGTCCACCGGGTCCGCGTCCGGCGCAGCCCCCAGCAGCATGGCAATGGGGGTCACGCTGATGCGCTTGTTCACGATGGGAATGCCGTATTCCCGGCTGATGTCCTCCACCACCGGCACCAGACGGGCCGCCTTGGTGGTGATTTTGTTGTAAATCTTCTCGCAGGCCCGCTTCGGGTCGGGGTCGATGCAGTCCAGCAGGCTGATGCCCATGGTCACGGTGCGCACGTCCAGATTTTCGGCGGTGATCATCCCAATGGTTTCTAGAATGTCGCTGGTGTTGATGATACCCATGGTTCTGTTCCCCCTCCCGGCTCAAATGCGGTGCATGGCGTCAAAAACTTCCTGCCGGGTGATGTTCACCTGCATTCCCATCTCTTCGCCTGCCTTGGCAAAGCGGGCACGCATTGCATCATGGCTCACATTGCACTTTTCCAGATTGACCAGCATGATCATGCAGAACATCTCCTGCATAATGCTCTGGGTCACATCCTCGATGTTGATGTTCAATTCGCTGCAAACGCCGCTTACTTTGGCAACAACGCCCACGGTGTCCCGGCCTACAACAGTGATGACTGCTTTCATCGGTACATTCCCTCCCATATCAACCCACGCCCGCCGGGCAAATCGGCGGCCTCTCCGCCCCCGGCGCATTCCGGCGCTTGCGGCGGGGGCTGCCGTTGTTCGGCATCCCCGCTCTGGAAATGCCTTTATTATAGCAGATTTGCCGCTGTGTGGTTGCCATTCTGCCGATTTTTTTTTATAATAGTAGTATCTATTCTGCCGCGCCTGCCCATTGCAGAAAAGGGCGCAGGTTCGCGGCAGGCATCATCCGGAACAGCGGCCCGGCCGCCGAACCCGACACGGAATGTACAGAAAGGACCTTTACCATGGAACAGCTTTTGAAATTGTTGGAAAACAACGCCCGCCTCACAGAGGATGATCTGGGCGCAATGCTGGATAAAACTCCCGCACAGATCCACGAGATGATGGAGCTGGCACGGGCAAAGGGATACATCCGGGGCTACAAGACCCTGGTGAACTGGGAAAAGTTCAGCGCGGCAAAGGTACAGGCGGTGATCGAGCTGTGCGTCACCCCCAAAAAGAGCCACGGCTTTGACGCCATTGCCGCTACCATCGCCGCCTTTGACGAGGTGGAGAGCGTGCTTTTGATGAGCGGCGGCTACGATCTTCAGCTGGTCGTCAGCGGCCGCAGCTTCCAGGAGGTGGCCCTGTTTGTGGCCAAGCGTCTCAGCCCGCTGGACGATGTGCGCTCCACCGCCACCCATTTCGTTCTGCGCACCTACAAGAAGGACGGCGAAATGTTCCTGGATGAAGATCCTGATGAAAGAGAGACGGTACTGTGATGAACTACGATAAAATTATCGCCACCGCTGCCCAGGAGATGCGCGCTTCCGGCATCCGCAAGTTTTTTGACATTGCGGCCGAAATGAAGGACTGCATCAGCCTGGGCGTGGGTGAACCGGATTTTAAAACGCCCTGGGCGGTGCGCGACGCAGGCATCCGCAACCTGGAAATGGGCCAGACCCGCTACACCTCCAACTCCGGCATGAAGGAACTGCGCACCGAGATCTGCAAGTACCTCGACCGGCGCTTTGGCCTGCACTACGACCCGAACAGTCAGGTTCTGGTGACGGTGGGCGGCAGCGAAGCCATTGACATCGGCATCCGCGCCTTGGTCAGCCCCGGCGACGAGGTCATCATCCCGGAGCCCTGCTATGTGTGCTACGACCCCATCACCCACCTCACCGGTGGCAAGGTGGTGAGCATTCCCCTGCAGGAAAAGAACCAGTTCCGCCTCACCGCCGAGGAGCTGAAGGCAGCCATCACCCCCCGCACCAAGATGCTGATCCTGCCCTTCCCCTGCAATCCCACCGGCGCGGTGATGGAAAAAGAGGACCTGGAGGCCATTGCCGAGGTGCTGCGCGGCACCGACATCATGGTGCTGAGCGATGAAATCTACGCCGAACTGACCTATGGGGCCGACCGGCACGTGAGCATTGCCAGCCTGCCCGGCATGGCGGAGCGCACCATCGTGGTGAACGGCTTCTCCAAGGCCTATGCCATGACCGGCTGGCGGCTGGGCTATGTGGTTGGCCCCGCCCCGGTCATCAAGATCATGACCAAGATCCACCAGAGCTGCATCATGTGCGCCCCCACCACCAGCCAGATGGCCGCCATTACGGCCATGCGGGAATGCGACGACGAGATCGACATGATGCGGGACGAATACAACCGCCGCCGCCGGCTTCTGGTGAAGAGCTTCAACGACATGGGGCTGAGCTGCTTCGACCCCAAAGGCGCATTTTATGTGTTCCCCTGCATCAAGTCCACCGGCATGACCAGCGACGACTTCTGCAAGGAGTTGCTGTATAAAAAGCGCGTGGCCATTGTGCCCGGCACCGCCTTCGGCGAGTCCGGTGAGGGGTACGCCCGCGTGAGCTACGCCTACTCGGTGGAGCATCTGGTGGAAGCCCTGAGCCGCATTCGGGAATTTCTGCAGGAGCTGAAAGAAGGCAAAGCGTGAGCGCCCCGTCCATCCTGGTGCGGTCCATCGCCGGATACGAGGATCAGGCCGCCCTGGATGCGCTGATTGAGGGGCTGTTTGCCGCGCTTCCCGCCGCCGGGCGGATCGGCCCCGGCAAAACGGTGCTGCTCAAGCCGAACCTTCTGGCCAAGCACCCGCCGGAGCACGCCGTGACCACCCACCCCGCCATTGTGCGGGCGGTGGCGCGGGCAGTAAAGCGCCGCAGCCCGGCCCGCATCATTCTGGCGGATTCTTCCGGCGGCGTGTACAACCCGGCTATGATGCAGGCCACTTACAATGTGAGCGGTCTGGCAAAGGTTTGTGCGGAAGAAGGGCTGGAGCTGTACACCGGCTGCAAGTGGGGCGAGCGCGCCGTGGAAAACGGCGTGGCTGCCGAGCAGTTCACCCTCATTGAACCGGTGCTGGAGGCCGATGTGATCATTGACCTGCCCAAGCTCAAAACCCATGTGATGACCGGCTGCACCGCCGCCGTGAAAAACCTGTTCGGCTGCATTCCCGGCCTGCAGAAGGCCGAGTGGCATATGCGCTTTCCGGACCGGGAGCGCTTCGGCCAGATGCTGGTGGACCTGCTCTGCACAGTCAAGCCGGATTTTGCCATTCTGGATGGCATTGTTGCCCTGGAGGGCGACGGCCCTGCCGGGGGCACACCCCACCCCGTCGGCCTTGTAATGGCCAGCGAGGACCTGCCTGCGCTGGACCTGGCCGTTTGCCGGGTCATCGGGTTGGACCCCATGCGGGTGCCTTATCTGGCCGCTGCCCACGGGCGCGGCCTGTGCGCCGAAGCCTTTGACCCGGCCTGGGCCGACGGCCCGGTGGAGCCGGTGCCCGGCTTCCGGCTGCCTTCCAGCTACACCGGCGGTGAGGGCAGCACCGACTTTGCCCAGCACACCCCCAAGCTGGTGCAGCCGCTGGTAAAGCGCGTGGAGCGCCTGATTGCGCCCCACCCGGTGGTGGACCAGAAGAAGTGCATTGGCTGCGGCAAATGCGCCGAGATCTGCCCCGGCCACACCATTCAGGTGGGCCGTACCGCCCGCATTCATCCTTCCGGGTGCATCCGCTGCTTCTGCTGCCACGAAATGTGCCCGGTAAAAGCCATTGACGTGCGCCAGCTGCGCCTGTTCCGGCTGTAAACGAGGAGGTTTGTCATGAAGCAAGTGACTGTATTGGCCCCCGCCAAGCTGAACCTTGCCCTGGACGTGGTGGGCCTTTTGCCCAACGGGTACCACGATTTGGATATGGTCATGCAGACCATCACCCTGTACGAGCGGCTGACCCTTCGCCGCGCCGAGGAGGTACAGCTGCGCCTGCCCGGCAGCTGGGTGCCCGTAAATGAAAAGAACACCGCCGTCAAGGCGGCCCGGGCCTTTTTCCGTTACACCGGCCTTGCGGGCGGTGTGGATATGGAAATTGAAAAGCACATTCCCGTGCGCGCCGGCATGGCCGGCGGCAGTGCCGACGCCGCCGGGGTTCTGGTGGGGCTGAACGCCCTGTACGAGGCCCGGCTCTCTACCAGTGAGCTGTGTGCCCTGGGTGCCGGCATCGGGGCAGACGTGCCCTTCGCCCTGATGGGCGGCACCTGCCGGGTGCAAGGCGTGGGCGATTTTCTGAAAGCCCTGCCCCCCTGCCCGCCCTGCTGGTTTGTCGTCGCCATGCCCAGCGTGGGGGTTTCCACCCCGGAAGCCTTTGCCCGTTACGACCAGATGGGCAGCCCGCTCCACCCGGATTTGGCCGTCCAGGAGGCCGCCATCCGCGCCGGGGATCTGGCCGCTCTGTGCGCCGCCGCCGGCAACGCGCTGGAGCATTGCAGCGGCGCGAAGGAAACGCCCCACATCCGGGCCATTCTGGATGAACAGGGGGCGCTGGCCAGCCTGATGACCGGCAGCGGTGCCGCGGTGTTCGGCGTGTTCGACCGTGAGGCCAAGGCCCAGGCCGCCCGTGCGGCCCTGCGCCAGCAGTACAAGCAGGTGTACCTGGCCCAGCCCGACCGGGGCGGCCCTCGGCTGGTGTTCGGCCCCCGCAAGCCCTTTGGGCGGCGGCCCGGCGGCCTGAGCAAGGGCGGGCGGAATCCCCGCTGACCCACCGCCTGATTTTTCAACAGCAAAGCGCCCCTGTGCGGCCCTTCCGAAACGCCTTCGGAAGCCGCACAGGGGCGCTTTTATGGTTTTGTCGAACGATCGTTTTTGAAAAACGGTCTTGCTTTTTACTGCTGCTGCAGGTAGCTGATCAGGGCCGGGATCAGCTGCTTTTTGCGGCTGATCACGCCGGGCAGGGTGAACATATTGTCCTTCGCTTCCACATGGAAGGCGCCCGCCATCAGCTCCTCTGCCCCCTTACCGGCGTACAGAACGTCGGTGGACTGATCCAGCACGCTGGTGAACATATAGAACACCATGTCCACTCGCTCGTTCTTCAGGGTCTCCTCCAGATAGGGGCCCAGCAGCGCCTTGGCCTGGTCACGGTTTTTCTCGCTCACATAGCTGCCCTGGCCCACACCGAAGCGCAGATCGCCGTTGGTGAACACCTTAAAGTCCTGCAGGAACACCTCGCTGGCCGTCTTTCCGGTGAGGTTTTCGCCGGCCTCGAACATCTCGGTGGCCAGCTTTTCCACTTCCACGCCGGCAATCTTCGCCAGGGCGCGGGCTGCGCTCTCATCCACCGGGGTGCAGGTGGGGCTGCGGAACATCAGCGTATCCGACAGGATGGCGCTGCACAGAATGCCTGCGATTTCCGGGGTGATCTCCACGCCCTGCTCGCCGTACATCTGGTAGATGATGGTGGACGTGCAGCCCACCGGCTGATTTCGGAAATACAGAGGACTGTTGGTTTCCAGATTGCCCAGGCGGTGGTGGTCAATGATCTCCAGAATGTCCGCCTGTTCAAAGCCTTCCACGGCCTGGGTGCGCTCGTTGTGGTCCACCAGAATCAGCTGCTTGCGCTTCAGATTCAGCAGGTTCCGGCGGGAGATCATACCCTGATACCGGCCCTTCTTGTCCAGCACGGGGAAGTACTGGTGCCGCACCTTGCCCATGGCCGTGCGGGCCTCTTCCACGGAGGTGTTCAGATCAAAGGTCATCAGGTCGTCCTTGATCATGTAATGGCAGATGGGTACGCTCTGGTTGATCAGGCGGGCGGCCTCGTAGGTGTCATAGGGGGTGCTGATGATGGCACAGCCCCGATCGGCGGCCAGCTTCACAATGGTGCGGGACACGGCCGAGCCGATGCACACCACAATGCAGGAGGCCTCCAGCTCAATGGCGCACAGCTGAGTCTCATAGCGGTTGGCCAGAATGACCACGTCGCCAGGCTGCACCATGCCTTCCATGGCGTCCGGGCTGGCCGCACCGATGACGATCTTGCCCTTTTCAAAGCGGTCGTTGGGATCGCCGGTGATCAGGGTGCCGTTCAGGGTACGGCACACCTGGTCCAGGCTGGCATGGGCCGCCGCCAGAACGCCTGCACCGTCCACGTCCATGTTGGCCATGGCCACATCGGTCAGGGTGATCAGACCCTCCAGGTGGCCGTCCTGGGTGGTGATAGGCAGCGTGCTGGCGTGGGCATCGCGCATGGTCTCCCATGCGTGGCGCATGGTGGTCTGGCCGTCCACACCCTCCACCTGGCGGATGTCAATGTCCTGCACCTGGGGGCTTACGTCCAGGCAGCGGCGGGGGGCCTTCATCTGGAAGCGCTTGAGCACATAGGCAGTTTCCTGGTTGGGCTCGCCCGCACGGCAGGCCTCGTACACAGTGCCGTCGCTGGTTTTATTCTTCAGGTTGGCATAGGCAATGGCCGAACAAATGGAATCGGTATCCGGGTTGCGGTGGCCGATGACCATAACCTTGCCCTTTTCCTGCTGGTTCATGTTTCTTACTCCCTCTCGTTTGCCGGACACTCCCGGCCAATACGTCAAACCCCGCTGCAGCTGCTCTGCCGCGGCGGGGGAAAGCTCACGTTGATTATAGCATATCTTTTTATTGCACTGCAAGGCGCGGGGCACGATTTTATGCGCTCTTCAGTCAGGTTCTCCGTTATTTCTCAAAGGCCGCCCGGCATGGACAATAATTTCTTCAATTTGCACAAAACAAGCGCTTTCCCAGTGTGGGAAAGCGCCTGCACTCTGTCTTATTTGTCGTTCCATGGCGGGCAGCGCCGCCTGTTTTGGGGCCTGTTTGGGCCTTTGCGCCGCGTTACGCCATGACGTTCCGGGGCGTTCCGTTCAGATACAGCTGCACGTTTTCAAACACCATGTTCGCCCGCAGCACCATGCTCTCCTCGGTAGCAAAGGCCACGTGGGGGGTCAGCAGGGTGTTGGGGGCGCTGCACAGCGGGTGATCCTCCGGGATGGGCGGCTCGGTCTCGAACACATCAATGCCCGCACCGGCAATGCGGCCCGCCTTCAGGGCATCAGCCAGGGCAGCGCTGTCCACCACCGGGCCGCGGGCCGTGTTAATGAGCAGCGCGCCGGGCTTCATGCGGGCGATCATCTCGGCGCTGATCAGCCCCTTCGTCTGAGCAGTGGCCGGCACATGAAGGCTTACGATGTCGCTCTGGGCCATCACCTCTTCCAGGCTCCGATACCGGACGCCCAACTCCAGGGCCTCCTGCTTCTCGGTGCGGCTGTATGCGATGACCTTGCAGCCAAACGCCCGGGCCAGCACCGCCACACGCAGGCCAATGGCACCGGTGCCCACAATGCCGAAGGTCTTGCCGGCCAGCTCAAAGCCCACCAGCCCTGCCTTGGTGCCGCCATGGCGTGCCGCCCCATCGCAGGCGGGAATGCGCCGGGCCAGCCCCAGAACCAGCCCAAACACCAGCTCCGCCACCGCCGTGGTGGAATATCCGGCGCAGTTGCACACCAGAACGCCCCGCTGCCTGCACACCTCCATGGGGATGTGATCCACGCCGGTGAACGCCACGCTGATCATCTTCAAGCGGCTGCACGCCTGCACCACCTGAGCCGGCAGCGGCGAGTTGGCCACCATTAAAATGTCCGCATCTTTGGCCCGCTGAATGAGGGTCTCCGGGTCCCATTTGCCGTCCAGCCAGGCGGTAAAGGTATGCCCCTGTTCCTTCAGGGATGCCGCCAGTTCCTCAATGGTCTGCTGCGGCACAGCCAGCCCTTCCAAAAGTACAATGTTCATTGCATCTCGCTCCTTTGGGGTGATGTTGCCAAACCGCTGCCGTCGGCGCTTTGGCACTTCCGGGTGCTCAAACTGAGCCTGCGCGGTTTTCCTTTGTTTTGGTTTTTATTATACCGCCGCGGCGGATGTTTTTCCAGCCCCGGCAGCCCCCGTCAACACAAAAAAGGCAGCCCCCTCCCTTCCGGCCTGAAACCGGAGGACAGGGGGCTGCCCTTATGATTCACCAGTTCTGAGTGGCGATGAGCGGTGGATTACACCAGCTCAATGATGGCCATCTCAGCGGCGTCGCCGCGGCGAACGCCAGTCTTGATGATGCGGGTGTAGCCACCGTTGCGATCAGCATACTTGGGGCCGATCTCATCGATAACCTTCTTCGCAACAGTCTCCTTGGTGATATAGGCAAACACCTGACGCTTGGAATGCAGATCTTCCTTCTTGCCCAGGGTCACCATTTTTTCGGCCATGGAACGAACTTCCTTGGCGCGGGTGACGGTGGTCTCGATCTTGCCATTCTCAAACAGGTAGGTAACCATGGCGCGCAGCATCGCGTTGCGGCTGTCGCTGGTTCTGCCGAGTTTTCTGGTACCGGGCATCCCGTTTCACTCCTTTGCTGTAATTACTCGTCGTCTTTGGTCAGGCTGAAGCCCAGGGAATCCAGCTTTGCCAGAACTTCCTCCAGACTCTTCCGACCCAGGTTGCGGACCTTCATCATGTCGTCTTCGGATTTGTTGATCAGATCTTCCACGGTGTTGATACCGGCGCGCTTCAGGCAGTTGAAGGAACGAACGCTCAGATCCAGCTCTTCGATGGTCATCTCCAGAGCCTTCTCCTTGCCGCGGTCATCCTTCTCCACCATGATCTCGGTGCCCATGGTCTCTTCCGACAGGTTGACGAACAGGTTCAGGTGCTCGGTCAGGATGCGTGCAGCCAGGCTGACCGCCTCCTGGGCACTCAGGGTACCGTCCGTCCAGACCTCAATGGTCAGCTTGTCGTAGTCGGTGATCTGACCCACGCGGGTGTTCTCCACGGCGTAGTTCACCTTCAGGACCGGGGTATAGATGCTGTCGGTGGGAAGAGTGTTCACATCGTTCTTCTCCAGAACAGCCTGCTTGTTGCGCTCGGCAGGCACATAGCCGCGGCCCTTGTCGAAGGTCAGCTCCATGACGAGCTTGCCGTTCTCGCCCAGGGTGGCGATGTGCCAATCGGGATTCAGAATCTCGATTTCATCACTCTGCTTGATGCTGCCAGCCGTCACTTCGCCTTCGCCAGACGCCTCAATTCGGGCGGTGACAGGACCATCGGAGAACAGCTTTGCAGCGATTCCCTTCAGGTTCAGGACAATTTCAGTGACGTCCTCTTTCACTCCTTCAATGGTGCTGAACTCATGCACAACGCCATCGATCTTCACACTGGTAACAGCAACGCCGGGAAGCGACGAGAGAAGGACACGCCGTAAGCTGTTGCCCAAAGTCGTGCCGAATCCACGCTCCAGAGGCTCTACGACGAATTTGCCGTAGCGGCCGTCCGGGCTCAAGGAAGCGGTATCGATTTTGGGCCGTTCGATCTCCATCATAAAAAACCCTCCTAGGTGGGCCGGTCAGAGACCGGCCGTTGTTTCGCGTTCCCTTTGTATCAAGCGGATTACTTGGAGTACAACTCGATGATCAGGTGCTCAGCCACATCGAAGTCGATGTCGCTGCGCTCGGGCAGCCGTTCGACGGTACCCTTCAGGGGATTCTGAGCGTCACGGCTCAGCCAGGCGGGCAGCACCACAACGGGAGCGTCGGCGCCAACCAGCTTGGAGAACTTGGCGGAAGCGCGGCTGCGCTCACGCACTTCGATCACGTCGCCGGCCTTCACCTGGTAAGAAGGAATGTTGACCTTCTTGCCGTTGACGGTGAAGTGGGCATGGTCGACCAGCTGACGAGCATCGCGGCGGGTGGAAGCGTAACCCAGACGGAACACAACGTTGTCCAGGCGGCACTCCAGCATCTGCATCAGGTTGTCACCGGTCTGGCCGGGGCGGCGAACCGCCTCTTCGAAGTAGTGATGGAACTGCTTCTCCAGCACACCGTAGATGAACTTAACCTTCTGCTTCTCCTTCAGCTGGGTAGCATACTCGGACTGCTTCTTGCGGAAGTTGCCCTCGGAGTTGCGGGTGGTAGTCTTCTTGGAGTAGCCCATGACTGCAGGAGAAATGCCCAGCGCTTTGCAGCGCTTGGCGATGGGCTGCGTGTTTTTAGCCATAATTCAAATTCCTCCTTCAATCAGATGCGGCGGCGCTTCGGGGGGCGGCAGCCGTTGTGGGGGATGGGAGTGACGTCCTTGATCATGGTCACTTCCAGGCCGGTGGCCTGCAGTGCACGGATCGCAGCCTCACGGCCAGCGCCGGGGCCCTTCACGTACACTTCAACGGTCTTCATGCCATGCTCCATCGCGACCTTGGCAGCAGTCTCTGCGGCGGACTGGGCAGCGAAGGGAGTGCTCTTGCGGGAACCACGGAAGTTCAGACCGCCGGAGCTGGCCCAAGAAACGGTGTTGCCCTGAGTATCCGTAATGGTAACAATCGTGTTGTTAAAGGTACTCTGGATGTGGGCAGCGCCGCGCTCGATGTTCTTGCGCTCACGCTTTTTGGTGCGGACAGCGCCTTTTTTAGCAGCAGCTTTGGTTGCCATTTCTGTTCCTCCTTATGGTTACTTCTTCTTGTTGGCGACAGTGCGCTTCGGACCTTTGCGGGTACGGGCATTGGTCTTGGTGCGCTGGCCGCGAACGGGCAGACCCTTGCGATGACGCACACCGCGGTAGCACTGGACTTCAACCAGACGCTTGATGTCCAGAGCAACATTGCGGCGCAGGTCGCCTTCCACCATAATGTTGTTCTTGTCGATATAGTCGCGGATCAGGGCCTCTTCATCAGCGGTCAGGTCCTTCACACGGGTATCGGGGTTGATACCGGTAGCCGCCAGAATCTGATCAGCAGTGCTGCGGCCGATGCCGTAGATGTAGGTCAGACCGATCTCGATCCGCTTCTCACGAGGCAGATCAACGCCAGAAATACGTGCCATTGTAGCACACCTCCATAATCATCCCATGTCAATGTCGGGGCCTGCGCCGGGACTCTACGCACTCGGCCCCCCTGCGTCGATCTGGGCGCTTAGCCCTGACGCTGCTTATGCTTGGGGTTTTCGCAGATGACCATCACGCGGCCTTTGCGCTTGATGACCTTGCATTTTTCGCAAATCGGTTTCACGGAAGGTTTAACCTTCATGATGCTGAACCTCCTTTAAGTGGCGCTTTACTTGGAGCGCCAGGTGATGCGCCCCTTGGTCAAATCGTAGGGCGACATTTCCAGTGTAACCTTGTCACCGGGAAGGATGCGGATGAAATTCGTCCGCAGCTTGCCGGAGATATGTGCCAGCAGCCGATGGCCGTTTTCCAGCTCCACCCGGAAGGTGGCGTTGGGCAGGGCCTCAACCACTTTGCCTTCTACCTCGATGACATCTTCTTTAGACAAGCTCGTAGCCTCCTCTGAGTTTTAGATCGGGCTCGCCGCGTCGTAGGCGGCGATGGCCTCTCGGAGCTGTTGGTCGTCGGTCAGCGCCTCACTGTGCAGAACAGTGGCCGTCGGCGTCAGGTGCATGAGCTTCTTGCGCTTGGGGTGCGCCAGAGGGCGCGTGGCCCCATCACTGAGAAGCAGCAGCTGACCTTCCTGAGCCAGCACCGCAAAGGTGCGTTTCCTGTCCCGCCCGGCTTTCGAGCGAACCAGCTGTCCTTTTTGCAGGTGCATCAGGGTTCCTCCCAGCCGATGGTGAGAATCTCCGGCCCGCCAGGCAGGATGGCGATGCTGTGCTCAAAGTGCGCAGCCAGCCCTCCGTCTGCCGTCACGACCGTCCATCCATCGGATAAGGTCTTCACGGAGTGGTGCTTCTGGTTGACCATGGGCTCGATGGCAATGGTCATGCCATTGACCAACCGGACACCGTGGCCCGCATGCCCGTAATTGGGCACCTCGGGGTCCTCGTGCAGTTCCTTGCCCACACCGTGGCCCACAAAGCTGCGCACCACAGAGAAGCCGTTCTCCTCCACGTAGGACTGCACCGCATGGCCAATGTCTCCCACACGGTTGCCTGCCACGGCCGCGGCAATGCCGCGGTGCAGGCTTTCCTTGGTCACATCCATCAGGCGCTGGGCTTCAATGTCTACCTTTCCGCAGGGGAAGGTGCAGGCATTGTCGCCGTTGAAGCCATTGATGGCGGCCCCGGTGTCGATGCTGACAATATCGCCCGGCCGGATCTGGCGGCTGTGGCTGGGAAGTCCGTGAATCACCTCATCGTTGATGCTGATGCAGGCGGTTCCGGGGAAGCCGTACAACCCCTTGAAGTTGGGGCGCGCCCCATGCCGTTTGATATAGTCGTAGATGATTTTGTCCAAATCGGCGGTGGTCATGCCGGCCTCAATGGAGCGGCCGCCCAGTTTCAGCGCTTCCGCACTGATCTGGCAGGCACGACGCATCTTGGCCAGTTCCTGAGCATTCTTTAACTGGATCACAGTTACGCCTCCAGTGCCTTCAGGATCGCAGCGGTGGTACCTTCAATGGTGTCGCTGTCGATCACAGCAAGCTTGCCGCGCTGGCGGTAGAAACCAACCAGGGGCTCGGTCTGCTCATGGTAGACCTTCAGTCGATCCAGCACGGTGGCGGGTTCATCATCCTTGCGGACGATCAGGCTGCCGCCGCAGCGGTCACAAACGCCAGGCTTGGCGCTGGGCTTGAAATCCACATGGTAGGAAGCGCCGCAAGCGCTGCATACCCGGCGGCCGCCCATCCGCTGAATGATTTTGTCGTCGGCCACTTCGATGTCCAGAACCTTGTCGATCTGAACACCCATCTCCTCGAGGGCTTCGGCCTGGGCAACCGTGCGGGGCATACCGTCCAGAATGAAGCCGTTCTTGCAGTCGTCTGCGGCCAGACGTTCCTTGATGATGCCGATGATCACCTGATCGGGCACCAGCGCGCCGGAGTCAATGTAGCTCTTGGCTTTGACGCCCATCTCGGTGCCTTCCTTGACGGCGGCCCGAATAATGTTGCCGGTGCTGATGGCGGGAATGCGAAGTTTATCGCAGATGATCTCCGCCTGCGTGCCTTTGCCGGCGCCGGGGGCGCCTAACAGAATCAGATTCATTGCATATTCCCCTTTCACATGAGTACTTGTTTCAGGGATTACTCAAGGAAGCCCTTGTGGTGACGCATGAGCATGTAGCTCTCCAGGCTGCGGCTGGTGTCCAGCGCAACGCCCACCACGATCAGCAGGCTGGTACCGCCCAGCTGAATGGACACACCCAGCAGATTGCCCAGCAGAATGGGAAGAATCGCGATCACGGCCAGGAACAGAGCGCCCACCAGGGTGATCTTGCCCAGCGCCTTGGTGATGAAATCACTGGTCGGCTTGCCGGGACGGATGCCGGGGATGGTACCGTTGTTCTGACGCAGATTGTTGGCGATCTCCACGGGGTTGTACTGAATGGCCACGTAGAAGTAGTTGAAGCCGATGATCAGCAGCAGGTAAATCACCGCGTAAACCACGCTGGTGTAGTTGAAGGTGTGGAAGAAGGCATACCAGAAGGGGTGCGTTGCCTGGTCCACATTCAGGAAGCCGCCGATCATGCTGGGAATACCGCACAGAGCGCTGGCAAAGATGACGGGCATCACGCCGCTCATGTTCACCTTAATGGGAATGAAGCTGGCCTGACCGCCGTACATCTTGCGGCCCACCACCCGCTTGGCGTACTGGACGGGGATGCGGCGCTCGGCGTTGGTCAGAACGACCACAAAGACCACCGCAGCCAGAGCCAGAACCACCAGCAGAGGCAGGAACACATAGTACTGAGGCTTACCGGAAGCAGCCATGGTCAGCATACCGCGAACGGTGGTGTACAGGCTGCTCCAGCGGGAGACGATGCCGGTGAAGATCAGCAGCGAAATGCCGTTGCCGATGCCCTTGGAATCAATCTGCTCACCCATCCAGGTGATCAGCTGAGAACCAGCGGTGAAGGTCAGGATAATGACCACGGCGCTGAACCAGTTCTCCCAGCCGGAAGTATAGTGCAGGGCGCCCATACGGCGCAGGATGAAGTAGTAACCGATGGACATCACAAATGCGAGGCCCATGGCGGTGTAGTGGGTGATTCGGGTAATCTTGCGGCGGCCCTCTTCGCCCTCCTTCGCCAGATTCTCCAGAGCCGGAATGGCCACCGTGAGAAGCTGGATGATGATGGAGGCGTTGATGTAGGGAGACACGCCCAGTGCGAACACTGCACACTGGCTCAGCGCGCCGCCGGACATCATATTCAGATAGCCCAACATCTCAGTACCACTGAAGAAGGTGCTGAGAACAGCGGGATTGATGTAGGGAACCGTGATGGCGCAGCCCATGCGGAACAGCACCAGGATCAGCAGCGTGTACATCAGCCGCTTGCGAAGATCTGTGATCTTCCAGGCATTCCGAAAAGTCTCAAACACCTCAGATCACCTCGGCCTTTCCGCCTGCCTTTTCAATCTTTTCCTTGGCAGAGGCCGTGTAGGCAGCAGCCTTAACGGTGACAGCCTTGGTCACCTCGCCGTTGCCCAGAACTTTGACGCCATCCAGCACCTTCTTGATGATGCCGGCATCCAGCAGAGCCTGGGCGTCGATGACGCTGCCAGCCTCAAACTTCTCCAGGTCGCTCACCTTCACGGTGACGTACTGGGTAGCAAAAATGTTGTTGAAGCCACGCTTGGGCAGACGACGCTGCAGGGGCATCTGGCCGCCTTCGAAACCGGCCTTCTTGGCGCCGGACCGGGCTTTCTGGCCCTTGTGGCCGTAGCCGGCAGTCTTGCCGTTGCCGCTGCCGTGGCCGCGGCCCTTGCGCTTCGCAGCGGTAGAGGAGCCCTCAACAGCCTTCAATTCATGCAGTTTCATGTGCTTGCACCTCCTTGCTGTTTACGCTTCGGTCACAGCGACCAGGTGGCTGATCTTAGCGATCTTGCCGCGGGTAGCTGCGTTGTCGGGCTGAATGGTGTTATCACCGATCTTCTTCAGGCCCAGGCTGTTCGCAGTAGCGATCTGGTTCGCGCTGCGGCCAGACAGGCTGCGAGTCAGCCGAATGGTCAGGTTCTTATCTGCCATGATACACACCCTCCTTAACCCAGAATCTCTTTGACATCCTTGCCACGCTTAGCCGCAACGGCCTCAGCGGTGGTCAGGCTGCACAGGCCCTGGAAAGTGGCGGTAACCACGTTGCAGGGGTTGTTGGAGCGCAGGCACTTGGTACGAATGTCCTTAATGCCAGCAGCTTCCAGAACGGCACGCACAGGGCCGCCGGCGATAACGCCGGTACCGGGGGCGGCGGGACGCATCAGAACGCGGCCGGCGCCGTAAGCACCCACGATCTCGTGGGGAATGGTGGTGCCCTTCAGGTTGATGTGGTGCATGTTCTTCTTGGCGGCTTCAATGCCCTTACGGATGGCCTCGGGGACCTCACCGGCCTTACCCAGGCCGAAACCAATGGTGCCCTTGCCGTCGCCGACCACGACCAGCGCGCTGAACTTCATCACGCGGCCGCCCTTAACGGTTTTGGAAACACGGTTGATCGAAACAACCTTTTCGATCATGCCGTCATCGGGTCTCTCGTTTCTCTGCATGGTGGTCTCCTCCTTACAGCTTCAGGCCGCCTTCACGGGCGCCCTCAGCCAAAGCTTTCACGCGGCCGTGATACACGAAGCCGCCGCGGTCGAACACCACATTGGTGATGCCCTTGGCCAGAGCCTTCTCCGCGATCTTCTTGCCGATCTGGTTCGCTGCCTCGATGTTGCCGCCGAAGCCCTCGAAATCCTTGTCCATGGTGGATGCGCTCACCAGCGTCACGCCGGCAACGTCATCAATGATCTGGGCATAGATGTGCTTGGAGGAGCGGAACACGTCCAGGCGGGGGCGCTCAGCGGTGCCGCTGATCTTGCCGCGAACGCGGCGATGACGACGCAGACGAGCCGCGTTCTTGTCAGCCTTATTAACCATAGTCTTTCACTCCTTAACTTATTTCTTGCCTTTGCCGGCCTTGCCCTCTTTGCGGATGATGTGCTCGCCCGCATAGCGGATGCCCTTGCCCTTGTAAGGCTCGGGAGGACGCTTCTCGCGGACTTCCGCCGCGAACTGGCCGACCTTCTGCTTGTCGATGCCCTTGATGATGATGGTGGTGGCATCGGGGACGTCGATCTTGATGTCCTCAGTCTCAGGAACGAAGACCTGATGGGAATAGCCCAGGTTCATCACCAGCTGAGTGCCCTGCTTGGCCACACGGTAGCCAACACCCTGCACTTCCAGCTTCTTCTCGAAGCCGTGCATAACACCTTCCACCATGTTGCTGATGTTGGTGCGGGTCAGGCCATGGAGGCTGCGCGCCTCCTTGTCGTCATTGGGACGGGTAACCAAAATCTCATTGCCCTCGACCTTCACGGTCATCAGAGGATGAAATTTGGAATTCAGGGTACCCTTGGGGCCCTTCACGGTCACGCTGTGCTCGATCTCATCGACCTTAACCTCAACGCCCGCGGGAATGACGATGGGTTTTCTTCCAATTCTCGACATTGTCTTTATGCCCCTTTCTTACCACACAAAGGCCAGCACTTCGCCGCCGACATGGGCAGCGCGGGCAGCCTTGTCGGTCATAACGCCCTTAGAGGTGGAGATGATCGCGGTGCCCAGGCCCTTCATGACCTTGGGCATATCCTCGCAGTTGGTGTAGATACGCAGGCCAGGCTTGGAAACGCGGCGCAGGCCGGCGATGACAGGAGCGCCATTCTCCTGGTACTTCAGGGTCAGCTTGATCATACCCTGCTTGTTGTCCTCAGTCACCTGCATACCCTTGATGTAGCCCTCGTCAACCAGAATCTGGCAGATGGCCTTCTTCAGGTTGGAAGCGGGGACCTCAACAGAAGGGTGTTTGGCAGTGCTGGCGTTGCGGATGCGGGTGAGCAGGTCCGCGATAGGATCGGTGATTTGCATGCCACTAACCTCCTTGATAGGTTCTTGTTTTGTCTGTTCGTACATTTGCCCGGACCGTTGAAAACGCCCCGGGCTTTATTTGTAAAACCGTTGGCGCTGAAGCGCCTTCAGTATTTACCAGCTGGCTTTCTTCACGCCGGGGATCTCGCCCTTATAGGCCAGCTCCCGGAAGCAGATACGGCAAACGCCGTACTTGCGCAGGTAAGCGTGGGGACGGCCGCAGATCTTGCAGCGGTTGTAGGCGCGGGTAGAGAACTTGGCCTCGCGCTGCTGCTTGATTTTCATAGAAGTCTTAGCCACAGTCAAACCCTCCCTTAGTTAGCGAACGGGGCGCCCAGGGCCTTCAGCAGCTCCTTGGCTTCCTCGTCGGTCTTAGCGGTGGTCACGAAGCAGATGTCCATGCCGCGAACCGCGTCGATCTTATCGTAGTCGATCTCAGGGAAGATCAGCTGCTCCTTGATGCCGCAGGCGTAGTTGCCGCGGCCGTCGAAGGAGTTGCCGTTGATGCCGCGGAAGTCACGCACACGAGGCAGGGCAACGCTGAAGAAGCGGTCCACAAACTCGTACATACGCTCACCGCGCAGGGTGACCTTCGCGCCGATGGGCATGCCCTCGCGCAGCTTGAAGTTCGCAACGCTCTTCTTAGCGCGGCAAACCACAGCCTTCTGGCCGGTGATGGTGGCCAGGTCAGCCAGGATGGCATCCATGATCTTGGAGTTGTCCTTGACTTCGCCGCAGCCCACGTTGATAACGACCTTATCCAGCTTGGGAATCTGCATCACGCTCTTATAGCCGAACTTCTTGTACAGGGCGGGAGCGATTTCGCTGACGTACTTATCTTTCAAACGAGCCATTCGTTCTTACCCTCCCTTACAGTTCTGCGCCGCACTTCTTGCAGATGCGGACGTTCTTGCCTTCCTTGACGGTGTGGCCCACGCGGGTGGCCTTGCCGCACTTGGGGCAAACCGGCATGACCTTGCAGGCGTACATGGCGCCCTCGGCCTTCACGATGCCGCCCTGCTCGCCCTGACGGCGAGGCTTGACGTGCTTGGTGACCATGTTGTGACCTTCAACAATGACCTTACCCTCTTTGGGGCTGACAGCCAGGACCTTACCGGTCTGGCCCTTGTCTTTGCCGCTGATGATCATCACGGTGTCGCCGGTTTTAACATGAAGATTGTTCATTCTTAAAACCTCCTTACAGCGATTCCGGAGCCAGGCTCAGGATCTTGGTGAAGCCGGCCTCGCGCAGCTCGCGGGCCACGGGTCCAAAGATACGAGTGCCCTTGGGGCTCTTGTCGGCCATAACGATCACGGCCGCATTCTCGTCAAAGCGGATGTAGGAACCGTCGGCACGGCGCACGCCATGCTTGCTGCGAACGATAACGGCCTTCACCACATCGCCCTTCTTCACGGAGCCACCGGGAGCAGCCTTCTTGACAGAAGCCACCACGATGTCGCCGATGTTGGCATATCTCTTGCGGGAACCGCCCAGCACACGAATGCACATCAACTCTTTGGCACCGGTGTTGTCGGCCACTTTGAGATAAGTTTGCATCTGAACCATATGTCAGATCCTCCTTTCAAAGTAACAGGCTTATTTCGCCTTCTCGATGATTTTGACCAGGCGCCAGTTCTTGTCCTTGGACAAGGGGCGGGTCTCCATGATCATGACACGGTCGCCGATGCGGCACTCGTTGTTTTCATCATGGGCCTTAAACTTCACGGTGCGCTTCAGGATCTTCTTGTACAGAGGGTGCTGCACGTTGTCCTTCACGGCAACGACGATGGTCTTATCCATCTTGTCGGACACAACGGTGCCCACGCGGGTCTTTCTCAAATTGCGTTCCATCGTTTAACCTCCCTCTCAGTTTTTTTCAGCCAAGATGGTCATCACGCGGGCGATGTCCTTCTTGACGGCCTCGATACGGCCGGGGTTGTCCAGCTGGTTGATGGCATGCTGAAAGCGCAGGTTGAACAGCTCTTCCTTCAGCTCGCCCAGCTTCTTGTTCAGCTCGACAGCATTGAGTTCACGCAGCTCGGCAGCTTTCATTCGGCTTCAACCTCCTTCACGGCTTCTTCGCGGGTCACAAACTTGCACTTGCAGGGCAGCTTGTGCATGGCCAGGCGCAGGGCCTCGCGGGCGGTCTCTTCGTCCACATCGGCCAGCTCGAACAGGATGCGGCCGGGCTTAACCACGGCCACCCAGTACTCGGGGCTGCCTTTACCGGAACCCATGCGGGTCTCGGCGGGCTTCTCGGTGACGGGCTTGTCAGGGAAGATCTTGATCCAGACCTTGCCGCCACGCTTGATATAACGGGTCATGGCCACACGGGCGGCCTCAATCTGACGGGAGGTGATCCAGCAGGGCTCAAGGGCCTGCAGGCCGTACTGGCCCTGGTTGACCACATTGCCGCGCATGGCCTTACCGGTCATGCGGCCACGCTGAACGCGGCGGTATTTCACACGCTTAGGCAGTAACATTACTTATTGCCTCCTTCCTTGCGGGCGGCGGGCTTGGCGCCCTTCAGCACCTCGCCCTTGTAGATCCACACCTTCACGCCGATGCGGCCGTAGGTAGTGGCGGCTTCCGCGAAGCCGTAGTCGATGTCAGCGCGCAGAGTCTGCAGGGGAATGGTGCCCTCATGATACTGCTCGGTGCGGGCGATGTCCGCACCGGCCAGACGGCCGGAGCACTGGATCTTAACACCCTTGGCACCACGCTGCATAGCGCGGCCGATGCACTGCTTCATGGCGCGGCGGAACGCGATGCGGCGCTCCAGCTGGCCGGCAACGTTCTCAGCAACCAGCTGAGCGTTGGTGTCGATGTTGCGAACCTCAACGATGTTCACGTTGGTGGTCTTGCCGACCATCTTCTCGATCTGCTGACGCAGCTTCTCGATCTCAGCACCCTTCTGGCCGATGACCATGCCGGGCTTTGCGCAGTAGATGTTCACGCGCAGACGGGGAGAACCGTCCTTCGCATCAACGCTGCGCTCGATCTCGATCTTGGGCACGCCGGCAGCGTACAGCTGCTTCTTCAGGGTGCGGCGGATCTTGTAATCCTCGACCAGGGTGTCGCCGAATTCCTTCTTGGAAGTAAACCAGCGGCTGTCCCAATCCTTGATAACGCCCACGCGAATGCCGTGGGGATTGACTTTCTGGCCCATTGTTTACCTCCTTACTCTTTCTCTTTCAGAACAACGGTGATGTGGCTGGTCCGCTTCAGGATGCGGTACGCACGGCCATGATCGCGAGGCATAATGCGCTTCAGGATGGGGCCGGGAGTGACGAAGCACTCAGCGACATACAGATTGTTCTTGTCCATGTTGTGGTTGTTTTCCGCATTGGCGGCAGCAGACTTCACCAGCTTCAGAAGGGGCTCACAAGCGGCCTTCGGGGTGTACTGCAGAATCGCCAGCGCCTTGTCCACAGGCTGGTTGCGGATCAGATCCAGAACAACCGAAACCTTGCGGGGGCTGATGCGGGCGTAGCGAAGAATAGCCCGAGCTTCCATGTTGTGTTCCTCCTTCATTACTTGGTGGTCTTAGCGCCCGCATGACCCTTGAAGGTGCGGGTGGGGACGAATTCGCCCAGCTTATGGCCGACCATATCCTCGGTGACGTACACAGGCACATGCTTGCGGCCGTCATGCACGGCGAAGGTGTGGCCCACGAACTCGGGGAAGATGGTGGAGGAGCGGCTCCAGGTCTTCAGCACGCGCTTTTCGCCGTTGGCGTTCATTTCCTGCACGCGCTTCAGCAGGACAGGCAGGACGTAAGGTCCCTTTTTGATGCTTCTACCCATGATTCATAACCTCCCTTAACCGTTGGCGCGCTTGACAATGAACTTGTCAGAGCGGTTGTGATGCTTGCGGGTCTTGTAACCCATAGCAGGCTTGCCCCAGGGAGTGACAGGGCCGGGACGGCCGACCGGAGCGCGGCCCTCGCCGCCGCCGTGGGGATGGTCGCAGGGGTTCATGACAGAACCACGGTTGGCGGGACGCCAGCCCATGTGACGCTTACGACCGGCCTTGCCGATGTTCACGTTCTCATGGTCGATGTTGCCCACCTGGCCGACGGTAGCAATGCAGTTCAGGGGAATGTTGCGCATCTCGCCGGAAGGCAGACGCACCAGAGCATAACCATTCTCCTTAGCCATCAGCTGAGCCTGGTTGCCGGCGGAGCGAACCAGCTGGCCGCCCTTACCGGGGTACAGCTCCACGTTGTGGATGATGGTACCGACGGGGATGTTGGCGAAAGGCAGAGCGTTGCCGGGCTTGATGTCGGCGCTGGGGCCGGCCATCACGGTGTCGCCCACCTTCAGGCCCTCGGGAGCCAGGATGTAGCTCTTCACGCCGTCCTCATACTGAATCAGGGCGATGTGAGCGCTGCGGTTGGGATCGTACTCCAGGGTCAGGACCTTGGCGGGAACGTCGAACTTGTTCCGCTTGAAGTCGATGACGCGGTACTTGGTGCGATTGCCGCCGCCATGATGGCGAACGGTGATGCGGCCGGTGTTGTTGCGGCCAGCGCACTTCTTCATAGGCTCAAGCAGGCTGCGTTCGGGCGCGACCTTGCTCAGCACGCTGTAATCGGTAACAGTCATGCCGCGGCGGCCCGGAGTAGTCGGCTTATACTTTTTGATAGCCATTGCTGATCTCCTTTTTGATCTTATGAATTGTTGTCGGGGTCATATCCCCATAACTGAGCCCTCGGCGGGCTCACAAGGCTTACACCATGGACTCGAAGAAATCGATGCCCTTGGAATCCTGCTTCAGGGTCACGATGGCCTTCTTATACTTGGCAGTATAACCGGCATGCATGCCCTGGCGGCGATAACGGCCGCGCACGTTGATGGTGTTGACCTTCTCAACCTTCACGCCGAACAGAGTCTCGACAGCCTGAGCGATCTCGACCTTGCCGGCATCGGTAGCAACCTTGAAGGTGTACTTCTTGCTGGCGATACCCTGCATAGAGTTCTCGGTAATGACAGGGGCCAGGATGATGTCTTGTGCAGCTTTCATTAGCCCAGAACCTCCTCCAGTTTCTTCGCGCCGGCCACGCTGATGACCAGCTTCTCGGCGTTGACCACATCGTAGGTGTTCACGCTGGTGGCAACGGTGGTCTTCACGCCGGGGATGTTGGCGGCGCTCTTCACGAACATGGTGTTGACCACGTCGGAAACGACCAGGTTCTTCTTGCCGGCGCCCACAGCCTGCAGCAGGCTGACGACGTTCTTGGTCTTGTACTCGCTGGCAGCCAGCTCATCAACCACGATCATGTTGCCGTTCAGGGCCTTGTCAGACAGGGCGCTCAGAATGGCCAGACGCTTGACCTTCTTGTTGATGCGGTAGCTGTAGTCGCGGGGCTTGGGGCCCAGGGCAACGCCGCCGTGAGTCCACTGAGGAGCACGGGTAGAACCCTGACGGGCATGACCGGTGCCCTTCTGACGCCAGGGCTTACGACCACCGCCAGAAACCTCGCTGCGGGTCTTGGTGCTCTGGGTGCCCTGGCGCTGGTTGGCCAGGAAGTTGACGACCGCGATGTGCACGGCCTTCTCGTTCGGGGTGATGCCGAACACGGCGTCGGAAAGCTCCACAGTGGAAACCTTCTGGCCGTCCTTGTTCAAAACGTCAAAATTTGCCATTGTGCTTTCCTCCTTTACGCCTTCACGCTGTCGTGGATGGTGACCACGGCACCCTTGGGGCCGGGCACAGCGCCCTTGACGGCGATCAGATTATTTTCCACGTCCACCTTAACAACGGTCAGGTTCTGGACGGTGACCCGCTCCGCACCCATGTGGCCGGGCAGCTTCTTGCCCTTGAACACGCGGGAAGGAGTGGAGCAGGAGCCCATGGAGCCGGCATGGCGGGCCACAGGGCCGGTGCCGTGGCTCTCGCGCAGGCGATGGCCGTTCCAGCGCTTAATGGTGCCCTGGTAGCCCTTGCCTTTGCTGACGCCCACGACGTCGATCTTGTCGCCAGCGGCGAACACGTCAGCCTTCAGGATGTCGCCAACGTTCATGGCGCTGATGTCGGCCAGACGGAACTCGCGCAGGGTCTTCTTGGGGGCCACGTCGGCCTTATCGAAGTGGCCCTTGGCGGCCTTGTTCACCTTCTTGGCGGAAACTTCGCCGTAGCCCAGCTGCACAGCCTGGTAGCCGTCGCTCTCCACGGTCTTCTTCTGCACCACGGTGCAGGGGCCGGCTTCGATCACGGTGACGGGAACGACCCGACCGCTCTCGTCGAACAGCTGAGTCATGCCCAGCTTCTTGCCGATGATACCTTTGATCATGTTTGCAAATCCTCCTGTTAAAGGTTATTGGTTGACACTGGGTTTCGGTGCCAACATGACCTCTCCGCCTTGTGCGGATCGATCTCGTTGCTGCTTCGCTGCCATGCCGGCAGTTGGCGGCGCTATGGGCCTCCCTTACCGGCCCGTCATGGTTGCTTTACAGCTTGATCTCGATGTCCACACCAGCGGGGAGCTGCAGGCTCGTGAGAGCCTCAACCGTCTTCTGAGACGGCTTCAGAACGTCGATCAGACGCTTATGGGTGCGGTTCTCAAACTGCTCGCGGCTGTCCTTATACTTATGAACAGCGCGCAGGATGGTCACCACTTCCTTGTCGGTGGGCAGGGGAATGGGGCCGGACACGCGAGCGCCGGTGCGCTTAGCGGTCTCCACGATTCTCTCTGCAGCGGCATCCACCAGCTGGTGGTCATAGCTCTGTAAACGGATTCTGATTTTCTCTTTGACTGCCATTGCTTTCGCCTCCTTGTGTTTTTGCCCTAGGCGAGCCGATAAACAACTGTTACACCGCTCCGGGTGTTCAACTTCTTCGCATGAGAAAAGCCGGTGAACCGCATGGCGCAGTTCCCCCGGACAGAACTATGGCAAAGTATGTTGGAAATTGGTTCGCAGGAGTAACTTTGCGAACATATCCCTTTGCGCTCAGTCATTCTTTCGCCCGGTTCTAGATCGGACATACTCCGCGGAAAAACCCGTACACGGTACGGCAACCTCCCGCATCATCGCATATCGTGGCCTGCATGGTGACTTGCCACGCAAGCCTTTTGCAGCCGAGGATTATGATATCACACTATGCCGTGTGTTGCAAGTGTTTTTTGCAAAAAAATCGAATTTTTTTTGCGGTTTCTTTTTCTTTGCAATTTGGTTCCCCGGATATAGAGAATCTGGGCAAATTTTCCTGTTTTTATACGCTTCGGGGCGGCTTTTCCACGTTTTTTGTGGAAAAGCCGCCCCGGTCTGTGCATCCCCGGCTGAACGGGGTTTATTTTTTCTTCAGCGCCAGCTTTTCGGGCAGCGCCGGGTCCGGCGTGATGTAGGCCGTCTCATACTTTTCGTACAGCACCATGCCCGGCTTCAGGTCGCCGGTCTTGCGGATGTTCCGCACCTCGGTGTAGTCCACCGCCACCTTTACGCCCTTGGCCTGGCTGGAATGCAGCACCGCCAGCTGAGCGGCCTCTTCCTTGGTGGCATCGGGGATGTCCCGCCCCTCGCTCATCACCACGGTGTGGCTGCCGGGCGCATTTTTGGTGTGGAACCACAGGTCCTTGCCGCGGGCGGTGTGCAGAGTGAGCTTTTCGTTCTGTAGGTTGTTGCGGCCCACCAGAATCAAAAAGCCGTCGGAGGATTCATAGCGGTAAAAATCCGCCGGCTTCTGCTTTTTGTCCCGCACCTTATAGTATTTCAGGTAGCCCTGGCTCTTCAGCTCCGCCCGGATCTCCCCCAGGGCCTGTTCGCCGGGGGCTGCCTCCACCTCATACAGCACGGTTTCCAGATAGGCAATCTCCTGCTCCCCCTCCGCCAGAAGCTTCACCAGCATCTTGGCCGCCGTCTGCTTCTTCTTATAATCCCGGAAGTACTTCTGGGCGTTGGCGCTGGGCGAAAGCCGCACATCCAGCGGAATGGTCACGTCCTTGCCATCGTAGTAGTTGTTCACGGTCACGCTCCGCGCGCCCTTCTGGATGGCCCACAGATTTGCCTGAAGCAGCTCGCCGTAAATCCGCAGCCGGTCAGAGCTTTCGCTCTGGGCCAGCTCTTCTTTCCGGGCGGCCTGCTTGCGGATGGCCCGGTCCAGCATATTTTTGACCGACTTGTGCAGGTCCTTGCTCTTCTGGCGCAGCCGCTCGGCCCGGTCCTTGTCCGAATAGTAGCCCTCCAGCAGGTCGCTGTAAGTGGGATACTCCACCAGCTTGCAGGCGCTGCCATACTGGGCGGGCCGCAGGAAGGTGAACTCCACGGGCTTGCCCTCGGCGGTGAACACCGCCACCGGCTTGCCGCCCGCCGCGTATTCTTCCCGGATGCCCTCAATGGCCCCTGCCAGGGCCGCCCGCTGGGCTTCCGTCAGCTGGTCTGCCTGAAGGCTCGTCTCGCCCAGCGCTCGGAAGGCCGCCTCCCGGCACACAATGGGGCCAACGCCGCCGCAGCTGCGGATGAGGGCTTCGGCCACCGGCAGATCCTTCCGGCAAGCCGCCGTCACCAGGCCGATGGCGCTGCCCTCGAAGAAGTCCGGCTTGTTGGGTTTAGGCGGCAGCGTATAGGGCAGGCCGGGCAGCAGCTGGCGCACCTCACTGTCCTCAAAGTCCACACGCTTCAGCGCATCGATGATCTTCTCGCCCTGGAACAGCACCAGGTTGGAGTAGCGGCCCATCAGTTCGGCGGCCAGCGTGTTTTTCACCAGATCGCCCATCTCGTTCACGCACTGGAAGTCGAAGAACACAATGCGGTCGCCCTTCTCCGCCCGCACATCCAGCAGGCGGCCGCCCGCCAGATGCTTGCGCAGCAGCATACAGAAGCTGGGCGGAACGGCGGGGTTTTCAAAGCTCTCGCCCGTAAAGCAAACCCGAGCGGACCCGCTGCGGGCCGACAGCAGCAGCCGGAACGTCTGGGTGCGGCTGCGCAGGGTAATGAGCACCTCATCCCGGGTAGGCTCAAAGATCTTATCAATTCTGGAATCGGTCAGGGCCTCTTTCAGTTCCTGAGCCGCCAGTGCCAGGGTTGCCGCGTCCAATGCCATGGGGTTCACCTCCGTTTGCTGTCCATCGTTGTGATGTGCCGTATACGGCACCGTGTGTGATGCTGCAATGCTTCATTCAGAGGCTTCCATTTGCAAAAGCCTCAATTGGCTCGCTGCCTCCGCGCCTCGAAACCGGATTCATTGCCGATTGAGTTCCCGGCCGCGCCCGGTGCCTCCGGCGCGGCCGAAGGAAAGATTCAGCAGCGGGGATTTTCATGCTGTGTCTGCACTTGTTTCCGCTCTTCGCCCCTGTTCGGCGTCTCTTATATATAATACATATTATAATAGGGGCACAGAAAGCCACCAGTTCAGGTCGGAGCCGCCGTTCGCTGCGCGTCCGCCCCAGGCGTGGACAGAACGGGGCGCCTTTCCCCTTCCGACGCATTCAACGCCCGGGAACGTGTTTCACAGTCTTCTCCGCCCGGGCGCACCGCTCACACCGCTTCAGAGATACTCGAAGGGGTCCGTGTTGGCCTCGCTGCGCACGACCTTCACATCCGGGAAGGCCTCCTGCAGGCGGCAGGCGATCTCTGCCGCAATGGGCCACTCGGTACCGTAATGCCCAGCCGCCAGCAGGCTGAAGCCCGCCTCCTTGGCATCCAGCGCCTCGTGGTGGCTCACCTCGCCGGTGAGCAGGGCGTCCGCGCCCTCTGCCTTTGCCTGCCGCCACATATCCCCGGCTGCGCCGCCCACAACGGCCAGACGGCGGATGGGCTTGCCGCCGTCCGCCCATTTCACATGGACGCCCAGCGCCTCGGCCGTCGCTTCCGCCAGGCCGCGTGCAGTGGTGGTGGAGGGCAGCGTGCCCACGCGCCCAAGCCCCGCAAAGGGGTCCACCCCCACCAGCCCCATAGTGCGGGCCAGCAGGTCATTCACGCCGCCCTGGGCCGCGTCCAGATTGGTGTGCATGCAGATGGCCGAAATGCCCCGCTGGGCCAGCCGGAACGCCAGATCCTGGGGGCCCAGCTGTTTCAGCGGATGAAAAATCACCGGGTGATGGCACACGATCAAGCCGCAGCCCTCCTCGGCTGCCTCCCGAATGACCGGGCCGGTCACCTCCAGCGCCGTGAGGATTCCCGCCACCGGCGCGCCGCAGTCCACCAGCAGGCCCGGATTGTCCCAGCTCTCGGCCAGGTCCTGAGGGGCCCACTGCTCCATAAAGGCCAACACCTGGCCCACAGATACAGGTTTCATGGTCAAGCTCCTTTTCAAGGCATCGGCGGCAGAACGTTCGGCCTTCTGCCGCCAGCAAAAAGCCGGGGCCGCGTTCAGGGCCGCCCCGGCCCAATTTTCATACTTCAGAGGATTGTGCTGTGTCCTCCAGCATTCCTTCCAGCTGGGCCAGCAGCGCATCAATGGGCTGCCGTTCCTCCGGCGGGGCACCCAACCGGTACTTCTGCAGCTTGGGGAGCTGCTGACGCAGGTAGGCCCGCCAGCCTTCAAGCCCCTTCGTGAGGCCCAGCAGGCAGAACTGCCCCTCCGGTTCAAAGGGCTGGCCGCGGTATTCCGCCGCCATCACCGCATAAAAGCGCCGCCCCACCTGGGCCAGCCGCTCTTCGCGCAGGGCAAACCCATTCCGGCACAGCCAGCGCCGCAGAATCGAATGCTTTGTGGCCGGCACCAGCACCAGGCGAACGGCCGGGTCCCGCAGCCAGGGGGCTGCCGCAATGATGTCGCAGATGGTCTCCGCGCCCATTCCGGCAATCACCACATCCTGCACCTCGCCGGGGGCAAGCACGCTCAGCCCATCGCCCAGGCGCAGGCTGACCTTGTTCATCAGGCCGGCCTTCGTGAGGTTTTTCTCCGCCACCGAGAGCGGCCCGCTGCGCAGATCCGCCGCCACCACGAAAGGGCAGCGCCCGCTGCCCACCAGGGCCGCCGTCAGCAGGCCATGGTCACAGCCGATGTCGGCCGCGCGGTGACCGGGGCGCACCAGGGCCGCCGCCGCCGCCAGGCGGGCATCCAGCACAGGGCTCAATTGCCGAAGTGGGCGTTCAGCTTCTCCACCAGATCGTCCACGTCGGTGCCGTGCACATCACAGGCCTGCTCCAGAGTTTCCCCGCGGGAAGCCGGGCAGCCCAGGCAGTGCATGCCGATCTCCAGGAAGTAGGGCGCGGTATCCTGGTCCGCCTTCAGGATCTCGTCGATGATGGTATCTTTGGTCACAACCATGGTTGTTTCCTCCTATTGTTCAAAAATGGAATGATTGGGCCCTGTTTTCGCGGCCGCCGGGCGGCCCAGGCCGGGGCAGGCCTGTTTCCCACACAGCGGCAGCGGGTTTGCCCACTGCCGCTTTTTTATCATACTCAGAATGCCGCTTTTTTGCAAGAGCCTTTCCGATTTTATCTTGCTGCAAACAGCGCCATGGTCTGCAAAGCAGCCAACCCGCACAGCGCCGCCTGTGCCAGCGCAAGGGGGCGCGTCAGGTCCCGGCCCAGGCACAGCCAGCGGTTTTCGCCCCACAGCAGCAGCGCCAACGGCAGCACCGGCAGGAAATACCGCCCCTGCAAGCCAAACAGAATGGTATAATTCACCGGCGTCCAGGTCAGGCAGGCCAGCACCAGCAGGCCGCACACCCCCAACAGCGCCAGCGCAGGCACCAGACGGGTGCCGCGCTCCAGCCTGGCCGGGGTACCCACCGGGCGGCAGGCGGCCAGCAGCGTGGTGAACAGCAGCCCGATGGTGATGGCCCAGCTCAGCTCGGCCCCATACACAATGGGCTCACCGGGGCAGGCCCCCATCATCTCCTGAAGTAGCTGGGGCAGTTTGGCGCACAGGGTGCCAACCAGCAGCTTGGCCAGGGCCGGCAGATGCCGCAGGGTGTACCCCACCGACCAGGTGTAGATGGAATCGCCGTTGGGCTGCATCCCCTCTGCCAGCTGCTCCGGGGTCAGGTCGCCGCCCAGGTGAAGCGCCTTCAGCGCCGCAAAGGCAGCCGCGGCCAGAAGCAGAACCGCCCCTGCGGCCAGCGCGCGGCGGGTGCGGGCCGGGCGGCTCTTCCACCAGTTCCAGGCCGGGCGGGCCGCCAAAAGCAACAGAATGGCCGCCGCCGCCAGCCCAAATACGGCGATTTCATTTACATCGCGCAGAATGTAGCGTACATATTCCAGATTGTATATGATCCAACCAGCCAGTGCCGCCGCGGCCACCCCCAGTTTCAGGCCCGGCTCGGCCCAGCGGGGCAGCCCGGCAAAGCGCCGGGTGGGTACCAGCAGCACCAGCCCCACCAGAAGCACATACACGGCCTTGGCCGGGCCAAGGGCCGCCGCCAGCACCAGCAGCGGCACGGCTTCCGCCGGGCGCACCGGGCCGTCGGCCCACACCATGCCCAGGCAGTGAGCGGCGAAGGCAAAGGCCAGCCCCAGCACCAGCGCATCCGGCGAAAAGCTGGCAGCCTGCTGCAGACAGCCGGGCAGCAGCCCCACCGCCAACAGAATGCTCCGGCCCCGCCGGGTGCGGCCCAGGGCAAAGGCGGTCAGCGCCAGATACGCCGCCAGGTTGCACAGCCGCCCCGCAAGGATCAGGCCGGTAAAGCCAAGCCCCAGCAGCCGCGCCAGCAGCACCCCAAGCGTCTGGGGCAGATACAGCAGCTGCACCATGCTGCCCGGGCTGCGCACCTCCACGGCGTGAAGCAGGTCGCGGACGCAGCCGTGCTCGGTCAGGGTGGAGAACACCCGATGGTACACAAAGGCGTCCGCCGGACCGGTCTCAGCCGTTACATACGGCTCGTCGCAGTCCCGCACCCACAGGCCGCCCTCATCGTCGTAATCCGGCTGGCCCATCAGGCGGCTGGCGGCAGCATAGCTGCCCGCAAAGTGGACGTATTCATCCGGGCCGCCCAGCGGCGGCGTGGCCAGCGCAAATGCGATTCCAAGCGCGGCCCCGGCCAGGCAGAACGCCGCCCGCAGGCGGGGCGTCTTGCCCCACCACAGCAGCGCCGCCGCCCCCACAATGCCCAGGGTGCACAGCAGGCCAATCATCAAAAAGCCTTTGCTGGGCCAATGGCCGGTGTAATCCGTCATGTATTGAAGGGCGGCGGTGGCGTCCAGCGCCTGCCCATCCGCCTGGGCAAGGGCAAAGCCCTCCACCGCCCTCTGGCTGCAATGCAGGCCAACCCGGTCCTCCTCGGTGAGGGGCGCAACGCTCATGTGCAGCGTGTAGGCTCCGTCCTCCGGGGCGGTGTAGGGCTGATCAAACACCAGCCCGTAAAATGTATTGTCCAGCAGTTCGGTCAGGCTGCAGGCGGCGGTGGCCACCGGCTGGCCCGCGCCGTCCAGCAGCTGCGCGGTAAGCTGCCCCTGCGCCACCCGCTCGTAGGTGGCAAACAGCAGGCGCACCCCGTACAGCGGCTCCCCTGCCTTCAGCTGCAAGGTCTGGTCCAGCCCGGCCTCCGGGTCCGCCGGGGCCAGCACCTGGCTGTATTCATCGTTTACAATGCGGTACTCCGCCCGGTCATCGGCGGCGGCGCGCACCTGCGTGTACCCCCAGCCCACCGCCAAAAGGCAGACCAGAAGCAGCGCCGCCAGGCCCGCGAGCTTCTTGATGTTCCCGTGCAGAACGGCCATCGCAAAGCCCCCTTTCGTTTTATTTTCGTTCGTTGTTCGGCGATTCGATTCCGCCGCTTTTTGTGTAGAATCGCTTTATTATACAGCAAACAGGGGTGGAATACAAGCCAGCCTGCCCCGCTGCTCGTTCGGTGCCGGACGCCGCCGCAGGGCGCACAAAAAGCCCCGGCGGGGCAGCACAACGGGCCGCCCGCCGGGGCAACGATCAAAGCCGGATGTTCCGGGTGTGTGTTTACAGATCACGCGGATTCAGCAGGCGCGCTTAGTAATTCTGAGCGCGCAGCACAAAGTAGCCCTGGGGATGATCGCACACGGGGCACTTCTCGGGGGCATGGGTGCCCACATGGATGTGGCCGCAGTTGGTGCAGATCCACACCTGCTCGGTCTGGCGGGCAAACACGGTGCCGTTCTTGATGCTCTCGGCCAGCTTGCGGTAGCGCTCCTCATGCTCCTTCTCAATGGCACCCACGTGCTCAAACAGGTAGGCGATGTGGTCAAAGCCTTCCTCCCGGGCGGTGGCGGCAAACTGCGCGTACATATCGGTCCACTCGTAGTTTTCACCGGCGGCGGCATCGGCCAGGTTGGTCAGGGTGTCGGGCATCCCATCGTGCAGGAGCTTAAACCAGATCTTGGCGTGCTCCTTTTCGTTGCCAGCCGTCTCGGTAAACAGGGCGGAAATCTGGTTGTAGCCCTCCTTCTTCGCCTTGGAGGCATAGTAGCCATATTTGGTGTAGGCCTGGCTCTCGCCCGCAAACGCGGTGAGCAGATTGGCTTCGGTCTTGCTGCCTTTCAGTTCCATGGTACAGTTCTCCTTTTCGATGTGGATTGTTAAAGCGGTTTCGGGCCGTTTTTCAGGATGGGAAAACGGCCATTCAGTTAAACGGGAATAATTCTCATTTAGAATGATACCACGAATCTCCAAATTGTCAATCCGCCAACATGCCGAATCTTTCTTTTCGTTTTTGGTGAATTGTCCCCCAGCAAAACTCTCCCCCCGGCCCTGCAACGCAAAAAAGCACCGGAACCGCGGCCCGCTTGGGGCACGCCGTTCCGGCGCCGTGCATTTGTTTTTGCAAACGGTCAATAACTGCGGGTGAGCGGCAGCGCCAGAGCCGGCACCGCCCAGGCCAGCTGATACAGCACCGCCGCCGGCAGGGCCAGACTTGCCAGCCCGCCGCTGAAGCTGAGCACCAGGGCCACCAGCGCGCTCACCGCCACCGAGACCGCCATCACCAGGTTGGCACTCTTCTCAGCCGAAACCGCGCAGGCCGCCGCGTGCAGGCCGCCCACATAGCTGGCCAGGCTGCCCAGATGCACCATGCATCCCTCACTTTCCGGCAGATAACCGGTGGCCGTGGCCAGCTGGTTGGTCTCGTTCTCCGTCAGTACCTTCACGCTGCCGGGCCGCAGGCGGTATGCCTGTTCGATCAGGTCGCCGGTCAGCGAGAAGTCATCGGTGCGAACCAGCAGCGACAGGCCGCTCTTCTGCAGCGTGTGCAGCGAAGCCGCGATCTCCCGGCTGCCCTGATAGCCCATCACAAACATACCGAACAGCTTGCCGCTTACAGCCAGATACACCGGCTGAAGACGGCCATGGGTGTACCGCTCCTCCCAGTCACGGGAGGGAATGCCCACCTGATGGGCCGTCATCATCGCCCGGCCGCCGATCACAATGCGGTGGCCGTCCACCCAGGCGGTAAAGCCCCGGCCCTGCTCGCAGGTGAGGCTTTCCACCTTATAAAGGATCTCGGTGCGGTTCTGGATGATCTCCAAGAACAGATCCCGCAGGGTATCGCACCCGGCAATGAGCACCGAGGCCGCATAGAGGATGGCCAGATCAATGCGCTCTTTCTCGAAGGTTTTCAGGCCGTGCAGGGTCACACAGCCGGTGGGGAACAGGTCATGCCCCTCGGTGACGATGGTGTTCACCTTGCCCAGCTCTTCCATGCTGGACCAGCCGGGCACCACGGCTCCCACGCGGGAAGCAGCCCGCTGCTGCATCCAGCCGGTCATGCCGGCAATCAGCGTGGCACACAGCGGCGCCCCCATGCACAGGGTACCGGCCAGCGCCCCGGCGGCCACCAGCACGCCCTTGCCCCGTGCCAGGGCAACCACCGCGGTGACAACGGCCACGCCGCCCAGCCCCCAGGCCAAACGCTGGGCCAGACGGTCGCCCGCCCGGCGGGAGCCGCTGCGTTTCAAAAAGTCCTTCACCAGCGCGGTAGGGCGGCTCACCAGCAGGCAGGGTTCCTCTTCGCCCAGGCCGCTGGCCAGCAGATTGGTCAGGTCACGGTTTTGCAGTCGGTACGCCGCCGAGTGCTCTACCCCGGCGCTCACCAGATCAAAATTCCGGGCCACACTCTCGCCCATCACCCGGTGCCCGGCCAGCGTACAGGCCAGGGCCAGCACCGCCAGCGGCGCAAACAGGGTCATGCGCTCCGGCTCATAGCTCTCCAGCATCAAAAAGCAGAGCAGCAGCTGAAGCACCGCCCCTGCCGCCGCCAGGGCGGCCAGGCTGTCCCGGCTGGGGGCGGCCTTGGCCAGGCCCTTCAGCCCATTTTTCAGCACCGGCAGTGCCAGCAGACAGCCGGCCGCAAGCAGCGTCAGCTCCACCCCCAAAAAGGCCCCCGGTGCAATGGCCGGGTCCAGGGCAGAAAGCGGCGCAATCACGCCCGTGGCCGTCACGCCCAGATAGAGCATCACCGCCGCGATCAGGGCGCACAGGGCGCTGGTCAGGGTCAGGCGGGCGTTCTGCTTGGCCAGCACTTCGCTGACGGCCGGGGCATCCTGTAAGGCGTTGTACTCCAGGGCCGGGGCCTCTTCCGCCTCCGGCTCCGGTTCCTCAAAGGGGGCCTCGCCCGGCTCTTCCCGGCCGAACAGCCGAAGCAGCGGGTTCCTGTGGGGCTTCGGTTCTTCCTCCCCGTCCAAGCGGCGGGTGGGCTCATCCGGGCCGTCCGTCTCCTCGGCCGTGGGCAAGGGCAGCTCGCCGGTCTGCTTCTCAAAGGCGTTCAGCTGAATGGTGTCGCCGCCCGGCTCCTCTTCGACCGTCTGCCCGTCCAGGTCCAGGGCAACCTCGCCCGTGGGGGCCTGATTTTCCGGCTCTTTATTTTTCTTTTTGCGGCTCAAAAAGCCGCTCACCGTCCACTGCGGTTCTTCCTGCTCCATCACCGGGGTGGTGAAGAAGGTGGTGAACTCATCGGTGATCTCGGCGCCGGTGGAAAACTCGCCCTGGTCGTCCTCCTCCAGCAGCACCTCACCGGTGGGCAGCTCGTCCTGCTTTGCCGGGTTTTCCGGCTCGGCCGGTTTCGGCTGTTCCTGCACCGGCGGCTCGGGCGGCTGCGGCGCTTCGTCGGCGGCCGGGGCCGTCGGCGGCTGGGGTTCTGCCGGGAACTGCGGTTCTGCCGCGGGTTTCTCGGCGGGCGGGGCCAGCCGCTCCACCGGGCGGCGGGGTTCCCGTCCCAGGCTGGCCAGAATGTCGTCCACCTGGCTCTCGTCCTGGGCGGGGGCCTCTTCCTGACGGCGGCGCAGCCCCTCGATGATGGCGTCCACCGAGCTGGAATATTTGTTCTGGGACATTGCTTTCTCCTTCATGACCGCATCCTGCTTGATAAAACGGCCGCGGCCAGCCTCAGTATGGGCTGACCCGGCGAAATCATTCATGCAGGGTCACTGCCCGCTGCGCTGGCGGCTGATCTCATACAGAATGATGCCCGCCGCCACCGAGACGTTGAAGCTGTCCACTCCGGTGCCCTGGGCAGCCATATCCAACCGCACCACGCCGTCGCACAGGCGCTTGACCAGCGGGCTGACGCCCTTGCCCTCCGAGCCCATCACCAGCGCAATGGGGCCGGTCAGGTTGTTTTTGTGCAGGGAAACGCCGTCCATGTCCGCGCAATAGACAAACACGTTCTGCTCTTTCAAGCGGCGGATGGCCTCGCCGATGTTGGCCACGCGGGCCACCGGCAGGCGGGTGGCGGCCCCGGCGCTGGCCTTCAGCACCGTGCCGGTGATGCCCACGCCGCCCCGCTTGGGAATGACCACGCCATGCGCCCCGCACAGCAGCGCCGAGCGCAGAATTGCGCCCAGGTTGTGGGGGTCCTCCACGCCGTCAGCCAGCACGAGGAAGGGCGGCTCGCCCTTTTGGGTGGCGCTGTCCAGCAGCTGTTCCAGCGTGGCGTATTCAATCTGGCTGGCCCAGGCGGCCACACCCTGGTGGCTGTCGGTCTCGCACATGGCCTTCAGCTTGGCGGGCTTCACCCGCTTCACCACCGCACCGGCCTCTTTGGCCATGGCGGTGTAATAGGCAGCCACCTGGGGAGCAAGCCCATCGCTCAGCAGCACGGTGTCCACCCCGGCGCCGCTTTTCAGCAGCTCGGTCACCGGGTTTTTGCCATAAATCAGATGTTCGGTCTGGGGGGCTTTCTGTTCCATGATCTCTATCTCTTTCTGGGCGGCTTTGCAGCGTGCAGCGCCGGGCCGCCCGGCTGTTTTTTTGTTGGAAGTTTCTTCGGTTCGGGCCGTTTTGCCAGGCCCGCACCCCGTGGATGTGCGCATTCTCTGCGCAGAGGGCGGCTTGTAATTTATGATAACACATTTTGGACTTCTTTACCACCTGTTTTCCGCGCAAAACCTCCACTTTCTGAGGTTTTTTCACGGCCGGGGACCCTCGCCGCCCCATCGCCCTTTCCACACCCCAGGCCCGGCTTCCTTTGGGCCTCTTCGGCCCGGTGATATGGAAAATCCGCCCACGCCCTTCGCCCTGCCCGGCTGGCCGCCCCACGGCGGGCCGGCGGGGCAGGGCTTCCGTAGCTCGATGTTTTTTACCGGTTTTATACAGCTTGTACATCGCCCAATGACTTTCCACCGGCAATTTTGATGTTGAAAACTCGGTTGAAAGTGTGCAAAACCCGCATTTTTGCCCACTTTTGGCCCGTTGAAAGCCCAGTTCTCCACACCGCTTTCAACGTGATGTGGAAAACTGTCCCCTAAACTTCCCGTTGAAGTCCGACTGTCAAGCCTGGATTTCGCCAATTTTGCAGGATTTTTTTCGTCAAAACTGTCTGGTTTTTCCAAGTGTTTTTCCCGGTTTTTTCCAGCTGCGACCGGTTTTGCCGCGGCACGCCCGGGCTTGTGGAAAACTCGCCTTCCGTGTTAAAATGTGAAAAAGATGCAGGCGGTCAGCCGCCTGCCCACAACACAGGAAACGAGGGATGGATATGCTGCGTCTGGAACATACGGGCGGATTGGAGCTGGACAGCACCCTGGACTGCGGCCAGTGCTTTCGCTGGAGCCGCACTCCGGCGGGCTGGGCCGGCGTGGTGGACGGCCGCTCGGTTCTGGCCCGCATGGAGGGAGACACGCTGCTTCTGGAAGGGCCGGACGAGACCGAGCGGGACTTCTGGAGCCGTTATTTTGCCCTGGACGTGGATTACCCCGCCCTTCTGGCCCGCTATCAGGCGGGCAACCGGCGGCTGGCGGCCTGTGTGGCCGAGAATCCCGGCATTCGGGTGCTGCGCCAGCCCTTTTTTGAAACGCTGTGCACCTTTATTCTCAGCCAGAACAACAACATCCCCCGCATTCGAGGCCTGGTGGAGCGGCTGTGCGCCCTCTGCGGCAGCCCGCTGGAAAACGGACAGCACGCCTTTCCCACCCCGGAGCAGCTGGCCGCCTGCACCGAGGAGCAGCTGGCCACCCTGCGGGCCGGCTGGCGGGCCGGCTATCTGGCAGACGCCACCCAAAAGGTGCTCGGCCACCTGCCCGGGCCGGAGGCTTTGACGGCTTTGCCGCTGGCGGATGCCCAGGCCGCCCTGATGACCATTCACGGCGTGGGGCCCAAAGTGGCCGACTGCACCCTGCTGTACGGCCTGGGCCGCTGGGACGCCTTTCCTCTGGACGTATGGATGAAACGGGCCATGGCGCAGCTATTTCCCCGCGGCATTCCGGTGTGCTGCAGGGGCACCCAGGGCATTGCCCAGCAGTTCATCTTTGCCTACGCCCGCGCTCATCTGCCCAAAGGCGAAACGCCAAAGCAGGCCGGGGGCCGGGCCGCCCGCCGGGCGAAATGAGCGGCAGTCGCACATTCAATGTACGCCGCCGCATGGAAGAAATCGCAGGCGGCTTTTCTTTTGATGCAGGATGTGCCCCGGTGATTGATTTTGCCCCCGCTTTGGGGTATACTGTGCACTAGGAAGTGCTGTGTGGGCTGCTCCGCACGGCCCAAGGTGCATCCGGAACAGCAAATTCGTTTTCGGATGTACCGTAAGTAATGGAGGTATGTGAAATGCTGGTAAGCGCACGCGATATGCTCATCAAAGCCCGTGACGGTCATTATGCCGTGGGCCAGTTCAACATCAACAATCTGGAGTGGACCAAGGCCATCCTGCTCACCGCGCAGGAGATGAACAGCCCCGTGATCCTGGGCGTCTCCGAAGGCGCCGGTAAATACATGACCGGTTTTAAGACCGTTGCCGCCATGGTCAAGGCCATGGACGAATGCCTGGGCATCACCGTGCCCGTGGCCCTGCATCTGGACCATGGCACCTACGAGGGTGCAAAGGCCTGCGTTGAGGCCGGTTTCACCAGCATCATGTTTGACGGCAGCCATTATCCCATCGACGAGAACGTGGCCAAGACCACCGAGCTGGTCAAGCTGGCCCACGACAACGGCATCTCCATTGAGGCCGAGGTCGGCGCCATCGGCGGCGAAGAGGACGGCGTGATCGGCGCCGGCGAAGTGGCCGATCCTGCCGAGTGCGCCAAGATCGCCGGCCTGGGTGTGGACTTCCTGGCCGCCGGCATCGGCAACATCCACGGCAAGTACCCCGCCAACTGGAAGGGCCTGGACTTTGAGGCTCTGGACGCCATCCACAAGGCCACCGACAACATTCCTCTGGTTCTGCACGGCGGTTCCGGCATTCCCACCGAGATGGTCAAGAAGGCCATCAGCCTGGGCGTGTCCAAGGTGAACGTGAACACCGAGTGCCAGCTGACCTTCGCCGCCGCCACCCGTGAGTACATCGAGGCCGGCAAGGATCTGGAAGGCAAGGGCTTTGACCCCCGCAAGCTGCTGGCTCCCGGTGTGGAAGCCATCAAGGCGACCGTTAAGGAGAAGATCGAGCTGTTTGGCAGCGCCAACAAGGCGTAAGCCCGTTTCCCGGCGCAGGCCGTGTGCCTGATTCCAACTGCACAAAAAATCCGGCGGCCGGTATCCATTGCGATACCGGCCGCCGGTTTGCTTTTATTAAGAATGTCCGCTCAGCCCAGCAGATCCATGGCCATTTTGCCCAGCAGCAGCACCAGCACCACCAGAAGCATGGGACGGATGAACTTGCCGCCTTTGCTCAGGGCGAAGTGGCTGCCCAGAATGGCGCCCAGAATGTTGCACACCGCACAGGGAATGGCCAGCGCAAAGGGCACATTGCCCGCGCCAATGTAGGTAATCAAGCTGGCGTAGTTGCTGGCCAGGTTCAGCACCTTGGCGTTGCCCGAAGCCGTGCGCAGGTCAAACTTCAGAACGGAGGTGAAGGCGATGATGGCAAAGGTGCCGGTGCCCGGGCCAACCAGACCGTCGTACAAGCCGATGAGCAGGCCGATCACCACTGCCAGCGTCAGCGCCTTTTTGCGGGGCACCTGGCTGGAGCGGTCCTCCTCCGGCAGCTTGCGCTGGGTGAAGATGATGAGGGCCGCGATGGGCAGCATCACCAGCACCATGATCTTCAGCACTTCACCGGGCAGCAGCAGCACCAGCCGGGAACCCAGCGTGCTGCCCGCAAAGCTGGCCGCCGCCGCAATCAGCGCCACCTGCAGGTCCAGCGCGCCGCTGCGGAAGAACATGGCCGACGCAAAGGTGGTGCCGCAGGCCGACGAAAACTTGTTGGCCCCGTACAGCAGATGCACCGGCAGACCGGTGACCATGTAGGCAGGCAGGCTGATCAGGCCGCCGCCGCCCGCCGAGGCATCCACAAAGCCCGCAAGGCCCACCATAAAGCACAAAAAGGCCAGGGTCGGCCAGGAAACCAAATTCATAAACATTGCCGCAATTCTCCTATTTTCTCACTGTGTAGCCCAGAGCCGCGCACCCATGTTTCGGCGTTTTTCCTCATATATCCGCCCCGACATTTCGGGTGTTTTCTGGAATATGTGTCGATTGTAACACCGGGCGGCAAGTTTTTCAACCTGGATTTCCAGGAAACTCCCCAAAATACAAAGAGGTCATTTCCCCAGCGAATCGGTTCCGCCGTGGGAAATGACCTTTGATTTTCGTGTCATCATGGAGTTTTGTCCAGCCGCAGTACGGCCACGGTCACGTCATCCCGGCGGCGGCCGGGCAGGGCGCGGCGCACGGCCCCATCCGCCAAAATATCCGCCATCTCCTGCGGGGTGTTGCCCGCCGCGGCGCACAGGCCCAGCTGCTGGGCCGCCCATTCCGGCCCATCGGCCAAGGCCCCGTCGCTGAACAGCACCGCAAGGTCTCCGGCGGCTAGGCCGAAGCGCAGCTCCCGCCCGCGCACCTGCCCAAGAATGCCCACGGGCAGGCCGTCCTCCCCCAGCCAGCGGGGCTTGCCGCCTTGATACAGCAGCGTGGGGGCCGCGCCCGCCTTATACAGCCGGGCCTGCCCGGTGTACAGGTCCAGGGTAAGCAGGTCCAGCGCCGCGCCGCTCTCCTCCTCGCTTTTCAGATTCAGCGCCACGTTTACCAGCCGGGCGGCCGTCTCGCCCGCAAAGCCCGTGCGCACCAGCCGGGCGGTGAGGTTGGCGGCCATGGCCCCATCCACCGCCGCCAGCCCGCCGGTTCCCATCCCATCGCACAGCAGCATATGGGCCCGGCCAAAGCCATCGCAGAACTGCTGGGCTGCATCGCCGCTGAACTTCTCCTGGGCCGGGCGCTGCGCCAGGCCGAACACCGGCGTGTAATAGCTCTGCTCGGCAAAGGTCAGGGTGGTCACCGTGCGCCAATGCGCAACCTGCGGCAGCGCCAGCGGACTTCGGCACAGGCGCTGCACCTCGTCCCGCAGCTGCTCCCGCTCTTCCGGGCTGAAGGCCGTGCGGTTCACCGTCACCTGGGCGTTCAGCCGGCCCAGCGGGTCCAGCTGCACCCGGCATTCCAGCGGCTCCAGCCCCAAATTGGCAAATAGCCCCGCCAGCCGCCGGGCGCGCACCGGGTCCTCTGTTCCGCCCTGGCTCAGCTCCTCCGCCATGCGGGCCAGCGCCCCGGCCACGGCGCTGTACTGCTCGGTCAGGGCACTGCGCAGGGCTTGGCCCCTCAGGCGGGTCTCCCGCCGGCCGCAGAGCACCGCATACCCTTGCCCCGCACAGCCGCACAGCTCCATAGGGTGCAGGCAGCCGGCCAGCTGCCCCGGCAGCTGTTCCACCGACACGCGGCCGGTTGCTTCCAGTGGCTTTTTCAGGTCAAACAGCCCCTCCATGGTGCGGTCATACCCGGCGATCCAACAGGTTTCCCGCCCGGCGCAGCTGCGGCAAAGCTGCCCGGCCACATAGTCCGCCACAAAATTAAAGGTTTCGCCTTTTTTGGGCAGGCGGTGGCTTACCTCCTCCACGGTATCCGCCACATCCGCCAGTGCGTCGGCCACCGCGTTCAGCCGCCCGCTCACCCCTACCAGCGCTGCGCGGCTGCTCTGCCCGAGGGGCCTTGCCCCCGGCAGGGCCAGCATCCAGGCCCGCGGCAGGCAGAAAAACGCCGCTTCGCTCACAGCCGCCGTGGCCGCACAGCCGGCCGCCGCCTGAGGCGTGGGGGCGGTAGCCGTGGCCAGCACTGCTCCCAGCAGATACAGCGCACCGCCGCCCGCCCGCTCGCCCGGGGCCAGGCAGGCCGCCGCCAAAGCGCCAATGCAGACCCCCAGCGCACCGCCGCTGTACGCCGGAGAGGCCGCTGCCGCCGCACCACCCAGCGCCGCCGCGGCCAGAGCCGCTTCCTGCACACGGCCCCGAAAGGCCAGCGCCAGCCCCGCCGTGCCCGCCAGCGCCAACCCCGGCTGCACTGGGCCAAGGGCAAACCGCTGCAGGCTGGCCGCCAGCATCATGCCAATCGCCAGCAGCGCCGCCCCGCTCTCCCGCCGAAGCAGCAGCGCCCCCAGCCCGGCGCTGAGGGCTGCCTCCCCCAACGCAATGCAGGCCTCCGGCAGGCTGCCAAGGCCGCACAAAATCAGAATCAGCTGCACCATCAGCAGGCAGCCTGCCCCTGCCGCCATTCCGGCCCAGCGCTTTTGGGGCACCAGCAGCCGCCCGCCCAGCGCCGCCGCCAGCGCCCCGGTGCAGCGCAGGGCATCCACCGGGGTCAGCCGCACCAAGCTGCCCACCAAGGCCCCCAGCCCGGCCGCAGGCACCAGTGTGCGGTCCAGCCCCATCACCAGCGCCAGCCCAAAGGGCGAAAGCCCGCCGAACACCTGCCCCCCGGCCAGCACAAACCCAAGCAGCGCCGTGCCCGCCTGAAGTCCCAGCGCCCACAGCGCCGCTTTGTCCCCCGCATGTTTTCGCAATTGTTCCAACATATTCCTCCGCCTTTCCGCGTGCGGCGGCCCGGCCGCCCGCCTGTCCTGTGCACAGTGTAAGCGGCCCGCCCGGGCAGATTTTGCCGCACGCCGGGGAAGTGACAAAAAGCGGCCGCACTCCCCGCTTTTTTGCTGCGAGGGGTGCGGCCGTTTCGCCGTTTGCGGCAAACTTCAGTTGTCGTGGGGGATGGCAGCGAAGCTGTGCTCCATGTTTACCACGCACACATACTTCGGGTCCCGCCGGGCCAGCAATTTTTTCAGCGCCTGGCGTACCTCCAGGTCGCTCATGTGGAATTGCGGCGGGGTCACACAGTCAAAGATCACATTGGTGTGCGTGGTGCCGGGTACCAGCCGCAGATCGTGCACCGAGAGGGCCGGGTCGATGGTTTTGACCGCTTCGCCCAGCCAGGCCCGCAGGTCGGTCACGGCCGCATCGCCGGTCACAATGGGGTCGTAGTGGATGACCACGTGCATCCGGTCCTCTTTCCAGAAGGCGTGCTCAATGTTGTCGATCAGGTCATGGGCTTCCAGGGCATCCTGCTCGGCGGCCATCTCCACGTGCAGGGTGGCAAACCGCTGGCCGGGGCCGTAGTCGTGCACCATCAGGTCATGCACGCCCAGTACGCCGGGGTAGCTCATTACCTTGTCGTGCACGTGGCGGGTCAGCTCCTCGCTGGGGGCTTCGCCCAGCAGAGGATTCAGGGTGTCCCGCACCAGGCCCACGCCGCTGTACAAAATGAACAGCGCCACGGCCAGGCCCATCCAGCCATCCAGGTTCAGCCTGCTCAGATGGGAAACCACTGTTGCGGCCAGCACCGCGGCGGTGCTGATCACATCGTTGCGGCTGTCCGCTGCGGTGGCCATGAGGGTGGTGGACTGAATGCGCCGCCCCACCTCCCGGTTGAAAGCGGCCATCCACAGCTTCGTCAGAATCGAGGCCACCAGCACCGCCACCGCCACCAGGCTGAAGAGCACCGGCGTGGGATGCAGGATCTTTTCCAGGCTGCTCTTGGCCAGCTCCACGCCGATGACCAAAATCATCACTGCCACCGCCAGCCCGGCCAGGTACTCATAGCGGGCGTGGCCATAGGGGTGGTCGTTGTCGGCCGGTTTTGCTGCCAGCTTAAAACCCAGCAGGCTGATCACGCTGGAGGACGCATCCGACAGGTTGTTCAGTGCGTCCGCCACAATGGCAATGCTGCCGAACACCGTGCCCGCCGCAAACTTGCCCAGCGCCAGCAGCAGGTTGCAGAAAATGCCCACGCTGCCGGCCAGTTTTCCGTAATTGGTGCGCACGGCCGGGTCGTCGGCCTGCTGGTAATTCTTCACAAACAGGCGGATAAGAAGCTGTGTCATAAAAAGTCCACTCCTTTTCCCGCCCGCCGAAAACGGGCGGGTGGGGCTGCATGGCGTATGGGAAATCCCCCGGAACGGGGATTTTCTGCTTCCAGATTTAGCCATGGCTTACTATTTTGTTTCATACAACAATGGACCAAGAACGCTCCATCTGCGTCTCGGTCCATTGATTCGATTGATTCAAAGGTTTTTTCTGCCGTTCCGGCCAAAAACCGCTCAGCGGCGGATGCAGGCATCCCGGTCCGGGCCAACCGAGATGTAGGCAATGCGGCAGCCCACGGCCTTTTCAATGTAGTTCACATAGTCCTGGGCTTCCTTGGGCAGGTCCTCCCACTTGCGGGCGGCGGTGATGTCGCAGTGCCAGCCGGGCAGATACTCCAGCACGGGCTGGGCAATGTCCAGCGCCTCGCCCATGGGGAAGCGGTCCACGATCTCGCCGTTCACGCTGTAATGAGCCACCACGGGAATCTTCTCCATGTAGTCCAGCACATCCAGCAGGGTCAGGGCCAGCTCATCGGCGCCCTGGCAGGCCACGCCATAACGGCTGGCCACCACGTCGAAGGGGCCCACGCGGCGGGGACGGCCGGTGGCCGCGCCGAACTCATGGCCGGCCAGGCGCAGCTCGTTCTTCTGCTCCTCGGTCATGGCCAGCTCAGCGGTGAAGGGGCCTTCGCCCACGCAGGAGGAATAGGCCTTCATAATGCCGACGGACAGATCCAGCTTGCGGCCGGGGATGCCCGCGCCGATGGGGGCGTAGGCACCGATCACGTTGGAGCTGGAGGTGAAGGGGTAAATGCCGAAATCAATGTCGCGCAGGGCGCCCAGCTGAGCCTCGAACAGGATCTTCTTGCCGTTCTTGTCGGCCTCGGTCAGGTAATCGCCCACATCGCAGATGTAATCCTTGAACACCTCGGCGTAGTGCTGGCACCAGGCCCAGGTCTCTTCCAGGCTGATGGGCTGGGTGCCGTAAATGCCTTCCATGGTCAGGTTCTTCCACTCCACAATGGTGGCCAGCCGCTTCTTCACGGCCTCATCCAGATGAACCAGATCGCCCATGCGCAGGGTCTTCTTCATGTACTTGTCGCCGTAAGAGTAGGCAATGCCGCGCCGGGTGGAGCCGAACTGGCTGCCGCTCTTGGCCAGGCGGTCCTCTTCCAGGCCATCCTCCGCCACATGGTAGGGCATGCAGATGGTGGCCCGGTCGCTGATCTTCAGGTTCTTGGGGCTGATCTCAATGCCCTTCTCCCGCAGGTTGGCGATCTCCTTTTCCAGGTGGGCGGGGTCTACGACCATACCGTTGCCCATCACGCACACCACGTTGGAGCGCAGAATGCCGGAGGGCAGCAGGTTCAGCACGAACTTGCCGCGGGGGTTCACCACGGTGTGGCCCGCGTTGTTGCCGCCCTGATAGCGGCAAACGATATCATACTCCTGGCTGAGCAGGTCCACCATACGGCCCTTGCCCTCGTCGCCCCAGTTGATTCCGGTAATCGCAGTCAGCATACTAGAAATTCCTCTCAATCCGAATGTATTTCGGGGCAGCCTTTTCCGGGCGCTCTGCTCGGGATCCGCTGCCGATGATCAGGCTCTTATCTCAGAGCCGTTAGTAATTATAACGTTCTTTGCAGGGTTTGAAAAGGGCTTTTGCCCCGTTTTTTTCGCAAAAAAGCGTTTTTTGCCGCCAACGCTTCCGCGTTTTCGGCTTCTGTCTGCACACAACGGACAGTATCGCCCGGCGCGGCCGCTTACCGTCCGTTTTTCTTCAGGGGCTGGCGGGTGCCGTCCGGCCGGACGATCACCGTGGAATCCAGCTGGCTGCGCAGGCTTTGCTTCATGGCAGCCACATATTCCGCCCGCAGGCCGGCCTGCTCGGCCTTTTCCTCCTCGGTCAGGCCCTCGGGAGTACGGCTTTTCTTTGCCAGCTCGCTGATGCGGCGGATCTTTTCCTCAGTCATGTTCTCGCTCCTTTCGGCCGGGGTTCGTTCCGGCCCATCGTCTGTATTATAGCATGGCGCCGCAGGGCAGAGCAAGAACCGGCACCGCCCCAGAAAGGAAAAGAAGGGCTGCGCCGGTTCTTACAACAGAGGAATTTATTTGAACACTTCCCACAGAAATGGAGTTGGTTGTCTGACCCGCCGGGGCCTTGCGGCCTGGCATCCAGCGGGGCAGTGGGCCCAAAGCGGCGGTATTCCGCTGCTCCGGGGATCAAAAGCCCGGCCCGGCGCTTCGGGGGCATCCCCCGCCGCCGGCGGCTGTACCTTCAAACGGCTTTGCGGCGCTGGCACGCCGCTTCGTTTGCTGTGATTGTATAATACCGGAAACATATGGCAAATTTATGGGGTAGTTTTGAACCATTTGAAAACAAATCGTGGTAGAATGATTGTGGAGCATTTTCCCGCTCTGCCAAGTTCCTGCAGGCGGCCGGGCCGGCTGCCTGCGTTTTGATGAGGTGTTTTTCATGGCCAACAAACCCAATTATCCCGCCCAGATGGATCAGGTGTTCGCCGCCCTGGGCGACGAGCGCCCGCCCTTGCTGCTTCACGCCTGCTGCGGGCCCTGCTCCAGCTCGGTGCTGGAGGTGCTGTGCGCCCATTTTCAGGTGACGGTGCTGTACTACAACCCCAACATCTGGCCGCCCGAGGAGTACCGCCGCCGGGCCGACGAGCTGGCTAGCTTTTTGCAGAGAGCCCACACGCTGGATGTGAAGCTGGTGGAAGAGCCTTATGACCCGCAGGAATTTTATACCGCCGTACAGGGGCTGGAGCAGGAGCCGGAAAAGGGCGGCCGCTGCACCGTGTGCTACCGGCTGCGCATGGAGCGGGCGGCCCAATACGCCAAGGCCCATGGTTTTGTCTGGTTCACCACCACCCTCTCCGTCTCGCCGCTGAAAGACCCGATCCGCATCAACCAGATCGGCGAAGAACTGGCGGCCCAATACGGCCTGCGCCACCTGCCCAGCGAATTCAAGAAGCGGGACGGCTACAAGCGCAGCCTGGAACTTTCCCGCGAATACGGCCTGTACCGGCAGGACTACTGCGGCTGTGAATTCAGCGCCCGGGCGCGGGGCAAAGCCTGACACGCCGCTTCATCCCGTCCACTTATGCAGAATTACACAAAAAAGGGATGCAGACTGCCCGTCCGCATCCCTTTTCGATTTGCTGTTGGCAGAAGGCTGCACGGGCCTCAGCGCCCGGCTCCGCCGCCGCGGAACCCTCCTCCGCCACCGCCGCCAAAGCCACCGCCGCCAAAGCTTCCGCCATGGCCTCCGCCGAAGCCTCCGCCGAAGCTTCCGGGCCCGCCAAAGCCGCCGGGCCGCCCGCCGCGCGGGGGCCGGGGCGGGGGCGGGGCGTAATAGCCGCTCCGTCTGCGGCCGCCCATCATACTGCCCAGGAACATCCCTTCCCAGAAACCGCTTCCGCCGCCACCGCCGCGCGGCCCACGCGGGCCGCGGGGACCCCGCGGGGTGAGCAGCACCGCCACCACGATCACAATCAGAATGACCAGCACCAGCAGCAGGGCAATGCCCGAGCCGCCGTCATTGCTGGCCGGCCGGCTTTGCTGCTGGCTGCCGTCCGCCGTACCGGCGCTCGTGTTTACGTTGTAAATGGAGGCCAGCTCCTCGTAGAGGGCCTGCACCGTTTCCTGTACGCCGGTGTCGTAATCGCCCTTCACCCAGTTCGGCTCCATATCGCTGCGCAGAATGGTGCTCAGGGTGCTGGTGGGAAGGGTGCGTTCCAGCCCGCTGCCCTGAATGCACCGGTAATCATCCTCACCGGGCACCAGAAGCAGCAACACGCCGTTGTTCTTTTTCGAGTCGCCCAGGCCCCACTCGTTGGCCAGCTGGTAGGCATAGTCCTCCACGCTCAGCGAGCCGGTGTATTCCACCGTCGCCACGCCGATCTGCGCGCCGCAGGCGTCCGACAGAACCTTGGTGCGCTCGTTCACATACTGTTCCGTCTGGGCGCTGAGGATGTTTGCATCGTCCATCACCCAGCTGTCCGACGGGATGTCAAAGCTTGCGCCGCACAGCAGCATGGCCAGACAGGCCAGCGCCATCACCAGGGCAGCAAGCCGCCCGAATCGTCTTTTTCTCATGCGAAACGTTCCACCTCCGTTGCGCCCCACACAGCGCCGATCAGGTTTGCGGGGAATGCAGCCGCCCTGTCATTGTACTGCTCCGCCACCGTATTGTATGCCGAGAGGTCAATGGTGTACTGGCGAGACTTGAATTCTTCCCACTGGGCTTTGGCCGTGTCGTTCTCCTGCAGATTGGGGTACAGGGCCTCCACCGCCTTGCCCAGCGCCGTGTTGGCCCGGTAGCAGGCCGCCGGGCTGCCCGAAGCCAGGGCTTCTTTCAGGGCACCCACCTGGGCAAAGGCTTCACTCACAAAGGCGTTGGTTTCGCCCAGCTGCTGCTTGCCGATTTTGGCCAGCGTAGCCCCCGCCTCCAGCCGCTCGTTCAAATCGCTGCTCAGGCTGAAACCCTCATACTCCTCATGGGCGCCGGTGGTAAACTCCTTCACCGCGGCCCGGTGGGCGCTTTGCAGCTTCATGCCGCCCAGGCCGAACACCGCGGCCAGCGCCACCGCCACCGTCAGCACCCAGGCCGTGGCCCGGCGCTGCACCGGCTGGGGCAGCTTGGTTTCCACCTCGCCCAGCACTTCCAGCTGCGGCCCGGTGGGGGTCTCATAGGGCAGATATACTTCCATGGTCGTTTCCTCGATTGCGTAAATTCAAACCGTTTACTGGGGGTTCATCTGAAGCAGCTTGTTCTTCAGCTCGCCCTCGATGCGGCCCAGCTCTACCTCGGCCTCGGCGCGCTTGCGCTTGCCTTCGCTCTGAATCTTGGCCAGTTCGTCCAGGGTGTCGATGAGACTCTTGTTGGTCTGCTGCAGGGTCTCCAGATCCACCAGGCCGCGCTCGCTCTCCCGGGCCGTGTCGATGGTGCCCTGCTTCAGGGCCTCGGCGTTGTGCTTCAACAGGTCGTTGGTCATGTCGGTCACAGCGCGCTGCGCTTCCATGGCCTGCTGGCTGTGGGCCATGCCCAGGCTCAGCACCATCTGGTTCTTCCACAGGGGAATGGTATTCACCAGCGTGGTCTGAATCTTTTCGGCCATCATGGTGTCGTTGTTCTGGATCAGCCGGATCTGGGGGCCCATCTGGATGGAGATGGTGCGGGTCAGCTGCAGGTCGTACAGTTTCTTCTCAAACCGGTCGCACAGGTCGGACAGATCCCGCGCCGCCTGGGCATCCTCGGGCAGGCCGCTGGCCTTGGCCTTTTCGGTGAGCTGCACCAGCTCGGTCTGCCGCACCTGCTCCAGCTTCTTCTTGCCGGCCAGAATGTACATACTCAGCTCCTTGAAGTACGCCATGTTCATCTCATACATCCGGTCCAGCATGGCCACGTCCTTCAGCAGCTGCACCTGATGAGCCTCCAGCGCGCCCTGAATCTTCTCCACGTTCACTTCAACCTTGTCGTACTTGGCCTTCATGGCTTCCAGCTTGTTGCCCTGCTTTTTGAAAAAGCCGAACAGGCCCTTCTGCTCTTCGGCCGCGTCAAAGCCCTTCAGTTCGCCCACCAGCTGGGTGAGCATATCGCCCACTTCGCCCATGTCCTTGGTGCGCACCTTGCTCAGGGCCGCGTCGCTGAAATCGCCGATCTTCTTCTGGCAGGCCGCGCCGTACTGCAGCACCTGTTGGGAGTTTCGGATATCGATCTTCTCAGCGAAGTCGTCCACCATCTTCTGCTCCTCCGGGGTGAGCGGGGTCTCCTCCACCGGGTCGGGCGCCTTTGCCTTCTCTTCCTCGGCAAAGGGGGCCAACGTCAGGCTGGGTGCGGCGGGGGTATCCTCCAGGGTCAGGCTGGGGGTCAGGTTCTTGTCATCCATGGGTTCCGTTCCTTTCTGTTGGGCGGCCGATTCTTCCCGCGTTCTTTCCACGCGGAAACCGCCTGGTTCAAACAATTCTTACAATGGATTCCGTGAATCGGGCGAAGCGCCGGAAGCTCGGCCCGGGAGCTGCCCGTTCCGCGTTCCGGTTTCTCCGATAAAACTCTGCATCATGCGGCCGCAGCGCCTTACAGGCCCTGGCCCTTCATCAGGCTCTTCAGCACATCCAGGTCGGCCCCAATGTCCAGCACCTCAGCGCTGTACAGGGCGTCCAGCTGGTTCTCAAATGCCGCGGCAATGGCGGCGGCGTTCTTTTCCACCTCGGCGCGCAAGGCATCGGCGTTTTCCCCCTTGACCCCCTGCTGCTCCATTTTGGCATAGGTGGTCAGGATCTTCACCGCGTCCGGCAGGTAGTAATTGGCAAAGCGGCGGATGTCCCGGGCCTTTTCCGGGTGCTGTTCCACCTCGTCCAGAATGCTTTTGCCCGCGATCTCCATCCGGCGGATGGCCTCGCTGAGGCCGTCGTCGGGGATCTGCTCATTCAGGCGGTGCAGGCTGGCCAGATGCCCCTGCACCGATGTAAGCATGGCGTCTGCGTCCTCGCTGCCGGTCATGAAGGGCTGTTCGATGCGCTGCACCCGCTTGGGGCACAGCCGCCCGCCCACCACATACGCCGCCGCGCTGAGCAGCGCCGTCAGCGCCAGGGCCCACAGGCGGTACAGCGGCAGCACAATGCCGCCAACCAGCCACACCAGGGCCGCAAAATAGATGGGCAGCACCGGCGGGGTCTTTTTTTCGATCCACTTGCTCATGGTCACTCGCTCCTCACTGGGCCGTTCCCGGCGGCCCCGCGCCGTTTTCCTGCGGAGGAAACGGCGCCTGATCATATCTGTCACATTTGGTTTTATTGTACCGTGTCGCTGTTCAAAAAGCAAGGAAATGAAGGGGTGTTTACGCTTTGTTTACAGCTGCCGTTTCAGGTACGGGGCAAGGGCTTCGCCCCAGGCCTGCTCCAGCCGGGGCATGGTCCAGGCGGCGTTGGCCGGGCTGGTGCTGGGCAGCCGCAGAGCCTCTAAGCCAGTGAGCGGCTGGGCGAATTTTTGATAAAACCGGTGAGCCGCCGCCCCGTTGCAGGCCACCGCGCAAATGCCCGAGGCCTTTAACAGGCCCGCCACGTCGTTGGGCACCGGGTCCCGGATGGTTTCATCCCGCGCCCCCTGAATGGTGCAGCTCTCCAAGGTATCCCACAGCGCCAGCCCGCTCTCCAGGATCAGGGCTTTTTTCTCCGGAATGCTCTGGGGCCGGGGCCTGCCGGTGAGGGCGGCCAGCAGGGGCCAGAAACGGTTTTGCGGGTGGCCGTAATAAAACCCCATTTCCCGGCTTTTCGGGCTGGGCCAGGTGCCCAGAATCAAAAGGCGGGAGCCCGGCCCCCACACCGGCCCAAAACCCCGGCCGCTCATGCCAGCAGCTCCTGCACAAACTTAGCCAGGCCGTCCTCCTCCACCGGAGGCAGCACCCGGTCGGCAGTCTGCTTCAGTTCCGGCACCCCGTTGCCCATGGCCGCGCCGATTCCGGCGTACTCCAGCAGTTCCAGGTCGTTCAGGCCGTCGCCCACCGCAGCGATCTCCTCCCGGGCCAGCCCCAGCTTTTCCGCCAGGGCAGCAAGGCCCCATGCCTTGTCCATATCCCGGCTCATCACATCGTAGTGATCCGGCGCATAAGGCACGAAGCGCAGGCCCAGATACCCGTATTTTGCCTCAAAACCGGCCATTCCCTCCGGCGGCAGATTGCAGAAGGCCGCAAAGGGCATACTTTCCAGATGGCGCACCTGGTCCTCGCCGTCCAGCATCTGCTCCGGGTGGCCGGTGCCCCGGCCGTAAAACTCCCTCAGGGCGGCGTATTCCGTATAGGCATAGTAGCCATCGGAGAACGAGAATCCCACCGGATAGTCATAGTCCTCGCACCAGTCCACCAGCGCATACATCTCTTCCGGCTCCATGGTGTGGGCGGCCAGCTGGCGGCCGGCGGCATCCAGCACCTGCGCCCCGTTGGCACAGATGAAGTAATCCGGTTTTACCCCCTTCAGCACCGTGGGGTCCAGGGCATGGCGCGCCCGGCCGGAGGCCAGCGCCACCAGCATCCCCTGCTTCTGCGCCTGTTTCAGTGCGTCCCGCACGGCCCGCGTGGGGGCAAAGCCGCCTTTTTTCACCAGTGTTCCATCCACGTCCAGCGCAATCAGACGAATTTTGATCATCGTTTTTCTCCCCAAATCTTTGTCACTTTGAACATACCGCACTGCTGTTCTTGTCACTTTTATCCAAAGTTTTTTGAAATCCCAATTTTTTCTGTATTTTTCTGACGATGTATGGCTATCATATCATTAACGCATTACTCCACATATGCAGCAAACATAAAGGTGTAGCGTGTAAGAAATAGGAAAAGGAGTGTGGCTTTGACACTCCCCACAAAAGCTCAGCGGGTCAGGCCCCGCCGAGCTTTTTGTCTGTTTGTGATGTCTCTTTTTGAAACCGAAAGCGCCCGCCGGAGCAAGACCGGCAGGCGCTCTTTTTTATTATAGCACGTTCCGGCCATGCCGGGTACCCGCCCTCAGGCCAGAATGCCCAGATGCTCCAGCAAAATCTTGACACCGATGAGAATCAGGATCACGCCGCCGGCGATCTCCGCCTTTTTCTTGTACCGCAGGCCAAACCGGTGGCCCACCATCACGCCCACGCCGCTGAGCACAAAGGTGGTGCAGCCGATGATGCTGATGGCCGACACAATGTTTACCCCGAGGAAGGCGAAGGTAATGCCCACGGCCAGCGCATCAATGCTGGTGGCAATGGCCAGCAGGGTCAGCTCGCCCAGGCGCAGAGGCCCGGCCTCTTCGTTCTCATCCTCCTCGCCCTCACCTTTCCAGACCTCCCACAGCATATGCCCGCCGATGAAGGCCAGCAGGCCGAACGCGATCCAGTGGTCAATGCTGGTGATGTACTGCTCAAAGCCGCGGCCCAGCGCCCAGCCCGCCAAGGGCATCAGGGCCTGAAAGCCGCCGAAAAACAGGGCCAGCAGGCCGGTGTCCCGCCAGTTGAGTGTTCCGTGCATATTCAGGCCCTTGCACACCGACACCGCAAAAGCGTCCATGGAAAGGCCCACGCCGATCAAAAACAGTTCTGCAAATCCCATTGTATCCTCTCCTTTTCGCTTGACCTCCACAGGCTGCGCCCTTGGGCAGGCGCAAAAAAGCCCGTGTGCGGCGCGCTGCCGTACACGGGCTGTATTTTTTTGCAAACAGCGAAACCCATGCATCCGCGGCGCGCGGCACATGAGTCTCGTCAATGAAGGCAAGCCAGGCGGACGCACCCGCCAGTATGTTGACTTGCCACGCACCCGTTGGGCCGGGCGCGCTGACTACTCCCTCACGAGGAATGTAGGCGTATTGTACCATGGCCGGGGCAGCCTGTCAAGGAACAGACCGGCCAAATCGGCAAAACCTCACTGGCGCACGCCGCCGATGAAAATCTCATCCGGCTGCAGCTCCCGGTTCAGCACCAGCAGGTCGGCCCGCTTACCCACGGTGACGCTGCCCAGCTCATCAAACAGGCCCACGGCCTGGGCCGGGTTGATGGTAGCGGCTCGCAGGGCGGTCTCCAGCGGCACACCGAAGCGCACCGCACGGCGGAAGCACTCGGCCAGACAGGTGGCGCTGCCTGCAATGGTGCCGTCCTCCAGGGTGGCCTTGCCGTCCTTCACAAAGACCTTCTGGCCGCCCAGAGTGTACTCGCCGTTGGCCATGCCGCAGGCGCGCATACTGTCGCTGATGAGGCACATCCGCTCTGGCCCGAAGATGGCAAAGGCCACCCGGATGGCCGCCGGGTGCACGTGAATGCCGTCGCAGATCACCTCGGCGTGGGCCGCGTCGTCTGCGGCCGCGCCCACCACGCCGGGGGCGCGATGGTGCAGCGGGGTCATGGCGTCGTACAGATGGGTGGTGTGGGTAGCGCCGGCCGCATAGGCGGCCTTGGCCTCCTCATAGGTGGCGCAGGTGTGGGCAATGCTCACCACACACTTCTGGCTGGCGTGGCGCACAAACTCCAGGCTGCCGGGCAGCTCAGGGGCAATGTCCACCAGGCGGATGTTGCCGCCGCTCACCTCGAACAGCCGGTCAAACATGGCAATGTCCGGGTTCACGATGTACTTTTCGGCCTGGGCCCCCTTTTTCTCCTTGTTGAAGAAGGGGCCTTCCATGTTCACGCCCCGCAGCACAGCGCCCATGCCCTCCTTGCCGAACAGCGGGCGGGCCGTGTTGAAGATGCCGGTGAGGATCTCCTCGCTGAAGGCCATGGTGGTGCCCAGGAAGCTGGTCACGCCCTGGCTGCCCAGATAGGCGGCCATGGTGCGGATGTACTCTTCACTGCCGTCCACGCTGTCGCAGAAGTCCGCCCCCTTTGCGCCGTGGATGTGAATGTCCACAAAGCCGGGGGTCACATAGCGGCCCGCCGCATCCAGCACATCGGCCCCATCCAGGGTGCCCGCCGGGGCGATTTTGGCAATGCGCCCTCCCTCAATTTCCACATCGGCCGGCATAAAGCGGCCAAGAGCCGTGAATATCTGTCCGTTTTTCAGAATCATCGTACCGTTCCTGTCCTTTCTCCCGCACTGCGACGGGCGGCGTTTGCCCTTATTATACTGCAAAAGAGGCAGGCTGCAAGCGCCTGCCTCTAATCAAATTGTGCAAATATCCGATTGTGCAAATTGTTTGGTCAATGCAGCCAGCTGCCGCCCCTCTTACAGGCCCAGCAGAGCCAGGAGCATGCCGCAGCCTGCGCCCAGACCCCACAGAAGCAGGGTGATGAACAGGTTCTGCTTCAGGCTGGGATTGGAGCGGTACAGCACCGCCAGACCCACGCCTGCGCCGCTGCACAGGCCCGCCACCAGCGCCGGGAAGCCGATGCCGCCGGACAGGTACAGCTGGGTGAGCAGCACGCTGGCCGCGCAGTTGGGCACCAGCCCGATGAGGGCCGTGAACAGGGGCTGGAACACCCCCAGCGAGCCCAGGAAGCCCGCGGCGGCCTCCTGGCCCACCGCCTCGAAGATCAGGCCGATGACCAGGCTGAACAGCAGGATAAAGCCCGCCAGCTCGGCCGTGTGGCGCAGGGCCGCCCGCCAGATGCTCACCTTTTCCTCATGCTTCTCGTGGCAGTCCACTTCATCGGCGTGGCCGGTGTAGCCGCCCCGCAGGCTTCGGGGCACCAGCCCCTTGAACAGCACATCCAGGCACAGGCCCGCCGCCAGCGCAAACACCAGCTTCATCGCCACCAGCAGCCCCAGGCTCTTCCAGGCCCCGGGCAGGGCCACCAGAAGAGGGATTGCCTCGTCCGACGTGGCCAGGAACACCGCCATCAGGGTGCCCAGCGTGATGACCCGACCGCCGTACAGGTTGGCCGCCATGGCCGAAAAACCGCACTGGGGAATGCACCCCAGCACCGCACCGGCGGCGCAGCCCCACCGGCCGCCGCCGGCCAGGGCCTGCTCAATGCGGTCGCCGTGGCTGTGCTCAATGGCCTCAATGGCCAGGCACGCCAGATACAAAAAGGGGAGCATCTTCACTGTATCAATGAGTGCGTCCATAAAAACATCCAAGAACAATGATTTACCTCGTTTTTTCTTCTATCGCAAAAGTAAGCGCCTCGTCCGTCCGCACGGCGGAATGCCGAATGCCGGGCCAAAGCGCACATTCCGAGTTATTATATCCAATAAAAAGGGCCGTTGCAAGGGCTGCCGCTCCCGCCGAGGGGGCTTTTTTTCATTTTGGCGAAATCTTCCGGCTGTTTCACTGGGTTTTTCCGTGTTTCGGCCTGCTTTTGTTGGAATAACAACATACTTTTTTCAGAAAGATGTTATACTAAAGGCAGCAAAACACCGGAGGTACATTCCATGAAACGCAAGATCATTCACATTGACCAGCAGCGCTGCAACGGCTGCGGCCTGTGCGCCAACGCCTGCCAAGAGGGCGCCATCGCCATGGTGGATGGCAAGGCCCGCCTGATTCGGGACGATTACTGCGACGGCCTGGGCAACTGCCTGCCCCACTGCCCCACCGGGGCCATCACCTTTGTGGAGCGGGAGGCTGCCCCCTTTGACGAGGCGGCCGTCAAGGCCCGCATGGCCGCCCAGAGCGCCCACGGCTGCCCCGGCAGCGCGGCGCGCAGCCTGAACCGGCCCGCCGCCCCTTCGCCGCTGAGCGAAGGCCCGGTGCTGGCCAGCCAGCTGCGCCAGTGGCCAGTACAGATCAAGCTGGCCCCGGTAAATGCCCCCTGGCTGAACGGTGCCCACCTGCTGGTGGCCGCCGACTGCACTGCCTACGCCTACGGCAATTTTCACCAGCAGTTTCTGAAGGGCCGGGTGTGCCTGATCGGCTGCCCCAAGCTGGACGGTGTGGACTACACCGAAAAGCTCACCCAGATCCTTCGCGAAAACGAGGTGAAAAGCCTGACCGTGGTGCGCATGGAGGTCCCTTGCTGCGGCGGGCTGGAGCACGCCGCCGTCACCGCCCTGAAGAACAGCGGCAAGTTCCTTCCCTGGCAGGTGGTCACCGTCTCCATTGACGGCCAGATTCTGGACGCCGCCCGCTGACGGGCAGTTCTCCGCAAGTTTCCCCGCCAAGCTCAACCCGCCGGGGCACATTCCGCGCACCCCGGCCCGCGCGGCCATGCCGCAGAAAGGAACCAACCATGGCTTACATTAAAAACATCGAGCAGGACACCGTGCTTTCGCTGGCCGGTCAGGTGGAGGCCCAGCCGGGCCAGATCGTCAGCCGTACCCTGGCCCAGAACCGGGCCGTCAGCGTGACGCTGTTTGCCTTCGCCCAGGGCGAGGAGATCAGCACCCACGATTCCATCGGCGACGCCATGGTCACGGTGCTGGAGGGCACCGGCCGCTTCACCGTGGGCGGCAAGGAGCATTTCTGCCACGAGGGCGAGGTGCTGGTGATGCCCGCCACCGTGCCCCACGCCGTGTACGCCCCCGAACCCTTTAAGATGATGCTGACGGTGGTGTTCCCGCTGGAGGAAGCGTAAACCGCGTTTTTGCCTGCAAAAAACAGCCCACAAGAAGCACAGGCAGCCAAGGCCCCACATGGGCCAATGGCTGCCTGTGTTGTTTTGCAGCCGATGGCGCTCAGGCGTGTTCCTTTGCGCTGAGCGTTTCCACGTCCAGCCGGTAAACCGCCACGGCGTTCAGCCTTTCCGAGGGGAAGGCCCAGTCTGCCCGGCCGGTGTTGTGCCGCATCAGGCTGCACAGCGCACTGCGGCGCTCGTCCTCTTCGGTGACAAACCGCACGGTGCCGGTGCCGATGACGCTCTGGAACCGGGCCGAGTGGCCGCAGGCCGTCTCCGCCTCGTTCAGCTTATAGTTCGTGTCCAGCTCAAACCCGACCCGGGGCGCTTTCGCAATCAGGTCAATCTTGCGCCCTTCTTTGGCACTGTGGAAGTAAAACACCCGTTTGCCGTCCGCCTCTTCATAGCCGAAGTTCAGGGGCAGAATGTACACCTCCTGCCCATCCCAGAAGCCCAGGCGGCAGCAGGTGCAGTGGTCAATGATGTCCCGAATCTGCTTCGGATCGGTCACTTCTCGATCGCTTCTTCTCATGGCGTTCTCCTTTTGGGGTGGCTTACTTGCTCAGCCAGCCAAACAGCCCCTTTTTCTGATAAGGCTCTTCTTTGTATCCCAGTACCTTGTAGCCGGTGGGCTCCATGGCGGCCCGCAGGGCGGTCTCGGGGATGTCCTCTTCGGTGAGGATCACGGTCTGGCCCTTGCTGTGGGACGAAGTGACCTTTTTGGCCTTGGGGAAGGCCTTGCGCACCGCCTCGTTCACATGGCTTTCGCACATACCGCACATCATGCCGTCAACCTTCAACGTGATCTGTTCCATACTTTGTTACCTTCCGGTTCGTTCAAACGGCCGTTTCGGCCGGCTATTAGCATTCGCTAACCATTATTATACCGAGAAGGTAGGAAAATGCAAGGGGGCTGTTCACCCCGCCGCTGCGCTGACCACAATGCCCGCAAGGATGAGGGCCAGGGCCAGCAGCTTTTTGCGGTTCATTTTTTCGTGGAAAATGGTCACCCCAAAAAAGGTGACGTAGAGGTAGCTGGTGGCCTCCAGCACCGGCCCCAGCGAGAGCGGAAGCCCCCGGTATGCCAGCACCGAAAGCAGCGTGGTGCCCACAAACAGGGCGTAGGCCAGAATCACCAGCGGGTTCAGATACTCGTGCAGAACGGAATCGTAGTGCTTCTGGGCGGCCTTTTTCAGCATAACCTGAGAGACGGCCCCGATGAACACCCCGAAAAGCAGAATGCCTGCGTGAAGCAGTGTGTTCTCACCCATGGTCCGTCTCGCTTTCCGCGGCCTCGCCGTCCGCCCGTTCAAACAGAATCACGCCGGCGATGACCAGCACCGCACCCAGCAGCTTGCCCGGGGTAACCGCCTCGCGGAAGAACAGCGCCCCCCACACAAGGCCCCACACCACCGTCACCGCCTTGTTGGCAAAGGCCGTGGTGAGCGGGATGCGCTTGATGACCTGCTGCCATCCAATGGCATACACGCCCAGAAGCAGGATCACCGTGCCGTAATACAGGCAGAAGCGCACACTCAAAAAGCTCTCCCCGGCCGCCTTTTTGCTGCAGATCTCGCTCATGGAATAGAGCATCAGCATCAGGTGCAGGGCGAACAGGGTGGAAAATTTGGATCGTTTCATGCGTCCTCCTGTTTGGGCAGATAGGGGGCCAGCTGCTCGGCCCGGGCCGCGTGCATCAGATAATAGCCGAACCGGCCGGCGCTGTCGGTCACTTTGCCCTCGTGCACCGGCTGCACGTCCGCTTCCAGCAGATACTCCGGGTGCTGCGCTCTGAGCGCCTCCAGTACGTCCACATCCGCCTGGCCGAACACAAACCGGACGGCCGCCGCCTCGCCGGGGTGTTGCGGCGTAAGATCCGGCGCCTGCCCCAGCGCCACCTGGATGACCGCCCGCAGAAAGTCCACGCCGATGGAGCGCTCCACCAGGCTGCTGCCGATGAAGTCGCCGCCCATGCGCCCGCCGATCTCAATGAGGCGGATCGTCCCCGCCGGGGAGATTTTCAGCTCCGAGTGGGAGGCGCCGTTCCGGATGCCCAGCGTATCCAGCGCATGGAACACCACCTGCTTCACGGCGGCCAGCTGCTCCGGCTGCACCGGGGCCGGCTGGATGTGGCCGGTTTCCACAAAGCCGGGCGCACCGGTGGTGAATTTCTTGGTCATTGCCAGAAAGTGGTGCTGCCCCTGATAGGAGATGCACTCCACGCTGTATTCCTGCCCGACCGCAAACTCCTCCACCAGGGCGGCCTTTTCAAAGCCCTGCCCCTTGGCGTTTTCAATGGCGTCGGCAAGACCCTCAGAGCATTCCACCTTGGTGATGCCCCGGCTGCCGGAGCGGTCCACCGGCTTCACGATGACCGGGTATTCCAGCGCCGCGGCCTTCAGCTCTTCCGCCGAATGCACCAGAATGCTTTTGGGTGACGGGTCACCGCCGGCCTCAAAGGCCAGGCGCATGGCGTGCTTATTGGTGGATTTTTCGGTGCATTCCATGGTGTTGCCGCACAGGCCCAGCCCGTTTGCCACATAGTTCACGGTGATGGCCGCCAGATCCGAGGCAATGGTGCACACGCCGTCAATGCCGATGCGGCGGCACTGCTCCAGAATCTGCTCCTTTTCCACAATGCTGATGGGGTAAAAATGGTCGGCAGTGGCTTCGCCCACATCTCCCGCCGCCCAGGCGAACACATGGGTTTCAAGCCCCATGGCCTTCGCCTTGAGAATCAGCGGGTTTTGCAGGTAGGAAGCGCCGATGATGGCCAGTTTTTTCATGGATGATGCTCCTTGTTTCATGGGTGGCCGCTCAGCGGTGCACCGGCTCGCCCTCATAGGCAAAAAAGTCATACACAAGGCGGATGACCTTTTCCAGGTCCTCCTGGGCCAGGCCGTAGTAGAGGGGCAGACGCACCAGGCGCTCGCTCTCTTTGGTGGTGTACACATCCTCACCGGCAAAGCGTCCGAACTTCAGGCCCGCCGGGGCGCTGTGCAGCGGCACATAGTGAAATACCGTGTGTACGTCATTTTCTTTCATATAATTGATGAAGGCCGTGCGCTCCTGAAGGTTTTTCAGCTTCAGGTAGTACATATGCGCGTTGTGCACACAGTCCTCCGGAATCACCGGCAGTTCCAGCTTGCCCTGCGCCTTCAGCGGGGCAAACGCCTCATCGTAGGCATTCCAGGTGGCCAGCCGGTTTTCGTTGATGGCATCCGCCTGCTCCAGCTGTGCCCACAGGTAGGCCGCATTCAGCTCGCTGGGCAGGTAGCTGTCGCCGAAATCCACCCACGTGTACTTGTCCACCTGGCCGCGGAAGAACTTGGAGCGGTTGGTGCCCTTCTCCCGCAGAATTTCGGCCCGCTCGTTGTAGGCCTCGTTGTTGATGATGAGCGCACCGCCCTCGCCCATGGAGTAGTTTTTGGTCTCGTGGAAGGAGTAGCATCCGAAATCGCCGATGGTGCCCAGCGCCCGGCCCTTGTAGGTGCTCATCACGCCCTGGGCCGCATCCTCCACCACCATCAGGCCGTGCCGGCGGGCAAGGTCCATGATGGCGTCCATCTCGCAGGCCACACCCGCATAGTGCATCACCACGATCACCTTGGTGCGCTCGGTGATGGCCGCCTCGATCTTGGTCTCATCAATGTTCATGGTGTCCGGGCGCACATCCACAAACACTAGCTTGGCCCCGGCCAGCACGGCGGCGGTGGCGGTGCTGGAGAAGGTATAGCTGGGCAGGATGACCTCATCCCCCGGCTTCAACTCGCACAGCAGCATGGCCATGTCCAGCGCCGTGGTGCCGCTGGTGGTCAACAGCGCCTTCTGGGCGTGGAACCGCTCTTCCAGCCAGGCATTGCACCGCTTGGTAAAGGGGCCATCGCCGCAGATCTTGCGGTTTTCCACCGCCTGGCGGATGTACTCCAGCTCATTGCCAACGTATGGGGGCTTGTTGAAATCAATCATATCCTTTTCCTCCCTGAGTTTCGGTGAGGGCCGCAAACGGGTTTGACCCGGCCCGAAGCGGCCGGGTGCCCGTTTTTCGTAAACCGGTGCCGCCCAGCCCCGGCTTTGGGCAGCGGGCCGTACCGCACAGCATTTCGTATTCATATCATTATACCATTGAAGCACAGCCGCACGCAACACAGCGCGCCTTTGAACGATACAACAAAAAACCGCCAACGCGATTGCGCTGGCGGTTTTTCAATATGGAGCGGCTTACGAGGCTCGAACTCGCTACCTCCACCTTGGCAAGGTGGCGCTCTACCAGATGAGCTAAAGCCGCATGGTGCCTCCGATCGGAATCGAACCAATGACACGGGGATTTTCAGTCCCCTGCTCTACCGACTGAGCTACAGAGGCTTGGCAGACTCAGGAACCGATCTTCTCATGTGTGTTCTTCATGGTGTCTCGCTCCCGACGACTTTGTTATTATGCCATAGAATCCGGCCAAAGTCAAGCGTTTTCGGCACAAATTTTGGAAGTTTTTTGTACTTTCGGATTTATCGCGCCAATTCGATGGTTTATTTTCACAATTTTGGTTTTTGCGGCCGGTTTTTCTGCCGTTTTTTAGGATGTGTTTTAGAGTTTCCCTGAAATTCTCCCCCAAAAATTTTGTTTGCTTTTTCTCTGCACAGGCTTTCTGCGCACCGTTTCCCGCCCGGGAAGCGATCCGCATCGGCCGCCGCCTTTTATCCGCGCTTTGGGCTGCTCCTGCCGCTTTTCTCTCCGCCTGCCGCCCTGTCCAAAAAAATCAGGCACAGCAGCCTGCCCGTTGCCGGGCGGCGCTGTGCCTGATTTTTCACGCGTTCTTCGCGTTCTTCTTTTATCGGATGCATCTTATGCAATGCGCAGATGCTGCAATGCGAAACGCCTGTGCCTGCCGGTTCAATCGGCCGCCGCCAGAAGCTGGCGTGTGTACTCCTGCTGGGGGTGGTCAAAGATCTCATCCACGGTCCCCTGCTCCACAATGCGGCCCTGCTTCATCACCAGCACTCGGTCGCACAGCTGGTACACCACGTTCAGGTCATGGCTGATGAACAGATAGCTCAGGTCCAGCTCGTCCCGCAGCTCCCGCAGCAGCTTCAGGATCTGCGCCTGAATGGTCACGTCCAGCGCGCTCACCGGTTCATCCGCAATGAGAAAGCGGGGCCGCTGAATCAGCGCGATGGCAATACTCACCCGCTGGCGCTGGCCGCCGGACAGCTCGCCCGGCTTCGCCGCCAGGCATTCCTCCGGCAGCTCCACCCGGCGCAACATTTCCCGCACCCGCTTTTTGCGTTCGGCCGCATCGTACTTGCCGAAAATGCGCAGCGGCTCTTCCATGCTCCAGCCCACGGTGTAGGCCGGGTTCAGGCTGCTGTACGGGTCCTGAAAAATCATCTGGGGCCGCTTGGTGTAATGAATGACCTGCCCCTCGTCCGGCTTCACCATGCCCAGAATCGTGCGGGCCAGGGTCGATTTTCCGGTGCCGGACTCGCCCACCAGACCCAGGATCTCGCCCCGGTGCACCTGAAAGCTCACATCGTGCAGCACTTTTTGATATTCGCCCTTGAACAGCAGGCCGCCGGTGTGGTAGCCGCTGGTCACATGCTGCAGTTCCAATACCAATTCGTCAGTCACAGCCGTCCTCCCTTCTGGCCATGGGCCGCCGGTTGCGGGTGGGAATGGCCGCGATCAGGCGGCGGGTGTATTCCTGCTGGGGTGCCTGCATGATGGCATCGGTGAGGCCCTCTTCCACCAGCCGGCCCCGCTGCATCACCGCCACATGGGTGCACAGCTTCTGCACCACCCGAAGGTTGTGGGAGATGAACAGCATGGACATACCGTATTCCCGGTTCAGTTTCTTCAAAAGCTCCAGAATCTGTGCCTGAATGGTCACATCCAGCGCCGTGGTCGGCTCATCCAGCAGCAGCAGCCGGGGCCGGGTGACAATGGCGGCCGCGATCATGGCGCGCTGCAGCATACCGCCGGACAGTTCGTGAGGGTACTTGTTGTACACGCCCTCCGGGTCGGGCAGTTCCACATCGGCCAGCGCCTGAATGGCCTTTTCCCGGCGCTGGGCTGCAGTCAGCTCCTTTGCGTGAAGCAGCAGCGTTTCCTCCACCTGGGCGCCCACCTTCATCAGCGGGTCCATGGCGCTCATCGGCTCCTGAAACACCACGCCGATCTCCTTGCCCTGCCGGGCGCGGAGAAGGGCCCGGGGCAGGTGCAGCAGATCCGTGCCGTCCAGCAGGATCTGGCCGGAATAGCTGCACTGCCGCCGCGGCAGAAGGCCCGCCACGCTCATGGCCGTGACGGACTTGCCCGAACCGGACTCGCCCACCAGGCCCAGAATCTCGCCATCCGGGATGGTGAGGGAGATGCCCGCCACGGCTTCCCGTGTGCGGTTGAGGAATTTTACATGAAGGTCTTGGATCTCCAGCATCAGCCCACCCCCTTGTTCTGGCGGTTCATGCCCTCACCAATGAGGCCCACGCCGAAAATAAGCAGCACAATGGTCATGCCGGTGCACAGCGCATACCAGGGCGCCGCGCTGAGCATACTCTGGGATTCCGACAGCATGTAGCCCAGCGAGGCATCCGGGGGCTTGACGCCGATGCCCAGATAACTCATGGAGGCCTCCGCCAGCACGGCGTTGTTGAAGCCGATGGTAAAAGCCGGAAGCAGCACATGCAGGGTGTTGGGCAGAATCTGCACCGCCAGAATGCGCAGGGACGAGGCACCCATCAGGCGGGCGCTCTTTACATAGTTGGCATCCCGCAGGGCGGCAAAGGCCGTGCGGGAAACCCGGGCGAAGCTGGGCACAAACACGATGGACAGGGCAATGACCACGTTGTATTTGCCGCTGCCCAGCACACTCACGATCACCAGAGCCAGCAGCACGCTGGGGAAGGCGTTCAGCGCATCGTTCAGGCGCATGAGCACCTCATCCACAATGCCGCCGAAGTAGCCGGTGAGCGCGCCCACCAGCACCCCGATGCCGCCGCCCAGCAGCACGGTGGAAAGTGCGATCACAGCGGTGGTGCCCGCGCCCTTCAGCACGCGGCTGAAAATGTCCCGCCCGAAGTTGTCGGTTCCCATCAGATGGGCAAAACTTGGGGCCGAAAGCTTGGCCGAGCCGGAAATGGCCGTGGGGTCGTAGGGCGTCCAGAAAAAACCCAGCAGGATCAGCGCCGCCATCACGCCGGTAAGAATCAGCCCCGCCGTCAGATAGGGGCTGCGGTTCATCCGTTTTTTCACTGCGCGTCACCTCCCAGATTCAGCCGGGGGTCAATGCGCCGGTTGATCACATCGGCCAGCGTGCCCGCCAGCACTACCCACAGGGCCAGAATCACCACAATGACCTGCACCACCGGGTAGTCCCGGTTGCTGATGGAGGCCATCAGCAGCCGGCCCAGGCCGGGCACCGCAAACACCTGTTCCACCACAATGCTGCCGGCCACAATTTCGGCCATGGTCTGGGCCAGGAAGGTGACCACCGGCACCAGAGAGTTTTTCAGCACATGGCGGCGCAGCACCATGCCCCAATCGTTGCCGCGGGAAATGGCGGTGCGCACATAGTCCTTGTTCATTTCGCTGAGAATGGTGCTGCGCAGCATCCGCACCGTCATGGCAATGCGGGGCAGTGCCAGCGCCATGGCCGGGAACAGCAGGTACCAGAGGCTGCCCACTGCGTCCTGGCCGAAACCGGGAAATTTGCCGTGGACGAACCACCCCAGCATCAGGCTGAACACCCAGGTAAACAGCAGGCCGGTGAAGAAGGGCGGCACCGCCATGAAGAACTGGTTCAGGGTGGTGAACAGCGCATCGGCCCGGCCGCCCGCATGGCGGGCGCTCCACATCCCCAGGGGAATGCTGACGATTACCGTCAGCACAAAGGCAAGAAAGCTCAGGCAGAGCGTCAGCCCCAGCTTGGGGGCGATCAGCTGCCCCACCGGAAGCTTGTAGCTGTACGAAGTGCCCAGATTGCCGGTAAAGAACCCGGCCAGCCACTGCCCGTAGCGAACCAGCAGCGGCTGGTTCAGCCCCAGCTGCTCCCGCAGGGCGGCCAGCTTTTCGGGGGTGGCCTCGGTGCCCAGCATGGCCTGTGCCGGGTCGCCGGAGATGAGATCGAAGGCGATGAACGTCAAAAGGGAGACGACCACCATGGTAAACAGAAAAGCCGTCAGCTTTTTCACTGTATATCGCATGGTGTCATCCCCCTTTCGGGTCGGGCGTTCAGCGCCCGCTCATCACTGCACATAATGGACAGTGGACAGATCCAGAACATAGATGGGATAGAAGTTCAGCCCATCCAGATTGCTGCGCATGGCAACCAGGTCGGCCAGGTCCTGGATGTACACATTGGCAGCGTTTTCGGCCAGACGGGTCTCCATCTGCTTGTACAGCGCAGTCTGCTCGGCATCGTCGGCCGTGGCCTGTGCCTGGGCAAACAGAGCGTCGTACTCGGGATCGTTGTAGTTGATAAAGTTGTTGGAAGCGGTGGAAGTGAAGCGCTCCAGCAGGGCACGGGCGGTCATGTTGGAAGCATCCACACCCACAACCGTGGCCTGATACTGGCGGCCGGTGTACACATCGCTCAGCCAGCTGGCCCACTCAACGGGCTGGATGGTGGCGTTCACGCCGATGGCCTTCAGCTGCTCCACCAACACCTGGGCGGTGTCCATGTGGGGCTGGTAGTTGCTGGGCACGGTGATGGTCATATCAAAGCCGTCGGGGTAGCCCGCCTCGGTGAGCAGCTCCTTGGCCTTCTCGATGTTCTGGGTGTAGTAATCGGTCAGTTCCGGCACAAAGTACTTGCCGAAGGCGGGGTACATGCTGGAGCCGATCGCCGCGCCGTGGCCGTCCGCGATCATGTCCATGATCTGCTGCTTGTCCACTGCGTAACTCAGGGCCTGACGCACACGCACGTCGTCAAAGGGGGCAACGTCGTTGTTCAGGTACATGGCCTGCACCAGGTTCATGGTGCCCTCCAGCACGTTGAACTGGCTCTGGTCCAGCTGGGCCACCTGGGTGCTGTTCAGGTGGGCGCACAGGTCAATGGCGCCGCTCTGGAGGCTCAGCACCAGGCTGTCGGCGTTCTCGATGATCTTAAAGGTCACCTTGTCCAGCTGGGCGGGGGTGCCCCAGTACTCGTCAAACTTCTCCAGCACAATGCTGTCCTGCGCGGTGCGGGAGATGAACTTGAAGGGGCCGGTGCCCACGGGGGCCGTGTCCTGCTGGTCGTAATCGGCGGGCAGGATGGCGGTGGTGAGGTAAGCCAGGAACTCGTTGTCCGGCGCTTTCAGGGTGATGGCCACGGTCTGGTCATCCACCTTTTCCACCGACTCAATGGCCTTGAAGGCGGGAACCAGAGGCTCGCCGGCGGTGGCATCGGCGCACCGCTGAATGGAATAGACCACATCGTCCGCGGTCACGGTTTCGCCGTTATGGAACTTCACGCCCTGACGCAGGGTGAAGGTATAGGTTTTCTGGTCGTCCGAGAGGGTGTAGCTCTCGGCAATGGCCGGGGTCAGGTCGCCGTCCGAGGTGGGCTTCATCAGGCCCTCAAACACGTTGAACATGACCTCTTTGGTGCCGGCTGCCACAGCCAGATGGGGGTCCAGGCTCTCATCCAGGTCCTGGGCAATGCCCACGGTGATCTCGTTTGCCTGGGGGGCAGCGCTCTCGCTGGCGGAAGAGGCGGCTGCGCTGGAACTGCTGCTGCCGGAGCATCCGCTCAGTACAGCGCACAGCATGGCCGCCGCCAAAGCGGCTGCAAAGATGCGTTTCTTCATTTGTTTTTCTCCTTCTTCATCGCCGCCCTGCCCTTTTGGCAGCGGTCGGCGTGGGAACGGGGCGGCAAATGCCGCCGGTGGACGGCCCCTTTTGACTGCAAAGCGGGGCTCTGACTTGCTGCGCCTTCTCCGCGCAGTCCGTTCAGAGAAGCTCTCTGTTCCGGCCGCGCCGTTTTTGCGCAAAAAAGGGCCTTTGGTCTTCCTTATGATCCCAACAGGCCCTGTAAGGCAATATTGTACACGAATTCTGTTCCAAATGCAAGTCTTTTATTCAAAACGCCCGCCAATACCCGCCGTGCGCAGAAGCGTCCTTTGCAAAACGCAAGGCGGCGCAGCCCTTCGGGGCTGCGCCGCCTTGGAAAGAACATGATTGATTTGATTGGTACCCCAAAGAGCGCCGGACCAAACCCAGAAGCGGATGCTTACTGGTTCTTCATCTTAGCGAAGCAGTCGCTGCAGTACACAGGACGATCCTCGCGGGGCTGGAAGGGCACGCGAGCAACCTTGCCGCAAGCAGCGCAGGTAGCCTCGTACATGGTGCGGGTGCCGGTGTGAGCGCCGCCATTCTTGCGGGCGTCACGGCAGGCCTTGCAGCGCTGGGGCTCGTTCTCAAAGCCACGGCTGGCGTAGAACTCCTGCTCACCAGCGGTGAAAACGAACTCCTTGCCGCACTCTTTGCAAACCAAAGTCTTGTCTTCGAACATTGCTAGATATCTCCTCTAGTTTTAGATTTTTGCCCGCGGAAGGATTTCAACCGTTCACCTTTGGCTTTGGGGAACCAACGCTCTGAATGTTAAGCTACTGGGGCATATATACAAAAGCCAACGGCTTTTGGCGAAGGGGTTACGGCAGATTGCGCCGCAGCTTGGCCCGGGCGCGGCCCAGGGCATTTTCCACGCTTTTGGTGGTGCGGCCCAGCTGCACGCCGATGGCGGCATAACTCAGGCCCTGTAAATAAAGGCCCAGCACCTGCCGTTCCAGCGGGGAAAGGCGCGCTGCCATGCGGGCCTTCCAGCTGTTGTAGCGCTCCTGCTCAATGGCCTGTTCTTCCGGGCCGGGGGCCGGGGTGCTTTCTTCCAGAGGTACGCTGGTATTCAGCGGAAGATGCTTTTTTCGGCCGGCCGCCCGTTTTGCAGCCTGCTGCGCATGCTGAATGCACGCGCCTGCATAGGTTTCAAAAGAAGCATCCCGGCAGACGTCATAGCTTTCCAAGGCACGGAACAGCCCGATGATGCCTTCCTGCACGGCGTCCTCCAGCTCCATCCCGGGGCCAATGCAGCCTGCTGCGCTGGAGCGAATCATCGGCATCATGTGCGCAAGCACACAGGCCAACGCCGCTTCATCGCCCGCCTGAGCCAAGCCCACTTGTGCGGGAGTAAACTGGGGCACCTTGCCTCACCTGCCAACCTGAACTTTTGAAATCTTATTTATTGTATCGTCATTGTGACGTTTTGTCAATAATTTTTTCAGGTATGTTTTGTCGAAATTGTTATCCCAAACTCGTCAAAATGACGAAACGAGGTGGGAAAGCCGTCGTTTTTTGCCCTGCTGCAAAATTTTTCTTGCGCTGGCCTTCAAAATCGGTTATAATAAGTAAGCATTCATATTCTATGAGTGTGCTTCCCACAACTAAATCAGCCGGTGTGTTGGAATTGGCAGACGAGACGGACTCAAAATCCGTTGGTGGCAACACCGTATGGGTTCGACCCCCATCACCGGCACCAATCGTACCTAAGTGGTTTTTACCGCTTAGGTACTTTTTATTTTGTGCCGCCTGGCCAGACATAAACCGGAGATGTCTGCCGCGTTGTCTGCCTATATTTTCTGCACCGGGCTATCCCTTTACGGCATATTATGACCCTGCCAGAACTCCTGACAGTGCCGGTAAACCCCGGCAAATTTCAGTTTGGGGATGTACAGCACAGTGCCATCCTCCAGCCGCAGTGAAAAATCGCTGCGCCGCAGTTCGCTCGATTTTCGAAAATCCCCCGTGCCGCGAGGCACGGGGAATTTTTTTGCGGTGTGCTTTTTCAAATCAAGCGATTTTATTATTTCGGATTGCCTCAGTGTTTCGGTGCCTCTTGAAACGAAAGCGGATGCGTTGCACCATACCATTCACCCAAATAGACATTTCATCGATTCTGTGCTACGATGTTTTTGAATATGCAAGCACAGAATTTACAAAGGAGCAGTCACCATGTCGATTCCCAAATACGACGAAATGTATCGTGCCTTTCTGAATTGTCTGGCGGACGGGCACCCCCATGATTTAAAGGAGATAAAATCCGCCGTTGCCAACCAATTCCGCCTCTCCCCTGCGGAGCGAGAGGTGCTTCTTGCGAGCGGAAAGCAGACCGTTTTTGACAACCGGATTGGCTGGTGCCGGACCTATTTAAAAAAAGCCGGTCTGCTGGAAAGCATTGCACGCGGCAAGTATGTTCTTACTGCTGACGGAAAGCGCGTGTTGTCGGAAAATCCCGCTAAAATCGACAATCTTTACTTGCAGCGGTTTGATTCATTCCGCGCCTTTTTTTCACGCAGTTCAGACAATGAGCATCCTGTAGCTGCCGTTTCCAGCCAAACACCCCAAGACACCTTGGAGGCTGCCTTTCATCAGATAAACTCCGTCCTGGAAGACAATCTGCTCACCGCCATCATGGGGCAATCCCCCGCCTTTTTCGAGCACCTTGTCGTGAAGCTACTGACGCAAATGGGGTATGGCGGCTCGGCGGAGGATGCCGGAATGGTGATTGGCCAAACCGGAGACGAAGGCATTGACGGCCTGATTCGTGAGGATAAATTGGGCTTCAGCCTGATTTACATTCAGGCCAAGCGTTGGGACCGCAGCACGTCCATCGGTCGCCCGGAAATTCAAAAGTTTGTCGGTGCCCTGGCCGGGCAGGGCGCCTCTAAGGGGCTGTTTATCACAACCGCAAAGTTCACCAAAGAAGCCCGCGAATACGCCAATAAGCAGCATACCGCCAAAATTGTCCTTGTGGATGGCCAAAAGCTTGCAAAATTGATGATTGAATACAATTTGGGCGTCTCCACCGAAACCACATATCAGGTCAAGCGCATTGACACCGATTTTTTCTCCGATGATTGGGATGCCTAAAAAACGCGCAGAGAGTCCCCCAGCCCATGCCGGGGGACTCTCTGCGTTTACACATTTTTAAGTTTCCGGTCTGCGGTCAGGCCGCCAGCAGGCCCTGTTCCACCAGGAAGTTCCGGGCCACCTCGTTCACGTCGCGGCCCTCCACATCCACCTGGTAGGTCATCTGCGCCATCTGCTCGTTGGAAATGCGCCCTTCCAGCAGGTTCATGACCTGCTCCAGGCCCTGGTCGGCGTACTCATCCAGCACTTCCTGCCGCACCAGCAGCGTACCGTTGTACTCCGGGAAGAAATTCTTGTCGTCCTCCAGGATCTTCAACCCCGCCTTGATGTTCAGGCCGTCGGTGGTGTACACCTCCGTCACCTGGAAGCTGCCGTTCTCGATGGCGTTGTACTTCAGGCTGATGTCCACCGAGACCGCATCCTTAAACTTCAGGCCGTAATAGGCCGCAAAGGGATTGTACTTCATGCTGCCCTCGGTGGTAAAAAAGTCATGCTCGGCGCCGAACACCAGCTGCCCTGCAATGGGCACAAGGTCGCTCACCGTGTTCAGGCCATACTGCTGCGCCAGCGCTTCGGGCACGGCAATGGCATAGGTGTTGTCCAGCCCGAACTTTCCCAGCATCCGCACGCCGTAGCGCTCCATCGCCTGCCGGTTGGCGTAGTCGTACAGGGTCTCGCCCGCCGGGATGTCGGTGGTGTCCTGATGCAGGTAGGTGGTAAGCAGGGTGCCGTCGTAGCTCACAATAAAGTCGCAGGAGGACTGGGCCGCCGTCAGCTCGTTGAAAGCGTTCACCGCAGTCATCTCATCCTTGATGACCACCTTCAGGCCGGTGCGGTCCTCCACCAGCATCTTCACCATACGGGTGAGCAGCTGCGGCTCGGAGTAGTTCAGGTCGTACACATACAAATCGCCCTTTTCACCGCTGGTGCCGAAGGGCACCAGCAGTACAAAGGCCGCCAGCAGAAGGGCTAACGGGGTCAGCAGCTTCTTGCGTCCCCCGCCGCGGATGGCAGCAGAGTGCATCCGCTTTTCAAACACGCCCATCAGCGCATCCAGCGCCGCGGCGATCACCATCAGCACCAGCGTTGCGGACAGAATGGTTTTCATGTCCTTCAGGCGGATGCCCCGGGTGATAACGCTGCCCAGGCCGCCGCCGCCCACAAAGGCCGCAAACACCGCCGTGCCGATGGCGTTGACCACCGCAATGCGGATGCCGGTAAACATGGTGGGAAACGCCAGCGGCAGCTCCACCATGACCACCCGATAGAGCTTGCTCATGCCCATGCCCCGGGCCGCCTCTTTTACACCGGGGTCCACCTGCTGCAGGCCAAGGCATGTGTTGCGCACGATGGGCAGCAGCGAATACAGGGTGATGCCCAGAATCACCGTGGCCTTGCCCGCGCCCAGGAACACCATGATGATGCCCAGCAGCGCCAGCGAGGGGATGGTCTGAAGCAAATCCACCACCCGAAGGATCACGGCCCGGGCCTTGGGGTACAGATAGGCCAGCAGGCCCAGCGGCACACCGATGAGAATGGAGAGGAGGCAGGCGGCCAGCACAATGTAAAGGTGTTCAAAAATCATCGACCAGGTCATTTTCCACCCTCCTTTCGCATTCCCCGGGGCGTGACCTTCTTCTGCAGCAGGTCCACCAGCCACCCAAGCAGAATGGCCAGCAGCGCCGCCGGGATCGCTCCCAGCAGAATGAGGGTGTTGTTGTTGGAGTTGGTGCCCTGGTAAACGAAGTCACCTAGGCCGCCCAGGCCGATCATGGAGGCCAGCACCGCCCAGGATACGGTATAAATGGCAGCCATGCGCAGGCCGGCCACGATGGAGGGCATGGCCAGCGGCAGCTCCACCTGAAGCAGGGTTTGAAGCGGCGACATACCACAGCCCTTTGCCGCTTCCACATAGCGGCTTTCCACCGCCAGAATTCCGGTGTAGGTATTTTTCAGCACCGGGAACATGGCGTACACCGTCAGGGCCACAATGACCGTAGCGGGCACCATGCCCCACCAGATAAACAGTACACCGATGAACACCAGGCCGGGAATGGTCTGGAACACCGACAGAATGGGCAGCACAATGCCGGACCAGCGGGGCACCCGGGAGAGCAGCACGCCCAGCACCAGGCCCAGCGCAAAGCCGATGGCCACCGACACCAGAACGTACCCCAGGTGCACCGCAACCGCCTTCAGCAGCATGGCGCCGTATGCATCAATCAGATACTTCATTTGGCCTCCCCCCACAGGTTTTCAGCCACCGAGCGGGCTACGCTGGTTTTGGTCACGATTCCGGCGATGGTATCGTCCTCCCGAAGAACCACCACGTAGTTTGCGCCGGAATCCAGCAGATAGTCAAAGCTCTCCTTGGCGTCGTCCCCCACCCGGGCCACCCGGGCCGTCTGACGGATCAGCGGTTCAATGCTCTTCAGGCCCTGCCCCCAGTGGCGGATGTCGCCAATGGACACAATGCCCAGATAGTGCTCGTGTTCGTCCGTCACCAGCAGGGTATCCACACTGCCGCGGGCCATGCGCTCGGCGCACTCCAGCACGCCGCGGTTTTTCTGCACGCTGAGCACATTGGTGCGCATAAAGCTTTCCACCTTGGAGGGGGCCGGTGCGCCGGGGGCGTGCTTGCCCAAGAAGTCCCGCACCTGCTCACTGGCCGGATGCTCCAGCATCTCCTCGGGAGAGGCCATCTGCACAATGCGGCCGCCGTCCATAAAAATAATGGTATCGGCCAGCTTCAGAGCCTCGCCCATATCGTGGGTGACGAACACAATGGTCTTGTTCAGTTTCTGCTGCAAGCGCTTTACTTCGTCCTGCAAATTCTCGCGGGTCATGGGGTCCAGGGCACTGAAGGGTTCGTCCATCAGCACAATGGAGGGCGAGGCCGCCAGTGCGCGCAGCACGCCGATGCGCTGCTGCTGGCCGCCGGAAAGCTCGGAGGGGTACTTGTCCGCATACTGCTCCATGTTCACCATGGGCAGCATCTCTTTCACGATCTGGTCGCAGCGGGCCTTGTCGTATTTCAGAAGCCGGGGCACCACGCAGATGTTCTGGGCCACCGTCATATTGGGGAACAGACCGATCTGCTGGATCACATAGCCGATGTGGCGGCGCAGCTCCACCTTGTCAATCTCATGAATCTCCTTGCCGTCAATGAGAATGCGGCCGCTGTCCGGCTCAATGAGGCGGTTGATGGTTTTCAGCGTGGTGGTTTTGCCGCAGCCGGACGTGCCGATGAGCACCACAAACTGACCATCCGGAATGGTGAAGTTCAGATCCCGCAGGATCGGTGTTTTGCCGTAGTTCTTGCAGACATGCTCAAATTGAATCATGGTGGCTTCACTCCTTCATTTCAGACTGCTTTTTCGTTATAATTATAACATAGAATTTTCATCGATTGGATAAATAAATTGTTAAAATTTATCGCGCGGCGCAAATTCTCTCTAGGTCACATCCCGCAAAAAATTGCGCAGATCGTGCAGTTATCCAATTTTTTCGTGTTCGTTCGGTCAAATTGTCCAAATTGTCCCGGTGCATTGCTCAAACGGCCCGCCCCTGCTATAATGAGGGTAATAAAAAAGGCTCTGGCCGGCGGCCGCGCCTTTGCGCCCGCCCGGCAGCCTGCATTCATCCGGAAGGAGTGCTGCTTGTATGAAACTGTTCATTGACACCGCCAATGTGGAAGAAATTCGTACCGCCAGTGAAATGGGTGTCATCGCCGGTGTGACCACCAACCCCAGCCTCATTGCCAAAGAGGGACGGGACTACGCCACCGTGCTGAAGGAGATCGCCGCCATTGTGGACGGTCCCATCAGCGGTGAGGTAAAGGCCACCACCACCGACGCCGCCGGGATGATCGCCGAGGGCGAGGCCATTTATGCTCTGGACCCGGCCCATATGGTCGTGAAAATCCCCATGACCGCCGAGGGCCTGAAGGCCATCAAGGCCCTGTCGGCCAAGGGCATTCCCACCAACTGCACCCTGATTTTCACCGCCAACCAGGCGCTGCTGGCCGCCCGGGCCGGCGCCACGTATGTCAGCCCCTTCCTGGGCCGGCTGGATGACATCAGCCAGCCCGGCATTGAGCTGGTGCAGAACATCCATGACATTTTCCTGAACTACCCGGACATCACCACCCAGATCATCGCCGCCAGTGTGCGCAACCCCATCCATGTGACCGACTGTGCCCTGGCCGGTGCCGACATCGCCACGGTGCCCTACAAGGTCATCGAGCAGATGCTGCACCACCCTCTCACCGATGCCGGCATTGAAAAGTTTAAGGCCGACTATGTGAAGGTATTCGGCGAATAAGTCCGGTTCTTATTGGCTGGTTTTTCAAAATGATAAAAAGATGATAAAAAGCGCGGCCCAAACGGTTGGGCCGCGCTTTTTCGTATTTTTTGCAATTACAAAACGTTATTTGTTTTTATACATTTCCTGATAGTAATTCTGGTAGTCGCCGCTGGTGATGCGCTTCATCCAGTCCTCATGCTCCAGATACCAGTCAATGGTCTTGACAATGCCCACTTCAAAGGTGGTTTCCGGGTACCAGCCCAGCTCCTCCTTGATCTTGGTGGGGTCAATGCCGTAGCGGCGATCGTGGCCCAAACGGTCGGCCACGTGCCGGATCAGCTCCTCGCTGATGCCCTCATCCTTCAGCCGGTCGTGCAGCTGAGCAATGATGGTCTTGACGATGAAGATGTTGGGCCGCTCGTTGTGGCCGCCCACGTTGTACACCTGGCCGCTGCGGCCGCCGTTTGCCACCATGTCAATGGCCTTGCAGTGGTCCTCCACATACAGCCAGTCGCGCACCTGCATTCCATCGCCGTACACCGGCAGGCTCTTGTGCTGCTTCACGTTGTTGATCATCAGGGGAATCAGCTTTTCCGGGAACTGATAGGGGCCGTAGTTGTTGGAGCAGCGGGTGATGTTCACCGGCATGCCGTAGGTGTCGTGATAGGCCATCACGAACAGGTCGGCGCTGGCCTTGCTGCTGGAATAGGGGCTGTGGGGGCACAGGGGCGTGGTCTCCATAAAATAGCCGGTCTCGCCCAGAGTGCCGTACACCTCATCGGTGGACACCTGCAGGTACTTCTTGCCCTCTTTCCAGATGCGCTTCTCTGCGTCGTACCAGGCGTTTTTGGCGCACTGCAGCAGGTTGACGGTGCCCATCACGTTGCTCTGCACGAAGATCTCCGGGTTGGAGATGCTCCGGTCCACATGGCTCTCGGCTGCAAAGTTGATCACATAGTCGAAGTCGTACTGCTCGAACAGGCGGGTGACCAGTTCCTTATCGCAGATGTCGCCCTGCACGAAGGTGTGGCGTTCGTCGCCCTCGCAGTCCTTCAGATTTTCCAGGTTGCCCGCGTAGGTCAGCTTGTCCAGGTTGATCAGCTTGATCTCAGGGTACTTGTTCAGCATATAGTAGACGAAGTTGGTGCCGATGAAACCGGCGCAGCCGGTAACCAGATACGTTTTCATAAATTGTTATGCCTCCGGGCTTTCGTTCTTAAAAAATTCGGTCAGGGCTTCCTGCCAGGGGCGCATTTCGTTGCCCACCGTGCAGGCCAGCATCCGGTTTTCCAGGGCGCTCCAGGCGGGGCGGCTGGCTGCGTCCGGATGGGCGGCCGCGTACTCGGCGCTGGTGCAGGGGGCCACGGTGGCCTTCACCCCGCTCAGTCGGATGATCTCGCAGGCAAAGTCATACCAGCTGCACACGCCCTCGCCGGTGCAGTGGTAGGTGCCGTACTCGCTGCTCACCGCCAGCTTCAGCAGATGGTGGGCCAGGTCGGCAGCGTTGGTGGGGTTGCCCAGCTGGTCGTTCACCACGGTCAGGGCCCCCAGCTTGCGGCCCGCGTTCACCATGGTGAACACAAAGTTTTTGCCGGTGTGGCTGTACAGCCAGGCGGTGCGCACCACAAAGCTGCGGGGGCAGAACTGCCGCACATACTGCTCGCCCAGAAGCTTGGTGCGCCCATAGGCGCTCACCGGGGCAGGCAGGGCACTCTCATCCAGAGGCACACCGCCGTTTTCTTTGCCGCTGAACACATAATCGGTGGAAACATGCACCAGTTTTGCGCCCACCTTCTGGGCGGCAATGGCCAGGTTCCGGGGGCCCAGGGCGTTCACCTTAAAGGCATCCTCGGTGTGGCTCTCGCAGCCGTCCACATTGGTGTAGGCGGCGCAGTTGATGATCACATCCGGCTCCATCCGGCGCACAAAGGCCACAACCTCGTCCCGGTCGGTGATGTCCAGCTCATCCGCATCGGTGGGAATGACCTTGGCCGTACACAGCTTTTCCGGAATGGGCCCAATCTCGGAGCGGCCTTCCTTCAGCTGGCGCAGCAGCTCGGTGCCCAACTGGCCGTGGCTGCCCGTGATCAGAATCTTCATATCGTGTCAGCTCCTTTGTTTCAAAGCGCTCAATACTTCAGCTTGTTGTCCGCCACCTGCTTCAGGTGCTTGCCGTAGGGGCTTTTGCCGTAACGGGCCGCACTTTCCAGCAGCTTTTCCCGGCTGATCCAGCCGTTTTTGTAGGCGATCTCCTCCGGGGCGCTGATCTTGATGCCCTGGCGCTTTTCCACCATGCGCACAAAGTCGGCCGCGTCCACCAGGCTGTCCATGGTGCCGGTGTCCAGCCAGGCAAAGCCCCGGCCCAGCAGCTGCACGTCCAGGTCGCCCTGCTCCAGATACATGGCGTTCAGGCTGGTGATCTCCAGCTCGCCCCGGGCGCTGGGCCTGACCTGCTTGGCCAGCTCCACCACGCGCTTGTCATAGAAATACAGGCCGGTGATGGCGTAGTTGGATTTCGGCTGTTCGGGCTTTTCTTCCACGCTGATGACCTTGCCGTTGTCGTCAAACTCCACAATGCCGAAGCGCTCCGGGTCGCTGACGTAATAGCCGAACACCGTGGCCCGGCCGTTCTTTTCGGCGTTGACCGCAGCGGCCTTCAGAATGCGGGAGAAGCCGTTGCCGTAGAAGATGTTGTCGCCCAGAACCATGGCACAGCAATCGTCGCCGATGAACTCCTCACCCAGCAGAAATGCCTGGGCCAGGCCGTCCGGGCTGGGCTGCACCTTGTAAGAGAAGTGCACGCCGAACTGGCTGCCGTCTCCCAGCAGGTGTTCAAACCGAGGGGTGTCCTCTGGGGTGGAGATGATGAGAATGTCCTGAATGCCCGCCAGCATCAGGGTGGACAGCGGGTAATAGATCATGGGCTTGTCGTACACAGGCAGCAGCTGCTTGGACGTAACCATGGTCAGCGGATACAAGCGGGTGCCGGCGCCGCCGGCCAGAATAATGCCTTTCATCGTTTGCGCTCCTTCTGAAGGCGGGCGATGCCCCGGAAGATTCCGGGTGCGGTTGTCCGCGTTTCCCCGCCGGGCCGTTTTGCCCGGCTTTGTTTGTGCCCGGCGCAAAAGCGCCGTTTCGTACCTTGCAGCTTAACACAAAGCGGAGCCGCGCCGCTGTATACAAATCTGGGCCGGGCTTTCCCGGCAGGCAGGGCAAACCCGGGCTGGTTCAGCACCAGTGAAAGCCCCACTTTTTAAAATAGAGCATCATGCTGCTCAGCTGGCGGGCAAAGGCCGCCGGCCGGCGGAAGGGCTCCCGGTGCCAGGCGTGAATGGCCCGGAACTGCGGCAGCAGGCACACCCGCCCGCAGCACATGGCCCGCCGGGTAATGTCGGCATCCTCCACATACATGAAATAATCCGGGTCAAAGCCGCCGATCTTTTTCATCACGTCCGTGCGGATGACGAAAAAGCTGCCGGTGCAGAACTGGATGTCCTGCACCTTGGTCAGGTCCTCATCCTGCATGGTGTAATGGGTGGCAAACCGCTGCAGCGGCTCGAAGCCCGGCACCTGACGGGCCACCAGGCTGGCCACGTTGGGCACCCGGCGGGGCAGGTTCTGCTTTTCGCCGGTGGGAAAATACAGCTGCGGGGTAGCCATCACCACATCCGGATGCTCGTCCATCCAGGCGCACATACCGGTCAGCGTATCCTCTTCCACCAGAATGTCCGGGTTCAGCACAAAATGGTACTTGCTTTTCAGGCGGGGCAGCACCGTGTTGTGCCCCTTGCCGAAGCCCACATTTTCCGACAGGCAGATCACCGTCACCGGCTTTTCAAAGCGGGTCCGCTCCAGTTTTTTCCCGGTGCCGTCCGGGCTGGCATTGTCGATTATATACAGATCCACCGGCTGAGAGGTATAACGAAGAATCGAAGCCGCCGCCTGAACGACTTCTTCGTAACCGCCGTAACTCACAATGCTGGCGCTGATCTCTGCCATTTGCCTTCCTCCGGGCTCTGCCGCATATGGGCGGCGTGCTTCAGCATTTATTATAACATTTTATCTCTTTGTTCGCAACCGCGCCGCAGCGGCATTTTCCGGGCGATTTCGTGAAATTCCGGGCTGCCCGGGCCGTGCTTTTTTCGCCGCAAATCGTGCCGTTGTGAAAAGCCGCCCGGACGCCCGTGCAAAAAAGCCCGCAGGCAGCCTGCCGGAGGTTCCGGCCGGCCGCCCGCGGGCATTCGGTTCTATGTTTGCTGCAAGCACCGCGCGGCGTCGGGCCGGTTCCGGGCTGCTCAGCCGTTCTGCTGGGCCTGGGCCTCTTCCATTGCCTTTTTCTTGGCGGCGATGGCAGCCAGAGCGTCCTTGCGGGACAGGTTGATGCGGCCCTGCTGGTCGATGTCGGTGACCATAACGATCAGCTCATCGCCCACGGCAACCACGTCCTCCACCCGCTCCACGCGCTTGGTGTCCAGCTTGCTGATGTGAACCAGCCCCTCCTTGCCCGGGGCGATCTCCACAAACGCGCCGAAGTTCATCAGGCGGGTCACGCGGCCCTTGTAGATGGCGCCCACCTCCGGGTCCTCCACAATGGTCTTGATGGTATGGATGGCGCGCTGGGCGTCCTCTTCGTCCACGGCGGACACAAAGACATGGCCGTCCTCTTCCACGTCGATCTTGCAGTTGCACTTGGCGCAGATTTCCTGAATGACCTTGCCGCCCTTGCCGATCACGTCCTTGATCTTATCCACGGGGATGGTCATGCCGAACATCTTGGGCGCATACTTGCTCAGCTTTGCGCGGGGCTCGGCGATACAGGGCTTGATGATCTCATCCAGGATGTACAGGCGGCCCTTGCGGCACTTCTCCAGCGCTTCCTCAATGATGTCGTAGGTCAGGCCGTCGATCTTGATGTCCATCTGAATGGCGGTGATGCCGCGGCGGGTGCCGCCCACCTTAAAGTCCATATCGCCGTGGAAGTCCTCCACGCCCTGAATGTCCAGCATGGTCATCCAGCGGTCGCCCTCGGTGATGAGGCCGCAGCTGATGCCGGCTACAGGGGCCTTAATGGGCACGCCCGCATCCATCAGGGCCAGGGTGCTGCCGCAGATGGAAGCCTGGCTGGTGGAGCCGTTGGAGGACAGCACCTCGCTCACCAGACGCAGGGTGTACGGGAATTCCTCCATGGGGGGAATCACCGGCAGCAGGGCGCGCTCCGCCAGTGCGCCGTGGCCGATCTCGCGGCGGCCGGGGCTGCGGGGCGCCCGCGCCTCACCCACCGAGTAGGGCGGGAAGTTGTAGTGATGGATGTACCGCTTATAAGGCTCGGTGCCCAGGTCGTCCATCAGCTGGCTGTCCTTGGTGTTGCCCAGGGTGCAGGTGGTCAGCACCTGGGTCTGGCCGCGGGTGAACATACCGCTGCCGTGAACCCGGGGCAGCAGGCCCACCTCCGCCGCCAGAGGGCGGATCTCGTTGATGCCGCGGCCGTCCACACGCTTGCCGTCATCCAGCAGCCAGCGGCGCACCACGTACTTCTGCATCTTGTACATGATCAGCCCCACGGTGGCATCGTCCAGGTCGGGGTATTCGGCCTCCAGCTTGTCCTGAATGGGCAGCAGACGGGCATCGCGCACGTTCTTGTCGTCGGTGTCCATGGCGGCCTTGAAGTCGTCCAGATATTCGGCGCGGATCTTGGTAAACAGGTCGTAGTCCAGATCCATGCTCACAAAGTCAATCTTCGGCTTGCCGATCTCGGCCACAATGCCGTTGATGAAGGCAATGATCTTCTTGATCTCGCCGTGGGCCATCTTGATGGCCTCCAGCATGGTGGCCTCATCCACCTCGTTGGCACCCGCCTCGATCATCACGATCTTGTTCATGGTGGCGGCCACCGTCAGCTGCAGGTCGCTGTTCTGGCGCTGCTCCAGCGTGGGGTTCACCACCAGCTGGCCATCCACCAGGCCCATAAACACGCCGCCGATGGGGCCCTTCCAGGGAATCTCACTGATGGACAGGGCAATGGAGGTGCCGATCATGCCGGCAATCTCCGGGCTGCAGTCCTGATCCACGCTCATCACGGTCATGGTCACGCATACATCATTGCGCATTTCCTTGGGGAACAGCGGGCGAATGGGGCGGTCCACCACACGGCTGGTGAGAATGGCCTTCTCGCCGGGGCGGCCCTCACGGCGCATAAAGCTGCCGGGAATGCGGCCCACCGCGTAGAGCTTTTCCTCAAACTCCACGCTCAAGGGGAAGAAGTCGATGCCCTCGCGGGGCTTCTCGCTCATGGTTACATTGCACAGCACCACGGTCTCGCCGTAGCGCACCAGGCAGCTGCCGTTGGAGAGGCCGCACATCTTGCCGGTCTCCACCACAAAGGGGCGGCCCGCCAGCGTGGTTTCCCACACCCGGTAATTGGGGAAGGTTTCTTTTCTGGAACTAAATTCCAAAGCCATGTGAGTGTTCCTCCTGTTTTGTTCTTTGACACTTAATTTGTAGATAGTGTAGCACAAAAAAGCGGATACATTCAACCGGTTTTTTATCAAAAATGCCGTCTCTCTTTTGTCTAATCTGCCATGCTCTCCCCCGTTTCGGGTCAAAAAACGCTGCTCTGCGGCGTTTTGCCCTGCATGGATTTCGCACCGCCGGTTTCTTTTTGGCGTTTGGCCGCCGCCGGGCACCGCACAGCCCCGCCCGTTTGGGCTTTTTTCGTCGGCGCATAAAAAAGCGGCCGGAAGCCCAAAGGCTTCCGGCCGCTTAAACGCAAAACTCGATTACTTGCGCAGACCCAGCTTGGCGATCAGAGCACGATAGCGCTCCACGTCCTTCTTCTGCAGGTAAGCCAGCAGGTTGCGGCGCTGGCCAACCATCTTCAGCAGGCCACGACGGCTGTGATGGTCGTTGTGGTTGGCAGCCAGATGCTCGTTCAGGTGGTCGATGCGAGCGGTCAGCAGGGCAACCTGCACCTCGGGAGAACCAGTGTCGTTCTCGCTCATACGGTACTGTTCGATGATGGTCTTCTTGGATTCCATGGTTCTAACCTCTTTTTATAAAATTTGCCGTCAGCGCCAGCGGTGGGCAACCGGTCTTCCCTGTTGCAGGGCATACGCCCAGGGCCGGGCCGCGGTAGTGGATTTAGTATAGCACATTCTCCCGGCTGCTGCAAGGTATTTTTTGCATTTGGGGGGCAAATTGCTCCTGCAAGCCGGCCGCCCCGCCCTCAGAACAGGTATTTATCCAGCAGAGCAACGGCCAAAACCACCACAATGGCCGCTTCCAGTACCTTAACCACCAGGTCCATCTGCTTGGCGGTCACCGGCAGGCGGTCATAGATTTTCTCCTTGCCGTTCTTGAAATTGGGGTCGCCGTTGTCCAGCAGGCCCTTGCGGCGGTGCAGCTCCTGCTGCTCCTGGGCAAGCTGGGCCTGCTGGCGAGCCAGCTCTTCTTCACGGCGGGCCAGCGCCGCCTCACGCTCTTCCAGCGTTTGGGAAGTTTTTTCATCCATTGGTTGTTCCTCCTTCGCGCGGCTGCGCTGCTTTTGCTGAAATCTTCCCGCCCCGCAGGGCCGTATGGTTTGCCGATGGGGCATACCGCCTTGCTTTGCACGCAAAAGGCCCCCACTGCCCATTATTATAGAGCAGCGGGGGCCGAACATGCAAGGAGAGAAGAAGAAATTACTTCTTGGCCAGGTACTTACGGATATCCATAGCCACAGCCAGGATGATGACCAGGCCCTGCACCAGGTAGGTGTAGCTGGAGTCGATGCCCATGAACTGCAGGGCAACCTTCAGCACTTCGAACACGCAGACACCGACCAGAACGCCGGGCACGGTGCCCACGCCGCCGGTGGTGGAAACGCCGCCGATGGTGGAAGCCGCGATGGCATCCAGCTCGTAGCCGTAAGCGGTCTGCACGCTGGCGCCGCCGGACTTGGCAGCCAGCAGAACGCCGGCCAGGCCGAACATACAGGAAGCCAGAATGTAGATCTTGATCTTGGTCTTGGGCACGTTCACGCCGGCCACTTCAGCGGCGTTCTCGTTGCCGCCGATGGCGTACATATACTTGCCGTGACGGGTCTTGTTGTACAGGAACCAGAAGCAGATGGCCACAACCACGGCGATCAGAATCAGCACGGGGATGCCCAGGATGTTCTGGGTGGCAATGCCGGTGAAGTCACTGCGCAGGCCGCCGATGGGGTTGGCGCCGGTGTAAACCAGGCAGATGCCGTAAACAATCTGCTGCATACCCAGGGTGGCGATGAAGGGCTGCACCTTCAGGTAGCTGACCACCAGGCCGTTCACCAGGCCGAAGATGGCGCAGATGGCGATGACGATGGCAAAGATGGCGAGCAGGGGCAGCTCGGGCATATTGGGGTAGAAACGGCCGGAGTAGCCAGCCTTCTGGGCCAGAATGGCGGCCAGGCAGGCGGCGAAGCCAGCCACACGGCCGGCGCTCAGGTCGTTGCCGGTGGTGATCAGGCAGCCGGAAATGCCCAGCGCGATGATGTAGCGGATGGAGATGTTCTTCAGGGTGTTGATCAGGTTGCTGGTGCCGAAGAATTTCGGCTTCATGATGCCCACCGCAATGACGATGACCAGCATCAGGATAATGATGGCGTTGTTCGTGATCCAGCTTTTTACCTTTTTGCCGGAGATTTTCTTGGTATCCTCCACGTTGGACGACCTCCTTAATTAAACTGAGTGGCCAAAGCCATGATGTTTTCCTGGGTGGCTTCCTTGCCGGGGATGAAGCCGGTGACGCGGCCGTCACACATAACCATCACCCGGTCGGACATACCGATGATCTCGCTCATTTCCGAAGAGATCATGATGATGCTCTTGCCCTGCTTTGCCAGGTCGGCAATGATGCAGTAGATCTCGTACTTCGCGCCCACGTCAATGCCGCGGGTGGGCTCGTCCAGGATGAGCACATCCGGGTTGTTGGCCAGCCAACGGGCGATCAGCACCTTCTGCTGGTTGCCGCCGGACAGGCTGCGAATGGCCGTTTTGGGGCTGGGCACCTTGATGGCCATCTTTTCTTTATTTTCCTGCACCAGGTCCACAATGGCCTTGTTGTCCAGCATAATGCCGCCCTTCAGGTAGTGGTCCAGGCTGGAAATAGAGATGTTGTCGGCCACGCTCAGCACGCCCATGATACCGGTAGCGCGCCGGTCCTCCGTCAGCAGAGCGACGCCCTTCTTGATGGCGTCGGCCGGGCGATGGATCTGGATCTCCTGGCCCTTGTAGGTAATCTTACCCTCGGTGTGGGCACGAATGCCGAACACGCCTTCCATCAGCTCGGTACGCTGAGCGCCCACCAGGCCGGCCACGCCCAGAATCTCGCCCTTGTGCAGCTCAAAGCTGCAGTTGCGGAAGCTGCGGGGGTGAATGGAGGTAAAGTTCTCCACCTTCAGCACCACTTCGTCGCTGGGCTTGTTCTCACGCACGGGGTACAGGTTGGTCAGCTCACGACCCACCATCTTGGTGATGATAAAGTCGGTGGTCAGGCCCTTGCAGTCCCAGGTGCCGATGTACTGGCCATCGCGCATGATGGTCACTTCGTCGGAAATGCGCAGGATCTCGTCCATCTTATGGCTGATGTAGACGATGGAAACGCCTTCCTTTTTCAGATCATCAATGATGCGGAACAGCGCCTCAACCTCGTTGGAGGTCAGCGAAGAGGTAGGCTCGTCCAGAATCAGCACCTTGCAGTTGGCGCTGACAGCCTTGGCGATTTCCACCGACTGCATCTGCGACACGCTCAGCTCGCCCAGCTTCTGCTTGGGGTCGAAGTTCATGCGCACCCGCTTCAGCAGGGCGGCGGTGTCCTCATACATTTTTTCATGATCCACCACCGTGAAGGGACCGAATTTCTTGGTGGGATAGCGGCCAAGATAGATGTTTTCTGCCACACTGCGGGCGGGCACGGGCTGAAGCTCCTGGTGCACCATGGCGATGCCCTTGTTCAGCGCGTCCAGGGGATCGGTGATGTTCACCTTCTCGCCCTCGTAGTAGATCTCGCCCTCATCCATCTTGTAAATGCCGAACATACATTTCATCAGCGTGGACTTGCCTGCGCCGTTTTCACCCATCAGCGCATGCACATGTCCGGGCTTCAGTTGGAGCTGGGCATGGTCCAACGCCTTCACACCAGGGAAGGTTTTGACCACGCCTTTCATCTCCAAGCGGTACTCTGACATAGAGTTGGGCCTCCTTTTCATTGGTTTGCCGTTTGCATTGCCTTGCGGCGTTGCCGCGCCGTTCATGGTTTTGTGCCCCGGCGCCGCGGCTGCGGCGCTTATGAACAAAGCGGCTCTGCCTTATGATTCCCCCATTTGGCCGGGGTGCTCGTCCCTCCGGCCGGTCTGCAGGAGGTCCTTCGCAATCTTTGAAACCTGTTTTTGTCACAGCAAAAACAGATTTCTCTTTTCCCTACGCGGCCCGTATGCCGCGAAAGAGCACTTTGTCACCACAGTGCGAACAAGCATCCTATCCTAAAAATTGCGTGCGCAGGCGAACTGGCCCACGCACGCAATCTTTTAAGCAATGATCACACCCGCGGTCTCCGTGTGTTTACTTGCCCTTTTCAGCTGGTTCTTACTTAATGTAGTCAGCAGCGTTCTCGGGAGTAACCTTCACGTAGTCAATGGTGTAGTTCTTGTCGTTGGCCTCGCCCTTCAGGTAACGGACAGCGGCATCAACAGCGGTCTGGGCCTGGCTCACATCGTCGTTCAGAACGGTGCCGGTCATGCGGCCGGCGGCAACAGCCTGCACAGCCTCTTCCAGAGCGTCAACACCCACCAGATAGATGTCCTCGCCAACCTTGCGGCCGGCAGCCTCGATGGCCTGCAGGGCGCCCATAGCCATAGCGTCGTTGTTGCAGAAGATCACGTCAACTTCGTCGTTGAACTGGCTCAGAACGTTGGCAGCATTCTCCTGGCCCTTGGTCTGATCCCAGTCAGCGCGCTGCTCGTACAGCTTGTTGACCTTCAGGCCGGCATCCTCCAGAGCCTTGATGGAGTACTCGGTGCGGTACTGAGCATCCACGTTCTCGGGGTCGCCCATGATCATAGCGTAATCAACGGTACCATTGCCGTTGAAGTCGCCCTTGTTCTCGGTAGCAGCGATGATCTCGCCCTGGAAGGTGCCGGACTGACGGGCATCAGCGCCAACGTAGCAGCACTTGTCGTACAGAGCCAGGTCCTCAGCGGTGGGCTCACGGTTGATGAACACCACGGGGATGTCAGCAGCCTTGGCCTTCTCGATGATGGTGGAAGCGGAGGTGGACTGCACCAGGTTGACAATCAGCACATCAACACCCTCAGCGATGAAGCTGTCGATCTGCTCGGTCTGCTTGGCCTGGTCGTTGGCACCATCAACCATGGTGAAGTTGGTGCCTTCCTTGTAGCCCAGGGCTTCCAGGTCGGCCTTGATGTCGTTGCGGTACAGGGTCATGAAGTTATCAGCGAACTGATAGATGCAGACGCCGATCTTGACGTCGCTGGAAGCAGCTTCGGAAGAAGCAGCCTCGGAACCCGCCTCAGAAGAAGCGGCGCTGGAAGAAGCGCTGCCGCCGCAAGCCACCATAGAGATGGACATTGCAGCTACCAGCAGAAGTGCAAGCAGTTTTTTCATGTGAATCCTCTCCTTGTTTCTATTGTGCCTATACACGCTCACCCAAAACCCGGCCCTTGCATAGAAAGTACGCCGCTGCGGCAGGCCTGAACACCCGCCGCCCAAGACGACCCGCTCTGCTCCGGCCGTTTTTCGGGCAGAACCACATTCCTGCCCCCGCCGTTTGACACCGACGGCCGCCCGCAAGCCCTTCGGCTTGTGCAACGGGAGAAAAGGCTCTTTTTTCTCTTTGAAAACTTCGTCACTTTTCACAACAAATGGAAAATCGGGGACTGTGTACGGTGATTCTGTTTTCTCTTTGCAGTTATGATATTAACATTGCCTTTAGAAAAAGTCAACAAAATTGTGGAATTTGAAATCGTTTTTTTACTACTATTCACAATTTTTGTGCAACACGTCACAAACACACTCCGCAAATTTGTGCAACATTCATGTAGGCTTCGGCGCCCGCTAAATCCTACCTTTTTATGGACTATTCGCTCATTCGTACTTTAACGTTTGTACAAAAGTGTCATTCATCCACTCTTTTTCAGCATGCTGCACAACTAAATCGCAGACGGTTTGTCTATTTTGCGCTGTTCGCGGCTGCATCCTGCGGCTGGCCCGCCCCATTGCATTTTTTGTTTCGTCTATGGTCTTTTTGTGCTTTACCGCGCGTAGGCTTTGTTCTTCCGTAGAAAGAAGCCGCGCCGCCAGCGCCGCAAACCGTAAATCCGCTTATGCCGTTCCGGCAAAATGTACCGCTTTCGGCTCAGGCCAGCCCCTCCGGCCCGAAAAAGCGCAGGATCTCCTGCCGGGCAGCCCCAGGCGAATCGGAGCCGTGGATGAGGTTCCGGGTGGTGGAAGCGGCATAATCGCCCCGAATGGTCCCCGGAACCGCCTTTTCGAAGGCCGTGGGGCCCATCAGCTGGCGCACGCCCTGAATGGCCTGCTCCCCTTCCACCACCATGGCCACCACCGGGCCGCTGGTCATGTATTCCACTGTGGCGGGAAAATAAGGCTGGTCCGCAATGTGGGCGTAGTGTTCCCGCAGAATGGCTTCGTCCAGCTGCATGGTTTTCATGGTGGCAATGCGGTAGCCTCTGCGCTCAATGCGGGCAATGATCTGCCCGGCGATCCCTCGCTGCAGGGCATCCGGCTTCAACATAACATAAGTACGCTCAACGGCCATGGGCTTGTCCTTTCTTGTGGGCCGGGCCAAGGCCCGGCAGGTTCCGGCGGCGGCCGGGGCGGCTTTGCCCGGGCCGTTTTTCCGGCTGCGTTTTCATTATAACAGAAGTGAACCGCTGTTTCTCCTGAAATCCGTCGCTTTTTCCCGAGCAACTTTTTCTTTTTGTCACTTGACAGATCGGGCTTGACAAAGTATGAAATCGGACCTATAATCGGTGCTTGTGCCCTTTTAAGTATGAAATCGGACTTAGTGCAGCCGGTCAGGGAGCTCATCGGCCCCTGTTTGCCGCTGCCGTGCCTGTTTTGATTCAATTGCAACCTGTAAATCACAAAAGGAGAACCTCCATGGAATTTTCCACCGGCCAGCCTCTGGCGGAATACAACCGTATTTATAAGGAGACCGACCAACTTTACCATGGCCTTGCCCTGCGGATGGGCCTGGCCGACAGCGAACTGGTCATCCTTTACACCCTCGCCCTCTCCGGCGACGGCTGCCTTCAGCGGGACATTGTGGGCAACGCCTGCCTAAGCAAGCAGACCGTCAACTCCGCCACCCGCCGGATGGTGCGCCAGGGGCTACTCACCCTCACCCCCGGCAAGGGCCGCGAGATGCAGATGCACCTCACCGAGGCCGGCCGTCATCTGGCCGCGCGCACGGTGCTGCCCCTGGCCCGGGCCGAACGGGCAGCAATTGACGCTCTGACCGAGGAGGAGCTGCAAACCTATCTGGCCCTCTCCCGCAAACTGCTGGAGCAGCTGCGCCGCACCACCGCCGGACTTTGAACGCAGCGTTCTTTTGGCCGCTGCGCCCCGGCTTTTTCGCAATTCCGGCTTCGTTTTTTACTGCAAGCTATCTATAAGGAGTTATCCCCATGAAGATCCAGCTTTCCGACCATTTTTCTTACGGGCGGCTTCTGCGCTTTGTGCTGCCCTCCATCGTGATGATGATCATTACTTCCATTTACAGCGTTGTGGACGGCCTGTTCGTCTCCAACTACGTGGGCACCGTGCCCTTCGCCGCCCTGAATCTGGTGTACCCCATGCTGATGGGTCTTTCGGCCCTGGGCTTCATGATGGGCACCGGCGGCAGCGCGCTGGTTTCCAAAACGCTGGGCCAGGGCGATAAGGCCAAGGCCAACCGCTATTTCTCCATGATCGTGTACACCACCCTGATCACCGGCATTGTACTGGCGTTTCTAGCCTTCGTGTTCATGCGGCCCCTGTCCGTTCTGCTGGGTGCCAAGGGCGAGGCCATGATCGCCGACTGCGTGCTGTACGGCCGCATCAACCTGCTGGCCCTGCCCGCCTTCATGCTGCAGGTCAGCTTCCAGAGCTTCCTTGTCACCGCCGAAAAGCCCCGGCTGGGGCTGGTGCTCTCCCTTTTCGCCGGTGTGACCAACATGGTGCTGGACTTTTTGCTGGTGGGCGTGCTCCGGTTCGGGCTGCCCGGTGCTGCCTGGGCCACGGGCATCAGCCAGATGGTGGGCGGCTTTCTGCCCTTCCTCTACTTTTTGGACTCCAAGAACAGCAGCCTGCTGCATCTGGGCAAGCCCTCGCTGGACGTGAAAGCGCTGGTCATCACCTGCACCAACGGCTCGTCGGAGCTGATGAGCAACCTGGCCTCTTCGCTGGTCTCGGTGCTGTACAACTTCCGCCTGATGGCGCTGGCCGGTGAAAACGGCGTGGCGGCCTACGGCGTTATCATGTACGTCAACTTCATCTTCGCCGCCATCTTTATGGGCTACGCCATCGGCAGCGCCCCGGTGGTGGGGTATCATTACGGGGCCGAGCACCATGATGAGCTGAAAAACCTGCTGAACAAGAGCCTGCGGCTGGTGGCCGCTGCCGCGCTGGTGCTCACCGCCCTGTCGGAGCTGCTGGCCCGCCCGCTCACCCAGATCTTCGTGGGCTACGACCCAGAGCTGTGGGCCTTCACCTGCCACGGCTTCCAGCTGTATTCTCTCTCCTTCCTGTTCAGCGGTTTCAATGTGTTTGGCTCTTCCTTCTTCACGGCGCTGAACAACGGCCTGGTGTCCGCCGGTATTTCCTTTTCCCGCACGCTGCTGTTCCAGGTGGCGGCAGTTCTGCTGCTGCCGCTGGTTCTTGGGGTGGACGGCATCTGGCTGGCCATTACGGTGGCCGAACTGCTGTGCCTGCTGGTTACGGCGGGCTGCCTGGTGAAGCTGCGCAGCCGGTACCACTACGCCTGACCCGGGCGGATGCACCCAAATATGCCCGGTTTTTTGAGAGATTTTTTAGCAAAACCGAAAATTCGTGCGCTGCCTCTTACACGGCGGCCCGCTTGTGTGTTATACTGGGCAGCACCGCACAATTGAAGTACGAATTTGAGATGAAAATGGTAGTGAGATGGCGCATTTGCGTGATCGTAACGAAAGTTATGGTTGCCCGCGCAGTCTCACTGCCATTTTTTGCGTTGAAAGGAGAACGTAGTATGCCAAAAAACAAATTTCAGGAAGTCGTGTTTACCATTCTCATGGTCTTTGTCATGGTATACGCCATGATCTGCTACAACATTTCGCTGAACATCCGCGGAATGACCAACGCTGTGTTCCTCATGGCCTTCCATGAGCTGGTCATCATGGGGCCTGCCGCCTTTGTGCTGGACTTCTTTTTCTTTGGCAGCCTGTCCAAGAAGCTGGCCTTCCGGGTGGTGAACCCCTGTCAGGATCGGCCCATCTTCGTGATTCTGGCCATCTCCTCCCTTACGGTTTGCCTGATGTGCCCCAGCATGAGCCTGATCGCCACTCTGCTGTTCAAGAACGCGGGCAGCCAGTTTGTGGCTGTGTGGCTGCAGACCACCGCCATGAACTTCCCCATGGCCTTCTTCTGGCAGATCTTCTTCGCCGGGCCGCTGGTGCGCGCCGTGTTCGGCCAGCTGTTCCGCGAAAAGGAGTCTCAGGTGCTGAAGGAAGAGGAAGCTTACCTGGAGGGCGGCGCCGCGCGGTAAGCGCCCGGCCCCCCTGCCTTTTTCATTCGGCGTTCGGAACCGTTTCAAAAAAGCGAAAACGCCGAAAAAAAGTGCTGCCCCATGTTCCGGTTTGCACCGGCTGCATGGGGCAGCGCTTATTTTATTGATTCAGTTCCGGCCTGCGGCTTTGCTGTTTCAGCAAAGAACGCTTACCGCATTTCAGCGCCCTTCTTGAACTTCAGGTCGCTGACGATCTTCTTCATGGCGCGGTCCACCTCGGCGGGCTCCAGCTCCTTATCGGGGGCAGCCAGCACCAGCGAGAAGGCCATGCTCTTCTTATCCTTGCCCAGGGCCTCGCTGCGGTAGATATCGAACAGCTGCACCTCCTGCACCAGCTTACTGGCGCTGCGGATGGTGTCGGTCAACTCGCCGCAGCTCACCGCCTCGTCGCACACCACGGCGATGTCGCGCTTGGCGGGTGTAAAGGCGCTGATGGGCTGGTAGCGGATGTCGGCCGCAAAGCACTCGGCCAGAGTCTTCCAATCCAGCTCGGCCAGGTAGATGTTCTGGCTGTCCTTCTCGTCCTTGGCGATCTTCAGCTCGCCGGTGATCTCGTTGGCCAGCTTGCCGAACACGCCCAGCTTCTTGCCGTTGCACAGCACCTCGGCGCTGATGCCGGGATGCAGCCAGCACACCTGCGCACGCTGATATGCAAAGTGCAGGCCGAAGGCGGCGGCCAGACCTTCCAGCGCACCCTTCACGGTGAAGAAATCCTCGCTGGGGCCAAAAGCGCCCAGGGCCAGCGTCAGCCGCTCGTCGGGGAAGTCGTTCAGAGGCAGGCTCTTGGGACGGTACACGTTGGACAGCTCAAACAGGCGGCCCTCGGCGTTGCCCTTCTTCAGGTTGTCCACAATCACGTTCAGCATACTGGGGGCCAGCGTGGTGCGCATGATGGACAGATTTTCGCTGATGGGGTTCATGATGCGGATGGCCTGGCGCTCCGGGGCGTCCGGCGCAAAGTGCAGCATATCCAGATCCGAAACCGCGTAGAAGGCCAGCGTGGATGCCTCGTAGAAGCCCTGCGCTGCCATCACCCGCTTCAGCTTCAGCTGCTGGCGCTGGCTGCGGTTCAGGCCGCCGCTGGTCACAGCGGCGCTCTTCAGGAAGGTGGGCACAATGTGGTCATAGCCGTACTCCCGGATGACCTCCTCGGCCAGGTCGGCAAAGCCGTCCACGTCCTCCCGGTAGCGGGGCACCAGCACGGTCAGCTCATCGCCGTCCCGGGTTACGCCGAAGTCCAGCCGGGTGAGGATCTCCACAATGGTCTCGGTGGGCACGGTGATGCCCAGCACGCTGTTGATGCGGCTGGCCGTGGTACGGATGACCTTCTCGGCCCGGTCCTCGCTGGCGGCGCAGTCAAAGCAGGTGGGGGTGATGTCGCCGCAGCCCAGCTCCTGAATCAGGTGCAGTGCGCGGTTCATGCCCAGCTCGGTGCTGTACTGATCCACGCCTTTTTCATAGCGGGCGCTGGAGTCGCTGTTCTGGCCCAGGGCGCGGCTGGTTTTGCGCACGCTGTCACGGGCGAAGGTGGCGCACTCAAACAGCAGCTCGTTGGTGCCCTCGGTGATCTCGCTGTTCAGGCCGCCCATGATGCCGGCCAGAGCCACCGGCTTCTCGGCGTCGCAGATGACCAGGTTGTTGGGGGTCAGTTGGAACTCCTTCTCGTCCAGCGTGGTGATGGTCTCGCCCTCCTGGGCGCGGCGCACCACAATGCTGCGGTCGGCCACGGTCGCCAGATCAAAGGCGTGCATGGGCTGGCCGATCTCCAGCAGCACGTGGTTGGTGATGTCCACCACGTTGCTGATGCTGCGCAGGCCCATCAGCGCCAGATGCTTCTTCATCCAGCGGGGGCTTTCGCCGGTGCGCAGGTTGCGCACGTAGTGGGCCAGATACCGGGGGCACAGGTCGGGGGCTTGTACCTGAACCGAAATGCTCTCGTCCGGCTCGCCGGTGACGGTGTAATCGGTGGCGGGCATCTTCACGGGCTTGCCCAGAATGGCGGCCACTTCACGGGCCATGCCCAGAATGGACTGGCAGTCAGGCCGATTGGCGGTGACGGCAATGTCAAACACCCAGTCGTTCAGGCCCACGGTCTCGCAGATGTCCTGGCCCAGAGGGGTGTCCTCAGGCAGGATCAGCAGGCCGTACACATCCGCACCGGGATAGAAATCGTCGTTGATGCCCAGTTCCTGGCCGGAGCACATCATGCCGTTGGACTCCACACCGTGCATCTTGCGCTTTTTGATGGTAATGCCGCCGGGCAGAGTTGCACCGTCCAGCGCCACGGGCACAATGGCCCCCTCGAAAATGTTGGGCGCACCGGTGGTGATGGCCAGGTCATGGCCGTACTCATCGCCGCAGTCCACCCGGCACAGGTTCAGGTGGTCGGTGCCCTCCTGCTTTTCGATGTGCACCAGCTTGCCGGTGACCACCTTGGAGATCCCGGCGGAGAGGTCAATCAGCTCCTCCACCTCAAAGCCGCAGCTGAACAGCTTATCCTGCAGCTGCTGGGGGGTGATGTCGATGTCTACAAATTCTTTCAGCCAGCTGAATGGTACTTTCATGGTCGTGCCCCTCCTTACTCCTGGAACTGCTTGAGGAAACGCAGATCGTTCTCAAACAGCAGGCCCATGTTGTTGATGCCGTATTTCAGCATGGCGATGCGCTCGATGCCGATGCCGAAGGCAAAGCCGGAATACTCGTCCGGGTCAATATTGCAGTTGGCCAGCACCCTGCGGTTGACCACACCGCCGCCCAGAACCTCGATCCAGCCGGTGCCCTTGCACAGGCTGCATCCGCAGCCGCCGCACTCAAAGCAGCTCACGTCCACCTCCACACTGGGCTCGGTGAAGGGGAAGTAGGAGGGGCGCAGGCGGGTGCGGGTGCCCTCGCCGAACAGCGCCTGCACCAGCTTGTCCAGCATGCCCTGCAGATCGCACAGGGTGATGCCCTTATCCACCACAAGGCCCTCCATCTGATGGAACATGGGGCTGTGGGTGGCATCGGAATCCGAACGGAACACGCGGCCGGGAGAGAGGATCTTGATGGGAGGCCGCATCTCATCCATGGCGCGGATCTGGCCGTTGGAGGTCTGGGTGCGCAGCAGCAGGTCGCCGCTCAGGTAGAACGTATCCTGCATATCCCGGGCGGGATGATCCTTGGGCACATTCAGGCGGGTGAAGTTGTGGGCGTCGTCGTCGATCTCGGGGGCTTCGTACACGGCAAAGCCCATGCCGGCGAAGATGTCAATGATCTCCTGCTTCACCAGGGTGATGGGATGCAGGCTGCCTGCATTGCGCAGCTTGGCGGGCAGGGTAATGTCCACTGCCTCGGCGGTGTTGCGGGCGGCCAGCTCCTCGGCCTTGATGCGGGCGGCGGCGGCCTCATACTCGGCCTCCACCTTGCCCTTGAATTCGTTGATGATCTTACCGGCAGCCGGGCGTTCCTCCTTGGGAACGGTGCGCAGCTGCTTCATCAGGCCGGGGACCTTGCCGTTCTTGCTCAGGTACTCCTGCCAGAAGGCGGCCAGGCTCTCGCTGCTGGTCACACCGGCGAGGCTGGCGTCCACCTGAGCGGCCAGTTCTTCGATGATTTTCTGCATCTTAATGCTGCTCCTTTCTTACATTCCGGGGCAGGGCAAAGAAAAAAGCCCCGTCCCTCTCGCTGACACGGAAGGGACGAAGCCATTGATATGCTCCGCGGTACCACCCAAATTCCACACCGCAGCTGTCCTTCAGCGGGCGTGGCACTTCTGACGCCTGTAACGGGGCGAAAACCCGTCCCACACTACTGGGCCGTTCAAGGGCCGTTGGCATGGGCCGCTCGGAAGTGAACTTCCACGACGCGCTTTTCGGGGGCTTTTTCAGCCGATGAGGCCCCTCTCTTGGCCAAAGCGTGCGGCGTGTACTCTCTTCGTCAATGCGTTTTACCGTTTGGTCGGTGATTTTTATCATAGCACACCACGCGCCGGTTTGCAAGGGGTACCCGGCGCTCGTCCGGCAAAAATTGGCCGGGTTCGACATTTTCGTTCCGCTGCCCTCTTTTTCATTGTCAATTTGCAGTGCATCCTCTATAATATTAAGGTATCATTTCTATAAAAAAGAGGAATCGACCATGCTGCATGTCTCCGAAGATACCTTTTACGCCGATCTGCTTCAGTTTGACCAGCCCATGCCCCAGCTGCGCGTCATGCAGGCGCTGGAGCAGGACATTCTGGTTCTGCTGCGCTCCGCCCGCATGGCCAGTGCCGGCGACAGTACCGATACGCTGGGCGCGGACGCCGGGGACCTTTTGCTGGCCGTGGAGATGGATTTCTACAAATATCTTCCGGTCTATACGTCCGACCCGTCTTATCAGGACGGTGACCACCGGGAAGCCTCGCTGCGGCACCTGTTCAAATGCCGCCGGATGGACCACCTGCGCCGCCAGACGCGCCAGCAGCAGTACATCGGCTACCATCTGGAGGACCCGCTGGGCGACGAGGACGGCAGCACCCGCGGCAGCCTGCTGGCCGACCCGGCCCTCAGTAACCCGGCCGACCTGCTGGAGCATCGCCAGCCCCTCACGCCGGAAGATCTGGTGTGGCAGGTGCTGGCCTGCTACTGCGCCGTGAATACCGCCCCCCAGAACCTGATCGCCTTTTTGTACAAGACCTTCTGCAGCAGCCACAGCAGCACCACCGTGCGGGAGGATAAAAACAGCCGCAGCGGCGCGGTGAAGAAAACCGCAGCCGATCTGAACGGCCGCACCTGTGCCGACGCGCTGGAATACACCCGCCAATGCATCACCGCCGCCCTGAACAAAGACGTGCCCCGGGAATGCATGGCCGCCTTGTATCGGCGGGTGGAGGGGCCGCTGGGGGATGAAATTCTGAACCTGACGCCCCGGGCCATCACCGAGCGGGGAAGCTGGATTGCCGGCCGCACTCAAGCCGACCTTGAACGGCTCACCGGCCGCACAAAAAAATAATCGCCGGACGACATTTGTGCCGCCCCGGCGATACAGGATACAGTCAAAGCCGCCTGAAGCGGCCATGATTCAGAGCGCACCGGGCTGTAATACGCCCCGTGCTCTACGGAGGTTTTATTGTATGAACGAGCACATTTCCTTTGAAGAAATGGAGCAATTTTTATCCGCCGCGGCAGTCACCCCGCAGTTCCTGGCCCAGTGCGCCAAAATTCAAAAGCATCTGGCTGCGTGCCCCCAGTGCGCCCGGCAATACAAGGCCATGCTGGAAGTTTCCCGCCTGCCCCTGGAGGCTCTGGCCGAAGAAGCGGCCGCCCAGCCGGAAGAGCAGACCCGCTGACCGGCTCCGGCCCATGGTTTCATTCTGAAGAAAGGAGCCGTCCCATGCCCAGCACCATTCTGCATCTGTTTCTGCCGGACCGCCCCCGGGATGGCGAAGGCCGCTCGCCCGCGCGGCAGCTGGCACACCTTCTGGGGCCGGAGGCTTCCGGCCTTCTCACCCTGCTGGAAGAGAGCGACACCGCCCTCACCTTCTGCGCCCAGGCGGAGGCCGCCCCGGCCCGGGCGGCCCTGCGCACGCTTATGGAGGCGCACCTGCCCCAGCTGCCCCCGGAGCTTTACATGATTCAGGCGTACCCGGCCCCCGAAGAACCCGCCGCCCACCGGAACGACGCCGCCGAAGCACCGCTGAACGAGGACAATCTGCCCGACGAGCCGAAATCGGAGGACACCGCCGCCCCCCGGCCCAACCCGAGAGACAGTGCCCCGGACGATGACAACGACGAGGCCATTCTGCCGGACCTGACGGCCCGCATCCTGGCGGAGATCGACGGCCTGGTGGGAATGCGGGAATTTAAGGAGCTGGCCCATGAGATCGTCACGGTGACCCCCCAGGTGCGGCGGCACGGCAGCTACCGCTCCTTCGCCAGCCAGACGTACCTGTTCGTGTGCAACGAGGGCGATGGCCTGACCACCTGCCTGAAGCAGCTGTGCCGCCTGCTGGACGCCTGCGAGCTGTTCCAGACCGGCGGCGTACAGCACCGCCTGACCGAGGCATCCTTCCCGTATCCCCGGGGCAAGGAGGGCTTGAAGGAGCCTTTGCTGCCCATGACGGCCCCCGGCGTGGAGCCGCTTATCTGCCTGGACATCAGCGAGTGGGTGGGCCACACCGGCGAACCCACGTTCCGCCGCTGGCTGATGAAGCTGATGCAGCAGCAGAACGGGCGGATTCTTGCCTTTCACATTCCCTATGTGGAGCAGCGGGTGCTGCAAATCACCCTGCTGGACCTGGCCGACCTGAGCTTTGTACGGCCGGTGGTGCTGGACCCCCACCCCATGGACGAGCTGGTGGCCATCAGCCGGACTTTTCTGGAAAAGAACGGCTTCACGCTGGACGAGGACGCCGACAGCCTGCTGGAGCAGCGCATTCTGGCCGAAAAGAGCGATGGCCATTTTTACGGCATGAACACCCTGAGCAAGATGGCCCACGAGATGATTTACCGCAAGCTGCTGTACAACAGCCGCCACGGCCTGACCAACTCGCTGATTCAGGCCAACCAAGTGAGTGGCTTTGTGCCCGCCGAGGCCTCGGCCACCGCCGCCGAGATGCTGGCCGGGCTGGCCGGGCTGGAAAACGTGCGCAGCCAGCTGAACGCCGTGGTAGAGCAGATCGTGTATGCCCGGCAGAACGGCATGAGCCCGCCCTGCATCCATATGCGCTTTGTGGGCAGCCCCGGAACCGGCAAGACCACAGTGGCCCGCATTCTGGGCAAAATGCTGAAGGAGGCCGGCGTTCTGCGCAACGGCGGCTTTGTGGAGATTCACGGCCGCGACCTGTGCGGCCAGTATGTGGGCCACACCGCCCCCCGCACCGAGAGCTTTGTGCGGGACGCGCTGGGCTCGGTGCTGTTTGTGGACGAGGCCTATTCACTCTTCCGGCAGGAGGGCGACGGGCGCGACTTCGGCCAGGAGGCCATTGATACCCTCATCACCTGCATGGAAAACTACCGGGACGACCTGGTAGTGATCTTCGCCGGGTATCCGGATGAGATGGACCGCCTGATGAAAGCCAACGCCGGCCTTGCCAGCCGGATGCCCTACGAGATTCGGTTCGCCAACTACGGGCGGGACGAGCTGTGCCGCATTTTCCTGCATCTGGCCCGGGTCAATTTCGAGTGTTCCGAGGCCTTCTGCACCGCCGTGCAGAACTATTTTGATGCCCTGCCGGACAAGCTGCTGGGGGCCAAGGGCTTCAGCAACGCCCGGTTTGTGCGCAACCTGTACGAGCGCACCTGGGGCAAGGCCCTCACCCGCAGCCGCCTGGGCGGCAGCCTGACCCTTACCCCCGAGGATTTGGCCAACGCCGGGCGGGAGTTGAGCGTGGAAGTGCGCCAGCGCTCCCCCATCGGCTTCGGCCGCTGAACACCACAGGAAAGGAGCCATCCCATGCCGAACACCGTTGCCGTTGCCGCCGCGCTGATCTGTCAGGGCGGGCGCTTTCTCATCGGGCAGCGCCCCGCCCACAAGGCCCGCGGTCTTTTGTGGGAATTTGTGGGCGGCAAGCTGGAGCCGGGCGAGACCGGCCCGGAGGCCTTGTCCCGGGAATGCCGGGAGGAACTGGGCGTGACCGTGGCCGTCGGCCCCCTGTACGCCCGCCTGACCCACACGTACCCGGACCTGACGGTGGAGCTGCTGCTCTACCAAGCCGCCATTGCCGCGGGCACGCCCCAGCTGCTGGAGCACGCGGCCCTTCACTGGGTGGCCGTGGACGAACTGGAGCAGTACGCCTTCTGCCCCGCAGATGCCCCCATTCTGGAGCGGCTGCGCGCCGAGGGGCTGCCGCCGGAGTTCCGGCCCGCCTCCTAAAGCCCCCTGTGAAAAAGCACACAAACAAACGCCCCATGCAGGCCCCGCGTTGCGCCGGGTTCTGCATGGGGCGTTTTTTAGGCTTCAGCTGCCCGCCGGGCGGCGGGCGGGCTGGGGCTTCAGGCTTGGGTTAAAGGCGTAAAAATTCCGTTCGTCCAGCTGGTCCTTCAGTCGTTCCAACGCCTCACCAAAGCGCTGGTAGTGGGTCACCTCCCGCTGGCGCAGAAAGCGGATCACATCCACCACATCCGGGTCATCCACCAACCGCAGAATGTTGTCGTAGGTGGTACGGGCCTTCTGCTCGGCCGCCAGGTTCTCGTGCAGATCGGTGATGGCATCGCCCTTGCTGGCAAATTCCGTGGCCGTGAAGGGAATGCCGCCCGCCGCCTGCGGCCAGACACCTGCGGTGTGGTCCACAAAATAGGGGGCCATGCCCTGCTGCTGAATCTGCTCCGGCGTCAGGCCCCGGCACAGCTGGCACACCAGCGTGCCCACCATCTCCAGATGGGCCAGCTCCTCGGTGCCGATGTCCGTCAGAATGCCCGCCAGCTGGGCGTTGGGCATGGCGTACCGCTGGCTCAGATACCGCAGGCTCGCGCCGATCTCACCGTCCGGCCCGCCGTACTGGCTGATGATGACCTGGGCCGCGCGGGCATCCGGGTTTTTGATGTGAATGGGGTACTGCAAATGCTTCTGATAGCTCCACATAGGCGTTTCTCTCCTCCTCTCACATCCAGGGGAAGGGCGCAACCGCCCAGCTCCAGGCATCGCTCTCGCTGAACACATCGGTCATGCCTTCCTGCTCTTCCAGGCGGGTGCGCAGCTCTTTGCGCTTGCGCAAAAGCTCGTTGTACTCGGCCAGCGCCTCGCGGTTTTCCGGGTTCACATCCAGAAACAGGCGCAGGTCATCCAGGGCAAACCCCAAGGCTAAATAGTCCAGCCAGGGCTTTTTCCCTTTTGGTTTGCGGGGCGCGCCGCCCACCGCGTCCAGCGGTTTATCCAGTGCCTGAAACAGGGTGCCCCGGGCCAGGCCCTCCATCGGCGAATACAGGGCCGCGTATTCCTGATACGGAATGCGTACCATCGTCAAAGTCTCGCTCATCTGCGGGATCTCCTTTCGCTGCTGCATTGCCCGGCAGGCTTTCCCGCCGGGTTCTGCTTTTAGCCTTTCCCGTTTTTTCGCCGTCATACCTCAGCCCTTCAAAAAAGGCACACGCGGGGAGGCATTTCACCTCTCCCGCGTGCGCCGGATCGTTCCCATGATCCCAATAAATGGCCGCTCAGCCCGCACTTACGTTCAGTGCCGTCTTTCCCGGCGTGCGGCCGTGGGCCAGGTCGTACAGCACCTGAACCTCCGCCGGCAGCTTGTCCGGCAGCATGGCCTGAATGCGTTCTTCCCCGCCGTCCTGCATGGCCTGCTCGTAATACCAGCACTTGAACTGCAGCATAGCCAGGCTGCGGCGCAAATCGTCCATCTGGGCTTCCAGCGTCTCCTTCTGGCGCTCCAGCAGTTCCCGGCGCTTGGGGTAGCTGCCGGCCCCCTCCGTGCACCACTGCATGAACTGCCGGATGTCCCGGATCTCCAGCCCGGAAGCCTTCAGGCACTCGATCACGCGCAGCGCCTCCAGCTCCCGCTCGCTGAAGCGCCGCGCGCCAGAAACCCGCTCCATGTGAGGGAACAATCCCTCCTTATCGTAATAGCGAAGGGTCGAGATGGGCAGCCCCGTCCTCTCCGATACCTGACCAATGGTGTACATGGCGCGGCTCCTTTCTGCAGGGTATTCTGCGGATTCATATTAAAGTTGACTTCAGCTTTCGGTTTTTATTCCAGCACACGCACCGTCTTTTTACAAGCAGCCCTGCCCCATGGGCTTGCGGCACGCCGTTTCACGCCGCAGAACACCGGAATGTACGATGCTTTGATGATGGCATCGCTGATTGCCTGCTGCGGTGTAAAGGGATAGACCGCAAAAACCGCATCGGCATCGCAGTTGCGGATGATGACAAGATCCGTGGTAAATACAAAGCTCTTGATTCTTCGCCCATTCACCACGATTCCCGTAGCCTGATAGACCGACCGCGGCAGTTTCAAAATGCTGTGGCGCAGCTGCCCTTCAATCCGGGGCGAGATTTTCTTTTCATCCGGCATACGTTCCGTCCTCCCTGTTTTTTGCGGGCTTTCAGCATACCAGAGCGGGTTGCCATTCTATTTGACAAACCGTGAACATGCTATACATATTCACCCCGGCTCAGCGCCCCGGAGTAATTTATGCAAAAAGAAACGCGATGCTCAATTGAGCATCGCGTTCTGGTGGGAGCGGGTGGATTCGAACCACCGAAGCTATAAGCAGCAGATTTACAGTCTGTCCCCTTTGGCCACTCGGGAACACTCCCATATTTTGTTTTGTGTTGTTCGCACTCCTGAGTGCTTGTTTATTATAGCAGGAGGGCGCTGCAAATGCAAGCTTTTTTTGAAAAAATTTTTGATTTTCTCAGTTTTTCTGCTTCTCCCCTCAAATCACCTGTTTTTTTCATCGAATCACCTTGTTTTTTCTCATTACGGAATCCATTCCATTTTCTAGTTTTTTGCCGCTTCCTATGGTATAATAACAATGCGGCAGCGCACTGCGCCCTTTTTAGGGGCCGATGCGCACCGCCCCGCCGGTTTGTTTGCCGCGGGCGGTGCCGCAATTTCTGCCGCTGACTATTGATTTTCCGATTGGAGGAACCGATCCATGCGATATTCCGGTGATGTTTACCGCCCCCCCAGTGAGGCCCACAGCCTGATCGTTCAGGTCACCTACGGGTGCTCCCACAACAAGTGCGCCTTCTGCAATATGTACAAGGCCAAGCGCTTCTCCATACGCCCCATCGAAGAAGTGTTTGAGGACCTGGAATGGGCCCGCGCCCACTATGCTTACATTGAGCGGGTGTTCCTGGCCGACGGCGACGCCCTGATTCTGCCCATGGAGCATCTGCAGCGCATTCTGGAGTTCATCCGGGAGCGCATTCCCGAATGCCAGCGGGTGGCGGTCTACGGCTCGCCCAAAAGCATCATCACCAAAACCCCGGCCCAGCTGGAAACGCTGCACGCCGAGGGCCTGGGCATTGTGTACATGGGCCTGGAGAGCGGCAACGAGGAGCTGCTGAAGCGCTACAACAAGGGCGAAACCGCCGCGCAGATCGTGGAGGCCGGCCTGAAGGTGCGCCGCGCCGGGCTGACGCTGTCCGTCACAGCCATCAACGGCATGGGCGGCGTGGAGATGTGGCAGCCCCACGCCCTGGACACGGCGGCGGCCCTTTCGGCCATGAAGCCGGAATACATCGGCCTGCTCACCCTGCGGGTGTACCACGGCACGCCTCTGGCCCAATGGGTGCAGGAGGGCACGCTGACCCAGCTGGACCCCCTGCAGCTGGCGGCGGAGACCCGCCTGCTCATCGAGCATCTGGACAGCGAGGGCAGCGTGTTCCGCGCCAACCATGCGTCCAACTACCTGATTCTGAAGGGCACCCTGAACCGCGACAAGGCCGCTCTGCTGAAAAAGATCGACGCCGCGCTGGAGGGCAAGCAGCCCTTCCGCCGGTTTGTGGAACTTGGCTTCTAAACCGATTGCCCATCCGCAATCGCTTCGGTGCGTGAGCGGTCAGCCCTGCATCCGTCAATGAAAAACCCGCGCCGGGCGCGGCCTGCTTTGGCAGGCTCTGCGCTCAGCGCGGGTTTTGTTTTTTTATTCCGGCAGCCGTGCAGCCGCTTAATTGTGGCCCACCAGCTTGCGCCGCAGAAACGCGGCGATCTTTTTGCCCCAGTGCTGGTTCTCCAAAAACACCACCGGCACTTCCCGGTAGGTCACGCCCTCGGTCTCCAACCACACGTCCAGCAGGCGCTCGCTCACAAAGCCGAACACCCGGGCATCGTTTTTGCTGTATCCCGTCAGGTCCAGTCGCTCTTCCAGCCGCCCCAGCACCGCAAACAGCCACCGGCACCAGGCGTCAAAGGTCTCGCGCCGCATCACCATCATGTTGAACCGGTGCCCCCAGGTGCGCTTCATCACCCGGTCATAGGCGGGCAGGTAGGCCGGCCACTCTTCGCTGAGGATGGCCCGCATCGTGTCCAGATCCACCCCGTGGTGGGCATGGGCATACTGGCTGTAATTGGTCTCGATCCAATAATGGCGGGGTGCAGGCAGCACCGCCTGCACTCCGTTCAGGGCCTGCTCCAGTTCCGGGCCGGTCATCACCCGGGCCTTTTTGTCGCCGTGGCCCGGGCGTGCAAAGTGGCGACGGTAATGGGCCAGGCCGATGGCATCGCCGGACAGATTTTTCCAGGCCCAGTACAGGCCGGTCAGCTCGCAGTAATGGGGGTTCTTAGCCGAGATGTTCTCACCGGAATCATCCCGGGTGTACCCGGGAATGCTCTCTTTGCCCGCAGCCCCCACCTGCACCGGCAGATACACCGGGTCGGCGGGCATCCAGTAGGGTTTGTGGGCCGCCACTACAACGCGGAGGTTCATCCCAGCACCTTCTGCACCATGTTCAGGGCGCTTTCGATCACCTTGTCCATGTCGTAGTATTTGTACTCGCCCAGACGGCCGCCGAAGATCACGCCGCCCTCGGCATCGGCCAGAGCCTTGTACTGCTGGTACAGCGCGCCGTTCTTTTCGTCGTTGACGGGGTAGTACGGCTCATCGCCGGGCTTCCACTCGGCGCTGTACTCCCGGCTGATGACCGTTTTGGGCTGGGTGCCGAACTCAAAGTGCTTGTGCTCAATGATGCGGGTGTAGGGGGTCTCGGCATCGGTGTAGTTCACCACCGCATTGCCCTGATAGTTGGGCATATCCAGCACTTCGGTCTCAAAGCGCACGCTGCGGTATTCCAGCGCGCCCAGCTTATAGCCAAAGTATGCGTCGATGGGGCCGGTGTACACCACGGTTTTTGCCAGGGTGCTCAGGTTCTCCCGGTCAGCCAGATAATCCACGCCCAAGCGCACCTCAATGCCGTCCAGCAGCTTTTCCACCAGTGCGGTGTAGCCGCCCACGGGGATGCCCTGGTACTTGTCGTTAAAGTAGTTGTTGTCGTAGATCAGGCGCACGGGCAGCCGCTTGATGATAAAGGCGGGCAGCTGATCGCAGGGGCGGCCCCACTGCTTTTCGGTGTAGCCCTTGATGAGCTTCTCGTAAATGTCGGTGCCCACCAGGCTGATGGCCTGCTCCTCCAGGTTTTGGGGGTTCTCCACGTGGGCGGCGGCCTTCTGCTCTTCGATCTTGGCCTGCGCCTCGGCGGGGGTGATCACACCCCACATCTTGTTGAAGGTGTTCATATTGAAGGGCAGGTTGTACAGCTCGCCCTTATAGTTGGCCACCGGGCTGTTGGTGTAGCGGTTGAACTCGGCCAGCGCGTTCACATAGTCCCACACCTGCTTGTTGGAGGTGTGGAAGATGTGGGCGCCGTACTCGTGCACCTGAATGCCCTCGATCTCTTTGGTGTAGATGTTGCCGGCAATGTGATCCCGCTTGTCAATGACAACGCAAGTCTTGCCGGCCTTTTTGGCCTCGTGGGCAAATACCGCGCCGTACAGGCCGGCGCCTACAATCAGATAATCCACCATGATGGTTTTCTCCTTTTCAGACTCCGCTTCTGCACACAGGCGGCAAAAGCAGTGATTCACTTGGTTGCATGAGCGTGGCCATGCTGCAACTGTTCCTTGTTAACCATACCACCAAATACGGTCATAAACAAGATGCGAATGTCCAGCCAGAAGCTCCAGTTCTCAATGTACCAGATGTCGCACTGCACACGGCCGTCAATGCTGGTGTCGCCCCGGAAGCCGTGCACCTGCGCCCAACCGGTAATGCCCGGCCGCACCTGGTGCTTGACCATGTACAGCGGCACCGACTCCTTGAACAACTCCACATAGTGCGGAATCTCCGGCCGCGGGCCGACCAGGCTCATCTCGCCCTTGAGCACATTGACCAGCTGGGGCAGCTCGTCGATGCTCAGCTTGCGGATGATGCTGCCGAACATGGTTTTGCGGTTGTCCTGGTTGGTGCTCCAAGCGGTGTCCTGCTCCTTGTTCACGGCCATGCTGCGGAATTTATACATCAGAAAGGGCTTTTTGTAGCGGCCCACCCGCTCCTGCTTGAAGATGATCGGCCCCGGGCCGGAAATCTTTACACCGATGGCCGTTGCCAGCATCAGCGGGCTGAGCACGACCAACCCGAACAGGCTGCCCGCAATGTCCACCGCGCGCTTCAGCGCTGCCGCGCCCAGATTGTCCAGCGGGGTGGCCCGGATGTTGATGAGCTTGCAGCCGCCCACCGTCTCCAGCGTGGCCCGGGCCGGAATGTAGTCGTTGTAGAAGGGAATGATGCACACCTTGGTGCCCTGCTTTTCGCAGGCGGAGATGACCACCGGCAGGAAGGGGTTCTCGTGCGCTTCCAGCGCCACCACCACCTCGTCAATGCCGATGCCCTCCAGCAGGCTTTCCAGGTCCTCATAATTGCCCAGGCGGGGAATGCCCATCACCTCATGGGCCTCCTTGGCCACATAGCCGTCCACATGGAAGCCGAAATGGGGTGCGTTGTGGACCGATTCCACATACTGCCGGGCCAGATGGCCGTTGCCCACCACGATCACGTGCTTCTGGTTGTAGCCTCTGCGCCGGTAATAGCGCAGCACCGCCCGCACCACAATGCGCTTACAGCTGACCATCAAGGTGCTGATGGCGCAGAACATCACCAGAACCAGGCTGGAAATGTCCCAGGTATTGAACCAGCCCCAGGATTTGATCAGGTACAGGCCCGAGGTGACCAGCAAAGTGCCCAGCACGTTGACCCATACCAGCATCCGAAGCTCCTGCCAGAGGGGCTTGTAGCGGAACGAGCCGTACAGCTGGGTGCAGTGGTAAGCCACCACCAGAAGCACACTGTACACCACGATGTACGCCAGATTGTGCAGCGTCCATTCGTCCTGAAGGGTAAAGCGGCCGCCGGGCAGAAGCTCCCAGCGGATATAGGTAGCGACGAGATACGCAAGAAAAATTAAAACGCCATCCAGCAAGCTGCTCAGCAGATTCAGCAGCTTTTGATTTCGTTTGATCACAGAACGGTTCCTCCTTGAAGGATCGGGCCGGCACACATTGCACGCAGACTCAACCATTTTTTCGCGCTTCCGGCGTTCATTTCCCGCCGTTTGTGCCGTTTTTCTTCCCCGTGGCAACTATTATACACGGTCATGCAACCCGTTTCCAGCAAAGCCGGCCGGGATTTTGTGCCTGTAAAAAGCAGCATTTTATCCAAAAATCTCATAGTTTCTTTGAGCAGTTTGCTGCTTTGTCTGTTCTGTATTCTCAAAATTCAGCGATGTTAGATAACTTTTTGAGAAAATCACGCCGTTGTTTCTTTTAAGACGAAAATCGCCGCCGAATTATTTCAGGCTTTTCCTGCAAAAAGATGACAATTTTATTTCAATTTTCCCGCCTTTCTCCAAACATTTCACGATCCATCGGTATTTCCCCGCACCATCGGCTGGGTGTACGCCAGCCCCATGGGGGCGGGCCGGCAGCGGCACAGGGCGGCCAGATCGCAAGCGGCGCTGTGGGCTTGGGCCGCGGTCCGGCACGCCGGGCTTTGTGCTTCAAGGCGGGCCATGCTGGCCCCGGCCGGCAGGGCGGCCCCCTTCAGCAGGGCCATCCCGCCGGGGGCCGCCCCCCACACGTGCAGATAGGGTGGCAGTGCCGGGAGCTGATCGTCGTAGCCCAGGGCGGCGTCCAACACCAGACGGCGAAGCCGCGCATGGGCATACCGCTTGGTTTTCATCCGCTCATATAATGAGGTAAGGGAGGGCGCGTCATGCACGGCGGCGGCCAGTCGCCGATCCAGCCCTTCCCCGGCCCCCCGCACCCGGGAAAAGTCCTCCCGCGCCCGCAGGCGGGACAAAACCGCCACGCTGAAGGCCGCCGGGTCGGTCATCTGCCCTTCCCCGGCCGCCGCCTGATAGCGGGCCAGCGCCGGGGCGGGCAGCCAGCGGGCCGCTTCCGCCCAGTCACCCCGCAAAAGGCACGCCCGAATGTAGCTGGCGCTGGCAAAGCCGCCCGCCGGGGCGTCGGCCCCATGGGCCGCCCCCAGCCGGGGCAGGGGCAGGGGCACAAGGTGGCTGTTCTGGGCCAGAATGGCCTTGCAGTATTCCACCCCCAGATTGTTGTTCGGGCTGGCCAGAATCTCCCCCGCAGGCGGGTAAAGGCACTGCGCCGCGACCGCCCGGGCGGCGGCAAAGGGGCGGCCGTCCGCCAGCTGTTCCCGCACCAGCGGGCCGAACTCCGGCGCAAGCAGCGCCCGGGCTGTGTTCATCAGGGCCTCGCCGTCCGGCGTTTCGGCCCCGAAGGCCAGCACCTGCGTGCCGGGCAGGGCACTGAGCAAGGCCACGCCCGCCGCGGCAAAGCCCTCGGCGCTCTGGCAAGCCCACGGGGCAGGAATTCCCACCACCAGACTGGCCCCGCCCTCCAGGGCGGCCGCCGCCCGCACCGGGGCAGGCAGCAGGGCCAGGGTACCCCGCTGCACCACCGGGCCGCTCATGGCCACGGCCACCTGGTCAAATCCCCGGCGGCGCAGCTCGGCCAGCTGCCAGGCGTGCCCGGCGTGAAACGGGTCGTATTCAGCGATCAACGCAGCAATCGACATGGAGTTTGTCTCCTTTTTAACGTAACCTCTTATGGGTTGAAAAAGCCCAGTAACCATTATATAATGGAAATGACGGATTGAAAATCCCTGGCTGTGCGGGTGCGACCCTGCCCGGCCCGCAAAATGAAACGGAGGAAAACAAACCAATGAAAGTTCTGGTTATCAATTGCGGCTCTTCTTCTCTGAAGTATCAGCTGCTTGATATGGAGACCGAGAAGGTCTTGTGCAAGGGCCTGTGCGAGCGCATCGGCGGCGAAGGCAGCTGCATCACCCATCAGGTGGGCGGCAACAAGATGAAGGCCGACGCTCCCTTCCCCTCTCACACCGAAGCGTTTGCCAAGCTGGTTGAGATGATGACCGAAGGCGAAGGCAAGGTCATCGACAGCATCAACGAGATCGACGCCATCGGCCATCGCTGCGTGCACGGCGGCGAGAAGTTCCAGAAGAGCTGCCTGGTGACCGACGAAGTCATCAAGACCATTGATGAGCTGTCTCCCCTGGCCCCCCTGCACAACCCCGCCTGCCTGCTGGGCCTGAAGGCCTCCCGCGAGGTGTTCGGCATGGATAAGCCCAACGTGGTCGTGTTTGATACCGCCTTCCACAGCACCATGCCCCCCAAGGCTTACATGTACCCCCTGCCCTACGAGTACTATCAGGAGTACGGTGTCCGCCGCTACGGCTTCCACGGCACCAGCCACAAGTACGTCAGCCTGAAGGCTGCTGAGTACATGGGCCAGCATCCCAAGGATCTGAAGATCATCACCTGCCATCTGGGCAACGGTTCCTCCATCGCCGCCGTGAAGCGCGGCCAGGTGGTGGATACCTCCATGGGCATGACTCCTCTGGCCGGCCTGATGATGGGCACCCGCTGCGGCGACATCGACCCCAGCGTGGTGAACTACCTGAAGTACAGCCTGGGCATCACCGGCCATGAGCTGGATGAGATCCTGAACAAGAAGTCCGGTCTGGCCGGCGTTTCCGGCGTGCCCAGCGGCGACAAGCGCGACATTGAGGCCGCTGCTTCTGCCGGCGACAAGCGCGCTCAGCTGGCTCAGGATATGCTGAACTACCAGATCAAGAAGTACATCGGCTCCTACGCGGTGGCCATGGGCGGCGTTGACTGCCTGGTGTTCACCGGCGGCATCGGCGAGCATGACGCTCAGCTGCGTGAGGCCGTCTGCGAGGGTCTGGACTTCCTGGGCATCCGCATCAATGTGGACAAGAACCAGAACTGCCACGGCGACGTGTGCGACATCACCGGCTGGCGCGGCGATGTGTGCGTGCTGGTCATCGCCACCGATGAGGAGCTGATGATCGCCCGCGAGACCAAGCAGGTTGTCGAGGAGTAATCGCTTCCCTGCTTCATCCTCTGCCTTTTGGGGCCTGTGCATTTTTGCACAGGCCCTTTTTGTGTGCCTTTTTTGCCGTTTCGCACCGTTTTCACCGTTTGATGCCGCCCCCAGCCGGGCGGCCTTTTTTGCACGCCTCATTTTTCAAAAATTCGATGTTCCGCAAATTTTATTTGTGCTTTTTCACCGTTTCGCCCAAAGCCGCCGCCCCATTGCCCAAATCCGTCAAATTGTCGTGCTGTTTTAGCCTGTGAATGGCTTTACAAACCTTTTACTTTCATTATAATGATATTTGGCCTCGATGTTCGGTATTTTTTGGCCGTACATCGACGCTCCTTCTTTTTTCAACCGAACTTATAACCATCAGGAAGTCACGTTTATGGAATACCGCAACGAGTGGAAATACCTGGTCACCGGCGGTGACCTGGCCATCCTGCGCGCCCGCCTGAATGTGGTTCTGCGGCCCGACGCCCACCAGACCGGGGCGGTGTACTGCATCCGAAGCCTGTACTTTGATGACGCGCGGGACAGTGCCCTGCGGGAAAACGAGGACGGCGTGGACGCCCGCCGCAAGTTCCGCATCCGCATCTACAACGGCGACGCCAGCCACATGAACCTGGAGATCAAGGAAAAACTCCACGGCTACACCAAAAAGACCGGCTGCCCCCTCACCCGGGAACAGGCCGACCGCATTCTGGCCGGGCTGCCCCCGCGCATTGAGGCCGGCACCCCCGCGCCGCTGAACCTGCTGGCCGTGGAAATGCAGCTGAACCGGCTGCGCCCGGTGGTGATTGTGGACTATGAGCGCACCGCCTATGTGGGCAGGCTGGGCAATGTGCGCATTACGCTGGACCAGAACATTGCCGGAAGCGCCGATGTGGGGCAATTTTTTGACCCGCGCCCGGCCCTGCACCCCATTCTCCCCCCAGGCCAGCATGTGCTGGAGGTTAAATTTGACGAGTTTTTGCCCGCCCCCATTGCCGACGTGCTGGAGCTGGGTGAGATGCAGCGCATCTCGTTCTCAAAATATACACTTTGCCGCGAAGCCCTTGGCCCCGGCGTGAAAGGAACTTTGTATGAGCATCAAGGACGCAATCAAGAAATCCGTTTTGCAGGAATTTACTGACCCCGCCGTTACCATGGGCGACATCGCCGCCGCCCTGGGCATGGCCGCCGTGCTGGCCCTGTACATCTATCTGATTTACAAGCTGGTCACCCGCAGCGCCTTTTATTCCCGGGACTTCAACAAGAGCCTGGCCATGCTTCCGGTGATCACCGCCGGCATTCTGCTGGCCATGCAGAGCAGCTTCGTCATCTCGCTGGGCAGCGTGGGTGCGCTGTCCATCGTCCGCTTCCGCAATGCGGTCAAAGATCCCATGGATCTGGTGTTCCTGTTCTGGTCCATCAGCATCGGCATTGTGTGCGGCGCTAAGCTGTACGCCCTGGCCATTCTGCTGAGCCTGGTGCTCACGGTGCTGGTGTTTGTGCTGGATCTCATTCCGGCTGCCAAATCCCCCATGCTGCTGGTGATGAACGGCAGCGACGCCAGCGTGGAAGCCGCCCTGCAGCCCATTCTGAAGCAGCAGGCCAAGGCCGCCCATGTGAAGAGCCGCAACCTGACCACCGCCGGCATTGACCTGATCGTGGAACTGCGCCCCAACGATCCCCCCGCTCTGGTGCAGGCCTGCGCCGCCCTGCCGGGTGTGCAGAGCGTGAGCCTGCTGGACCACGACGGCCAGATTCGCTATTGATGAGTTTTTTGTGACCGAGCCGGGCAGCCGATTCCCCAAAAGCGCGCATTTACCGCCGCTTTTCTGGGCCGCTGCCTGTTGCCCGGTACTTTTTTGTATTGTGAGGTGCTGTATGCACAGGCGTTTCAAATATTGGCTGCTGGCCGGGGCCATTGCCGCACTGTCCCTGCTGCTGTGGCTGGCCCCGCATCTAGCGGAGGGCCAGCCGTTGGGTGTGCGCTTTCTTTCCGACGAAGCCTGGCAGCAGCTCACCGAAAACGCTCAGCCCGCCGGCGAAGCGCTGCCGCTGTGCTGGAACGGGGCGGAGCTGCCCTGTTCCGAGGGCATTTACCGGCTGTCCCAGTCATTGGCCTCGGAGGGCTGGACCGGCCAGCTGACCAGCGCCGCCGGGGACCTTTCGGTGCAGGCCAGCGCCTGGGCCGACCGGGCCGACCGGATTGAGGACGGCAAAATTCTTCAGGTGGCGGCCAAACGCGGCAGCCGGGTGGTGCTGTATCAGCTTCAGATCTCCGGCCTGCCCATCCTCTCCATCACCGGCGATGAGCTGTACCCCAAAGATGACCCGCTGGACGAGAGCAGCAGCATCGACGAGGGTTCCGGCTCTCTGGTGCTGCTGGAGCCGGACCAGAACACGGTGTTTACCTCCCAGATGGAGTGGAGTCTGCGCGGGCATTCCACCTACTGGGCGCCCAAGCACAACTACCACCTGAAGCTGAAAAAATCCAACGGCAGAAAGCGCAATGCCAGCCTGCTAGGAATGCGCAGCGATGAGGACTGGCTGCTGTACAGCCTGAGCACCGACCCCTCCCGCGCAAAAGAGATGACCTGCATCACCCTGTGGAACGAGCTGGCCGCCCAGACCGAATGGGACTACCCCACCTGCGAGATGGAGTATGTGGAGGTGTACATCAACGGCTCCTATGCCGGTTTGTACGGCCTGGCCAGCCCGGTGGACAAAAAGAGCCTGAACCTTCCGGAAAACGGCAGGCTGTACAAGTGGCGCACCGCGTACCTGCCCTATATGGAAGAGGCCCAGGCGCTGGATTCCCTCACCGAGCGCACCTGGGGTGACGAGCAGGCGGTCAAGCTGCTGTGGCCCAAAATGGTGCAGGCCGGCGACTGGACGCCCCTGAAAAATTACGCCATCGCCTTTTTGTACGAGCAGGCGGACGATTGGGACGAGGCCCTCTCCCTCATCGACCTGCGAAACCAGATCGACTCGGCCCTGTTTACCCAGTTCACCTGCGGGGTCGACAACTTTCTCACCAACCGTATGTACGCCCAGTTTGAGCCGGACGGGCCGCTGTATCGCGTTCCCTGGGACCTGAATTACAGCCTGGGCGACGCTTCTTCCTCCTACGATTGGCTGAACCTGCGCCGCACCCTGCTGCCGGACCACGAGATCGACACCCTCTGGCGGCTGAACCCGGAGAAAACGACCCAGCTGCTGGCCCAGCGCTGGAGCGAGCTTCGCGCAAGCCTGTTCACCCCCGAACACGTGGAGGAGCTGCTGCGGAAAAACGCGGAACTGCTGCACTGGTCCGGCGCTTACGAGCGGGAGTACGCCCTGTGGGGTGAAAACGACGGCGTTGTAACCCACGTGAGCAACAGCGGCGGCAAGCCCTCCCTGCGCAGCGCCCTGAACCTGGAAGAAACTGTGGACTTTATCTACGAGCGCACGGAGTTTCTGGACGAAGCCATGGCTCAGTACACCCCGCCGGAACGGTACTGGAACTACTGGATGGAAGGGCTGGAAAGCTAAACTTTTTTCAAAACGTCAAAAGCGGCGTGCAGAGATACCTCTGCACGCCGCTTTTTTGTTGTAATGGGTTATTCGGCCTTTTTCTCTGCCGTGCCCTCCTGCTTCAGGGGCTTTGCCGGATGCTTCGGGTCCGGCGTGACCCGCACCATGAGGGTCAGAATGCGTTTGTCCTTCACCTGGCCCACGGTCACATAGAGGTTCTCGAACTCAAAGGCCTCCCCGGCCTGGGGAATGTGCTCCAGCTGGGCCAGCGCCCAGCCTGCCGCGCTGGAAAAATCGCCCTCACAGTCCTTGACCTTGCAGCCCACCGCCTCAAACAGATCGTCCACCGGGGTGTCACCGTCCACCCGGTACAGGCCCTCGCTTATCAGCTGGATGGGGCCTTCCTCCGGTTCGTCGGTCTCATCGAAGATTTCACCCACCAACTCCTCCAGCAGGTCCTCCATGGTCACGATGCCCAGGGTTCCGCCGTAATCGTCAATCACCACGGCCATGTGCTGTTTTTTGCGGCGCAGTTCCGCCAGCAGGTCGCTGGTGTGCTTAGTGCGGTACACAAAGGTCACATCCCGGCACATTTTGCGTAGCTGCACCGGCTCCCCTTTGGCCAGGCAGGCCAGCAGGTCCTTGGCATACAGCATACCGATGATGTGGTCGATGTCCCCTTCGTACACCGGAATGCGGGTATAACCGCTCTCCAGCACCGTATCCAGAATTTCCTGCTGCGGCGCGTCGGCTTCCACCGCCACCAGATCCACCCGGGGCACCAGAATGCGCTGCACCGTGGTGTCGTCAAACTGGATCACGCTCTGCATCATGTCCGTCTCGCGGGAATCCAGCACGCCCTCTTCCCCCACCGTGTCGATGATGGTTTTCAGCTCGGCCTCGGTCACGCTGGGGGTGCCGTCGTTCTCCGGGTTCGGGCGGGAGACCACCCGCCGAATCCACACAAACACCATCACAACGGGATAAAACAGGGTGCGCAGCAGCTTCAGCGGCCTCGCTACCTGAACGCTCAGCTCCTCTGCCCGGTCGTTGGCGATGCTCTTGGGCAGAATTTCGCCGAAGATCAGCACCAGAACCGTCACCGCAATGGTGGCGGCCAGCGGGCCATACTGGCTGCCCAGCAGCGCCGTTACCACCAAGGTGGATAGGGAGGACGCCGTCAGGTTTACCACGTTGTTGCCCACCAGAATGGTGGAGAGGGTGCGGTCATAGTCCGCAATCAGGTCCAGCGCTAGCTGGGCACGCGCGTCTCCCTCCTGCGCCCGGTTGCGCAGGCGCACCCGGTTCGCCGAGGAGAGCGCCGTTTCCGACGCAGAAAAAAAGGCGGACAATGCCAGCAGAATCAGCAGAATCAGGTACATACTGGGGCCAGGGGTCTCCAAAAACGATCACGTTCCTTTCAAAATGGGGCCATCGCAAAATGGCCAAAAATCCGCCCCTTCGGTTCGTCATCCTTCTTTCAACGGGGCGGAGCAACGGCCGCTTCTGCGGCACATTGTCATAGCATATTGCTATTAGGTATAACAGATAGGGCGCACGATTGCAAGAACCTTTTTGTAAATTTGTGGTGATATGCGGGCAAAATTCAACCTTTGTTTCCCTGCCGCACACCGCAAACGCCGCTTCAAGCCGGGGAAATCTCCTGCAAAACGGCAGGGCCGCCGAGCGGCGTGGTGCTTCACGCCCGGCCCGGCGGCCCTGTGCGGTTCAAACCTCAACGCGGTTCAGGCGCGTTTCAGTTCTCCTTGTTCTTGATCTCGTCCAGAATCTGAGCCACAAACTCGTCGGCGCTCATGGTGCCGCCCTTGCCCTCTTTGCGGGCGCGGACGGAAACGGTGCCGTTCTCCATTTCCTTGTCGCCCACCACCAGCATGTAGGGAATCTTCTGCAGTTGGGCTTCGCGGATCTTGTAGTTCATCTTCTCGCTGCGGTAGTCGGCCTCGCTGCGCACGCCGGCCTCATCCAGCTTGGCTTTCAGCTGGCGGGCATACTCGTGGGCACGCTCAGTGATGGGAATGATCTCCACCTGCACGGGGGTCAGCCAGGTGGGGAACGCGCCGGCAAAGTGCTCGGTCAGGATGCCGATGAAGCGCTCGATGCTGCCGAACACCACGCGGTGAATCATCACGGGGCAGTGCTTCTGGCCGTCCTCGCCGGTGTACTCCAAGTTAAAGCGGCCGGGCAGCTGATAGTCCAGCTGAATGGTGCCGCACTGCCAAGTACGGCCCAGAGAATCCTGAATATGGAAGTCCAGCTTGGGGCCGTAGAAGGCGCCGTCGCCGGGGTTCACCTCGTAGGTCTTGCCGATGCTGGTAATGGCGTCCGCCAAAGCGGCGGTGGCAATGTCCCAGTCCTCTTTGGAGCCGATGTGATCATCGGGCATGGTGCTCAGCTCAATCTTATAGGGCAGCTTGAACAGGCTGTACACCTCGTCAAACAGCTGGGCAATGCGCACCACCTCGTCCTTGATCTGATCTTTGCCCAGCAGGATGTGGGCATCGTCCTGGGTGAAGCAGCGCACGCGGAACATACCGTGCAGCGCGCCGCTCAGCTCATGGCGGTGCACCAGGCCCAGCTCGCCGTAGCGCAGGGGCAGGTCGCGGTAGGAGTGGGGCTCCATCTCGTACACCAGAATGCTGCCGGGGCAGTTCATGGGCTTGATGGCGAAGTCCTCACCGTCAATGACGGTGGTGTACATATTCTCCTTGTAGTGATCCCAATGGCCGGAGGTCTCCCACAGGGTGCGCTTCATGATCTGGGGGGTGGAAATCTCCAGATAATCCCACTTCTTGTGAACCTCACGCCAGTAGTCGATCAGGGTGTTCTTCAGCACCATGCCCTTGGGCAGGTAGAAGGGGAAGCCGGGGGCTTCATCCCGGAAGGCGAACAGGCCCAGCTCTTTGCCCAGCTTGCGGTGGTCACGCTTGGCGGCCTCTTCCAGCATCTTCAGGTGCTCTTCCAGCATACTGGCCTTGGGGAAGGCAATGCCGTACAGACGGTCCAGGCTGTCGCGGCTGGCGTCGGCGCGCCAGTAGGCGGCGGCCACCTTGGTCAGCTTCACGGCCTTCAGCATACCGGTGCTCATCAGGTGAGGGCCGGCGCACAGGTCGGTGAAGTCGCCCTGAGTGTAGATGCTCAGCTCCCAGCCCTTGGCGGCATACTCTTCCATCAGCTCCAGCTTGTAATCCTGGCCGGCAAAGATCTCGCGGCCCTCTTCCACGGTGATGGTGCGGCGCACGATGGGCTCATCGGCCTTCACCAGCTTCTTCATCTCCGTCTCAATGGCCTCGAAGTCGGCAGTGGACAGCGAGCGGCCCACCTTAATATCATAGTACCAGCCGTTCTCCAGGGCGGGGCCGATGCCGAACTTCGCCTCGGGGAACAGGTGCTGCACGGCCTGAGCCATCACATGGGCGGCGGTGTGCCAGAAGGCGTGCTTGCCGTCGGGGTCGTCAAACGTGAGGATCTCCAGGCTGCAATCCTTGGTCAGCGGGGTGCGCAGGTCGCACACTTCGCCGTCAATGCGGGCGGCGCAGGCGCTCTTATACAGGCCCATGCCAATGCTCTTGGCAACTTCGGCCGCGGTAACGCCCGCTTCCAGCTCTTTCACGTTGCCTTTCAAGTCAACTTTGATCATATCCATACCCTCCTGCCGGGTGTTTTGCCCCGGCCTCTAAAAGAAAAGCGCCCCATCCCGCCTGTTTGATACAGTCACGGGATGAAGCGATGAATGCTCCACGGTTCCACCCGAATTGCGCCGCACAAAAGCGGCACCGCTCGAACGGCTGTAACGGGCCTGCCCGGCGGGGGTTCGCCCCCGCGCTCAGCGGTGGTAGGCGTGGCGGGCTTCCCGGGCCGCTCGCAGCACGCCGTGTATCCGGCGGCGGCCCTCTCTGCATGGGAAGCACAGACATCCGCGCCCATGTCCGCCTCAACACTTTTGCGGAATGGACCTCAAAAACAGCCTCGGCTGCTTTTGATATTCCCTATCATAGCCACCTGGGCGGCGCAAGTCAAGGGGCTGGCAAAGTTTTTTCACAACTTTTTGCGTTTCAGCGCAGGCAGCGGCCCGGTGCCTGCACATCCGCCTTGACATCAGGCCCCGTTTCTACTACAATAATATACGGTAGATTAGATGATCTGCGGCAGGGTTTTTGCCCCGCTTTTTGATGTTTTTGCTGCCTGGGTCCCCCTTGACCCGGCTTTTTATATACCCCGCTTCCCGGTATGCTTGTGTGGCCGGGCAAACCTCTTTGTCTGCAAAACGCTGTGCCTCCCCCCGCATCGGGGCTCAGGTCAGCGCTTGTTTTTGCGGGCCAATGCAGGGGCCACGTTCTGCGCCATACCACAACCCATCAAAAAGGCGTTCCGTTTCCCATACGGCGTACACTGCCGGCACATCATCTCTTCGTGAATATGTTTTGAAGAAATTGTAATTCGAGGAGTGAATCAACTTGACACTGACCATCGTACAGGTGGTGGTGGCAATCGTTGTCTGTGCTGCGCTGGTGTGCGCCAGTTTTGTTGCTGGGTCCACCTATCGCCGCAAGACCGCTGAGGCCAAGATCGGCAGCGCCGAAGAAGAGGCCATGCGCATTGTGAACGAAGCCATCAAAACCGCTGAACAGAAACGCAAGGAAGCCATTGTGGAAGCCAAGGACGAGGCGTTTCGCCTGAAGTCCGAGGCCGACAAGGAGATCAAGGAGCGCCGGGCGGACATCTCCCGCCAGGAGCGCCGCATGGACCAGAAGGAAGAAACTCTGGACAAGAAAACCGCCCAGCTGGAACGCCGGGAGGAAGAAGTAAAGGCCCGGGCCGAGCAGGTGGAAGCCCGCCTGGCCGAGGCCGAAGAGCTGAAGGCTCAGCAGGCCCAGAAGCTGGAAACCATCGCCGGTTTGACCGCCGAGGACGCCAAGCAGCTGCTGCTGGCCCGCCTGGACGGTGAGCTGACCCACGAAAAGGCCATGCGCATTTCCGCCTACGAGGCCGGCCTGAAGGACGAGATGGACAGCATGGCCCGTGAGATGATCGGCCAGGCCATCGCCCGCTGCGCGGCCGACCATTCCAGCGAAGCCACCGTGAGCGTGGTGCCGCTGCCCAGCGATGAGATGAAGGGCCGCATCATCGGCCGCGAGGGCCGGAACATCCGCGCCCTGGAAACCGCCACCGGCGTGGATCTCATCATCGACGATACCCCCGAAGCCATCACCCTCTCCAGCTTTGACCAGACCCGCCGCGAGGTGGCCCGTATGGCGCTGGAGAAGCTCATCGGCGACGGCCGCATTCATCCCGCCCGCATTGAGGAAACGGTGGAGAAGTGCCGCCGCGAACTGGAAGTGAGCATGAAGCGGGAAGGCGAGCGCGCTGTGATGGAAGTTGGCCTGCACGGCATTCACCCCGACCTGGTGAAGCTGCTGGGCCGTTTGAAGTACCGCACCAGCTTCGGCCAGAACGTGCTGAACCACAGCCTGGAGGTGGCCTGGCTGAGCGGTCTGCTGGCCGGTGAGATGGGCGTAAACGTCACCCAGGCCCGCCGCGCCGGCCTGCTGCACGACATCGGCAAGGCTCTGGACCATGAGATCGAGGGCAGCCACGTGCAGATCGGCGTTGAAATCGCCCGCAAGTACAAAGAGAACCCTGCCATCATCCACGCCATTGAGGCCCACCATGGCGACGTGGAGCCCAAGACGCCTCTGGCCTTCATCGTGATGGCCGCCGATGCCATCAGCGCCGCCCGCCCGGGCGCCCGCCGTGAAAACATGGAGAGCTACATCAAGCGGCTGGAGAACCTGGAAGACCTGAGCTGCAGCTTTGAGGGCGTGGAAAGCGCCTTTGCCGTGCAGGCTGGCCGCGAGGTGCGCATTATGGTAAAGCCGGACGCCGTGAACGACGACCAGCTGGTTCTGCTGGCCCGCGCCATCACCAAGAAGATCGAGGAAGAGCTGGATTACCCCGGCCAGATCAAGGTGAATGTGATCCGCGAGAGCCGCGCTGTGGAATACGCGAAATAATTCACAGCAAACATGAAGCAATCTGCCCCGCCCGGTCGGCCGGTTTCCGGTCTGCATCGGGTGGGGCATTGTGTTTTGTGGGGGGCAGCGTTTTCCACACTGCCGTCCCGCTTTTGTGGAAAACCTGCTTGTTCTCTTCGCCGCCGCATCCCAAAATCATACTGAGTTTTTCGCAACGCCTGGGCCTTGCAGGTTTTAACCGGCACGCCCAACGCCCCAGGAGGTTTTATGAACTTTGCCAGCATGGATTACTTCATCATGGTTGCCCGTGAAAAAAGCTTTACCAAGGCAGCCCAGCGCCTGTACATCACCCAGCAGACGCTCAGCGCCCACATTGCCTCCATTGAAAAAGAACTGGGCTGTTCTCTGTTTGTGCGCCATGTGCCCCTGGAATTGACCTATGCCGGGCAGGTGTTTTTGAAGTATGCCCTGGATTTTCAAAAGCGCCACCGCAGCATGGAACAGGAATTTAACGACATTGCCCACCGCCAGCAGGGCCGCCTGCGCATTGGCATTGCCTACACCCGCGGCCATGCCCTGATGCCCCAGCTGATCACCGAGTTTCAGAACCAGTACCCCCGGATGCAGGTGCATCTGCTGGAGGCCAGCAACAACACCCTGCACAAAATGCTGCTGGATGGTGAGCTGGACCTGGCCATTGCCTATTTTCCGGAGCACATTGCCGGCCTGGAGCTGGAGGATTTCTACCGGGAAGAGATCGTACTTCTGGCAGCCCGCAGCCTGCTGGATGAAATTTACGGCGACAAAGCCGATGAGGTCATCCGCCAGGTGCGGGAGAGCGGCGACGTCTCCCTTCTGGGCGAGTGCCCGTTTTTGCTGAACGGCTTGAACGACGTGGCCGGCCAGCTCAGCCGCCGCCTGTTCGATGCAGTCGGCCTGAACCCCAATGTTCGGGCGCAGTCCAAAAACATTGAGACGCTGCTGGGCCTGTGCGTGCGGGGCGTCGGGGCCACCTTCAGCCCGGACACCTTGCTCCAGACGGCCCTGCCCCCGGAGCAGCTGAAGGGGCTGGAAGTGTTCCACCTGAGCGGCAGCAGCAGCTACAACATCTGCTTTGGCTACCGCAGCCAGACCTACCAGTGGAGCATGATTCAAAGCTTCATCCAGGTCGCCCGCGCCATGTGGGGCGACCTGGGCAAACAGCCCCAGGCCTGACCCCGGAGTTGTCCGCCGGAACCCTTTTCAGGGGCACAGCAAAGCCGCCCCGCTGCGTATCACTCGCGGCGGGGCGGCTTTTTGCGTTTTCTTTTGTTTTTATGGGGGCAAACACAGACTTTGACATGCCAACAGGCGCAGACTTACAGCATGGAGTAACCATAGCTGTTCACCAGCGCATCGATCTTGATGCCCTTCCTGCACAGGGGGCAGTCATGGGCCGAATAGCTGGCGTAGTCCGGCAGGTCGCTCTGGGAATACAGGCTGTTGACCGGAATGCCCTCGGGGCTTTTTTCCATATCGCTGTAAATGGCCGAGATGCCCACCACTATGCCGCCGTAATACTGCACACATTCCACGCTGCGGGCCATGGTCTTGCCGGTGCTCACCGAGGCCATCAGCACCAGAACGTGCTTGCCCCGCACCATAGGCTGGATGTTCTCCCGGAAGATAAGCTGGCTGTTCGTGTTGTATTCCGGTTTGATCACGTAGATGGTCTGGTGCGCATTGATGGACAGAAAGCCCGCCTCGGTCAGGGCCTGCGCCAGGCAGGTGCCGATCACCTCGGTGCCCTCCAGGCACAGAATGGTGTCCACAATGGTGGTGCTCATGTATTTTTTCACCAGTTCTTTGGCCACGGCCTGCGCCTCGCTCAAGCGGGTTTTCATGGTGGTCACATCAATATAATAATTGATGTGGCTGTGGTTGGTGGCAAAGTGACCCGGCGCAATTTTCAGCGCCACATTCCCCTTGCGGATGGGCAGCTTGATCAGGTTCAGTTCCATGGTTGATCCTCCCTTTGTGTCGGCAGCCTGCGGCGGCTTTGTGCCCGCTGTCTGCTTTCTTTTTTCTATTATACACCAGTGTTGTGGTCAGTTTCAATAAATTTTGCTTCAAAACCGGCGCATTGTTTATGCATTTCTGAAGTCTGCTTGTATTGCGAACCAGGTTCATCCCATGTTTTTCCGTATTTTTGCTAAAACGCCCTACTTTTTCATGCCGCCTACCGCCTGCTGTACGCAAAACAGCCCCCGCAGGCGTGTGCCCAAAGTTCCGGGCGCACGTCTTGCGGGGGCTGCTGATTCTTCTTGAATGAAATTACAGGGGCTGCTCCGCAAAACCGTCCTTGGTCAGCACGGCCACCGAGTCAAAGCCTGCCGCCTTGGCGGTGCGCATGGCCTCCTCGTAGCCCCACAGAATGCGGTCGGTGCTGTGGGCATCGGCCGTGATGATGACCTTACCGCCCAGCTTGCGCCATTCCTCCAGCAGGAAAGACGCGGGGTAGAACTCGTTGCGGAAGCCGCGGGCCACGCCGCCGGTGTTGATCTCCAGCACCGCACAGTGCTTGATGGCCTGGCGCAGGGCGTTCAGGGCTGCATCCCGGTAGCGGGGGCTGCTCTCGTTAAAGAACTCGCCCTTGCCGTTCAGCTTTTTGATCAGGTCGAAATGGCCCAGGATGGTGGGCTTTTTCTCCGCCACCTGTGCCACGCTGGCAAAGTAAGCCTCTGCCATTGCCAGACCATCGCCGCCGAATTCCACATCCACACAGGTGCGCAGGTCGCTCTCACGCCAGTCGATCTCGTAGTATTTGCCGGTCACCGGGCCGCGCAGGTAATGCACACTGCCGATCCAGTAATCGTAGCCGGTGGGGTCCTCATCCGAGAACTGATCCCACTCAATGCCGCACAGCACATCCATCTTGCCCGCATACTGGGCCTTCAGGCGGTTGATCTCGCCCTTGTAGCGGGCGGTGCGGCTGGGGCTCATGCAATACTCCAGGTCGCAGGGGGTGTGGCTGTGGCCGGTGAAGCCCAGGGTGGTCACACCCTGCTTCCAGGCCGCCACGGCCATCTCCTGCAGCGAGCTCTGGCCGTCGCACAGGTTGGAGTGGTTATGGACAGACGAAGTCAGGCAAAGGTTACTCATTGCATTCTCTCCTGTTTCACTTTATGATCGACCACGTGGCGTTTTTCCAGCTCACGGGTAATATCTTCCACCGAAATTCCCAGTTCCACCATCAGCACCAGTACATGGTAGCACAGATCACTGATCTCAAACACGGTCTCTTCCTTGTCCCGCTTGCCGCCGGCAATGATGACCTCGGTGCACTCCTCGCCCACCTTTTTCAGGATCTTTTCCAGGCCCTTATCAAACAGATAGGTGGTGTAGCTGCCCTCTTTGGGGGCGGTCTTGCGGCCCTTGATCAGCTCATACAGCCCCTCATAGGTGAACTGCTTCAGTTCCTCGCTCACATACACTGGCTGGAAGAAGCAGCTCTCGGCGCCGGTATGGCAGGCAGGCCCGTCCTTGACCACCTCCACCACCAGGGCGTCGGCGTCGCAGTCGGCGGTGATGCTCACCACCCGCTGCACATTGCCGCTGGTTTCGCCCTTGCGCCAGATCTCCTGGCGGCTGCGGCTCCAGAACACGGTGCGGCCCTCGGCAATGGTCAGGGCCAGGGTCTCCGCGTTCATATAAGCCAGGGTCAGTACCTGCTTGGTGTAGTGATCCTGCACAATGGCAGGAATCAGGCCCTTTTCGTCAAATTTCAGCTTCAGATTTTCCATCGTTGTGTTCCTCACAAAACGCCTGGCGGCACCGGAACCTCCGCAGGGCCGAACGGCCGCGCTCCGGCGGTACCGCCATGGTTCAAGTATACCATTTTACGCCCCGGAAAAGCAACCACTTCCCGAGGCGCTGCGTACATTTTTGTCTTTTCTATCAAATTGTCCGAATGCGTTTCCGGAGCCGCGGGCTTTTTCTGCAAATCCGCCCGCCGGGTCACAGCCGCATTTCCACGCCCTGCGCCCGCAGATACTCCTTCAGCGCCCGGATCTCCACCTGCCGGGTGTGGAAGATGCTGGCGGCCAGGCCTGCATCCATGCCCGGATGGCGGAACAGTTCGGCAAAATCCTCTTTGCAGCCTGCGCCGCCGGAGGCAATGATGGGCACGTTCACCCGCTTGGCCATGGCGTCCAGCATTTCCAGGTCGAAGCCGTTTTTCACGCCGTCGGTGTCAATGGAGTTCACCACCAGCTCGCCCGCGCCGTTCTTCACGCCCTGCTCGGCCCAATCCAGCGCGTCGATGCCGGTGTTTTCCCGGCCGCCCTTGGCGAACAGGCAAAATTTTCCGTCCACGCGGCGCACGTCCATGCTCAGCACCACGCACTGGTTGCCGTACTTCTGGGCCGCCGCCGGGATGATGCCCGGATTGCGAATGGCCCCGGAATTGACGCTTACCTTGTCCGCGCCGCATTTCAGCACCCGATCAAAATCCTCCAGCGTATTGATGCCGCCGCCCACGGTGAGCGGGATGAAGATCTCCCCGGCCACCCGGCGCAGAATGTCGGTGAACAGGCCCCGGCCCTCCACGCTGGCGGTAATGTCGTAAAACACCAGCTCGTCGGCCCCGGCTTGATTGTAATAGCGGGCCATCTCCACCGGGTCAGCCATATCCCGCAGGCCCTGAAAATTCGTGCCTTTCACCACCCGGCCGTCCTTCACGTCCAGGCAGGGAATGATGCGCTTGGTAATCATACGCTCCTCCTCTCGGTTGGTCAGCCCTGGGCCAGGCGAATGGCCCGGGCCAGATCCAGCCTGCCGGTGTACAGGGCCTTGCCCAGAATGGCCCCCCAGGTGCCCAGCTTGTCCAGCGTGACCAGCTCTTCCTCAAAGCTGATGCCGCCGCTGGCCGTCACCTTCAGGCCCTCGATCTTCGCAAGCTCCCGGTACAGTTCCAGATTGGTGCCCTGCTCGGCGCCGTCCCGGCTGATGTCGGTGTAGATCACGGCCCCCACGCCCGCCTCGTGCAGGCGGCGGCAGAAGTCCACCCCGCGCTCCGCCGAAAGCTCCTTCCAGCCGTTCACGGCCACATAGCCGTCCCGCGCGTCCACGCCAACGGCGATCCGGTCGCCGTATTTTTGGGCCATGCGGGCGGTAAAGTCAAAGTCCTTCACGGCAATGGTGCCCAGAATGCACCGGCCCACGCCCAGGTCGAGGTATTGGCGGATGCGCTCCTCGGTGCGGATGCCGCCGCCCACCTCAATGTACAGGCCGCCCTGCCGGGTCAGGGCCTCGATGGTTTTAAAGTTGGCCAAGGTGCCGTCCTTTGCGCCATCCAGGTCCACCACATGCAGGTTTTTGGCTCCCGCCTCCAGAAACTGGCGGGCAATGGCGCAAGGGTCGGCGGAATACACGGTCATCTGGTCATAATCGCCCTGGTACAGGCGCACCACCTGGCCGCCCCGCAGGTCAATGGCAGGAAAAATCTGCATTTGGCTCCTCCTCTTTCATCCCTCACAGCTCGGCAAAGGCCTTCAAAAGGCGCAGGCCGGTGTCGCCGCTCTTTTCCGGGTGGAACTGCGTGCCGTACACCAGCCCCCGGCGCACCGCCCCGGTGACGGGCAGCTCGTATTCGCTGGTGGCCAGGGTGCTCTCGACACAGTGTTTGGCATAATAGCTGTGTACGTAGTAAACGCACTCGCCCTCGTTCACATACTGAAACAGCGGGTCCTCCGGGCGGGTGAGGTGCAGGGCGTTCCAGCCGATGTGGGGGACCTTGAGGGTTTTATCCTGCAAATCGTCCTCCAGCGGGCACACCTGGCCCGGAATCAGCCCCAGGCCCGCGTGCTCGCCGTACTCATAGCTCTTGTCAAACAGCAGCTGCATTCCAAGGCAGATGCCCAGCATCGGCTTTTTTTGCACCTGCTGCTTCAGCACCGGCACAAGGCCCGTCTCTTCCAGCTTGCGCATGGCGTCGGCAAAGGCGCCCACGCCGGGCAGAATGATCCGGTCGGCGGTTTCCAGCCGGGCCGGGTCCCGGGTGATTTCATTTTCCAGCCCCAGATAAGAAAGGCTGGAGGACAGGCTGAACAGGTTGCCCACCCCATAGTCGATCACTGCGATCATGGCAATTTCCTTTCCTGGTTGGGTTACACCAGCAGGCCCTTGGTGCTGGGGATTTCGTTCTCTTTCCCCGGCTCGATGGCCACGGCCTGGCGCAGCGCCCGGCCCATGCCTTTGAACACGGCCTCCAGAATGTGGTGGCTGTTTTCGCCCGCCAGCTGCTTCAGATGTACGGCGCTGGGGCAGCTGCGCACAAAGGCCAGCCAGAATTCCTTGCCCAGCTCGGTGTCAAACGTGCCTACCTTTTCGGTGGGCAGCTCCACCTGCCAGCCCAGATGGGCCCGGCCGGAGAGATCCACCGCACACACCATCAGCACCTCGTCCATGGGCAGAATGAAGCTGCCGTAGCGGGTAATGCCCCGCATTTCGCCCAGCGCCTGCTGAAAGGCCTTTCCCAGGCAGATGCCCACATCCTCCACCGTGTGGTGGTCGTCCACCCAGGTATCGCCCTTGCAGCAAACGGCCAGGTCAAAGCTGCCGTGGCGGCAGAACAGCTCCAGCATGTGATTCAGAAAGCCGCAGCCGGTGTCCACCTGATACACGCCTTTGCCGTCCAGCTTCAGGCGCAGGGTGATGTCGGTTTCGGCTGTTTTGCGCTTGATCTCTGCATTTCTCATGGTCTGCTCCTTCCCGCCTCAGGCCCCCAGCTTTTCAAGGGCCGCAATCAGGGTCTCCATCTCCTGCTGGGTGCCGATGGTGATGCGCAGGTAGTTGGAGATGCGGGGTGCGTCAAAATGGCGCACCAAAATGCCCTCCTGCTTCAAAGCGCGGTACAGGGCCCCGCCCTCCATGCGGCTGCTGGCCGCAAACAGGAAGTTGGTGTTGGAATCCAGAACCGTGAAGCCCAGCTTTTTCAGGGCCTGGGCCGTCCACTGCCGGGAGGCCCGCACCTTGCCGGTGCACTCCTCAAAATAAGCCTCATCCTCCATGGCGGCCGTACCGGCCAGCAGGGTGAGCCGGTTGATGTTGTAAGGGTTGTAGCTGAACTTCACCCGGTTCAGGTCGGCGATCAGCTCCTCGCTGCCGATGGCAAAGCCCAGCCGCGCCCCGGCCAGATTGCGGGACTTGGAGAAGGTCTGCACCACCAGCAGGTTCGGGTACTTTTCCACCAGCGGCACACAGCTCTCAGCCCCGAAATCCACATAAGCCTCGTCCACGATGACCACATGGTCCGGGTCGGCCTGAAGCAGCCGCTCGATCTGCGCAGGCTTCAGGGCAAGGCCGGTGGGGGCATTGGGGTTCGCAATGACCACCGTGGCCCCAAGGCCCAGATAGTCCTCCACGTTCAGGGTGAAGTCCTCCCTCAGAGGGATGACCTTGTCCGGCACGCCCCAGAGCTTTGCCCATACGCCGTAAAAGCCGTAGGTAATGTCCGCGTAGGCCAGCGGGGTCCGTTCGTCGCAGAAGGCCCGCACCGCAAAGCTGAGCACCTCGTCGCTGCCGTTGCCGGGCATCACCTGGGTGGGCTTCACTCCGCAGCGGGCGGCAATGGCGTTGACAAGGCCGGTGCAGGCGGGGTCGGAGTAAAGGCGCAGATCCCGCACGGCATCGGCGTTCACCGCCTTGACCACCTGCGGGCCCGCCGGATAGGGGCTTTCGTTGGTGTTCAGCTTGATGTAGCGGCGGTCCTGGGGCTGCTCGCCGGGGGTATACGGTTCAAGCGCAGCAAGGGCGCTGGTAAAATAGCGGCTCATGGTTATTCTCCTTTCTGCTCGTCTTCGTAGCGGATGGTCACACTGCGGGCATGGCCGTGCAGGCCCTCCCGCTCGGCAAAATCGGCAATGCGGGCCTGCACCTTGCCCAGAGCCTCCCGGGTGTAATACAGGAAGCTGGACTTCTTCACAAAGTCGTCCACCGACAGCGGGCTGGAGAAGCGGGCCGTGCCGCTGGTGGGCAGCGTGTGGTTCGGGCCGGCAAAGTAATCGCCCAGGGCCTCGGGCACGTTTTTACCCAAAAAGATACTGCCCGCATTGCGGATCTCATTCAGCAGGCTGAAGGGGTCATCCACGCACACCTCCAGATGCTCCGGGGCAATGAGGTTGGCGGCGGCCACCGCCTTGTGCATATCGTCGGTCACAATGATCTTGCCGTTGGTGTCAATGCTGGTGCGGGCGATCTCCGCCCGGGGCAGCTGCGGAATCTGCACCTCCAGCTCCGCCTGCACGGCCAGCGCCAGCTCCCGGCTGTCGGTCACCAGCACAGCGCTGGCCAGCTTGTCGTGCTCGGCCTGGCTCAGCAGGTCGGCGGCCACCCAGGCCGGATTGCAGGTGCCGTCTGCCAGCACCAGAATCTCACTGGGTCCGGCGATCATGTCAATGTCCACCTGGCCGTACACCTTGCGCTTGGCTGTTGCCACAAAGATGTTGCCGGGGCCAACGATCTTGTCCACCCGGGGCACGGTCTCGGTGCCGTAGGCCAGGGCGGCCACGGCCTGGGCGCCGCCTGCCTTTACAATGGTGGTCACACCCGCCACATGGGCCGCCGCCAGAATGGCCGGGGCGATCTTTCCGTCTTTGCCGGCGGGGGTGGTCATCACGATCTGCTCCACACCGGCGATCTTGGCGGGGATCACGTCCATCAGTACGGTGGAGGGGTAGCTGGCGGTGCCGCCGGGCACATACACGCCCGCCCGCTGGATGGGGGTGTATTTCTGGCCCAGCAGAATGCCGTCCTGGTCGTTCAGCACAAAGTTCTTGTGCTTCTGGGCCTCATGGAAGTGCCGGATGTTGGCGGCGGCCATCTCCAGCGTGGTGATAAAGTCCGGGTCAACCTGGGCCAGGCCCTCGGCCATCTCCTCCTCGCTCACCAGAAGATCGTCCAGTACCACATGGTCGAACTTCTCCGCATAGCGGTACAGGGCCTTGTCGCCCTCGGCCCGCACGTCGGCAATGATGCCATCCACCACGGCCTCCACATCCGCCTCGGCGCGGATGTCCCGGTTCAGGATCTGCTCGGGCCGCAGCTCGTCGAACTCATACAGCTTGATCATTACTCTGTCCCCTCCTGCAGCTTCTCCATCAGGGTGAGAAGCTCCTTGTTCTTGAATTTGTAGCTTGCCTTGTTGGCAATAAACCGGGCGCTGATGGGCATGAACTCGGTCAGCACCTTCAGGTTGTTTTCCTTGAGCGTGGTGCCGGTCTCCACGATGTCCACAATCACATCCGAAAGCCCCAGAATGGGGGCCAGCTCGATGGAACCATTCAGCTTGATGATCTCAATGTCCCGCCCAAGGCTGGAATAATAGGCCTTGGCGATGTTCACAAACTTGGTGGCCACCCGAAGCGCCCGGCTGGGGTCGTCCGCAAAATCGGTGGGGCCTGCCACACACATACGGCATTTGCCCAGGCCGGTGTCCAGCAGCTCGTACACGTCCGCGCCGCTCTCTTCCAGAATGTCCTTGCCCACAATGCCCACATCGGCGGCGCCATGCTCCACATAAATGGCCACGTCGCTGGGCTTCACCAAAAAGTAGCGGATGCCCGCGGCGGGGTTTTCCACCACCAGCTTGCGGGTCTCGTTGTAATTTTCCTCACAACCGTACCCGGCCGCCGCCAGCAGGGCGTATACCTTATCGCCCAGGCGGCCCTTGGGCAGGGCCACGTTCAGCATGGCGCTGCCGCTGGCCCGCTGCACCGGCGGCAGCGGGGCGTTCAGCCGCTCCATCTCGTCCAGATACAGCGCAAAGCCGATGGCTCCGGCCCCCGGGCAGAACTTCTGGGCCAGCAGGTCGTACTGGCCGCCCTTCAGCACCGGGCGGGGCAGCCCCGCCAGATAGCCCTGGAACACCAGGCCGGTGTAATACTCCATGTCGCCGGTGAGTGAGAGGTCCAGCTGAAGCTCCGTCCAGCCGTCCAGCGCCTGCCACAGGGTTTGCAGCTGGTCCAGCGCGGCGGCCATGGCCGCCTGCCCGGCCCGGGGCGAAGCCCCCCAGCGGCGGCGGCGCTGCCAATCCTCCATGCCGCCCAGCCGCTCCACCGCCCGGCACAGTTCCTGCGCGCCCTCCATCACCTGGGCGAAGGGGCCGCTCAGGCCGGGCAGGCGGCACAGGGCCTCAATGCCGTCGGGCTGCACCCCGGCCGTCTGGGCCGTGCGCCGCAGCTGGTGGGCGTTCTTGCTCTTGATCAGCTCCAGCAGCTCGGGCCGCCACTGTTCCGCCACGTTCAGCGCATCCAGCAGGCCGGTCACGAAGCCCATGTGGCTCAGCTCCAGCACCGCCGGGGCCTCCAGCGCCTCCAGGCTCTGCCGGGCAAGGCCCAGCACCTGGGCCGTAGTCGCCTCATCCACCGCACCGATGCACTCCAGCCCCATCTGGTTGATTTCTTTATAGGTATGGCTCTCCAGGCTGGGGCGGTACACGTTTTCGATGTAATAGTATTTTTCGCACTGGCCGGGGGCGGGCTGGGCATTTTTTGCAATGCTCAGGGTCACGTCCGGCTTCAGGGCCAGCAGCCGCCCGTCCAGGTCGGTGAAGGTAATCACCTGGTCGCTGGTGAGAAACCGCCGGTTCTCCTGATACAGGCCGTATTCCTCAAAGCGGCCCATGTGGAACTTGCGGTACCCCGCCTGCTCATACAGTGCACGCAGGCGCAGGCTGGCCCGCTCCTGCGGTTTCAAAATCGAAAAATCAAATTCCATCTCTCTTCACTCCAACCATTCCGGCACACGGCCAAACCGCCGCCTTTGTTCGTTCGCTGGCTTCCATTATAATTTATTCAGATAAAGTTGTAAAGTAGTAAAATAATGATTTTATCTTTTGCCGGGCCCCGCCTGATTTTCGGCCCGCTTTTTCATCTGTTTCGCCAGCCTGCCCGGCCCGCAAAAACACAATGGGCTGCCCGGCGCACCCTCTTTGAGCGAGAGGCGCAGAGCAGCCCATATTGGTTTTGTTTATCCGCGGCAGCCCAGGTCATCCCAGTTGCCGAAATCCTCCGGAGAGGCAATGCGGGTGGGGTCCAGCTTGCCGTCCTCGCCCACCGGGGCCTCGGCGGCGCCCAGCTGAACGGGGTTTGCATTAGGGGCATCCGTTGCCGGGGCAGGGGCCGGCTCCTCCGCCTTCCCTTCCTCCGCGGCAGGCACAGCCGGCTCCCGGGCCGGTTCTTCCGCCGGTTCCTCGGCGGCCGCAGGCGCCTCAACGGTTTCGTCGGCCCCCTCCGGCTGCTGGGGCGGAATCATTACCTCATCCTCGTCCAGAATGGGGTCGTTCAGCTTTTTCAGCACAGTGGCCGCCACCGCACCGGCAGCCAGGCCCACACCCACAGCGATCAAACGTCTCATCATGCCCATGATGGTTCCTCCTTCTTGCCCGGTTTGCGGGCAGCGCTCGGTGGTTTTATCTCACATCAAATTCTGCCGGGGCACCCCTCCGGCCTCGAGCGCAGCGCTCGGCCAGCGGTACAGTGCTTTCTCAGCTGAAGGTCACCACGTCCTGCACGGGCTTCGTGCCGGGGGCCACCTCCAGAGCGGTCAGCACCGGTCCTTCGCCCCGGAACACCGGGTGGTACTTCACGCTCACCCGGGCGGTCAAGGTGATCCAGTCCCGCTGCTTCAGCTCCTTCACCTTGTCGTACTTGCAGGGGAAGCCCACAAACTGGATGTCCTGCACGCAGCAGGTCATGGCGAAGCGGCCGGGAACAAAGGAATCCTTGCCCGCACGGGGGGTCTGGCACACCTGGGCGGTGAACCGGACGATCTTGTTCTTGTACTTTTCCGGGGTCTCGCTGCAATCCATATACCAGACGCCGAAGTCCTGGTCCGCAATTTCGATCACCGGGGCCTCGATGTCAAAGGGCAGCGGGTCGGGAATGTCATCGTAGGCCACGCTGCCGTCGGCAAATTCATAGGCGATGTCGCACCGGCGGGAGGCCTGGCGCACCACCTTGTGCACGAACTCGCGGCTCTCCTCGTCGTTCACGTTCTCGGCCCGGTTCAGCACGATCAGCTCGCTGGCGGCAACCTTATCCAGCAGCAGGCTGCGCATGGCGTTGTCGTTGGCGTACAGCTTGAAGGTGCTGCCATCCGCCGTGGCGATGCACTGGTAAATCACCCAGTTGTCCGGCATGGCGGCGGCCAGGTCGTTCAGCATCCACATGCCGTTGTACTCCACCACCACGCGTCCGCAGCCGGATTTCTTGGCCAGCATCTCCAGGTTTTCTTTTGTCAGTTCGCTCTTGTCCTCCAGCGTGGCGGGATAAACGCCGCCAAAGGCGAACTTTTCGGGGTCGTACTCCTCCTCGCCCTCTTCGCAGATGAGCAGCAGGGTCTTGTCGCCGGAGTCAAACTGCGGGTCCTCAAAGGTCTCCTGGATGAACTTGGTCTTGCCGGACTCCAGGAAACCCACAAACAGATAAACGGGAATTTCTTTGCTCATACGATCCTCCGCAGGGGCTTACAGCTTGAACAGCTGATCCAGCGCCTTCTCGTCCAGCTTGGAGCCGATGACGCACAGGCGGCCGGTCACATCGGCCGCGCCGGTGCGCACCTGATGCTCGCCGGGCACATAGTCGAAGTGGAACCACTGGCCCTCGGTGCCGGGCACAATGCCCTTGGCGCGCAGAACGGCGCCCAGCTCGCCGGAATCCAGGCTCTCCAGCGCAAAGTTCAGCTCCGCCTCGGTGTACTTGCGGGCGGTCTCTTTGCCCCAGCTGGTGAACACCTCATCGGCGTGATGGTGGTGATGGTCATGGCCGCAGCCGCAGCTGCACGCACCGTCGTGGTCGTGATGATGTTCATGCTCATGATCATGGTCACAGCCGCACTCGTCATGGTCGTGATGATGGTGCTCGTGCTCCTCTTCCCCATGGTCATGATGATGCTCGTGCTCATGATCGTGCTCGTCCTCATCCTCGTCGTGATGATGGCCGCAGCTGCACACGCCGTTCTCGTCGTAGTGGTGGTGATGCTCGTGCTCCTCCACGGTCTGGCGGGCCTGCTCCAGCAGGGCCTGCACAAAGTCGTCCTCACTTTCCATGGCCTTCAGGATCTGTGCGCCGGTCAGCTGGTTCCAATCGGTGGTCACGATGGTGGCCTTGGGGTTCTTCTCCCGCAGCATGGCCACGGCCTTCTCGATCTTCTCCTCGCTGGCAGCGCCGGTGCGGCTCAGCAGAATGGTGGAAGCATGGGACACCTGATCGTTGTAGAACTCACCGAAGTTCTTCATATACAGGCGCACCTTGTTCACGTCCGCCACCGTGACAAAGCTGTTCAGCTTCACGTCCTCTTCGTCGGCGATGGTCTCCACCGCGCGGGTCACGTCGCTCAGCTTGCCCACGCCGGAAGGCTCGATGAGGATGCGGTCGGGATGGTACTGCTCCACGACCTTCTTCAGGGCGGCGCGGAAGTCGCCCACCAGGCTGCAGCAGATGCAGCCGGAGTTCATCTCGGTGATCTGGATGCCGGCCTCTTTCAGGAAGCCGCCGTCAATGCCGATTTCGCCGAACTCGTTCTCGATCAGCACGATCTGCTCGCCCTGGAACGCCTCGGCGATCAGCTTTTTGATGAGCGTGGTCTTGCCTGCGCCCAGGAATCCGGAAAAAATGTCAATTTTCGTCATGGTTTCAAAACCTCCTGCAGCCAAACGCCCCGATTTTCCGGGCCGCCGGCCGCTTTTGCAGAATGGATTATGGATTAGAATGGTTGCGGAACAGGCCGCGCAAAGGGCGCATCCCCTGGGGCATGTTCCACCTTATTATTATAGCAAGTCTGTCAACGTTCTCCCATTCAGAATTCTTACCAAAGATTCGTGGGTTTTATACCGCTTTTCCGTCAGTTGTGAAAAAGCCTGCCGCTTTTGAAACCGCCCGGCATTTTTTGTCGTATAATGGAAGAGGTTTTTCAGGCGTCCACGCCCCCATGCCGGGGCTTTGCGGCCGGTTTGATGCCATCCTCTGCCATTAAAATTGCGGGCCGCTGCGGGCGGTTCTGCGCCGTTTGGCATACCACTGTCCGCGCCGGTATTTTTGATCATCCGAGGAGTTTTTTCATGAGCCAACACAACACCGCCCTGCACCGCCGCCCTGTCTGGCAAACGCGCCTGGCCCTCTGCGGCCTGGTGCTGGCCGCCGCCATGGTTCTGGGGGATCTCGCCGGGAATGCCCTGTTCCGCCGCAGCGGCCCGCCCTGGACCATCGCCGTGGACCCGGGCCACGGCGGCAGCGACCTGGGGGCCGTGGGGCTGGTAAACGAGTGCGATGTGAACCTGGCCACCGCGCAGGCCCTGTATGACCTGCTGGACGCAGACCCCAACTTCACCCCGCTGCTCACCCACACCGGCGAGGGCGGCACCCCGGCCCAGCGGGCGGCCGCTGCCAACCGCCATGGGGCCGACCTGCTGTTCTCCATCCACTGCAATTCCGACAGCTCCGGCGACGGCTTCGGCTTTGAATGCTACCCCGAGCTGCCGGGCCGCACCTACCACCGGGCCAGCCTGAAGCTGGCCAAGCTGGTGTGCAGCGAGATGGAACCCCTCTCCGCCCGGCTGCGGGGTGAAAACGGCATCCGCTATGCCTATTATGATTCAGACGACCAGAAGCACATTGTGGAGGCCTCGGCGGCCGCCAACATTCAGGAAAACAGCTTCGGCGTTCTGGAAAAGAGCAAGTGCCCGGCCCTGCTGGTGGAGCAGGCCTTTGTGACCAACGCCGAGGACGTGGCCGCCCTGTGCGAGGGGGACGGCATCCACGCCGCCGCCCGGGCCTATTACCGGGCCATCTGCGCCTACTTCGGGGTTTCGGCCGCGGCCTGAGGACGGCGCGCTTGCCTTTTCCAAGCGCCGGATGCACGCGCATCTGCACCCGGCTTTCTCTGCGTGTCTGCCGGGCGAACATCTCCCTCTCCGAGGGGGACGTTTTTTCATGGCGCCGCCGGTTCCCACAGTCTTTTTCCTGTAAAGCCCGCAAAAATGACCTGCTGGACGCAGGCCGCCCGAACTGCTATACTGGGCGTATGGAAGCCCGGGGCCTTACGCCGGGCGGCGGATGCCCATGCCGCAAAAGGAAAAGGAGCGCATGTTTTATGGACCTGATCGTTTGCATCGTTTTGATGTTTGCGGCCCTGCTGTTCACCGTCTGGTCGGGTGGACAGCTGTTTTTCGCCACCGGCTTCGGCCTGGCGCTGTTCTGCATTTACGCCCTGCGGCACGGCAACAGCCCCAGACAGCTGGGGGCCATGCTGATGGTGGGGGTAAAAAAGGCGCTGGTGGTCATTCTGGTGCTGCTGGTCATCGGCATGCTCACCGCCAGCTGGATGCTCTGCGGCACCATTCCCTATCTGGTGTGCCTGGGCATGAAGCTCATTCATCCCCGGCTGTTCGTTCTGTGCGCCTTTTTGCTGTGTGCGGCCATCAGCTTTCTCATCGGCACGGCCTTCGGCACCGCCAACACCATGGGCGTGGTGCTGATGACCATCGCCCGGGGCTGCGGCGTCAGCCCGGCCATCACCGCCGGGGCCATTCTCTGCGGCATTTACGTGGGCGACCGGTGCTCCCCCATGTCCTCCTCGCTTCTGCTGCTCTCCACCCTGACCGGAACGGACCACTACACCAACAGCCGCCGCACCCTGCGCAGCTGCCTGGCGCCGCTGGCGCTGGCCGGCCTGTGCTATCTGCCCTTCTCGCTGGCCAACCCCATGCAGGGCGCGGTTTCGGACACCGCCGCCGCCCTGGGCGAGAGCTTCTGTCTCAGGCCGGTGCTGCTGCTGCCGGTGGCAGTGATGTTTCTGCTGTGCCTGTGCCGGGTGCCCATGAAAAGGGCCATGCTGGGCAGCATCATCGCCGCCTGCGCGGTGGCGCTGCTGGTGCAGGGGGCCTCGCCGCTGGATCTGCCCCGGGTGCTTGTGCTGGGCTTCCACCTGCCCGAGGGGACGCTGGCCGCCAGCCTGATCCACGGCGGCGGCATTTCCAGCATGGCCAGCGGCTGCCTAGTGGTGCTCACCTCCTGCGCGCTGGCCGGCATTCTGGAGGGCACCCACGCCACCGCCCGCTTTGAGAGCACCGGCCGAGAAGTGGGCCTGGGCCGCTATCTTCGCACCACGGTCACCGGCATTCTCACCGGTGCCATCGGCTGCAACCAGACCATGGCCCTCGTGCTGACCGAGAGCATCCGCCGCGGCGCTTACCCGGACAAGGACGAATTTTTGCAGGACCTGAGCTTCGGCGGCAGCCTTGGCCCGGTGCTGCTGCCCTGGTGCATTACGGTGTACATTCCCATGCAGTCCATCGGCTTTGCCGGGCTTGGGTACTACCCCTATCAGTTCTGGATCTTTTTAATGCTGCTGTGGCGGGCGCTGATCTGGGCCGCACACGCACGAAAATCGGCCAAGGCCGCATAAATCTCCGTCTCAGATAAACGAACGATCCCGGGCCTTCCATCCGGGATCGTTTGTTTGTGTAAGGCGAGGCAGGACAGCGCCCGCCGGGAGATTTTATACGGCCCCGTTCACCACATTGACCGGTCTGCCCGCCAAAAAGGCCCGCAGGTTTTCCACCGCAATGTCCATCAGCCGCTGGCGGCTTTCGCGAGCGGCCCAGCTGATGTGCGGCGTGATGATGCAGTTTTTCGCCGTGAGCAGCGGATTGTCCGGCCGGATCGGCTCCACCGAAACCACATCCAGCCCGGCGGCGTACACCCGCCCGCGGTTCAGCGCGTCGGCCAAGTCCTGCTCCATCACCAGCGGCCCGCGCCCGTTGTTGATGAGAATGACCCCCCGCTTCATCCGTTCAATGCTCTGCCGGTTGATGAGGCCCTCGGTCTGCGGGGTCAGCGGGCAGTTCAGGCTGATCACGTCCGCCTTTGCCAGCAGCTCCTCCAGCGGCACATAGTCGGCAATGGCCTCGCCCTCCGGGCAGGGGCGGCTGCCGCTGGCCAGTACCTTCATGCCCATGGCCGCCGCCATGCGGCCCAGCGCCCGGCCAATGCGGCCGAACCCTATAATGCCCATGGTTTTGCCCGCCAGCCCGAGGATGGGCGTTTCCCAGAAGCAGAAATCCGGGCAAGCGGCCCATTTTCCCTCATGCACCAGCCGGTCGTGCAGGCCCACGCTGCCGCAGATCTCCAGCAGCAGCGCCATGGCGTACTGGGCCACCTCCTGGGTGCCGTAGGCGGGCACGTTGCACACCGGAATGCCCCGCTGCCGGGCCGCTTCCAGATCCACCACGTTGTAGCCGGTGGCCAGCACCCCGATAAACTGCAGGTTCGGGGCCGCGGCGATGGTCGCCCCCGTCAGGGGCGTTTTGTTGGTGTACACCGCTTCGGCATCCCCAATGCGGGCGCGTATGAGCGCCTCATCGTGCACGTCGGTGCGGTCGTACACCGTCACATCCCCCAGCGCTTCCAGGCCCTGCCAGCTCAGGTCACCCGGGTTTTCCGCATGGCCGTCCAATACCACGATTTTCATGTTGCTCCTCTTTTCTGCGGCTGCTTTTTTGTACTTCAGAAGTATCCTACCATTCCTCCCCCGCCGCGCCAACCATTTTTTGCAAAATCCGGGGGTTCCGCAAGAAACGAAACCCAACCTGGCAAGATAAAACCCTTGACACACCAAGTTTTTCTGTGGTACAATGCGCACAGGTCAAGAGGGAGTAGCCAGCGGCCGTCTTGGTGCGCCGCAGCAGCCTGCGTCAATCCCGGGTCGCATTGTTTCGGCGGCCCCGCTACTGTTTGAAATGGCAAGACTTTTACCGTGATTTGCACAGTTGCAGAACACGGTGGAAGTCTTTTTTCTTTGCCGCGCGCCCAGCGGCCGAGAGAAAAGGCTTCGGCCTGCCCGCCGTTCGACCGTTCAATCAAAGGAGTGTTCAACCGTGGAATTCTTATACGGGAATCTATTGCAATTGGATGTGCGCATGATCATCATGTGGGCCATAGGCGGCCTGCTGATCTACCTTGCCATTAAAAAAGACATGGAGCCCAGCCTGCTGCTGCCCATGGGCTTCGGCGCCATTCTGGTCAACCTGCCCAACTCGGGTGCTGTCACCCAAGGGGCCGAGGAAGGCGTGCTGAATGTGCTGTACAACGCCGGCATCGCCAACGAGCTGTTCCCCCTGCTGCTGTTTGTGGGCATCGGCGCCATGATCGACTTTGGCCCCCTGCTGGAAAACCCGAAGCTGCTCATTTTCGGCGCGGCCTCGCAGTTCGGCATCTTCTTCACCCTGAGCCTGGCCTCCCTGTGCGGCTTCAGCCTGCACGACGCGGCCTCCATCGCCGTCATCGGCGCGGCGGACGGCCCCACCGCCATCTTCGTCTCCCAGTGGTACGCCAGCCAGTATATGGGTGCCATTATGGTGGCCGCCTACAGCTATATGGCGCTGGTGCCCATCATTCAGCCGCCGGTCATCAAGCTGCTCACCACCAAAAAGGAGCGCACCATTCATATGTCCTACACCCAGGGCCAGGTGAGCAAGACCACCCGCATCCTCTTCCCCATCGTGGTGACGGTTCTGGCCGGGCTGGTGGCCCCCCGCAGCGTGGCGCTGGTGGGCTTTCTGATGTTCGGCAACCTGCTTCGGGAGTGCGGTGTGCTGAACTCCCTCTCGGATACGGCCCAGAACGTGCTGGCCAACCTCATCACCATCTTCTTGGGCATCACCATTGCCAGCCAGATGCAGGCCGACAAGTTTCTGGCTCCCCAGACCCTGATGATTCTGGGGCTGGGCCTGGTAGCCTTCATCTTTGACACGGCGGGCGGCGTGTTGTTCGCCAAGTTCATGAACCTGTTCCTGAAAAAAAAGGTCAATCCCATGATCGGTGCCTGCGGCATTTCGGCCTTCCCCATGTCCAGCCGTGTGGTGGCCAAAATGGCCCTGGCCGAGGATAAGGGCAACTTCCTGCTGATGCAGGCGGCCGGTGTGAACGTGGGCGGCCAGGTGGCCAGCGTCATTGCCGGCGGCCTGATCCTGAATCTCATCGCCCGCTAACGGCCAAAGGAGGAACAACCATGAATCTGCAAGCGTTTTATGCCACCCTGCCCGTGATGGGGCTGGGGATGCTGGGCATCTTCATCGTGATGGCGGTCATCGCCCTGGGCATTACCGTGCTGAACAAACTGTTCAAGTAAACCGCTGCGCACATTTCCATTGCGCTGCGCCGCAAAACAGCAAAACCACCGGTCGGAATGCATTCCGACCGGTGGTTTTTTGTTTTTTCGGTGTTCTGCGAAGCTGCTTTCCCGCAGGGCAGAAAACACTGCGCCCCGCTTATTTTCCGGGCGTTTCAGGCAGCCGAGCAGCCGAAACCGCGTTTGGGCAGTTTCTCAGCGGATGAAGTTGGTCCAAACGCGGTCTTCCTTCTCCGGCAGGGCCACGCCCGCCTTGCGGCCGGCCTCAATGCACTTCAGCATCCAGGCCATATTGCGGGCCAGCTGGCGCATGGTCTGCATCCCCTCGGCATCCTGCTTGACCTCTTCGGGGGTCTTGCCGTGCACCATGGGCCAGTACTGGCTGGCCACAATGGGCATATTGGAGATGGTAAAGTATTTCTGCAGCTGATCGATGGTCGCCGTGGTGCCGGCCCGCCGGGCACTGGCAATGGCCGCACCGGGCTTGAACTGCAGGTTGGCGCCGCCTGCATAGAACAGCCGGTCCAAAAAGCCCGTGGCCGAGCCGGAGGCCGAGGCGTAGTGCACCGGGCTGCCGAAAATAAAGCCGTCGGCAGTCTTGGCCTTCTCAATGGCCATGTTCACCGCATCGTCAAACACGCACTTGCCCTTGCCGGCACAGCCGCCGCAGGCCACGCAGCCGCCCACCGGGCCTTTGCCCACATGGAGGATCTCCGCTTCCACCCCGTTCTTTTCCAGTTCGGCGGCGATTTCCGCCAGGGCCGTATAGGTGCAGCCCTTCTCGTGGGGGCTGCCGTTGATCAGCAGTACGTTCATGTTGCTTCTCTCCTTTTCGTGGTTCTGAGGGCGGCGGGTGCACATTTCCCGCCGTGCCTTCCTGCTTCCATTATAGCATACCTGCCAAGGGGTGCGCGAGGTGCCCGCCCCGAACACCGACGCACCGCCGGGCAGGCCGACGGCAGCGGGCACCCCTACGCACAAAAAAGCGGCGAGCCATCGCCCGCCGCCCTGCAAAAATCATTTTTCAGCCCCACAGGCCATCCGGATACTGGCCCTGCGCAGTCTTTTCCGCCAGTGCCTTCACCACCAGGGGCTTATCCTCCTGATAGGTCACGCCATACCACTTGTCGTGGCTGGTGAGCACCTTCACCCGGGCCTTGCCCTCGTCGATCAGCTGGCTTACCACGCTGGGCAGGAAATACTCCCCCTTCATGGGGTTCTCGGCCAGCGCCTTGTCCAGGAAGGCCGCAAAGCGCGCTGTGTCCTCCCGCAGGAAGCTCTCGGTGAAGCCCCACAGGTTCATGGAGACCAGCGTGCCGCCGTCCAGATCCGTCCAGGATTCTCCGCCGTCCTCGCTGTAATGGATGCCGCCCTCGTAGGTTTCAATGCGGGTGCGCTCGGTAACCCGGGTCAGATACCCGGCGTCATCGCTCTCGCACACGCCGCGGGACACATGCCCGTTTTCGCTCACGGTGTTCTTCAGCAAAAAGCCCACCATGGCGTATTCGTACTTGTCGCCATCCTGCACCTGAGACAGGCGGTCAAACATGGCCTTGAACGCCTCCGGGCCGTAGTAATCGTCCGCGTTTACCACGGCAAAGGGCGCGTCGATCTGATCCGCCGCGGCCAGAATGGCATGGGCAGTACCCCAGGGCTTCACGCGGCCCTCGGGCACGGTGTAACCGGCGGGCAGCTTTTCCAGCTGCTGGAACGCATAGCGGATCTCCATCCCGCTCTTGGCAACCCGTGCGCCCACCGTGGCCTTGAACGCCTCTTCGATCTCATGCTTGATGATGAACACCACCGTTTCAAACCCGGCGCGGCGGGCGTCAAACAGCGTGTAATCCAAAATGGCTTCCCCGTGGCCGCCCACCGGGTCGATCTGCTTCAGGCCGCCGTATCGGCTGCCCATACCGGCCGCCATCACCACCAAAATCGGTCGTTTCATAGTTTCTTCTCCTTATTTCTCGGCGCGCCGTACCGGCCGCCGCACTACTGCGAGTTTTTCTTTCATAAGTATATCGCAACCACGCCATGCCGACAAGTACTTTTCGTTCAAGGAACGTTCTACGGTTTCTTTTGTTTTACAATAGATTTACATTTCGCGGCTCAACTTGACATTTCCTGCGTTTTTTTCGATAATATATAAGATACTGTGTAAATTCAAAGTGAAGAATTTGCCCCCTGTTGCTTTATATTCTGCGGTTCTGGGGTTTCGTTTGTTCGCGTCGAAGCCGCTTCACGGTACCGCTGCAAAGGAGTTGTATTTTTTGCCTGATTTCGATCGTCTTAAAAAGAAGTGCAGTCCCTCCCTGTTCTTCCTGGCGATTTCCCTGTTCTTTTTGCTGCTGCTTCTGATCCGGCAGCCGGTGTTCTCGCTGGCCCGCTATTTTCAGAATGCAGGTTACCAGACGGCCGGTCTGCATTTGATGGATCGCTCCAACTACAACCGCAATACGATTTACCCCCTGCTGGGCCTCTCGTCCTTCTGGGCGCTGGAGGATTATGACTCGGTGGACGCCCTGCGCGGATATGCCACCGACCGGGACGATTACCAGAAGCTGATCGCTCTGGAAGAATCCATGGCCAACGCGCCCCGCTTCCTCTTCAACGTCACCATTCAGAACCACGGCGGCTATTCTGCCCCGGGCGATACTCCCATCACAGCGGACCTCTCCCACTACGGAGACTATCCGGAGGCTGAGCTGTACCTATCCCTCGTGACGCTCTCGGACGAAGCCCTGAAGGAGCTGATCGACCACTACCAGCAGGTGGACGAACCCACCATGATCATCGTGTACGGTGACCACCAGCCAGCTCTGGGTGACGACACCGATGAATGGCTGTTCGGCAGCAACGCCGGGCCGCTGAGTATGTTTGAGACCCACTTCCTCATCTGGACCAATTACCCCATTGAAAGCCGGAATGTGGGCGACATGAGCGCCAACTATCTGCCCATGCTGATTCTGGAAACGGCCAATATGCCCCCTGCCGCCCTATTTTCTGCTTCTGAAGGATGTCTATCAGGAATACCCGGTGATCACGTCCCACGGCGTGGTCGGCCGGGAGGGGAACTATTACACCAGCCTGAACCAGATTGAGAACGACCCGCTTCTGAACCGCTACCAGATCGCCCAATACAACGGTTTGTTCGATAAAAACGGCCGCGTGGACGCTCTGTTCGAGGCCCCGGCAGCGTAATTTTTCCTCTTCGATACGCACAAAAAAACGCCATGGAACGCTTGTTCCATGGCGTTTTTTGGAGCCGGCAGACGGACTCGAACCCCCGACCTGCTGATTACAAATCAGCTGCACTACCAACTGTGCTATGCCGGCACAAGCAGCGCCGCCAACGGGCAAAACCGGCCGGTACGCGCTGTGCTACACGAAATATTTTATCACACTCTTTTGCCGCTTGTCAATCATTCAGGGCCTTTTGCAGGGCGCAGAAATCCTCCAGCGTCAGCTGCTCGGGCCGGGCCATGGGCGAAAGGCCCGCGGCCTCCAGCGCCTGCATCACGCGGGCCTTGGGGATGCCCAGCCCGGCCGAAACGGAATTTGCTGCCGTTTTGCGGCGCTGGCCGAAGGCCGCCCGCACCAGCTTGAAATAGCCCGCCTCGTCCGGCGTTTCCACCGCGGGCTGCGGACGCAGCACCAGCTGGATGACCGCGCTGGTCACCTTCGGCGGCGGGAAGAAGCTGCCCGGCTGCACGGTGAACAGCAGGCGGGGCTGGGCGTAATAGGCCACGCCGTAGCTGATGGCTCCGGCGGCGCGGGTACCCGGGGCGGCGCTGATCCGCTCGGCCGCCTCCTTCTGCACCATCACGGTGATGTGCTCCACCGGCAGCCGCTCTTCCAGCAGGCGCATCACGATGGGGCTGGTGATGTAATAGGGCAGGTTGGCGCACACGGCCACCTTCAGGCCCGCAAACTCCTCGGCGATCAGCTTCGTCAGGTCCACCTTCAGCACGTCCCCCATCACGATCTTCACGTTGGGGCAGTCGGCCAAGGTCTCGGCCAGCAGCGGCGGCAGCCGCTCGTCCACCTCCACGGCCACCACCTTGGCGGCCCGGGCGGCCAGCTCCTTGGTCAGCACACCGATGCCGGGGCCGATCTCCAGCACGCCGAAGCTCTCGTCAATGCCGGCGGCTTCCACCATGCGGGGGCAGATGCCGGGGTTTACGATAAAATTCTGCCCGAAGCCCTTGGAGAGGGCAAAGTCATACCGGGCACACAGATCGCGAATCACCTTCACGTCGGTCAGGTTGGGCATGGGGGTCCTCCTCTCGGCCGCAGCCGTTGTCTCTGGTTGGGCGTTGCCGCCTGTTCGGCGCGGCATTGCCAAAAACTTCCCCGGGGCGCGCCGCGGGGAAGCATACATTCTCAATATTGGAGCACAGGGCCGGTTCAGCCCTCGCTGGAGGCGGAATCGCTGCCCTCCTCGGTGTTTTCGGCATTCTCGGTGGTGTTCACGTCTTGGTCAGAGGCATCGCCCTCCTCGTCCGTGCTGTCGCTGCCCAGCGTCTGGGCCAGCACCTCCTGGCAGCGGGCCACCTGGGGGTCACTGTCCGGGGTCAGGTCATAGAAGTTCTGCTCCTGCTCGCTGGTCAGGGTGGACTCCACGTCCGGGGCCACACCCACGCCGTCAAAGCTCTCGCCCTTTGCGGTGAGCATCTTTGCCACGGTGATCACCACGGCGCTGCCGTCGTCCAGCTGGTAGGGGTCTGCCTGAATGGTGCCCTTACCGGCGGTGGTCACGCCCACGATCTTGCCCTTGCCGAACTCCCGGATGGAACTGGCGAACAGCTCGGCACAGTAGGAGCTGCCGCTGTTCACCAGCACGGTCATGGGCAGGTCCACTTCGTCTGCGTTGCTGGTGCCCAGCACCTCGGTTGAGCCGTCCTTATACAGGGCGCTCACCACATCACCCTCGCCGCACAACAGCGAAATGCTTGCCACGGCTGCATCCAGACTGCCGCCGCTGGTATTGCGCACATCAAAAATCAGGCCGGTGGCCCCGCTGCTGGTCAGCTGATGAATGGCGTAATCCAGCTGGGAGGCGGTGTTGTTGTTGAAGGCGGAAATCTTCACATAACCGCTGTTGTCCGCCAGCAGCTCATACTCCACGCAGGGAATGGTATACCGGCTGCGGGTCAGGGTGATCTCCTGTTCCTCGCTGGCAGGGCTCAGGTAGGTTACCGTCACGGTGGTGCCGGTCTCGCCCCGCAGGCGGCTGGTCACGTTGTCGCGGGTCAGGCCCTTGACGTCCGTGCCGTCAATGGCAGTGATGTAGCCGCCCTTTTCCAGCCCGGCCTCCGCGGCGGGGGAATCGTCGTACACCCGGATGATGCGGGCCGCGCCGGAGGCGTCCTTCACCACATCCACGCCGATGCCCATCAGCTTGCCGTCGGCAATGTCCTGCAGCTCCGCATAGGCATTGGCCGTGTAATAAACGGCGGCCCGATCGCCGGTGCCCAGCATATAGCCGGAGGCAATGGTGTCGTTCAGGGTGTCGTCGTTGATCTCATAATAGGCGTTGTCGCGTACATATTTGTCGATCTCCGCCAGCTTGGAGTACATATTCTCCTTTTCCTTTACGCTGCTGACGGTGTTGTTGAAGCGCTGGCCTGCCAGCACCATCGTCACCGAGAAGGTCACGGTCATGGCAATGATGGCAATGGTGATGGCGAGGCTGATGGAAATTTTCTTATTCATGGGGTCACTCCTTCCGGAATGCTGGGGTGCAGCCTTCCGGCCTTTGGTCAGATTCCGGCCCGCGCGGGCCATGGCACTGTGCGCCCGACCCTGTCACGGCAGGGCCGGGCGCACCGGAAAACGGTTGTTCAGAACAGGTACGCCAGCTGATACACCAGCGCGCCCAGGGTGCTCAGCAGCATCAGCGCCGCCAGAATCAGGCACACGGCCCGCACCCACTGTTTGGTATTTTTCATAACGCCTCCTGCCGCGCACCGGGCCGATCCCGCTGCGCCAAGCTGCCGCTCAGCCGGCGGTGAAATAGTTGAAGGGGTTGGTGGGGGTGCCGTTTACACGCACCTCCAAATGCAGGTGGTTGCCGGTGGACTGGCCGGTGCTGCCCACATAACCAATGACCTGACCGGCCGTCACGACCTGGCCCTCACTCACTGCCATGCTGCTCATATGCGCATACAGTGTGGCGTACCCGTTGCCGTGGTAGATCATCACATAATTGCCGTAGCTGGAGCTGAGCCGCGCCACGGTGACGGTGCCGCCGGCGGCCGCCAGAATGGCAGGCGAAGCGCCGCGGGTGGTCACGTCAATGCCCTTGTGGCCCGCCTTGATCAGGCCGTTGATGTTCTGGGTCTCGCCGAAGTAGGTGGTGATGGTGCTGTACCCGGGCAGCGGCCAGATGAACATATCGCTGGTGAAATCGCTGCTGCCGCCCTGGGCCTGCTGGGCCTGCTGGCGCACAAAGGCTTCCCACTCGGCCTCGGCCCGGTCGTATTCGGCCTGGGCCATGCTCACCACTTCCTGCTGGGCCTTGGCGTCTGCCTCGGCCTTGGTGATGGTGACATCGGTGGCCTGAATGTTGGCCGCCAGCTGGCCGGACTTGGTCTCCAGCTGGGCCTTGCGGTTCTCCAGCTCTTCCTTGGCGGCCTCCAGTTCGGCCTTTTCCTCGTTCAGCGTCTCGCGCTGGGCCTTCATCTCGTCCAGCACCTGGGTGTTCCACTCGCTGACCTCCTGCATGGTGTTGGAGAAGGTCAACAGCTCATACAGGCTGTCGCAGCTGGCCAGCATGGCCACCGCGCCGGTGTCGTGCATCATCTGCATGGCACCCATCTGCTGCTTGAAGTCATCCCAGCGGCTGTCGATCTCCTCCTGCTTCTGGGCAATCTCATTCTCTTTGTTGCCCACGGCCTCTTCAGCGTCGGTGATGGTCTCCAGCAGGGCCGCCATCTGCTCCTTCAGCAGAGCCGACTGGTTCTGCAGCTTGGTCTTGGTGGCCTCGGCATTTTTCTTATCCTTCTGCAGCTTTTCCAGGGACGCCTTTTCCTGCTTCAGGGCAGCTTCCAGGCGGTCCACCTTTTCCTTGGCGGTTTCCGCATAGACGGTGGTGCCGGTCATGCAACCGGCCAGCATCAGGGCTGCAAGCCCCGTGCACAGGGTTCTCTTCACACGGCGGTTCATCCTCACACCTCCAGATATTTACGGATCGACGTGGCGGTGCCGATGCTGCCAATGACCACGCCAAAAATCAGGAACGCACCCAGCACAGCGGGCCACACCTGGCCCACGCTGAGCAGGCAGCTGCCCAGGATGGGGCCCCAGAAGCCGCTCATGGCCCCTACCCTGTTTACCACCAGGGCGTAGGCGCCAATCACCAGCCCCGCCGCCAGCAGGCCGCTGATGAGGCCCACGCTGGTGCCTTCCACAAAGAAGGGCCAGCGGATGAAGCCGTTGGTGGCGCCCACGTACTTCATGATGTTGATCTCCTTGCGGCGGGCAAACACGGTCAGCCGGATGGTGTTGGAAATGACCACCACGCTGACCAGCGCCAGCACCGCCACCAGTGCCCAGCCCGCATAGGTTACCGCCCGCTGAATGGTGAGGAACACGCTGGACAGCTGGGTGGGGGCGGAAACACTGTACACCCCGTCGATCTGCTCCAGCTGGGCGATCATCTCGTCCAGCTGGTTCAGGTTTTCCAGCACCACCCGGTAGTTGGCGTGGAAGGGGTTGTCCTCTTCAAAATCGTTGAACAGGTCGGCGTACTCGCTCATGTAGCCCTTGTAGGTTTCCAGAACTTCTTCCTGCGAAACATAGGTCACCGCGGCCAGGCCGGGCATACTGCGCAGGGTCTGGTCCACCGAGGCCAGTTCTTCGTCGCTGAGGCCCTGATCCAGATACACCACGGTCTCGTTCTGGTCGCCCAGATACTCCACCAGGCTGTTCACATTGGCGCTGAACAGGCCCGCAATGCCGGTCAGCAGCAGGCAGGCGGTCAGCACGCCGATGCTGGCCAGGCTCATCAGCCGGTTGGCCCGCAGGTTGTGCAGGCCCTGTTTGGTCAGATACTGAAAGCTGGACCATTTCATTGGGCAGCCACCTCCTCGTCATCCTCCATGGGGGCGGGGGCGGTATCGCTTGCCACAACGCCATGGTCCAGGGTAATGATGCGCTTGCCGAAGCGCTTGGCCAGCGCCACCTCGTGGGTAACCACCACCACGGTGATGCCCACGCTGTTGATGGCCTTCAGCAGCTCCATCATCTCCACGCTCAGCTTGGGGTCAATGTTGCCGGTGGGCTCGTCCGCAATGATGAGCTGCGGGCTATGTACCAACGCGCGGGCCAGAGCAGCGCGCTGCTGCTCACCGCCCGAAATCTCATCCGGCAGCCGGTCGGCCTTATCTGCCAGGCCCACCAGGCCCAGAACATAGGGCACCCGCTTTTTGATCTTGTCCTCCGCGATGTTGGTTACGCGCATGGCGAAGGCCACATTTTCATACACGCTCATGGTGGGAATCAGGCGGAAATCCTGAAAAACCACACCCATGCGGCGGCGCAGATAGGGCACCTTGCGTTTTTTCATGACGGAAAGATCCAGCCCATCCACCAGCACCCGGCCGCTGGTGGCCTGCTCTTCCCGCAGGATCAGCTTGATAAAGGTGGACTTGCCTGCGCCGGAGTGGCCCAGCACAAACACAAAGTCGCCCTTGCGGATGCGCAGGTTCACATGCTTCAGCGCATGGTTGCCGCCTTTGTAATCTTTGGTGACATCCTCGAATACGATCATAGGTTTCAGTCTCCCCCCTTCCGGCCGCTGCGTTTCAGGGCCGCAAAGGATCGGTGCGCCCGCGTTTGCCGCTTCGGCAAAGGCAGCCGCATTGTTTTATCTTTATCGTTTGTCCAGCAATGAAATTGTCCCCTTGCTCTTCCAGGGCCGGCCAAGGGTTCAGCCGCAGCGGGCGGGCCGGCGTACCGAAAGGCAGCGATCAATACTTTGCCGGATTGGAAGACAGGTACTTCTTGACCATCAGCGCCACCTTGAACACGATGGCGTCGTCAAACTCCCGCAGATCCAGGCCGGTGAGCTTCTTGATCTTTTCCAGACGGTACACCAGCGTGTTGCGGTGCACGAACAAGCCGCGGCTGGTCTCGGAAACGTTCAGGTTGTTCTCGAAGAAGCGCTGAATGGTGAACAGCGTCTCCTGATCCAGGCTTTCGATGCTGCCCTGTTTGAACACTTCCTTCAGGAAGGTCTCGCACAGGGTGGTGGGCAGCTGGTAAATCAGGCGGGCAATGCCCAGATTGTCGTAGCTGACGATGGTTTGCTCGGTGTCAAACACCTTGCCCACTTCCAGGGCCACCTGAGCCTCCTTGAAGCTGGAGGCCAGGTCCTTCAGGTTGGCAATGGGGGTACCGATGCCCAGCACCGCCTTGATGTAGTGCTCACCGGCCAGAGTGTCCACAATGCTGGTGGCCAGCTTCTCAATGTCCTTGCGGTCAATGCCGTGGCGAATCTCCTTCACCAGCACAGTGTCGGTTTCGCTGATGTTGAACACAAAGTCCTTGGTCTTGTCGGGGAACAGGCCGCTTACCACATCGTAGGCAGAAATGTCGTTGCCGGAAGTGACGCGGATCAGCAGAACCACGCGGGACACGTCGGCCGTAAAGTGCAGCTCACGCGCTTTGGCGTAGATGTCGCCGGGCAGAATGTTGTCCAGCACCACATTCTTAATGAAGTTGGTGCGGTCAAACTTTTCGTCGTGGTACTGCTTGATGCTCTGCAGGCTGACGGCCAGCATCCCCGCAAACTGGCCGGCCTCTTCGTCGGTACCTTCCACAAACGCGGCATAGTCGTTGTGTTTGGTGGTGCTGAACTGGCGGTAGGTATAGCCGTCCCGCACAAAGCTGTCGCCCGCCACCAGACGGTCAGCGGCAAAGCCCTCCCGCACCTCGCCGATGCAGTTCAGCTCGGTGCAGGCAATGACGGTGCCGGTCTCATCCACCACACCCAGGGTACGCCCCACCGCTTCTTTCATCTGAAAGATAACGCCCTGAAACACTCTGTTTGCCATAACATGTTTCCCCTTTTCCGCATTGATCAACGACGCCGTGGCACACAGGACGCAGCGGCGCACAACGCCCCTTTCCCAGCCGCAGGCGCACCATGGCTGAGAGGGACTTCGCGCGCTGACCTTCCGATTTCTGTGACGAGGTCGTACTTTTCCGTTTTGCAAACGGCCCGTTTGTGATTATTGAACAATTTCAAACGGATCATGTGTATATTTTACACAATGGAATTTACTTTTGCAACAGATTTCAACGAAAAAAATGAGCCTTTATTGTGTAAATTGGGAGAGTGTGGCAAAAACAGACGGTATTGTGCGTCATCCTTATTTAGAATACAAAGAAAATGTGACGAAAATTTCAAATTTTTTTGAAATTCAGGCCGTTTTGTTTATCCGAATGTACATTTCTCACAGCAGCGCGTCAAAGTCTTTGTGCATTTTTCTCCAAACGGCCGGTCTTTGGGGCAGTTTTGCGCAGGGTGGCCAAGCGCAAAGCACAGTGTTATAATGAAGGCGATTTCGTCCCACCCATTCAAACCGGAGGTTTTTCATGCCCAAGCTGATCTTTCTGGACATTGACGGCACCCTGCTTCTGCCCGGCCGCCCCATGAGCCAACGGGTGGCGCAGGCCCTGCGCCGCGCAAAGCAAAACGGCCACAAACTGTTTTTGTGCACCGGCCGCAGCCGGGTGATGCTGCCCGCCGAACTGACGGCCTTCGGATTTGACGGCATTGTGTGCAGTGCCGGCGGCTATGTGACCCTGGGCGAGCAGGTCATTCTGAACCAGCCCATCCCCGCGCCCATCGTGCGCACCGCACTGGATGCCATGACCGGCCTGTACCGCAACCTGGAATGCCAGGAGATCACCTACGGCGACCCGCTGGACCCCGCTGCTTTGGAAGGCCCCGCCGCCAACAGCGAGCTGGCCCGGATGCGGGAGGTGCTTTCCGGCCTGTACGACATCCGCCCCATAGACGAGTACGACGGCCGCCCCGTTTACAAGCTGAGTTTTATGGGCCCCAACGCCGCCGCGCTGGAAGGCCCCCGCAAAGTGCTGGCCCCCTGGTTCCGCTTTGTGGTGCAGGATGTGTTCGGCGACACCACCACGGTGAACGGCGATGTGATGTACACCGCCGTGAACAAGGGCCAGGCCGTCCGCGCCGTATGCCAGGCCCTGGGCGCACCGCTGAGCGACACCATCGGCGTGGGCGACAGCATGAACGATCTGGAGCTGATCCAGACGGCGGCTTTGGGCGTGGCCATGGGCGGCGGCAGCCCCGAGCTGGCCCGCCAGGCCGACCGCACCTGCCCCTCGGTGGAGGAGGACGGTGTGGCCCAGCTGCTGGAAGAACTGGGGCTTGCGTAACGCAGAAGCGAGGTGCAGCATGGACGAATGGCTGGACATTTATGACGAACACCAGCGCCCCACCGGCCGCCTGCGCCGCCGGGGCGACCCCATTGAGCCGGGTGAACGCTATCTGGTGGTAACCGTGTTTGTGCGGGACAGCGGCGGCCGCTTTCTCACCACCCGCCGCAGCCCCCAAAAAGCCTACTATCCCGGCTGTTGGGAAGTGACCTCCGGCACCGCCCAAGCCAAGGAGGACGGATTGGCCGCCGCCGTGCGGGAACTGGCCGAGGAGACCGGCCTGGCCCCCGGCCCAGCCGCCTTTCATTATCTTGGGCGGCTGGAGCATCCCACCGACGGCCAGGGCGGCATTTTTATTCTGGACCACTTTCTTGTGCAGCTGCCTTCGGCCGCACCGGCCATCCGGATGCAGCCGGAGGAGGTGGCGGACTGGCGCTGGCGCACCCCGGACGAGGTGGAGCAGCTGTGCCGCACCACCCCCATGGAGCCGCTGACCCCCTTTGGCTGGCAGGCGTTCCGGGCAATTCTGCACCCCGGGCCGCCGGCCACTTCCGAACCGAACCGATCAGGAGGCTCTTATGGCTGATTTTGCAATTCTTCCGCCCCGCATAGACGATTCGCTGCCCCCGCTGGGGGCCAGTGCCCTCGGCCCGGAGGCAGAGATCACCGGCTGGCAGCTGACCGGCCTGGACCTGACCGGGGCCGACCTCTCCCGCATCACCTTTGAGGGCTGTGTGCTGGAGCGCTGCCGCCTGACCGCCTGCCAATTGGATGGTGCGGAGTTCCGCGACTGCCTGCTGCGCGGATGCGAACTGTCCAGTGCGCGGCTTTCCGGCAGCTATTTCAGCCGCTGCATCCTGCAGGGCTGCAAGGGGCTGGGGGCCGATCTCTCCCGCAGCAAGCTGACCAACACCGCCCTGCGGGACTGCGTGCTGCGCGCCGTGAATTGGGACGGCGCAAGCCTGGAAAAGCTCGTTCTCCGCGACTGTGACCTGAGCGAAAGCTGGCTCACCGAGTGCAGGCTGAAGCAGCTGGCGCTGGAGGACTGCACCCTGACCCAAACCAACTTCTTCCGCACCCCGCTGGCCGGGATGGACTTCACCCGCTGCCGCCTGAGCGGGCTTGTGTGCACCGAAAACGGCGCCGAGCTGAAGGGGGCCATCGTCACCCCGGAGCAGGCCGTTGAACTGGCCCGCCTTCTTGGGCTGGTCATCCGGCCCTGAGCGGCCGTGGGTTTTCCACGAAACAGAGCGCTTTGTGTGGAAAACCCGTTTTTTTCTGATTTGATTGGGAGGTAAACGGTATGGAATCCTCTGCCCTTCCCCGGCTCATCGCCCGGGATTACGACGGCGTGCCCTGGTACTACGAGCCGCCGGTCTATCTGCCCCACCGGTTCATTCTGGGCACCGTGGGGGAAAAGCCCCTGGCCTGCATCGGCATCAACCCCAGCACCGCCCGCCCCGGCGCGCTGGACAACACCCTGAAATCGGTGCAGCGGCTGGCCCTGGTCAACGGGTTTGACAGCTTTCTCATGTTCAACGTCAGCCCCCAGCGGGCCACCGACCCCAACGATATGGACGCCCAGCCGGACCCGGCCCTGGCCGAGGAAAATCTGGTGTGGCTGGAGGCCATGCTGGCCCAGACCCGCCCGGTGATGTGGGCCGCATGGGGCACCCTGATCGAAAAGCGGCCCTATCTGCCCGGCATGATGCGCCGCATGGTGGCCATTACTCAGCGGTACGACATTCCATGGGTCACCTTCGGCAAGCGAAGCAAGGCCGGGCACCCGCACCACCCGCTGTACCTGCGCAAGGACGAAACGCCCCAGCCCTTTGACGTGCAGGCCTACCTGGACGAGGTGTTCCCCGGGCTGTGACGGCCGAATGGGCGCAGCTTTGTGCAGAAAAAACAGAACCGCTCCGCCGATGGTGCATCGGCGGAGCGGTTCTGTCATTCTTCAAGATTGATTCGTTGATTGGAGCAGAGCGGATTTTCCAACAGTTCAGGCGTGCCGCCGGCAAACACGCCGCCTGCCTCATCATCGCCTTGCAGGCGCCACAGATGCCTGCCAAAAAATGTTTTTCCGGCAACGGCTCTCAAAACTGTTCCAGCAGAGCCAGAATGTCTGCCTGCCGGGCCAGCTCATCTGAAAAGGCCGTGGCGCTTCCGGCCGCCGCCCCCAGGCGGTGGGCATATGCATAATCGCCCCGCTCCAGCCAGCCGGCCACGAACCCGGCCACCATGGAGTCCCCCGCGCCCACCGAGTTGCGCACTGTACCCCTCGGCACGTCCAGGCGATGAACCTCGCCCCGCTCGTCCAGCAGCAGCGAGCCATCCCCCGCCATGGACACCAGCACATTGCGCGCCCCCTGCTGCTGCAGGGCACGGGCGCACTCCAGAATTTCTTTCTCGCCGGTCAGCTTTTTTCCGAACAGTTCCCCCAGCTCCAAATGGTTCGGCTTGATGAGGAACGGCCGGCAGGGCAGCACCCCGCGCAGAAGGCTGCCGGCCGCATCCACCACTGTGAGCACCCCCCTGCCTTCCACCCGGCGCAGCAGCGTTTCGTAGCTGCCGCCCGGCATGGAGGCCGGAACCGAGCCGGAGATCACCAGCACATCGCCCGCCTGCAGAGCGTCCAGCTGCTCCAGCAGGCGGCGCTGCGCCTCGGGCAGAATCACCGGCCCGGCGGCGTTGATCTCGGTTTCCTCCTGCCCCTTGAGCTTCACATTGATGCGGGTCTGGCCTTCCGCCAGATGGATAAATTCCGTCCGCACGCCCCGCCGGGCCAGCTCACGTTCCAGCTCGCAGCCGGTGAACCCGGCCACAAACCCCAGCGCCGTGGTCTCCACGCCCAGCTCGTGCAGCACACAGGAGACGTTGATCCCCTTGCCGCCCGGCTGAATCTCCGCCTGCCCGGCGCGGTTGGCCCCGCCCACCGTCAGCTTCTCCACCCGCACCACGTAATCCAGGGCCGGGTTGAAGGTAACCGTATACACCATCCTGCTCTTCCCTTCCTTTCACGGCAGGCCCGCCCGGAATGCCCCGGGCCGGACGGCTGCCGTCTCTTTTCCATCAGCTTGTTTGAAACCAGCGCAAATGCCCGGTCCATCAAAACGTATGGTATGCATCCACAGCCGCATCAAGGCCGGGGCCGTTTCCAACCATGTGTCTCTCCGCTCAATGGGTGTGGCACCGTTCTGTTCGATGACTTCCTACGTTTCCATGGAGACCGTCAAAAATCCACGTAGTACTTGACTTCCTCCAGTGGTGTCCCGCTCACCCACAAGGCTCTCGCCAGATTGCGCTCTCCCCCCGTTTCCAGGGTTGCGTAATAATTCTGGAATTCCTTCTCGTCCTTTTCCGTTCTGTTCCGCAAAACTTCTCTCGCCGCTTCCAGTTCCGTCATAACTCGCACCTCCTGTGTAGGTTTCATCTGTCACGGACAATTATTACATTTCGCAAGACGCACACATTTCTGCCGCCACAGAAGAATTTGAAAAGCTGGCAGCAGAAATCAAGAGAATCGTTGAGGGCGCTTGAATT
>SFJO01000032.1 GCA_004555865.1 Oscillospiraceae bacterium
GTGAAGGGCAAGTACGAGTCCGGCGTGCTGACCCTGACCATCCCCAAGAAGGATCAGCCTCAGGTGGCCGCATCGAATCGGATCGCCATTGAATGAACTTGGCCCGGCAGCGCGCTTTGATCGGCTTCTCGCAGGTCGGACGAACGCTTCCTGAGCTGCCAGATGCAAAAGGCGGAGGCCCGCTTCTCGTAAGGGAAGCGGGCCTCCGCTTTTTGATGCTCGTTTTTCAGGGGGGAAACCCGGGCAGGGCACGCTTGATTCTAAGGGGAGTTTGGTTGAGACTTTCGGATTGGAAGCGTTCGCATCAAAGCCGCCGCGCCTCTGCAGGCGCAGGTGCGGCAGCCGCCCCTGAAAGCGTAAACAGCATGGCCGCGGTACCTTCTCGGCAACCGCGGCCATGCTGCGTTCATTCCGTTCTGGAATCCCGCAAAGAAATAACGTTACTTTTTGCCCGGAACCGGGAACAGCACCGTGATGGCGGTGCCTTCACCTTCACGGCTTTCCAGCTTCAGCTGGGCCCCGTGCAGCAGGGCGATGTGTTTTACAATGGCAAGCCCTAGGCCGGTGCCGCCGGTGGCCTTGCTGCGGCTTTTATCCACACGATAAAAGCGCTCGAACACACGGACCTGATGCTCCGGCGGAATGCCAATGCCGTTGTCCTCCACCCGAAGGGCTGGGCGGCCGTCCCGCGTTTCCACGTGCAGGATGACCCGCCCACCGGGGCGGTTGTAGCGGATGGCGTTGTCGCACAGGTTGAAGCACAGCTCCTCCAGCAGGCGCTGGTCGCCCTGCACGGTCAGATCCTCACCTTCGGCCAGTAGGGTCACGTAGGCCTTCTGGGCGTTCAGGGCCAGGCTCTCAGTGCAGCGGCGGGCCAGAGCCAGCAGAGACACCGGGGCGAACTTGGCCTGCTCCGGAGCCTGTCCCTTGGCGGCTTCGCTGCTCATGCCGTCCAGCTGGCTCAGCTGGATGATGTCGGCCACCAGCGACTGCAGGCGGGCGGACTCGGTGCGGATGCGCCCGGCGAACACGGTCACATCCTGCGGCTTGGCCATGCCGGCCTCAATCAGCTCGGCATAGCCGGAAATGCTGGTGAGCGGAGTTTTCAGCTCATGGCTCACGTTGGCGGTGAATTCCCGCCGCATGCGCTCGTTGTTCTGGCGCAGCAGTTGGTCGCTCTGAATCGTCTGGGCAAGGGGGACCAGTTCGGCGTAAGGAACATGATCCTCAATGTGTTCCAGATCCTCGCCCATCTGCACGATGGGACGCACCAGGCTGCGGGTGAGCAGCCAGCTGGCCAGCACGCTCAGCCCCAGAATGACCATGCAGCTAATCACGATAGCCGGCAGGGCTTCATCAAAAAAGCCGTAGGTGCTGGCGGCATCCAGCCCCAAACGAAGTACGTTTCCGTTTTCCAGCCGCAGGGCGCAGTAATAGGTGCGGTAGCCGACGGTGCTGCTTTCCCGCTGGGAGATGCCCACGCCGTTGTCGCTGTGCAAGGCCTGCTGCACCTCCGGGCGTTCCAGGTGATTTTCCAGCGCAGTGCCGGCGGCGCTGTCGTACAGAACGCTGCCGTCCTGCGCGATGAGGGTGATGCGCAGCGTATCCTGAGCGGAAACTTCCAGAATTCGCTCATCGCCGCTGAGGGTATAGCTGCTGGCAACCGAGCGGGTGGTCAGCTCCAGATCGTGTTCCACCTGATGCGAAAAGCTCTGGTGAAACACAAAAATGGTCAAAGCCGCGGTGAGCACCAGGCTCACCATGCCCATAAACAGCAGCCGGTAGTTGATGGTTTCCTCAATGCTCCGTTTCATTCGGCAGTTCCCTCATCTTCAGGCAGAGCCAGACGGTAGCCCACCTTTCGCACAGTCTGAATGCAGTGGCCTGCATTCCCCAGTTTCTGGCGCAGGGTGCGCACGTGCATATCCACGGTGCGGCTCTCGCCGCAGAAATCGGTGCCCCAAACCTGCTGCATGATGACGTCCCGGGTGAGCACCTGCCCTGCGTTCAGCAGGAACAGATGCAGCAGCTCGAATTCCTTGTAGGTCAGCTCCACCGGTGCTCCGTCTGCCTGCACCCGGCGGGCAGAGGGGTCCATGCGGATGCCGCCGAAGCTCAGGTGGCCGGGGGCCTTGTCAGCCCGGCGCAGCACGGCCTTGACCCGGCTGACAAACTCGAGAACTCCGAAGGGCTTGGAGATGTAGTCGTCGGCCCCTTGATCCAGCCCCTTCACCACATCCAGCTCGGCGGTGCGGGCCGTCACCATGACGGCAGGCAGGGTCTCCGCACCGGGGGTGCGGCGCAGCTTTTTCAGAATGGAAAAGCCGTCCTCGCTGGGCAGCATCACGTCCAGAATCACCAGATCCGGCAGGCGCTGGCTGCATGCGGCAAAAAAGCTCTCGCCTTCCCCGAAGCCCTGCGTCTCAAACCCCTGGGCCTGCAGGGCATATTCCTCCAGCTCCAGAATGGACTGGTCATCCTCAACCAAATAGATCAGCATAAAAAACGCTCCTTTTTAGAGCAGGCATAGGGTTATGCCTGTGCAAGGCCGTACCGCTTGCGGTACTGGTCCATCATCCGGTCAAGGCCCTCCCGGTCGGCCTTGACGCCCTGCAGATATTCGTGGGTGTCGAAGCTGTCGTGGGCCACCTCGATCATGGCCACCGCCACGTTGGAGCAATGGTCGGCCACACGCTCATAGCAGGTGAGCAGGTCTGCCAGAATAAAGCCATTGGTGATGCTGCACTGGCCGTTCTGCAGCCGCTCCACATGGCGGCTGCGCACCTGATGCACGATCTCGTCAATAACCTGTTCCAGAGGCTCCACCTGCCGCGCGGCGTTGTTGTCCTGATTGGCGAAGGCCTGCACGGTCAGGTTCACAATGTCCTGCACGGCCCATTCCACCAGATTCAGGTCCTCCAGCGCCTGGTGGCTGAAGGTCACCTGCTTGTCCCGCACTTCCAGGGCGCTCTTGCGCAGATTCAGCGAGTGGTCGCTGATGCGCTCCAGATCGCTCAGCGAATACAACAGGGTGTTCACGGTGCGGTTGTCATCCACCGTCAGCGGCAGGCCGGAAAGCTGCACCAGATAAGTGCCCAGCGCATCCTCGTAATGGTCCACCTGAGCCTCCTGCTCCACCACTTCGTCAGACACCTGGTCGTTCCAGATGTGCACCAGGCTCATGGCCTTCAGCAGGCCGCTCTGGGCCAGCTGGGCCATATCCACAGTGCACTGATGGGCGCGGCTGGTGGCCACCGCAGGGGTGCCCAGCAAACGCTTGTCCAGCAGGGGGGCAGCGGCATCCTTGGACGTGCCGTCGGGCACGGTGAGGATGGCCAGCTTTTCCAGCACCCGGTTGAAGGGCAGCAGCACCAGCGTGGTGATCACATTAAAGGTAGAGTGAATGACGGCAATGCCCATCACACTCACGGTATCATGAATAATTTCGAAATGCAAGAGGGCGTTCAGCGAGTAGAACGCAGTCAGGAACAGGACAACACCGATCACATTGAAATACAGGTGAACAAAGGCGGCACGCTTGGCGTTTTTGCTGGCACCCACACTGGAGATCATGGCCGTAACGCAGGTGCCGATGTTCTGGCCCATGATGATGGGAATGGCACTGCCGTAGGTGACCGAACCGGTCAGCGCCAGAGCCTGCAGAATGCCCACGCTGGCCGAAGAACTTTGGATGATGGCCGTCAGGGCGGCGCCGGCCAGCACGCCCAGAATGGGGTTTGAGAAATGCAGGAACAGGCTGCTGAACCAGGGCATATCGGCCAGCGGCTTCATGGAAGAGGACATGAACTCCATGCCGGTCATCAGAATGAAGAAGCCCAGCAGAATGTTGCCCACGCCTTTTTTCTTGCTGCTTTTGCAGAACATGGCCAGAATGATACCCGCAAAGGCCAGAATGGGGCCGAAGGAGCTGGGCTTCAGCATCTTGACCCAGAAGCTGTCGCCCTGAATGCCGGTCAGGCTGAGCAGCCAGCTGGTGACGGTGGTGCCCACGTTGCTGCCCATGATGATGCCCACAGCCTGGTGCAGCTGCATGATGCCGCTGTTGACGAAGCCCACCACCATAACGGTGGTGGCGGAGGAGCTTTGGATCACGGCGGTTACACCCAGACCCAGCAGAAAGCCCTTGAGGGGGTTGTCGCTGAGTTTGGAGAGAATGACCTGCAGTTTGCCGCCGGCCTGCTGCTCCAGCGACTCTCCCATCAGATTCATACCATATAAAAAGAGAGCCAGACCACCCATCAGGGTGAACAGATTAAAAATGCTCATGGTGCTTGATTCCTCATTTCTTTACGGTGCGTGTGCGGGCCTTGCGGAATGCAGAGCGCCCGGCGGGGCACGGGCAGGGGCGGATGGGCGCGGAAAAGCCCGAATGCGCCTGCCTTTACCGTTACTTTACAGTTTTTTGCGTAAAGCACGCTAGCAGATTTTTGTAAAATCTATGTAAAGTGAACGGGAGAACGAAAAAAGTGCGGCCGATTCAACTGCCGGAATAAAAGATTGCACAAAATGTGCACAATCCACAAACCAACGTCAAAATACTGTTCCATATTATGGGAGACGGGGCGGGGAAAAGACGTAGGATGTACTTTCAAAATAGGCCAGGATATGCTATACTCGTTTCAAATGCCTCTGTTACGCCGCTTTTTCGCGGAGCGGCGGGGGCTGTTTCGCGGCTTGTGAGAAAGGAGCCTTGAACACCGAATGAAGATTATTGTGGCAGGGGACGGCAAGGTGGGCCTTGCGGTCACCCGCGAACTTTCCCGCGAGGGATACGACCTGACGGTCATCGACTCCAAACAGGAGGTGCTGGATGACAGCGTGGGCCGGTACGATGTGATGGTGGTGAAGGGAAACGCGGCCACCATGGGCACGCTGCGCACCGCCAACGTACAGGAGGCGGACCTGGTGATTGCAGCCACCAGCGCGGACGAGACCAATCTTCTGTGCTGTCTGACCGCCCGGAAGATGAACCCGAAGATCCATACCATTGCCCGGGTACGCAACCCGGAGTACATTGAACAGCAGTTTGCCATGCGGGAAGAGCTTGGACTCTCCATGACAGTGAACCCGGAACTGGCGGTGGCGGGCGAAGTACACCGCATTTTGCAGATTCCCGCCTTTATCAAGCGGGATACCTTTGCGAAGGGGCGCGCCGAACTGGTGGAGCTGAAAGTTCAGCCCGGCTCCCGGCTGGTGGGTATTCCACTCAGCGAGATGAACCAGATCGCCGGGGTCAAGGTGCTGGTGTGCGCCGTGACTCGGGGCAGCGAGACGCTGATTCCCAACGGCAGCTATGTGCTGCGGGAGGGGGACCACATCCATGTGACTGCCCAGGCGGACGATCTGGCCCGCTTCATGAAGAACCTGCAGATCAGCACCCACCCCGTGCGCCAGACCATGATCGTGGGCGGCGGCCGCGTGAGTCTGCATCTGGCCCGGCTGCTGCTGCGCGCCGGCATTTCGGTGAAGATCATCGAGCAGGACGCCGCCCGCTGCATCGAGCTGGCCGGGCTGCTGCCCAAGGCCTCGATCATTCACGGCGATGGCACCTCCCAGGACATTCTGGACAGCGAGGGCTTGGAGCACACCGACGCGCTGGTGACCCTCACCGGCCGGGACGAGGAAAATCTGGTGGTGTCCATGTACGCCAACCAGCTGGGCGTGCCCAAGATCGTCACCAAGGTGAGCCGCATTGAGAACACTAGTATGTTCGAGCAGATGGGCGTGGGCACCATCGTCAGCCCGAAGGACCTGTGCAGCGCCAACATTGTGCGCTATGTGCGGGCCATGCACAACCAGACCGGCGCTATGCTCACCCTGCACCGCATTGCGGGCGACCGGGTGGAAGCGATGGAGTTTCTGGTGGACGATCAGGTGCGCCACTGCGGCACCCCGCTGAAGGACATTCCGCTGCGGCCCAACATTCTGTTGGCCTGTGTCAGCCGCCAGGGCAAGGTGACCATCCCGGACGGCAACACCTACTTTGAGCCGGGCGATACCACCATTGTGGTGTGCGCGGACATTCAGCCCCCGGTGCGCCAGATGAACGACATCTTTGCCCGCTGACCGGGAGGAGACCCACCATGAACTATAAAGCAATTTTCCGCGTGGTCAGCTATGCCCTGCTGCTGGAGGCCATCTGTATGATTCCGGGAATGCTGCTCTGCCTGATGGACGGCGAGCCCCGGGTGGTGCTGGCCTACCTGGCAGCCATTGCCGTCATTCTGGCGGTGAGCATCCCCCTGTACCGGCAGGGCAAAAAGGCCCCGGCGGCCTTTTATGCACAGGAGGGCTTTGTGGCCACCTCGCTGGCTTGGATCGTCCTTTCCATGCTGGGCTGTTTGCCCTTTGTGTTCAGCGGGCAGATCCCCTCGTATGTGGACGCCGTGTTTGAGATGGTGTCCGGCTTCACCACCACCGGCGCGTCCATCCTGACGGATGTGGAGGCCATGAGCCGCGGCCTCCTGCTGTGGCGCAGTTTCAGCCATTGGCTGGGCGGCATGGGCATTCTGGTGTTTCTGCTGGCGCTCACGCCCACCCAGTCCGGCGGGGGATACACCATGCACCTTCTGCGGGCGGAAAGCCCTGGCCCCAGCGTGGGCAAGCTGACTCCCCGCCTGCACCAGACGGCGAAAATCCTGTACATTCTTTATTTTACGCTCACCGTGCTGGATCTGGTGTTCCTGCTGTTGGGCGGAATGCCTCTGTTTGATGCGCTGTGCACCGCCTTCGGCACGGCCGGCACCGGCGGTTTCGGCGTGAAGGCAGACAGCATTGCCGGGTACAGCCCCTATTTGCAGAATGTAACCACGGTGTTCATGCTGCTGTTCGGCGTGAACTTCACGGTGTACTATCTGGTGCTGATCCGCCATACCTTTTCGGCCTTGCTGGACGAAGAGCTGCGGCTCTACCTGGCGTTCTTTGCGGGCAGCACCCTGCTCATCACCTGGAACGTGCGGGGGATGTACCGGACCCTGGGCGAAACGGTGCGGCATGCCGCCTTCCAGGTGAGCAGCATTATGACCACCACCGGCTTTGCCACCACCGATTTTAATCTGTGGCCGAGCTTTTCCAAGGCGATCATCCTGATGCTGATGCTGCTGGGCGCCTGCGCGGGCAGCACCGGCGGCGGCCTGAAAATGGCCCGCGTACTGCTGCTGCTGAAGGACCTGCGCCGCAGCGTGCGCAAATCCCTGCACCCGAACAGTGTGCAGGTGGTGCAGGTGAACGGCGAAGCCCTGCAGGAGCAGGTGCTGCGTAACACGGCGGCCTACCTGACCGCCTACTGCGTTTTGACGCTGGGCAGCTTTCTGCTGGTTTCGCTGGACGGGTTTTCGGTGGAAGCAAACATCTCGGCGGTGTTTGCCTGCTTCAACAACATCGGCCCCGGCCTGGCGGAGGTTGGCCCCACCAGTTCCTTCGCGGCGTACAGCGCCTTCTCCAAGGTGATCCTGACGATGGATATGCTGTTTGGCCGGCTGGAGATCTTCCCCATGCTGGCCCTGCTCAGCCGCCACACCTGGCGGCGCAGCCTGTAATTGTGAATCACGGTGAAAAGCCCGCCGGGGTACAGAGTGTTCTCTGAGCTCCCGGCGGGCTTTTTTGCCGTGTGTGACAAAAACGGACAAATAACGGAAACAGTGTATGGATGATTGTGCACGCCTCGTCCGCTTTTGAATAACGAAGCAAACCGGTAGGAGAAACGCGTACAAAATAAGTGCGTGGGCGTGATGAAAAGTCCAAAATAAGGCGAAAAAATCAGGCGAAAATGCAATTGTGAAAGATCCATTGCAAACCTCTTAACATAAGAAAAGATTTGTAAGAAAATATTGACAGAACGATAAATATACGATACAATAATGACGCTTTGATAGCCCGCAGTGCGGCAGGTTTCGTTTGCATGGGTCGCCTTTGCGGTGAGAGGCAATACACAGTAATTGAGATTGTGGGATGGAAGGGGTATATAAAATGACAAGATCACAGATGATTACCGCAGTTGCGGCAAGAACCGAGTTGAGCGAAGCAACTGTGGAGCAGGTGATGGATGGTGTGTTCGGCACCATTACCGATTGCCTGAAGCGTAATGAAAAGGTTACCATCGCCGGTTTTGGCCGCTTTGAAATGCGTACCCGTAAGGCGAAGGAATTCACCAATCCGAAAACAAAAACCAGTACGCATCTGGAGTCTACCAGTGCGCCCGGCTTTAAGGCCAGCAGCCGCATGAAGCAGAAGCTGAACGAGAAGTAAGAAACATGTAAGCCCGCAGGCCCCGTTGCGAGAATGCACGGTGTGTGCGGGCTTTTGTAAAAAACACGCTGAAAAGCAGATTTTCAAAAATTTGAAAAAGCAAGTAAAAAATATCAAAAAAGATGTTGACAAAACCTCTCTCCATCAGTATAATCATAAATGCAGCGTGTCCCGGACATCAAGAACTTGTATGCGCCCGTAGCTCAGCCGGATAGAGCAACTGCCTTCTAAGCAGTGGGCCGGGGGTTCGAGTCCCTTCGGGCGCACCATATGTGGTGGCTATGGCGCAGTTGGTTAGCGCGCCAGATTGTGGCTCTGGAGGCCGAGGGTTCGAATCCCTCTAGCCACCCCACGAAGAGAGAGCGGACTTTATACAAAATAAAGTTCGCTTTTTCTTATATTGGGCTGTCGCCAAGCGGTAAGGCATGGGACTTTGACTCCCACATCGTAGGTTCGACCCCTGCCAGCCCAACCAAAAGCACCGCTCCCCGAAATGACAGGTGTTCGTAAAACAGTGTTAGCCCAATAACACGAAATGAGCATCTGTCAGACGGGATTGGTCAACGAAAAAACACGCCATATTCAGCTTCAAGGGCTGGGTATGGCGTGTTTTTTTGCTTATTTGCGTTTCC
>SFJO01000005.1 GCA_004555865.1 Oscillospiraceae bacterium
CTGATTCGCTTACCTGCACTCTTAGCTCAGTTGGTAGAGCAGCTGACTCTTAATCAGCGGGCCCAGGGTTCGAGTCCCTGAGAGTGCACCAGAATAAAGGTCGTGCAACCTAACGTTGCACGGCCTTTTCTTTTTGTTTTGTGCTTGCGTGACGATGCTGCCGGGTTTGCCTGGGGATGGTGGGCTTTGGGCCTTTACGGTTGAGCTATGGTACTGATTTGCGTTCCACCTCATCCGTCACGGCTGCGCCGTGCCACCTTCCCCTCGAGGGGAAAGCTTTTGCCATGGCGAATGCGGCTATTATATGGTGGTTGACTGTACCACAAACACAGGATATGATGGAACCAATGAAGCCTACACAGGAGGTGCGAGCTATGACGGACGACGCGGCCAGAGCGGAAATCTTACGCAATCGGACGGAGAAGGAATTCCAGAATTACTACGCAACGTTGAGAACGGGAGCGGACCGGGAACTGGCGCAGACATTGTGGACGGAAGGAACGCCACTGGACGAAGTCAAGTATTACGTGGATCTCTAAATGTATCTCCTGAAACACAAGCGGCTGTTGAATGGAGCGGGGCCACACCCATCGAGCTGAAGAGCTAGCAGGATAACAGGATTAGCATGACAGTTTGGTGTTGATGGTAAAGTATGTAAATCGGCGCAAAAAGCCAGAAAACTGCACGAGATAGGTTTATGGTGCTGATTTGCGCCCCACCTCATCCGTTACGGCTGTTCGCTGTGCCACCTTCCCCTCGAGGGGAAGGTTTTGGCTTTCTGCGGCGGTTCTGCATTCTGACGAGCCACAGGCTTCCTCTTGATTTGCCAAAATGACAAACCAAAACCGGCAGCTGCGCGGAGAGAAACGCTCTCTGGCAGCTGCCGGTTTCTTTATCGTTATCGTTTCTTGGGGAATGTGCAGATCGGTGCTATACGGCAGGGGCAGCCGCAAGGGGGCTTGCCGGACGACCCGCACACATCACCAGAACCACACGTACGGATGAGCTGGCGCACGAAATCGTGCTCTTCCTGGCACAGAGGGCGGCAGACCAGCCCCTCGCTGGGGGCGCACACGGCCGCGTACAGATTTTTCATGCCGCCCTGGCGCTGGCCGTCCGTAAACAGCAGGTACAGGCGAGTTTCGCCGGTGCCGTCCCATAAATAGGCCCCGGCAACGGTGCCCTCCATCTGGGGGCGGTCGCTCCATTTAATCAGGGCCTGTTTGCACTGGCTCAGCCAATCCATGCCGCCCTGCACGTCCCGCTTCAGCAGGGCGTTCAGGGTGGTCAGCCACTTGCCTGCGGGAATCTGCTCCGGCGGGGCAACGTGGGCGATGGTTTTGAACAATTCAGCTTCCATGTTTTTCTCCATGCCGTTCAAGGGGCATCAATGGTGGGCCGGTGCGATCAGAAGCCGCCGCAGGTGCGGGGGAAGGGCAGCACGTCGCGGATGTTGGGAATGCCGGTCAGGTACATCACCAGGCGCTCGAAGCCCAGGCCAAAGCCCGCGTGCTGGGCCGTGCCGTACTTGCGCAGCTCCAGATACCACTCGTAGCCCTCGGTGCTCATGCCGATCTCAGCCATGCGCTGCTCCAGCACATCCAGACGCTCTTCGCGCTGGCTGCCGCCGATCAGCTCGCCGATGCCGGGAACCAGCATATCGGCGGCGGCCACGGTGCGGCCGTCCTCGTTGGCGCGCATATAGAAGCTCTTGATCTCCTTGGGGTAGTCGGTGACGAACACGGGCTTGTGGAACACCTGCTCGGTGATGTAGCGCTCGTGCTCGGTCTGAATGTCGGTGCCCCAGTCCACCTTGTACTGGAACTCGTCGTTGTGCTGCTTCAGCAGCTCCACGGCGTCGGTGTAGGTAATGCGGCCGAAGTCGCTGTTGGCCACCAGTTCCAGGCGCTCGATGAGGCCCTTGTCAAAGAACTGGTTGAAGAAGGCCATCTCGTCGGGGCAGGTGTCCAGCACGCAGCGGATGACGTACTTGGTCATGGCCTCGGCGGTGTTCATGTAGTCGTTCAGATCGGCGAAGGCCATCTCCGGCTCAATCATCCAGAACTCCGCGGCATGGCGGGGGGTGTAGCTCTCCTCAGCGCGGAAGGTGGGGCCGAAGGTGTACACCTTGCCGAAGGCCAGGGCCATGGCCTCCGCCTCCAGCTGGCCGGAAACGGTGAGCTGGGTGCTGCGCTTGAAGAAGTCCTGGCTGAAGTCCACCTGGCCGTCCTCGGTTTTGGGCACGTTGTTCAGGTCCAGAGTGGTCACGCGGAACATCTCGCCCGCGCCCTCACAGTCCGAGCCGGTGAAGATGGGGGTGTGCACGTAGACGAAGCCCTGCTCCTGGAAGAAGCGGTGGATGGCGTAGGCCGCGGCGCTGCGCACCCGGAATGCGGCCGAGAAGGTGTTGGTGCGGGGGCGCAGATGGGGCATGGTGCGCAGAAACTCAACGCTGTGGCGCTTTTTCTGCAGGGGATAGTCGGAGGGGCAGCTGCCGAGGATGGTGATCTCGTCGGCGTTGACCTCAAAGGGCTGCTTGGCCTGCGGGGTCAGCACGATGCGGCCCTTCACTTCCAGGCTGGTGTAGGTGCCGGCCTTGGCGATCTCGGTGTAGTTTTCCAGCTTGTCGGCCTGAAAAACCACCTGCAGGCTCTTGAAGCAGCTGCCGTCGGTCAGCTCAATGAAGCCGATCTTTTTGGAATCCCGAATGGTTTTGGCCCAGCCGCAGAGGGTGACGGCCTGCCCATCCTGGGGAAGGTTCTTGTACAGGTTCGCAATTTCGATGCGCTGCATAATGGGTTACTCCTTTTCTTACACGGGGGCCGCCGCAGCGTGTGCGGGCGGAGCGCTCCGAATTTCCGTATCTCTTCTATTATAGGATAATAAAGGGCCGGTGTAAAGTTTGGGCGGGGCAGGGGGCAAACTTTTTGCCGGGCGGGAGCAGAGAGAAGCAAAAACGGTCCCCCCGAGACGCACATTCCGAGGCTTGTTGGGGGGATTCAAATACAGCAACTTTCTCATCGATACGGCAAATTCTCTGCTCGGCACGGCGCTCCCCCAGCCGAATCTTCCGCTGCCGATCCTGCATCGTCAGGATACTCGACCGATGTGCACGGGTTCGGGCCACGCGATTTCTCGCAATTGGTTTTCTGAATCGAAAAACATTTTGCGGATTTCACAGGCTTTCGCCTAAGCAGCGGTTTTTCAGGCCGAAAAATGCGTCCGAGAAAAAGGGGTATGTACCACGAAGGTACATACCCCTTTGCTTGCGGATTGCTTGTTTCGCATTTGTACATTTGGTTTTGCGCTTGTGCATTCGTTTGCGCGTTTGGGATAAGGAGGCAGCGGTGATTTGCGCCCCCACCTCATCCGGCCCTTCGGGCCGCCTTCCCCTCGGGGGAAGGCGTTGGGGTCCGGTTTCCGGTTCATCCTGCCCTCAGGCGAGGAGGCCCTGCACGAAGAACACGCCCAGCACCAGCACGCCCAGGGCGATGCGGTACCAGCCGAACAGCCGGAAGCTGTGCTTTTTGACGTAGCGCATCAGGAAGCCGATGGCCAGCAGGCTGACCACAAAGGCCACCACCATGCCGATGAGCATCACGCCGATCTCCAGGCCGGTGAAGGTGTTGCCGGCCAGCAGATACTTGACCAGCTTCAGGCCGCTGGCGCCCGCCATGACCGGAATGGCCAGGTAGAAGGTAAACTGGGCGGCCACGGGGCGGCTCAGGCCCAGCAGCAGGCCGCCCACGATGGTGGCGCCGCTGCGGCTGGTGCCGGGAATCAGGCTCAGCACCTGCCACAGGCCCACCACCAGGGCGTGCTTCCAGGTCAGCTGGTCCATATGGGTTATCGAGGGGCGGCGGCCGTTGTCCACCACCAGGAACAGCACGCCGTAAAGAATCAACGTGGCAGCCACCACGGGGGCGTTGTACAGGTGCGTATCCAGCCAGTCGTCCAGCGGAAGGCCGATGACCGCGGCGGGCACACTGGCGATGAGGATCAGCCCCCAAAGCCGCCAGATGTTCGGCCGCAGCCAGGGAATCAGCTTCTGGCTCAGGTTTGCGCTCTGAGGGGCCGGCTCGTGGGGCTTTCGGAAGGGCCACAGCTTATCAAAATACAGCAGCACCACGGCCAGAATGGCGCCCAGCTGGATGACCACCCGGAACATACTCATAAACGCCTCGCTCAGCTGGAACTGAACAATCTGCTCCAGCAGGATCATGTGGCCGGTGCTGGAGATGGGCAGCCATTCGGTAATGCCCTCTACGATGCCCATGAGCACCGCCTTTAAAATTTCAACCATAAATCTGCACTCACTTTCCCGGCGCAGGGCCGGAGATTCAGGGAACGGAACAAAAACGGGCTTGTTATTCCTACGAGAGAGCAGCGGGAAATCATTCACCGCTGCCCGAAAAAGCACCGCCGCCCGTCCGGAAAAAAACCTGCCGATGAAAACCGATTCTCATAAAACGACTCCCAGTATACCACAAAGCGCCGAAAAACAAAAGGCGCACCGGGCAGAAAACCGGGTCTTTGGGGGAGAACCCGCGCAAAAGGGCCGGTTTGCTTGCCAAGTGGTGCAAATCGGATATAATGGAAGCAGAATGCCGCGCCGGGCCGACCCTGCGCGGCCGGAAAGGGAACGCATATGAACATTCTCATCGTGGGCTGCGGCCGTACCGGCCGCCGACTGGTGCCTGCCCTGCGGGCCAGAGGCCATCAGGTCGCCGTGCTGGACCGGGACAGCCAGGCGCTGGAAGAACTGGTGCAGGAGGGCTTTGACGGGCCGACCATTCACGGCCCGGCCATTGATGCAGACGCCCTGCATCAGGCCGGAGTGGAGAGCTGCGGCGCGGTGCTGGCCGTGACCGGGCAGGACGATGTAAACCTGATGGTGGCCCAAATGGCCAAAGAGCTGTTTGGGGTGCCCCAGGCCATTGCCCGGGTGGTGGACCCGGCCCGCAGCCGGGTGTACGGCGAGCGCTTCGGGCTGGAGCTGGTGTGCTCCACCGAGTTGACGGCAGACGCCCTTCTGGCAAAAACCGACCCGAACGCCCGGCGGCAGACCGCCGCCGAAGAAACCTCCGCCCCGCCCCAAAAGCCCCACCGGAAAAAGCCGGAGGGGCCGCGGGTGTGCATTGTGGGCGGCGGCAAGGTGGGCTTTCATCTGGCCCGGGCTCTGCAGGAGCGGGGCCAGATGCCGGTGCTGATCGAGCGGGACGAGGGCCGCTGCGTCCGCCTGGCCAACCAGCTGGAGCTGCCGGTGATCTGCGGCGACGGAACCTCGCCCCAGGTGCTGGAGACGGCGGGCTGCCGGGGCGCGGCGGCGCTGGTGGCCGTGACCGGGCAGGACGAGGCGAACCTGATCGCCTGCCAGCTGGCGAAAAAGCAGTTCGAGGTGCCCCGCGCCGCAGCCCGGGTGAACAACCCGAAAAACACCGAGTCGCTGAAAAAGCTTGGGGTGGACATCACCATGTGCAGCACCGAGATCCTCACCCGCCTGCTGGAGCGGGAGGTGGAGACCAGCGCCCTGCGCCATGTGATGAGTCTTTCCGGCGGGCAGGCGGATCTGACCGAGGTGCTGCTGCCCACGGATTTTGCGCTGGCGGGGCAGACCCTGACCCAGGCGCCCATTCCGCCGGAGGTGGTGCTGGTGTCCATCACCCGCAACGGGCGGCTGCTGATTCCCCGGGGCGGCACGGTGCTGCTGCCCGGCGACCGGGTGCTGTGCCTGGCCCGGGACGAGGGCCTGCGCCAGCTGATGCGGGACTGGAAGCTGTAAAAACGACGATGGACGAAGTTTGAAGAAATTGGAAAAGGAGGCCGCCCGATGGAATGGAAAAGTACCCCGGCCGCTGCCTGGGCGGCGGCCCTCTGGCACACTCTGCTGGGGGGATTTCTGGCGGCCTTTGCCTTCTGGCAGAGCCTGACGGCGGGCATTGCCTTTGCGGCGGTGTGGCTGCTGCTGGGCCTGTGGCTGCTGCTGGTGGTGCTGCCCACCTGGCGGGTGCGGATGACCCCCCGGGAGCTGGAGGTGAGCGTGGGGGTGCTGTTTCCCGTTCTGCACCGGATGCCCCGGCTGACCGTGTGCGGCCTGCAGCGGGTGACCACGCCCGTTCTGCGTCGGGCCGGGCTGTGCCTGGCCTGGGTGCACGGGGCCGGCGGGCAGACCTGCCTGCTGCCGCTGCTGCCCGCCGAAGATCTGGACGCCCTGTGCCGGGCGCTGGGGCTGTGACGGGGCTGCGCCGGTTTCACCCGGCTTATTCCGTGCAGCTGATGCGCCGCTGGCTGGCGGTGTGCCTGCTGCCCCTCCTCAATGCGCTGCGGGCCTTTGACCTGGCGGCCTTCCGGGCGGCCCTCTGGCAGGAGGGGGCGCTGCTGCTCGCCCTGGCAGCGGCGGCGGTGCTTCTGTGGCTGCCGGCCGGGTGGAAGCTGGAGCAGGGAAGCCTGGTGATCTGCCGGGGGCTGGCGGCGCGGCGAACCCTGCGCCTGCGCCCGGAGGAGATCGCAAGCCTGGAAATTCGGGAAAACCCGCTCAGCCGCCTGTTCGGGGCGGCCCAGATGACCCTGTACCCCCGCCGGAGCGGGCCGAAACCGAAGAGCCTGAGCCTGTGGCTGCCCCGGCGGGCGGCCCATGAACTGGCGGAAACGCTTATCCCTCTGCGGGAGGAGCGGCCGCTGTACGTGCCCACCCGGGCGGGGCGGCTGTATCTGGTGCTGCTCACGGCCAACGGCCTGGTGACGGGCCTGCTGGCCTTTGTCAGCGTGCAGCGCAGCGACCAGCTGGCCGCCGCCGAGCTGAAGCGGATGTGGGCCGCGGCCATGCAGGGCCTCATTGGGGTGGAGCGGCTGGCCCAGCGGGTGCTGCCGGTGGGCCTTTCCTGGCTGTTCACCCTGATGGGCGCGGTGTGGTTTGTGGGCATTGCAGGGGGCTTTCTCCGCTCGGCCGGGTACCGGGTGTACCGGGGTCGTGCGGTGATTCTGGCCCGGGGCGGGCTGCTCACTTTGCGGGAACGGCGGGTGCGCCCCGGCTGCGTGACCAGCGCCGAGGTGCGCATAACGCCGTTGGCGCGGCTTCTGGGCCGGTGCCTTGTGTACCTGCGCGCCGGGGCCGACAGCGGCGACGACACCCCCGTTATGGTGTGGCGCATGAAGGACGGAGTGGAGCCGCTTCGGCGGCTGATGCCCTCGTTCCGCCTGCCGCCGCCCCGGCCCGAGCCGCTCACCGGCCGAAGCCTGCCGGCGTTTCTGGCCCTGCCGGGCATTCTCACGGCGGTGGTGGCGGTGGGGTGGCTGTCCTCGTTGTGGCGGCTGCCGACCGCCAGTCTGCCGCTGGGCGTGGGGCTTTTGCTGTGCCTGGGACTGGTGGCGGTGGCCCTGGAGGGCTTTTTCTGCGAGGGCCTTCGCCACGAGCCGGGCGGCCCGCCCACCCTGTGCTTCACAAAGCGGTACACCCGGTATCTGGTGTGCATCTTTTCGCCCCAGCGCAGTGCCCGGATGTATCAAACGCCCTTCAGTATGCAGCAGGGGCGCTGCCATTTTAAGCTGTTTGTGTCCGGCTGCCGGTACCGCCTGCGCAGCCTGAGGCTGTGGCCGGCCCGCCACGTTCATCTGTAACGGGCCGGGCAAAAACGCGGGGCAGGCCGCCCCGCAGGAGGGAAAAACCATGAGGAAGTACGACTTCGTTTTGTTCGATCTGGACGGCACGCTGCTGAATACCATTGACGATCTGGCGGACGCGGGCAACTGGGTCTGCCGCCAAAACGGCTGGCCGGAGTTTACCGTGGAGCAGTTCAAGCACATGGTGGGCAACGGCATTCCCAAGCTGGTGGAGCGGTTTTCGCCCGAGGATCAGCGTACGCCGGAGCGGCTGAAGGCCACCCTGGCGCAGTTCGCCGCCCGGTACGATGCCCACAAGGAGGACAAGACCTGCCCCTATCCGGGCATGGAGGCGACGCTGCGCCGCCTGCTGGACGCCGGAGTGCAGTGCGGCGTGGTGTCCAACAAGCAGGACGACCTGGCCCGCGCCATTGTGGAGCATCACTTCCCGGGGGTGTTCGCCCGGGTGCGGGGCGCGGTGGCCGGCTGCCCGGTGAAGCCCGCCCCGGACGGGGTGCAGGCCCTGATGGCGGCCATGGGGGCCGACCCGGCCCGCACCCTCTATGTGGGTGACAGCAACGTGGACATTTACACCGCCCACAACGCAAAGCTGCCCGGCTGCGGGGCGGTGTGGGGCTTCCGCGGCCGTGACGAACTGCTGGCCGCCGGCGCAGATGTGCTGGCCGACACGCCGGAGGATCTGGCGAACGTGGTGCTGGGGTAAGGCGGGGCGGCCGCCGTTTTCGGAAGCACAACAAAGCCGCGCCCGGATGAAGAACCATCCGGGCGCGGCTTTATAGCGCATCCATCAACTTGTAATAGCCCCGAAACCACTCACAGCTTCTTCTGCGTCCAGCGGCCGCTGGCAAAGCGGATGCTGCTGAAGATCAGGCGGGAGCACTGGTCGCTGCTGATGCCCAGCCACAGGCCGAACAGGCCCAGGTTCAGGGTGTAGCACAGGGTGTAGCAGGCGATCGTGCGCACCAGCGTGACGCTGACGGTGGAGGCAATGGTGGTGTACAGCACATCGCCGCCCGCCCGCAGACAGGACATATACACCACCTGGGCGATCTGCATCAGGGTGATGATCGTCATCATGCGCATGATCATCACGCCGTCGGCCACAATGGCCTCTTCGCTGAAGAACAGGCGATAAATGTTGCGGCCCTGGGTGAGGAAAATGATGGACAGCATTACCGAGATGCAGAAGCCCATGCGCTGGCACACCCGGCCGTAGCGGCGGGCCAGGGCGGGGTCTTTCTGGCCCAGGCTCTGGCCCACCAGCGTGATGGCCGCCACCTGCATTCCGTCACCGAAGGCGAAGGACAGAGACAGAAAGTTCATGCCCACCTGATGGGCCGCCATGGGGGCGGTGCCCAGGTCTGCCGCCATCACGGCGGTGGCCATAAAACCAATGCGCATGAAGATCTGCTCCACAAAGCAGCTGGCGCAGAGCTTGACCATCACCAGCGCGTTTTCTACGCCCGGGCGCACCTTTTTGCGCAGCATGTAGGGAATACTCACGAAGCTGTCTTCCCGCAGAATGCTGGAAATGCTCATGCAGCAGGCCACCACGGTGCCCAGCACGGTGGCCAGGGCTGCGCCCTTCATGCCCAGAGCGGGAAAGCCCAGGTGCCCGTTGATGAGCAGCCAGTTGAAGGTGATGTTCACCAGGCTGGAGGCCACGTTGGCGCGCATGGAAAGGCGGGTGTTGCCGCTGCCTCGCTGGGCTGCGTTGATGATCAGGCTGAGCACCGAAAAGATCATACCGCCTACCACAATGCGGAAGTACAGCACCGCGTTGTCGTGAGTTTCGGCGTTGGAACCGGCCAGATCCATAAAGGTGGGAGCGAAGGCAATGCACACCGCGCCCAGCACCAGGCCCATCACCAGTGTGAAGCCCAGCGCCATCATCAGCACCTGGTTGGCGCCGTCCCGGTCCTTCTGGCCCTTGCGGCGGGCCACCAGCGCCGACACCGACACGTTCAGCGCAATGAAGAGGGACAGGGCGATGAACTTGGGCTGGGTGGTCAGGCCCACCGAGGCCACCGCCGCCGCGCCCAGGGTGCTGACCATCAGCGAGTCGATCAAACCGGCCAGGGCTACGAACACGCTCTCCAGAACGGCAGGCCAGGCAATGTCAAAGGCGCACAGCACCTGCTGGGGGCTGCCGCCGAACAGCGCGGCAATGCCGCGCGGCTTTTCTGTTTCCAAAGAAGCATACCATCCTTTCTTGAACGTGAGAATATTATCAAAACTTCGCAATTATTTGCCGGATTTATACATATACACAATGATAACACATCCCCACCTGTACCGCAATAAGACAAATTTCGGAATTGTTTGTGCTGTTTTTGCGCCGTTTTCGCCGCTGTGGGCAATTCCGCCCAAAAAAATGGGGGGAAAGCGGAGAGGATTTTTCTGCCCGGGCAGCCATTTTTTGAAAAAAACACTTGCACCAAAGCAAAACATGTGCTAACATAAGATGTACTGTTATGGGTGATTAAGGAGGTGGAACGAATGCCTAACATCAAATCCCAGAAGGACCGTGTGGTGCAGGCTCAGAAGGAGACCATGCACAACAAGGCGATCAAGTCTAACCTGAAAACAGTCGTCAAGAAGGCAGACGCTGCCATCGCTGCGAACGCTGCTGATAAGGACGCTGTTGTGGTGGCCGCTGTGTCCGCCATCGACAAGGCGAAGAGCAAGGGTGTCCTGCACAAGAACACTGCTGCCCGCAAGATCAGCCGCATGGCCAAGCGTGCCAACAAGGCCAACGCCTGAGTCCTGACGAACTTTTCGATTGCATCAGAAAAGTCCCCGCACCGTTTGGTGCAGGGGCTTTTTTGTGTGCAGGGAAGGCTTTGCGTTTTTTGCGGCGGCGGCACGTTCGGCCGCGCGGCAATCTCCCTCCGCACACGAGGAAGGAAGATTTTGCCCGAAAAAAGCCGGGCTTCCCCCTTGCCCCCGGGCGCAGGGATGTTTATAATGTTACTGTTATGCTGCCCCCATCAAGGCGGGCAGTTTTTCGGTGTGAGAACCGGGCGGCCCCACCGCCCGTCCATGGGAGGGAATGTTTCATGTATCAAGTCGGTTTTGACAACGACCAGTATCTGCTCACCCAGTCGGAGCAGATCCGCCAGCGCATTCAGCAGTTCGGCGGCAAGCTGTATCTGGAGTTCGGCGGCAAACTCTTTGACGATTACCACGCCAGCCGTGTGCTGCCGGGCTTTGAGCCGGACAGCAAGATGCGGATGCTGCTTCAGATGAAGGATCAGGCCGAGATCATCATCGCCATCAATGCGGGCGACATTGAAAAGCCCAAGACCCGGGGCGATCTGGGCATCCGGTATGAGCAGGATGTGCTGCGTCTGATCGACGTGTTCCGCAGCTACGGGCTGTATGTGGGCAGCGTGGTGCTCACCCAGTTCAAGGGCCAGCCCGCGGCCATGGCCTTTGAGCAGCATCTGGCCAGCCTGGGCGTGCGCACCTACCGCCATTACCTGATTGACGGCTACCCCACCAACCTGGACCTGATCGTCAGCGACGAGGGCCTGGGCAAGAACGACTACATTGAAACCACCCGCAGCCTGGTGGTGGTTACGGCCCCCGGCCCCGGCAGCGGCAAGCTGGCCACCTGCCTGAGCCAGCTGTACAACGAGAACCGCCGGGGCAACCAGGCCGGTTACGCCAAGTTTGAAACCTTCCCCATCTGGAACCTGCCGCTGAATCACCCGGTGAACCTGGCCTATGAGGCTGCCACCGCCGATCTGAACGACGTGAACATGATCGACCCCTTCCACATGGAGGCCTACAACAAGCTGGCGGTGAACTACAACCGGGATGTGGAAGCCTTCCCGGTGCTGAACGCCATCTTTACCCGCATTTACGGCCAGTGCCGCTACCAGTCGCCCACCGACATGGGCGTGAACATGGCCGGCAACTGCATCGTGAACGATGAAGCCTGCCGAAAGGCCAGCTGCGAGGAGATTCTGCGCCGCTATTACGACGCTAGCAAGAAGCTGGCCCAGGGCAAGCCCGTGGCCTCGGCCGTGCGCAAGCTGGAGCTGCTGATGCAGAAGGCCGGCGTGAAGCCCGGCGACCGCGCCGTAGTGGCCCCCGCGCTGGAGCGTGAGAAGCTGACCGGTGCGCCCGCCGTGGCCATCGAGCTGAACGACGGCCGCATCTTCACCGGCCGCACCAGCCCCCTGATGGGTGCCTGCGCCAACGCCACCATGAACGCCCTGAAGGCTCTGGCCGGCATTGAGGACGAACGCCACCTGCTCAGCCCCGAGGTCATTGAGCCGATTCAGAAGCTGAAGGTGAAGCATCTGGGAAGCCAGAACCCCCGCCTGCACACCGAGGAGATGCTGCTGGCGCTGTCCGTCTGCGCCGCCAGCGACCCCCAGGCACAGGCCGCGCTGGACCAGCTGAGCGCGCTGCGCGGCTGTGAGATGCACTCCACGGTGATCCTTTCCGCCGCGGATGAGGAGATGTTCCGCCGCCTGGGCGTGAACCTGACCTGCGAGCCGAAGTACGAGGGCGCGCAGCTGTTCCACCGTTAAAAAGTCCCATTCAATCGAGAAAAAGCCCGCCCCGAAGCGCCGACCGTAAGGTTCGGCCGCCCGGGGCGGGCTTTTTTGTGCAGAAGGGGAACGATGCGGGCAAACCGCCCGCTTACAGGGCTTTGTGGGGGCTGTCCGCTGCGGGGGCGCCTCCGTAATAATCGTCATAGCCGCCGTAGTCACCGAAATACTCGTCGAAGTCATCGCCGAACGAGCCGCCGTAGGGGCTGGACTGCATATAGCCATCGTAATAGCCATCGTAATAGCCGTCATAATAGGCGTCGTCGTAGCTGGTGAACAGGCCGGTGCTCAGGCCAAGGGCCACCAGAAGCCCCGCCAGAAGCAGGAACAGGCCGTGGTGCATGAGGCAGGCCCGGGCCAGATTGCGCCGCTCGGCCGGAACATGGCGGCCAAAGCCCCACACCAGGCAGAACACAAGCCCAATGGCCGGCAGCCGCATGAGCAGCAGCAAACCGAAATAGCGCCCGGTGGAAAGGGGGCTTTCCGTTGGGGCGGGCGCGGCGTAGCGGGGCGCGGCGTGGGGCTGTGCCCCTTCCGGTTCAATGCGGGGGCCGGCTTTTGGGGCCTGGGGCAGGGGAGGCAGCGCCGCGTTGACCCCGGCGGGGCCGTTGGCGGCCGGTTCTGGTTCGTGGGCGGCATCGACCTCATCGGCCGGATGGGCAGCGCCCTCGTCTGCGCCCGGCGCAGGCAGGGCGGCGGGCTGGGCCGTTTCCGGGGCATCCTCAGATGCGGAATCGGGGGCGTTCTCGGCCGCAGCGTCCGGGTTCCGGTTCATCCGGGCCAGGCCGGTCTGCACTTCCTCAAGAAGCCGCTCCAGCTGCTGCTGGGTGTCATCGGCCGGGGGCAGGGCTGCGCCGCAGGCGGGGCAGTAGGTGGAGCGGTCGCCAGTTTCACGGCCGCAGTTGGGGCAGCGTTTCATGAAGGCACCTCTCTCAATAGGGCTTGCGGTCCACCGGGGTGGACAGAATGATCTGGGTACTGGTGGGGCCGGCTTTCTGGAACAGGGTGATGAGCCGCTCCAGCGCTTCCATGTCGCCGCAGCTCACCTTCACAATGAAGCTGTAGCTGCCGGTGAGGTGGAAGCATTGCAGCACCTCGGGGATGGTGGACAGCTCCTGTAAAAACGATTCCCGCATGGAGGGGGGGATGGACAGGCTGATGAGGGCGTTCACCCGGGTGCGGCTGTCCGGCAGGTTGATGCGCACGGTGTAGCCGCCGATCACGCCCTCCTGCTCCAGCCGATGAATGCGGCTGCTGACCGCCGGGCTGGTAAGCGAGACCTCCCGCGCGATCTCTTTGACGGGCATACGGGCATTTTTGGCCAGCAGGCCCAGGATCTGCTGATCGAGTTCGTCCATGAAAAAACCTCCCTCCGGCGGCAGCTTGCCGCCGCGAACCAACGCATTGTAGCAATGCGACAAAAGTTTTTTGTAAATTAAGCAAAATATTGAACAATGCGCACAAAAGCGGCAAGAGGCAAAATTTTGCAGGTGCTGTTTTAATTATATAAAGTCAAAACCCAATTGTAAAGAAGAAAAATAAAGTATTCTTCGGGGCTGCCGTTTGACATTTTAAGAAAGCTGAGTATACTTGAAATCACAGCAAAGGGTTCGGCATCCGATGAACCTGCCGCTTTCATTTTGACATCTTCCATTTAATATACTTTCCCACCCCTCTATGCAAAAAGGCCCGCTGCCAGGCGGGCCTTTTTGCTGCCCTTTTTTCGCACCGATCAGCCGGGTTTTGCACATTCGAGAAAGAAATTGTGGAAAACCCGGCTGGGTGGAGAAAGCGGCACCGGCGCGGTTTTGGCTTCCCTTGCGAGAAATTTTGGCTTCCCCTTGAGGGGAAGGCGTTTGACGGCGAGACACAAAAAACCGCCCTCGGCGGTTCCCATCGGGAACGCCGGGGGCGGTACTTCGTTTCAAAGAGGTCCCACCACGGTCGTCTGCGACCAATCAAAACCTACCGGATTGGCAGGTGGGTGCCCTACCATCGGAATCACGCTCCCTTCTTCCGCCGAGGCGGGAGGTCTGCGATCCGCCGTTGAACACGAGCTCCCTAAATTTGATTAGTAGGATTATATCAAGCCGCAACAAATCGTGCCGGGCAGGAGTAACCCCTTCAAAATTTTTGCTTACTGAATGTCGTACAGGTCGTTGAGGCGCTCTTCGAACTGCTTGCTCACCTGGTAGAATTCTTCGTCGTCTTCCACCACGTCCATATACTCGCCTTCGTCGTCGTTGCCAACCTTCATGATGACCAGGTCCAGGTCCGCCTCGGCCAGCTGGGCTTCGTCTTCCACCCAGGGCACCAGGGCCATATAATAGGTGCCTTCCCAGGTCAGGGCGTCGATCACCTCAAAGGTGTGCTCTTTGCCTTCTTCGTCCTCCAGGGTGATCAGGTCGGGCTCGTAGCCCTCGTCCTCTTCATCCTGAACGGGAGGGATCTTTTCCTCTGCCATGTCGCGCTCCTTTTCCGGCCTAAGGCCCGGTAAATTCCGCCCGGTACGGCGGGTGCCGCCCAGCGGTTTTGTTTTGCTCTGATTATAGTTTAGCGGCTTTTTCAGCCGCCGTCAAGAGGGGTTCGCACTTCCATATCTTTTTCATGGGAAGGTCGGCAAAACCTTGCGAAGAGCGCCCCATTTCTCTTTAGAATGTGCTATACTAAATATATCTATTCCCCAAACATACAAAGATGCCGGGGCGCACCGAACGCGGGCACCCCGGCCGGAGAGGAATTGCTTATGCGCAGACGAATCGCGGCCGCTGCGGCCGTTCTGGCCCTGGCTCTGGCGCTGACCGCCACTGCCTGCGGCGGCAAAAAATCGGCAAAGGTCAACCGCCCGGCGGTGGAAAGCCAGGAACAGCAGTTTCAGGCCCCGAACGAGGGCGACCCCATCGCCATCTTCCACACCAGCAAAGGGGAGATCCGGGCGGTGCTCTATCCGGATGACGCCCCCATGGCGGTGGAGAACTTCACCGGCCTGGTGGAGCAGGGCTACTACAATGGCCTGACCTTCCACCGGGCAGTGTACGGCGCGCTGGTGCAGGGCGGCGACGACACCGGCACCGGCCTGGGCGGCGCCACCATCTGGCGGGACAATCCCTTCCCCGTGGAGCCTTCGGACCGGCTGCACCACTACGCTGGGGCCCTGTGCGTGGCCCACAGCGAGGAGGATGCCGCCTCGAACCTGTCCCAGTTCTACTTTGTGCAGGCGCTGCCCGGGCTGGACCGGAGCCTGCAGAGCCAGATGGAAGAGGCCGGGGTGCGGCAGGAGGTCATTGACGCCTACAAAGAGGCGGGCGGCCTGCCCTATCTGGACAACCGCTACACCGTGTTCGGCCAGGTGTACGAGGGCATGGACGTTGTGGACGCCATTGCAGCCGTGGACACCGACGAAAATGACAGGCCCACCGAGGATGTGCTCATCGAAAAGGTGGAGCTGGCGGTTTACAGCACGTCCGAGAGCTGACGGAAGTTTAAGAGAAGGAGACCGGCGATGGAACAGCGCCTTGTGGTGATGGACGGCCAGGGCGGCGGCGTGGGCCGCGCCCTGATCGAGCGGCTGCGGGCCGGCGGATACGAGGGCTTTCTGCTGGCGGTGGGCACCAATGCGGCGGCCACCGCGGCCATGGTGAAGGCCGGGGCCAGCGCCGGGGCCACGGGCGAGTATGCGGTGGTGTACAACGCCGCCCGCGCCGATGTGCTGGCCGGGCCCATCGGCATTGTGCTGGCCGGCGGCATGATGGGGGAGTTCAGCCCCGCCATGGCCCGGGCCGTGGCCGAAAGCCCGGCGCAGAAGGTGCTGGTGCCGGTCAGCCGCTGCGGCGTGCAGGTGGCCGGGCTGGAGGCAAAGCCGCTGGGCGGCTACATTGCCGACGCGGCCGAGCTGATCTTAACGCAATGCCGGAGCAGCGCCCTATAAACCCAAAATAAGACACATCCCCCACAGGAAGCGAGAAGCCGCAAACGCGGCGCTTCCTGCGGGGGATGTGTTTGTTGCGGAGAAAACGTGCGGCTCAGCCCTCCATGGTCTCCTTCAAAGCGGGAATGGGGGCGGTTTTGCCATCCCGGGCCATGGCCTCGGTCAGGTTGTAAAAGGTCATGTGGGTGCGGGCCAGCAGCTTGCCGGTTTCGTCGGTGATGCTGCACTCCACCACGCTCAGGGTGCGGCCGTGCTTGACCACCCGGGCGTCGCTGAACAGGGTGGTGCTGGTCAGGGCCGGGGCCAGATAATCAATGGAGCCGTCCACCGTGGTGACGCTGTGGCCGTAGGTAACCACAGACGCACCGGAAGTGGTGTCGGCAAAGCTGAACAGTACGCCGCCGTGTACGCTGCCGATGGGGTTTTTCATCCATGGCTTCAGTTCCAAGCGGCCCTGCACATGGCCGGTTTCGGTGTGGGTCAGCACCATACCCAGGTGCTGCTGAAAGTAAACGGGTCCGGTTTCTTGGGGCATGGGTTCCTCCTGTGGGGCAGCGGGGCCGGGGCGCAGCTGCGAAAAGCTGCGGTTTTTGGTGTAGATGCGGTGGTAGGGGCTTTCCGGGTAGGGGGCTTGGCGGCTCATGGTTCAGCCCTCCGCCAGCTTTTCGCGGATGAGGGCCTCGGTGCGGCCGGGCAGGGCCTTGAGGGCCTGCCGGTCCAGCCCTTCGGTCTCGATGGGGGGCAGGATCTCAATGCGCACGTGGGCGGGCTTCATCCAGCCGCCGTTGTCCTCCATGATGGCCCGGCTGCCGTGGATGACCACCGGCACCAGCGGCGCGCCGGCCCGGGTGGCAATGCGGAACGCACCGCCCTTGAACTCGCCCAGGCCGCCCTCGGCCCCCTTGTAGCGGGTGCCCTCCGGGAAGATGGTCACGGAGTAGCCCGCCCGCACGTTCTCGGTGGCCTGGCTCAGGCACTGGATGGACTGGCGGGCATCGCCCCGGTCCACAAACACGCAGTGCAGAAGGCGCATCCAGCCGCGCACCAGAGGAATGCGGCTCACCTCGATTTTGCTTACCAGCGCGTGGGGGGCATCCAGCTGGGTGAGCATGAGGGGAATGTCGTAGTAGCTGCGGTGGTTGGCCACAAACACGCAGGGCCGCCCGGCGGGGATGTTCTCCCGCCCGGTGACGGTGACGGTCACGCCCGCCATGGCCAGCAGGCGCCCGGCCCAGTGGGGCACATACTTGGCGGCCAGGGCATCGCCCACGGCGTTGTCGCCCCGCTTTTGGGCGGCAAGGCCCTTGTGCAGCATGGGCCAGGAAAAGAGCAGGTAGCCCCAGAAATAAATGAACCAGATGATGGTGCGCATGGCGGAACTCCTTCGGTTACAAGTCGTTTTTTTGATGATTGCGGGCAGGAAACGCCGGGAAGGCAAGAAACTGGGCTGTATACGGTTTGTATAAAGCTTGAAAATTTTGCAAAACGGCAAAACCGACGGCGCAGGGCAGCCTGCACCCGCCTGCCCGCAGCGAACGCAGAAAGGCCCAAAAAGCGCCGTATTTTTTATTATAGCATGTCTTGCCGAAAAGAAAAAGGCAGAGGCCGCGGTTTTGCGGCCTCTGCCCGGATGGCAGCTGTGCCCGATTTGACTTTTTTATTTAAGGGACAGCGGCCCCGGCGGCAAACACCTCGGTGGCGTGCCCCGCCCGGGGGGAACCTCGCGGGGCGGGCTCAGACGGAGGCGTCAAACTGGCAGGCTTGTTCCGAAAAGCCCGCCGCCCGCAGGGCAGCGTACAGGGCGGCATAGGCCATGTCCCACATGTTGCCCCGGCAGGCGGCCAGAAAGGCGCGCACCGGCGCAAGGCTGGGCTGGCCGTTTTGGGTCAGGGGCACCGCATGAAGGGAGTTCTGTTCGTAGGTGTCATTGCGCACCGCGTGCTTTTGCAGAATGCCCTCGGCAGTATCCGGCGTGAACACGGTGGCAATGAAGTTCCACTGGCCATACTGCCGGTCCAGCACCACACCGCACAGGCGGATGGTCAGCTCCCGGTCATCGGGGCACAGCTCTTCCCGGTAGGCCCGGTGAATCTCCCGCTCCAGATAGTCCGGCTCAAACAGGTCGTAGTGCTCCTGGGGGGTGTCCACAAATTGCAGCAGCCCCTCCACCACCGAGCAGTCGTATTCGCCGGGGCGGATGCCGCGGGCGCTGCTGCGCCGGGTGAATAGCAGCTGCCGGTCGGCCGTTACCACAAAAAAGGCCAGCCCCATGGCGTTGGGAATGGGGTAGGGGTCCGGGCTGTCGCAGGAATAGCAGGCCAGCGTCTGCCCCAGGTTCAGCCGGGGAGCATCCCACAGGCGCAGGGTTTGGGCAAACAGCCGGTAATCCACATCCTGATAAAACACCTCCAGCTGCTTGCGCTCTTCGTTGTCGGTGAGGGTGGTGACCAGCCGGTACAGCGAGACCATCTGGTTGTTCTGCCGCACATCGCTCAGATCGCAGCGCATCCGGCGGATCCGCTCGTAAAGCAGGGGCGTGCCCTCGGCCGCGCAGAAGGTCACGTCCTCCGGGCGGATGCCCCGCTCGGTGTCCCATACGGCCACGTCCACCTGGGTGGGGCGCTGGCCGAAATAGAAGTTGCCCTGGGCAAAGCGGCTGCGGAAATACCGGGGCGGTAGCAGGTTTTCCGCAATGAGCGAGAACAGCTCCTCCTCCACATCCAACGCGGTGCGGAACCCGCACCGGTTAGAAAGCGAAAACCGTTCCAGCGCCCGGTCGGCGTCCAGCTCGCTTTGGGCGAACAGGCGGCGCAGTTCCGCCTGCTCTTCGGGGGTGAAGCCGGTGGGCCGGTCCAGAAACACGGTGATGAGCCGGAAGTCAGCCGTCTCCAGCAGGCGGGCGGCAATGGCTTGCACCTCCACGGCGGTGATGCACTTCGGGTCGGTGAAATCCCGGGTGAACGCCGGGTCAATGAACAGCACGGCACAGCAGGCGCTTTGCATCAGGGACGGAATGTCCTCGCGGAAGTTGCCGTATATCTCCTCGTCGGAATACCACACGTCCGCCGGAAGGTTCCGCCGCAGAAGGTACCGCTTGAACAGCTTGGCCGTCTGGGCGCCGGGGCGGCGGTAGCAGAGAAAAATGTCGGTCTGGTTCATAAACGCTCCTTCGTTCCGGATTCGTGGGCGGGTGCGGCGGCAAAACCGGCCGCCTGGCTGCATTTTTTAAAAGTATAGCACATCCGGCCCCGACGGCAAACACCCCGCCCGGGTAAAACCTCGCGGGGCGGGGCATACTATCGGACAGGCGCCGCACAAAAAGTGCCCCCGCCGAAAGCCACGGGGCGGACCGTGCTTTCAGCGAGGGCGAGGGAAAAGAGATTGGAAGTGTCAGTGTTTGGCAGCCGGTTCCGGCTCACCCTTGGGCAGCAGGCCGGCGGCATCCAGCGCGGGGCGCAGGGCCAGGTACAGCACCACGGCGCACACGGTGGAAAGCAGACTGTTCACCAGGGTCACGCCGCTGGTGATCTTGGCCACGGCGGAGGCGAGGGTGGCCTCCTGGCCGAAGATGTAGATGTTGCGGAAGTAACCCAAGAAGGGGTCGGTGATCACATTGGCCAGCAGGCCGGAGGCGGCGGAAACGATGACGCTGATCAGGTAGCGGCCCTGGCCGGAGGGCTTCTGATCCCGCAGCTTGAAGGCCTTGTGGGCCACCAGGCCGCAGATCACGCCAATGATGAACTTCAGCACGAAGGTGGTGATGGCGTAGCCCGGGTCACCGGCGAAGATGTCCGCCAGGGCCAGGCCGATGGCGCCCGCCAGGCCGCCGCTCACGCCGTCCAGCAGAAGGGCGGTGAGGGCGGTGAAGGTGTTGCCCAGATGGAATGAAGAGCCGGTGCCGAATACGTTGGGAATGCGGAAGAATTCATAGGCCACGAAGGAAAGCGCCGCCATCACACCGATGATGGTGACCTCCTGCACCGAGAACTTCTTCTTGTACAGAACCGAGACGAACAAAACCAGAATGGCAACCACCGTAAGCAGAAGCCACATTGCTGTTGTAGACATGAGTAACTACCTCCCCCAATGCCGCCGGTTGGCGGCCAATGCCCAGGCGGGCCGTTTGCGGGCCGCGGGGGCTGAATCGTATTGAAATAAGCGCCCGCCCGAAGCCCGGCCTGCCGTGCCTGCCTGCACGCGTTCAGACTGCCTTGACAGAACCTGTTCGGTGGGTATATGCTCATTATAACGATTTCTGACACCATTGAAACAGTCAGAAAACGAATTTTTTATGGGGTCAGTTTTGCAAAAGCCAAGCAAACGGCCCCGCACAGGGGAGGGATTTGCCATGGTGGAGCTGGCGCTGCACCTGGACCCGGTGGCCGACACCCCTTTATACGAACAGCTGTATGGGGCGCTGGCGGGGCAGATCCGCACCGGGCGGCTGGCCGAGGGCACCCGCCTGCCCGGCAAGCGCAGCCTGGCGGCCAGCCTGGGCCTGGCGGTGAACACAGTGGACACGGCCTACCAGATGCTGGTGGCGGAGGGCTATCTGGAAAGCCGGGAGCGCTCGGGCTTTCGGGTGCTGGCGTGGGACGGTCCGCTGCCCGCCGCCCCGGCCCCGCTGCCGGAGCCGCCCGCGGCCCCCCAGACCGCCTGGCGGTTCGACCTTTCCACCAGCGGCGTGGACACCGGCTTGTTTCCCTTCCGCACCTGGGGCCGCATCCAGAAGGAGCTGCTGTATTCGTCTCCCCAGCTGCTGGACCATGGCCCCCGCCAGGGGGACGAGGAGCTGCGCCGCCAGGCGGCGGACTACCTCCGGGCCTACCGGGGGGTGCAGTGCGGGCTGGATCAGGTGGTCATCGGGGCGGGAATCGAGTACCTGGTGGGGCTGCTGGCCCGGCTGCTGGGCGGGGCGGCGGCGGTGGAGAACCCCGGCTACCGGCGCACCGTAAAAATTCTGGAAAACAACGGCGTGGAGTGCATCCCGGTGGACATTGACAAGGGCGGCCTGCCCCCCCGCGCGCTGGAGGCCAGCGGGGCACGGGTGGCTTGCATTACGCCAAGCCACCAATTTCCCACCGGGGTGACCATGCCTGCGCCCCGGCGGGCCCAGCTTTTGAAATGGGCCATGGCCGCGCCGGACCGGTGGATCATCGAGGACGACTACGATTCCGAATTCCGGTTCGACATCCGGCCGCTGCCCAGCCTGCAGGGCATGGCCGGGGAGGACGGGCCGGTGATCTACCTGACCACCTTCAGCAAAAGCCTGGCCCCCAGCATCCGTATGGCGGCCATGGTGCTGCCCCGGCCGCTGCTGGGGCGCTGGCAGGCCATGTACGGCAGCTATTCCAGCACGGTCAGCCGGTTTGAGCAGGAGACCCTTGGCCGCTTCATCCGGGACGGGCACTTCACCCGCCATCTGGCCCGGCTGCGCAGCCAGTACAAGCAGCGAATGGAAACGCTGGCCGAAGCGCTGGAGGCTGCCTTCCCCGGCCGGGTGGAGCTGCAGGGCCGCCACACCGGCCTGCACCTGCTGCTCACCTTAAAAGACGGCCCCGGCGAGACGGCCATGGTGGATCGGGCCCGGGCGGCCGGGGTGCGGCTGGAGGGGCTGCGGGGCTACTATCTGGCCCGGCCGGAGCACTGCCCCGAAAACACCGTGGTGGTGGGCTATGCCGCCCTGCCGCCCGGGGATATTCCCGCCCTGGCCGAGGCCCTGCGCACGGCCTGGCAAAAAACCTGAGGGCCGGTGCAATTTTTCGGCCCGGTCATGCGTATTGCTTACAAACGACAACCTGTACAAAACAAGGAGGAACACCCCCATGAAAAAGACCCTGAAGGCCCTGGCCGCCCTGCTGGTGCTGGCCCTTGCCCTGACCGCCTGCGGCGGCAGCACGGCCGGCAGCAATGCCCCCAAAAACTACGCCGAGATTCTGGCGGCGGCCCGCAGCAACGAAGATAATGAGTATTATGAAATTCTGGCCCCCGGCGAAAACGGCTACACCGCCGCCCAGGGCCACGCCGATGAGATGAGCGCCGATTATATCAAGGACTACGGCGATATGCTGCTGGAGCTGATGGGCTTTTCCGCCGAGGACGCCACCGACTACGCCCTGAGCGTGAGCATGATGAACGTACAGAGCTACGGCTTGGCCATCGTCAAACCCGCCGAGGGCAAAACCGAGACGGTGCAGGCCGGCCTGCAGGCGTTTATTGACCAGCAAAAGGCCGCCCAGGAGCATTATCTGGAGGACCAGTACGCCATTGCCAAAAACGCAAAGCTGGGTGTGATGCCCGGCGGCGAGGTGGTTATGGTGATGTGCGAAGATGCCGACACCGTGTACGCGAACATTGAAAAGGCGCTGAAGTAAGCGGCGTAAAAAACGCGCCGTCCGGCTGAAACATGGCACGAAATGCGCGAAACGACCGCGGGCTTTACCGGCCTGCGGCCGTTTCGCGCATTTGCAAAGCCCCGCCGCGCGGCAGCCCCGCCGAAATTGGAGGAACCAACCCATGGAAGCACTGGAATTGATGAAGCAGCGCCACAGCGTGCGCCAATACAAGCCCCGCGCCATTGAGCCGGAGAAGCGGGCGGCGCTGAACGATCTTTGCAGCGAGCTGAACCAGAAGGCCGAACTTTCGATTCAGATCGTTTACGACGAACCGAACTGCTTTGATTCGTTTATGGCCCACTACGGCAAGTTCAGCGGCGTGCACAACTACATTGCCCTCATCGGCAAAAAGTCGCCCAAGCTGGAAGAAACCCTGGGCCGCTGCGGCGAACAGCTGGTGCTGAAGGCGCAGGAGCTGGGCCTGAACACCTGCTGGGTGGCCATGACCCACGGCAAAAGCCGGGCGGTTGTGGGCCCGGGCGAAAAGCAGGTGTGCCTGATTTCGCTGGGCTACGGCGAAACCCAGGGCGTGGCGCACAAGAGCAAGCCCATGCAGGCGCTTTGCCGCTGCGCCGAGCCCATACCGGAGTGGTTCGAGAAAGGGATGACGGCCGCCATGCTGGCCCCCACCGCCATGAACCAGCAGAAGTTCCGCTTTGAACTGCGGGCGGATGGCACCGTCAAGGCCGCCTGCGGCAGCGGGTTTTACACCAAGCTGGATCTGGGCATCGTCAAGTACCACTTTGAGGCCGCGTCCGGCAAAAAGACGGTTTGAGCCGGCCCGCACAACCCCTCCCAACGGCAGCCGGTCTGCGGAAAAACCGGCCGCCCCTTCCGCTTGCACCCTGTAGCAAAAAAGGATACGGTGCAGCCCCTTCGCGGCGGCTGTGCCGTATCCTTTTTATACTTTATAAAATAAGGGACTGAATAAAATAAGTGACTGATTATAAGCGGCTGAAAAGGGCGGGGAATCCCCTGCCGAGGCGCTTCGGATCAGAAGCCCAGAGGCTCGCCCACCAGCAGCACCTTGATGCGGCCCTTCACCCGCTGGAACTGGTGAATGGTGGTGGTGCAGCACACCCGGGCGGGGCTGTGGCAGTCGGCACACTGGCCGGTGACGGCGCAGGGGGTCTTGCAGTTCAGCCGGATGGTGTTGGCCGGGGCGGCAATGGCCTTGACCCGGGCCTGCGCGGCGGCCAGGTCGGGCACGATTTTGTTGCAGCCCACGATCAGCAGCACGTTTTTGGGGCCGAAGGTGATGGCCGCCACCCGGTTGGCATTTCCGTCCACATTGAACAGCTCGCCCTTTTCGGTCACGGCGTTGCTGCTGGCCAGGTACCAGTCGGCGTTGAAGGAATCGTGGAACATCTTGTCCAGCGCTTCACCGGTGACGGTGCGCCGGTCCAAAAAGTTGTACTTGCCGCTGCTCAGCAGGTCCAGCACGCCGGTGGCGGCCAGGGTGGCGCTGCCGCCGTTGGCCACGGTGGCCCCCTCGGGGATCATCTGGGCGACGAAGTCCTTCACCTGTTCGGCACGCTCCACATAGTGGGCTTCCATGTTGTTGGCTTCCAGGGCGTTCATGGTGCGCTGAATCTGCAGCTCCAGCACTTTATCCAGGGGATTGGGCATAATGATTCTTACCTCCTTTGGGCCGGGGGCGGGCGTGGGCGGCCCGGAAAAAACACCACCGGCATTTACTTCTTTATTATAACACAGCGGCGGCAAAACGCACCATCTGCTCCATTTGGGCAAAAAACGGGGTTCCGCCGGTTGACACCGTGGGCCTTGGGTGTAGAATGATACTGTATGCCGGCCCAAGACCGGCCCCGGATTGAAACACAGCAGCGCGGCCCGCCCGGCCGCCAAGGGAGGAACCGCCATGAAACAGCGTTTTCGAGAGGGGGACGTGATCCAGCGTTTTTCGTTTGATACGCCCTACCACCCCGCAAACGATTTTTACAGCCTTTGTTCGGACGAACAGCCGGTATGCATGGTGTTTCTGCGCAATTTTGGCCACCCCATCACCCGGCATTACATTCTGGCCTATGCGCAGGACCATGCCCAATTGCTGGATGCCCGGCTGGTGGTGGTGGTTCGCAGCGACCCGGGTACTCTGGCCCAAAACATCCCAGAGGGGGTCATTCCCTTCACCATTCTGTGCGACCCCGAGGGCGTGCTGGCCGAGTATTTTGCCCAGCAGGCGGTCAGCGGCTGGCGCGGCCGCTCGGGCGAGAGCGCCCGCATTCTGCGCAGCGCCAAAAAAGAGGGCTTCCGGGAAGAAAAAGGTCCGCAGCCCCTGCCCCTTACCCTGCTGGTGGGCGAGGGCGGGCGGGTGCTGTACGTCCATTACGGCCGCACCTTTACCGACCTGCCCGAAAACAGCGCCGCCGTGCAGCGGGTGAGCCGCGCCTGGCTGGACGCCCAGCCCCCGGTGGTGCTCACCCCGACGGACATTGCGCCGGAACAGCCGGAACAGCCGGTTGCGCCGATCGAACCGGCTGCACCGGAGGGTGAGCAGGCCGCCGATCCGCCGGAAGGTGCGGCGATGGACGAGGCCCTCGGCCAGCCCGCGCCCCGGCAGGAGGAACCGACCTGGCAGGAAACGCCCCTGGCCCCGCCCACCGCTGCGCCCGAGGATTTTGCCCAGGTGCTGCGGGCGGAAGAGGAGGACCGGCCGGCCCCTATGGAGGACGAGGCGCTGCCCTTCCAGATGATTCCGGGCCAGAGCGAGGAGCCGGAGGTGGATTACACCGCCGCGCTGAAGGAGCTGTTCGGCGGCGATTGAGGGCCGCGCCCGGCGGCGGGCGAACAAAAACTTAAAAAACTTGCCGGAAATTGCAGCCCCGGCGGGAACAAGCGGTGAAAAATGAGGCAGAGTCGAAAAGTTTTGCTTGAATTTTTCACCGCTTGTGGTATTATATCCTTGTAAAAGCGTTGCAGTAATGTCGGAGGATGGACGATGAGCGAACCACGCTACCAACTCAGCGGCCAGTACCTGCTGCGGGACATTGCCGGTGAGGCGGTCATCATTCCCATTGGGGAGGACGCCCCGGCCGGCAACGCGCTTTTGGAGCCAAACGACACCGCAGCCTTTTTGTGGCATACGTTTGAACAGCCCCGAACGGCGGAGCAGGCGGTGCAGCTGGCGATGAATGAATACGAAGGCGATGAAGCGATGATCCGCGCTCAGGTGTGCGGATTTGTACAGGCGGCACTGGAGTTTCAAATTTTGAAGGAGGCAGACGAAGCATGAAGAAAACCTGGCAGGCGCCTCGCATCCTGGTGCAGGAGTTTGAGACCAATGAATATGTAGCGGCGTGCTATTCGCTGTATTGCGCAGTGGCCGGTGACGGCAAGGGAACCTACAACAAAGACACTAAGTTTAACTATAATGTTAGCTGGGGCAATTTCGGCACGATTTATGGGGATTGGAAGGATCATGGCAAGCCCTGTGCTTTGGGCACTAGTTACAATAAAGATAAAGGGGAATTTTACGAGTACGGTAAGCTTTCAAAAGCCTCTGATATCCGGATTGATAAGGACGTGTTGTCGGATGGCACTCAGTATGCCACCTGGATTTCCCACGATGTGAACGGTTCCGGTGATTACACCCATTACGGTTTTGCAAAGGCAGTTGACAACCGCCCCAACCATTCCTAATTCAATACAAACCTCCAAAAGGGCCGGACACGTCCGGCCCCTTTTCTGATTTTACCCGTTTTCGGGCTGTGCGAGGTCTTTGTCTTTCATGGAACACACCCCCACCACCACGCTGGAGCGCCAGCTCATCGCCCGGGCCGCGGCCCTGCGCCGCCCCGTCAGCGGCAGTTTGGAGCTGACCCCCCTGTGCAATATGAACTGCCGTATGTGCTATGTGCGCCTTTCGCCCCGGCAGGCCCGGGCTGCGGGCGCCCTGCGCACCGGGCAGCAGTGGGCCGAGCTGGCCCACCCCATGGCCCGGGCGGGGGTGCTGTTTCTGCTGCTCACCGGCGGCGAGCCGCTGCTGATGCCCGGATTTAAGGAGCTGTATCTGGCCCTGAAGGCCGAGGGCATGGTGCTTACCCTGAACACCAACGGCACCCTGCTGGATGAACCGTGGGCCGACTTTTTTGCCCGCCACAAGCCCCGGCGGGTGAACATCACCCTCTACGGGGCCGATGACGCCGCCTACGAAACCCTGTGCCGCTGCCCCGGCGGGTTTGAAAAAGCCCTTGCCGCGGTGCGCCTTTTGCGGGCGCGGGGGGTGGACGTGAAGCTGAACGGCAGCGTCACCCCCGAAAACGTCGGGGAGATGGACCGGCTGTACGCCATTGCCCGCCAATTGGACGTGCCCATGCACATGGACGCCTACATGATGCCCGGCGGCCCGGGCCGCAAAAACCCCGCCGAGGGGGTGCGGCTGGCCCCGGCCCAGGCCGCCGCCGCCCGGCTGCACGCGCTGGAGGCCGAGACCGACCCCGCCGCGCTGGATGCCTGGGCCGAAGAGATGCTGGCCCGGGCCGAGCACCCCGGGCACTGGCCGGATACGCCCCTGTGCCAGGGCGGGGCCACCTCCTTCAACATCAGCTGGCAGGGGATGCTGCGGCCCTGTGTGGCCAGCACTGCCCCCACAGCCCCGGTGTTTGAGCAGGGCTTTGAGGCCGCCTGGCAGGCGGTGAGCGAAGCAGTGCCCCGCCTGCAGCGGGTGAACGAAGCCTGCACCCGCTGCCGCCTGCGGCCCCTGTGCAACACCTGCGCCGCCGCCGCCCGGCTGGAGACCGGCCGCTTTGACGGCCTGCCGGACTACATTTGCCAGAGCGCCGAAGAATTTTTGCGGCTGCTGAAACAGCGGCAGGCCCGCCGCAGGGAGGCTGACCATGGACAAACGCTTTGAGGTGGGCGGGTTCTGCTTCCGCCTGTGCTGCCCGGACGGGCTGGCCCCCGCCAACCTGATGAAATTTGCGGCGGACGCGCCGGAAGAGGAAGAGTATACATACCGTATGATTGAGGCCGAAACGCTGCCCCTTCCGGCGGGCGACTGCCTTGCCCGGCGGGAGGATGCAGAAATCTACGCCGCCCCGGCGGGGGAGGCCCGGCTGCTGGGGGCCAGAGGGGTGCCCGGCTGGCTGGCCTGTTACGAAGAGGTCTCGCCTCGGGAGGCACGCATTGTGCTTGCGCCCGGCTGGCGGCCCCGCTTTGCCGGGGTGGACACGGCCTTCACCGGCCTGCTGGCGCTGGAGCGGCGGGTGCTGCCCCTGGGCGGGCTGGTGCTGCACTGTGCCTTTGCGGATTGGGAAGGCGAGGCCCTGCTGTTCAGCGGGCCTTCCGGCATCGGCAAAAGCACCCAGGCGGGTTTGTGGCAGAAATACCGTGGCGCCAGAATCCTGAACGGCGACCGGGCGCTGCTTCTGCCCGGCCCCGAGGGCTGGACGGCGGGCGGCTGGCCGGTGTGCGGCAGCAGCGAGATTTGTTTCAATCAACGCCGGAAACTCCGGGCCATTGTGCTGCCCACCCAGGAAACGGAGAATTTTGCCCGGCGCCTGCGCCCGGCGGCGGCCTTTGCGGCGCTGTACGGGCAGGTTACCGTCAACCGGTGGAACCCCACGGCCTGCGCCCGGGCGGCGGACCTGCTGGAGCAGCTGTGCCGCAGCGTGCCGGTGTGGCGGCTGGGCTGCACCATCTCACAAAACGCCGTGGACTGCCTGGCCGCGGCCCTGGCGGAGGAAGGGGGTGCGCGCCATGAAACGCCCAACCCCTGACACCCCGTACACCGGGCTGAACCGCCTGTTGAAGTCCCGCGCGGTGCAGACCGTTCTGGACAAGCTGGACGACGGCACGCTGCGAGAATTTTTTGAGGACTGGAAGTGGATCTTCAGTTACAGCCGCCGCTACAAGGGGGCCATTCTGTTCTATCTGGTGCTGGGGCTGTTCAGCTCCACGCTGGGGCTGGGGGCCTCGGTGGTCAGCAAATATCTGGTGGACATTGTGGTGAACAAGCGCTTTGGCCAGCTGGGCCTGCTGGCCGGGGCCATGGTGGGCAGCACGGTGTTCAGCCTGGTGTTTTCCAGCCTGGTCAGCCGCCTTTCCGCCAAGATCAGCATCCGGGTGAACAACGACATTCAGGCCGACATCTTCGCCCGCATTCTGGACGCCCAGTGGCAGGCGCTGAGCGAGTACGAAAACGGCGACCTGCTGAACCGCTTCAACAGCGACGTGAACACCGTGGCCAGCAACGCCGTGAACTGGCTGCCGGGGCTGGTGATCAACCTGTACACCTTTGCGGCCACCTTCTGCGTGCTGCTGTATTACGATGTGACCATGGCGCTGCTGGCGCTGGCCAGTGCGCCCTTTCTGCTGCTGGCCAGCCGGTATCTGGTGCGCCGAACCCGGGAGTACCGCCGCCGGGTGCTGGAGCTGAACAGCGGCATGATGAGCTTTGAAACGGAGACCTTCTACAACTTTGACACCATCAAGGGCTTCGGCGCGGCGGAACTCTACCGCAAAAAGCTGGCAGGCTGGCAGGAAAAATACAAAGAGTACAATCTGGACTACAATCTGTTCAGCATCAAAACCGGCATCGCCACCTCGCTGCTCAGCACGCTGGTGTCGCTGGCGGCCTTCGGGTACTGCCTGTTCCGCCTGTGGACGGATGCCATCACCTACGGCACCATGACCCTGTTTTTGCAGCAGCGCAGCGCGCTGAGCAGCAACTTCAACTCGCTGGTGGGCATTCTGCCCGGGATGCTGAACAGTGCGGTCTCGGCCCACCGGGTGCGGCAGATCGTGCAGCTGCCCAAGGAACGGCACGACCCCGCCGCCGCGGCCCGGTTGGAGGCGCTGGCCGCGAGCGGGCTGGCCGTGGAGCTGCGGAATGTGGACTTTGGCTACACCGAAGCCCGGCCGGTGGTGCGGCAGGTGAACTTTGCCGCCCGCCCCGGGGAGATCGTGGCGCTGGTCGGCCCCAGCGGCGAGGGCAAAACCACGCTGCTTCGGCTGCTGCTGGGGCTGGTGCAGCCGGGGCAGGGGCAGGCGGTGCTGGTGGCCCAAAACGGCGAGGAGACCCCGGTGACCGCCGACACCCGGCGGCTGTTTTCGCTGGTGCCCCAGGGCAACACCCTGCTTTCGGGCACCGTGGCGGAAAACCTGCGCCTTGCCGATGAAACCGCCGACGATGAGGCCCTGCTGGCCGCACTGGATACCGCCTGCGCCGCAGAGTTTGTGGCCCGCATGGGCGGCCTGAACGCCCCCCTGGGCGAGCGGGGCCGCGGCCTGAGCGAGGGGCAGGCCCAGCGGGTGGCCATTGCCCGGGCGCTGCTGCGCCGCGCGCCGGTGCTGCTGCTGGACGAGGCCACCAGTGCCCTGGATGTGCAGACCGAGCGCCGGGTGCTTCAGGGCATTGTGCGCAGCGGACCGGGGCGCACCTGCATCGTCTCCACCCACCGGCCCAGCGTACTGGAGCTGTGCCAGCGGGTGTATCAGATCAAGGGCGGGCAGCTTCGCCTGCTGAGCGCAGAAGAGGTCCGGGCGCTGGCCCGGGAGGAATGACCCGGTACGGAAAGGAGAACACCCCATGCTCCGGTTGGATACCCGCCAGTATATAAACCTGCTTTTGGCGCAGATGCGCCCCGGGCGGCCGGTGAGCCTGGCCGTGTGGGGCAGCAGCATGGCCCCGTTTCTCATCCACGGGCGGGACGCGGTGCTGCTGGCTGCGCCGGAACGGCCGCTGAAACCGGGCGATGTGGCCCTGTTTGAACGGCCAAGCGGCCAGTACGTGCTGCACCGGGTGTGCCGCACCGCGCCCGAGGGGCTGTACTTTATGGGCGACGGCCAGCAGCAGGCGGAAGGCCCGGTGCCGCCGCAGGCGGTGCGGGCGCTGGCCATCAAGGCCCGGCGCAAGGGCCGCTGGCTCGGTCCCGGCAGCTTCTGGTGGGAATTTTTTGCCCGCGTCTGGCCGCATCTCGGCCCGCTGCGCGGGGCCTTGAGCGCCCTGTACGGGGCCTTCAAACGAAAGGAGGGGCCGCCTTGACCGACCTGCACACGCACATTCTGCCGGGGCTGGACGACGGCGCGCGGGATTTGTACGACACCCTAGCCATGGCGGACCTGGCGGTGCGCAGCGGCACCACCGACCTGATCGCCACGCCCCACTGCAACCTGCCGTACCTGTACGAGAACTACTACAACGGGGCCTATCAGGACGCCTTTGAGGCCGCCGCGCGGGCCATTGAGGAGGAGGGCATCCCCCTTCGGCTGTGGCCGGGCATGGAGGTGTACTGCACCGCCGACCTGCCCCGGCTGATCGAGGAGGGGCTGGTGGTGCCGCTGAACGGCAGCCGCTATCTGCTGATGGAGTTTGATTTCGGTGAGGACCCGGCCTTTGCCGCCCGGATGCTGGGCGAGGTACAGGCCCTTGGGCTGACGCCGGTGGTGGCCCACCCGGAGCGGTATGAATTTGTACAGCAAAGCCCGGCCGTTGCCGCCCGGTGGCAGGCGGCGGGCTGCCTGCTGCAGGTGAACAAGGGCAGCCTTTTGGGCCGCTTCGGGCCGCAGGCCCAAAACACGGCCTGGCAACTGGTGCGCCGGCGCATGGCGGCCGCCGTGGCCAGCGACGCCCACCGCCCCGACCGGCGCACCCCCTGGCTGGCCGAGGCCTATGAGGCCGTGGCCGAACGGCTTGGGCAGGCGGATGCCCGCTTTTTATTCGAGATCGGGCCGGGGGCCATCTGCCGCGGGCAGGCGCTGCCGCCTCGGCAGCCATACAAGGAGGACAGGCAATGGGAAAGTTACGATTGAGCGTTTTGGCGGTGTTTGTACTGTCGGTGGTGCTCTTTGCCGGGTACACGGTGCGCCAGAAGCTGCTGCTGGACACCACGCCCCCGGTCATCACCTGTGAGACCGACGAGCTGACCGTGAGCGTGGAGGACGGCAGCGACGCCCTTTTGGAGGGCCTGACGGCCTGGGACGACCGGGACGGCGATTTGACCGGGGAGATCCGGGTGGCGTCGCTCTCCCGGTTCAACGCCCAGCGGCAGCGCACGGTGAACTACGTGGTGTTTGACGCGGCGGGCCAGCCGGGCCAGGCCCAGCGCACCCTTACCTACACCGACTACACCCCGCCCCGCATTTACCTGCGGCAGGCGCTGCGCTTTGCCAGCAGCGGCCAGACCGGCAGCGACGGCCTGACCGTGCTGACCGCCGCGGAGGACTGCCTGGAGGGAGACCTGACGGCCCAGGTGAAGTACAGCGCGGAGGACGGGCTGTACTACCGGGAGATCGGCACCCACACCTACACCCTGCAGGTGAGCAACAGCGCGGGCGACACCCGCAGCCTGGCCCTGCCCGCCGATGTGGTGGACAGCGCCGATTCCACCGAGCGCCTTCGGGCCTACCCGCTGCTGAGCGAGTACATTCTGTACACCCAAAAGGGCCAGCCGGCGGACATTCTGGGGGATGTGATCGGGGTGGAGCAGAGCGGCACCCAGTACGACCTGACCAAGCCCTTCAACGGCGTGGCCTCGTACCCCAGCGCCCTGGTGGCTTCGGGCGAAGCGCCGGATTCGGCCCAGGTGCTGGCCAAGCTGCGCCAGAGCGTGACGGTGACCGGCGAGCCGGACTACACCACCCCCGGCCTGTACACCGTGCAGGTGGGCTACCGCTACCTGAGCGGCACGGGCGCCGCCGCCCAGACGGTGGAGGCCGAAACAAAACTGTATGTGGTTGTGGAGGAATGAGCCGATGAAGGAGACAAACAGCGAACCGCTGTGGGGCGAGCGCCCGGAGCCGTTTACCCTGCTGCAGGATCTGGTGATGAACTGGTGGGTCATTCTGCTGGCGGGGCTGGCCGGCCTGATGCTGGCCACGGTGGCGGCCGGGGTGCGCTACACCCCCCGCTACACCGCCCGGGCCACCTACGCCGTGGCCTCCAAACAGGGGGCAAACGCCTTCAGCAACCTCTCGGCCGCCAATCAGATGGCCCAGACCTTCAGCAAAATCCTGCAAAGCAGCCTGATGACCCGCACCATTCAGGAAACGCTGGGGGACGAAGAGCTGGACGCCCAGATCAGCGCCCGGGTGATTGACAACACCAATCTGCTGGAATTGTCGGTGACCGGCGCGTCGCCCCGGCAGGTGACGGACGTGATCCGCGCGGTGATGGACCACTATTCCGAGGTGGCCTACTACACCGTGGGCCGCACCGTGATGACCCTGCTGGAGGAGCCGGAAGTGCCCCTTGCGCCGGACAACCCCTTAAACCGGGGCGCGGCCGCCAAAAAGGGCTTTGCCGCCGGGGCGGGCCTGTGCTGCGCGGCGGTGCTGGCGCTTTCCTACTGGTGCAGCGCCCTGAAGCGGGAGAGCGACATTGAAAAGAAGCTGGACGCCCGCAGTCTGGGGGCCATCGGGTATGAGCGCAAATACAAAACCCCGCGGGAGCTGCTGCACCGCAGCAAGGCCGCCCTTCTGGCGGACAGCCCCCTGGCCAGCCAGCGTTTTGCCGAGGACTACAAACGCCTGGCCGCCCGGGTGGAATACCGCCTGGGCCGCAGCGGCGGCAAGGTGCTGGTGATTACCAGCGTCAGCGAAAACGAGGGCAAGTCCACGCTGGCGGCCAACCTGGCCATCACGCTGGCGGCCCGGGGCAAGCGGGTGCTGCTGGTGGACGGCGACATCCGCCGCCCGGCGCAGTTTCTGATTCTCGGGGTGGACGTGCAGGAGAAAAACGAACTGGGCGAATACCTCAAGGGCAGCGGCACGCCCACCGACGTGATTCTGCCCACCAACCGGCCGCGGCTGTTCTTTTTGGGCGGGCGGGGCTGCTATTCCTCGTCCACCGAGCTGCTGCGCTCGCAGCGGCTGCCCCATCTGCTGGAGCAATGCCGCCAGCTGGTGGACTTTATCCTCATTGATACCCCGCCTGTGGGCCTCATCGGCGACGCGCAGGTGTTCAGCCAGTATGCGGACGGGGTGCTTCTGACGGCCCGCCAGAACTACATGCTGGCCGAGGACATCAACGAGGTGCTGGACGACTTTGCCGACAACCGCGCCAATGTGCTGGGCGTGGTGCTGAACGGCGAGATGAGCTTTGACCGCCTGCTGGAACAGCTGCCCGGCGCAGGCCGGGCCGGGTACGGCCGGCATGAGCGCGGAGACGCGAGGGGGTGAACACCATGGCGGGTTATTCCAAAAGCCGGGAGGACCAGCTGGAAAAAATCGACCTGAGCGGCCTTGTGCAGGACGGAATGCAGGGCGTGAAAAAGCTGTGGTGGCTGGTGGTGCTGCTGGCGGTGCTGTTTGCCGCCAAAAACTGGCTGACCGTCAGCCGGGGCTACCAGCCCCGGTATGTGGCCTCGGCCACGGCGGCGGTCACCTCGGCCGCCAGCGAGGATGCCGACTACATCAACAACCAGACGGCCCAGCAGATGGCCCAGATCTTTCCCTACATCATGACCAGCGGCCTGCTGCAGGACACAGTGGCCCAGGCCATGGAGGTGGACAACCTGCCCGGCAGCATTTCGGTTGCAGCCGAGGACGGCATGAACCTGCTGACCATCTCGGTCACCGGGCTGGATGCCCAGGCCGTGTACGACGAGCTGCAGGTGGTGCTGGAGACCTACCCCCAGGTGGCGGAGATCGTGCTTGGCCCCACCAATCTGGACGTGCTGGACGAGACCGGCGTGCCCGGCGACACCGGCAAGGCCTATGCGGTGCGAGGTTCGGCCCGACAGGGCGCGCTGAAAGGCGCGGCCCTGGGCGTGGCCCTGATGGCGGTGTACGTGCTCACCCGGCGCACGGTGAAGTCCCGCCGGGAGCTGAAGGAGGCCCTGAACCTGACCGACTGCGGTAGCCTGCCGCTGGTGCCCAAAAAGCGGCGCAAAAAAAGCGTCCCCCGGCAGGAGATCTGCCTGCTGAACAGCCGCAGCGTGCCCCAGGGCTATCTGGAAGCCCTGCGCAAGGCCTGCATTAAAATCATGGCCGCGCTGGAAGAGGGCGGCCAGCGGGTGCTGTTGGTCACCAGCTCGCTTGCGGGCGAGGGCAAAACCACCGTGGCGGTGAACCTGGCAGTCTCCATGGCGCAGCAGGGCAAGCGGGTGATTTTGGTGGACTGCGACCCCCGCGGCAGCGGTGTGGGCCGGGTGCTGGGCACCGCCCCGGCCGGGCCTGCGCTGGCGGACGTGCTGGAGGGCCGGGCCGCGGCCAAAGAGGCTCTGCAGCCGGTGCAGGCCGCCCAGCCGGGCAGCCTGCTGGTGCTGCACGGCAGCAAGGAGGCTGAGCCGCTGCTGTGCACCGCCCGCATGGAAGAGCTGATCGCCAAACTGCGGGAGGCGGCGGACGTGGTGATTCTGGACACCGCCCCGGCGGGAGTGCTGGCGGATGCGGCGGTTCTGGCCCGCAGCGCCGATGCAGCCCTGTATGTGGTGCGGTATGACGCCACCAAGCTGCGCCAGGTGCGGGACGGGCTGGAGGTGCTGAGCGAGAGCGGCGTGCACCTGCTGGGGTATCTGTTCAACGGCGACCGGCCCGGCCACGGCCACAGCTACGGTTATGGCTACGCCCGCTACGGCTACGGGCGCTACGGGGCCTATGGCGGCTACGGCGGGCGCTACGGCGCTTACGGAACGTACAGCCGGTACGGCCAGGCTTCCCTGGGCGAGGTGGGCCGCCGGGATAAGGACGGCCGGATCATCCGGGAGTGACAGAATGCGGGGGGCCGCCGAAGGGCGCAGCACCCCGCATTTTTTATGGCAGAAGTGCTGCCCCGCGCTTGCCGGGGCAGGCCGGGCGTGCTAGAATAGGCGTTGCGCCCGGAGGGCAGGAAAGGGAGGACCAAAACCATGTTGACGGTGGAAAAGGCAGTGCTGCAGATTATGGACGGCACCAGCGACCTGTGTGTGATCAGCCAGAAGGAGATGGACCTGAACGACCCGGAGACCCGGGGCTTTTTGGAAAAGCACATGGGCCGCATTCTGACGGACCCGGCGGGCCGCGAGGGCCAATTCTGGAACGACAGCGGCTTTGCCGCCACCATGCAGCGGTACAACATCGGGGAGATCCCCTTTGTGGAGTTTGCCGGGGTGGTTGGTTCGGCCTGCTATGAGTCCTTCCGTCAGCTGGACAAGGCCGAAGGGGCCGACCTGGTGTTGGCCCAGTTCAACCAGGACGGGCGAAGCCTCATTGCCCTGATGCTGCTGGGCCACAAGAGCGCCTACACCCACCAGGCCCTCACCGAGGACGGGGCGCTGAGCAACCAGCTGCTGCGCCACCAGGCCATTCTGCCCGGCCCCGGCCAGAAGCTGGACAGCTGGGCTGTGGCGGACCCCTTCAGCTTTGAGGTGCGCTTTGCCGAAAAGCGCCGCCGCAGCAACAACCAGGACTTTGAGCTGCTGCGCCAGGCGGTGCTGCAATGCGACGCCGCCCCCAGCACCCGCGAGACCGTGAAGGCCGTGCAGCAGATCGCCGTGGAGCTGGCCGCCGAGCAGGGGGCCGACCCGGTGCAGGCCGTGCAGGCCGCCACCCGGGTGAAGGCAAGCCTGGCCCAGCAGGGACAGACCGAGGAAACCTTCGCCCCGCTGGAGGCGGCCCGGGAGGTATTCGGCGAGCTGGAGGACCCGGAGCCGGTGCTGAAGGAGTTTGAGGAGCGGGTGCGCCAGGCCGGCCTGCCCGCCCAGGTGAAGGTGGAGCCCACCTACGCGGCCAAAACCGCCCGCACCCATAAAATTAAAACCGACACGGGCATTGAGCTGACCGTGCCCGCCGAGTACTTTGAAAACCCCGAGTACATCCAGTTTTTGAACAACCCGGACGGCACGCTGTCCATTCAGCTGAACCACATCGGCAGCATTGAAAACAAGTAAGAATGCACAAATAAAAAAACAGGAACAGCGCGGCAAACGCCGCGCTGTTCCTGCGTTTTATTCCGTTTTATGGGAGATAAAGTTTTGCGGAACGGGGCGAAAAGCCAGCGCCCCGTTTCACTTCTGCGGGGTGCCCTTGGGGGGCTGACTGTGGGAATGCTGCATCCGGGCCGTCGCGAACACGGCCGCCACCGATTCGGTGATGGGCATGGCAAACCAGAGGCTGCCCGCCGCCAAGGCAAAAAAGAAAAGCGCCGCACGAACGTGCAGCGCTTTTTGGTGACCCGACCGGGAATCGAACCCGGGTTACCGCCGTGAAAGGGCGATGTCTTGACCGCTTGACCATCGGGCCAAAAAGTACAGAGTTTCGCTAAAACAGCAAGCTTTTCTTCGCCCACTATTGCGGACGCCCCCAAGTATCTTAGCGAAACTCTGTATCCTGGTAGCGGTAACTGGATTTGAACCGGTGACACTTCGGGTATGAACCGAATGCTCTAGCCAACTGAGCTATACCGCCATATCAACTTCGCAACTGTATGAATCAGGTGCGAGTTATATTATAAGCGGAATGGCCCGGTTTGTCAATCGGGTTTTTGAAAAAAGTTTGAATTTTTTTCAAAAATCCAGGGCGTTTTCGTTTATTGGCTGCCTTTTTTGCCGGAAGAGGGAAAGGCGCTCTCGCTTTTCAGGTTGTTTTCGGCAATCAGGTCTGCAATGCGGCGGTTGGCCAGCTCGATTTCTTCCCGGAAGGCACGGGCGCTTACCCGCAGGGCCCCATGGCCCAGAATGATCAGTTGTTCGGCGCCGTCCGAGGTGGCCACCCGCACCTTGCGGGCTTTTTCCAGCTTGTAGGTGGCCTTTTCAATGTACATATCGGCGGTTTCGGCCTCTTTGGTGTACACCACCGTGATGTTGTGATACCGGCTCACCTCGCCCCGGCCGCCGGGCACCCTGTAAGCGTCAAATACTAGAATCACCTCGCAGGGGTGAAAGCCGCGGTAATTGCACAAAAGGTCGGTGAGGGCCTGCCGGGCCGCGTCCAGATTCTGAGCCGCCAGCTTTTTCAGCTCCGGCCAGGCAAAAATCAGGTTGTAGCCGTCCACCAGCAGATATTCGGTCACGGCCTCGGCGGGGGCGCTGGCTTTTTGGGGCGCTGCGCGCAGGGGTGCGGCAAAGGCCGGGCGGCGCACGGGGCCATAGGTGCGCTCAAAAATGCGCTGAAGCTCCGCGTCCTGTTCCAGCGTGCCGGTGTAGGGGGTGCCGGTGCGGCGCACAGGGGCGGCCGGGCCGGCCTCCTCTTTGGGGGCCAGAATGCTGGGCAGATGCATGTGCAGGGGCACCTCGTTCCAAGGCACATGGTAGCCTGCCCCGTGCCCGCAGAACACCGAACCGGCGGGGTTCTCGGTGTCCCGTTCCGGGTCGTAGCCGCTGGCCTCGATTACCGCCTGGGGGTTCTGGCAGGGGCGGTAGCCCAGGGGCAGGGCCGAAAACTGCCCCTGGCCGCGGGTGTAGGCGCGCACTTCGTCGGCATAATCGCCCAGGGCGGCGGCGGGCACCTCGGCCGTGAGGGCCGCCCGCCGGCCGTCATTCCGCGGCGGGGCAAAGCTGCCGCCCATGCGCTGCAGGTCGGCCATGGCGCGGCCCAGGTTCTCCTCGGGCAGGTCCAGCTCCACCCGGTACCAGGGCTCCAAAAGAACGCTCTCGGCGCTCATCAGGCCCTGGCGCACCGCCCGGTAGGTTGCCTGGCGGAAATCGCCGCCCTCAGTGTGCTTCAGGTGGGCCTTGCCGCTCATCAGGGTGATGCGCAGGTCGGTGATGGGTGCGCCGATGAGCACGCCCCGGTGCTGCTTTTCCGCCAGATGGGTGAGGATGAGCCGCTGCCAGTTTTTGTCCAACTCGTCCTCGGGGCAGGCGGTGGCAAAGGTCAGCCCGCTGCCCCGGGGGGCAGGCTCCAGCAGCAGATGCACCTCAGCATAGTGGCGCAGAGGCTCAAAGTGCCCCACGCCCTCCACCGGGGCGGCGATGGTCTCTTTGTACAGGATTGCGCCGGAGTCGAAGGCCACCGCCAGGCCAAACCGGTCGGCGGCCAGGCGGCGCAGCACATCCAGCTGCACCGGCCCCATGGGCTGCAGGCGGATCTGCCGGGTCTCCTCGTCCCAGCTGATGTGCAGCTGGGGGTCCTCCTCGGCCAGCTGGCGCAGCTTCTGCAGGGCCTCGTGGGGGTCCTGCCCGTCGTCCAGCAGCACCTGGTAAGTCATGGCCGGTTCCAGCACGGGGGTGGGGGCGTCCGGCCGCAGGCCCAGCCCCTCGCCGGGCCAGGTGTGGGTCAGGCCGGTCACGGCGCACACCTGCCCGGCCTCGGCCCGCTCCACCGCGGTGAACTTTGCACCGGAGTACAGCCGGATCTGGCTGACCTTCTCCTGCCAGGGCTCGCCGCCCTGGGCCGGGTCGCCCTGGCCGCTGAGCGGGGCGCGGGCTTCCAGCGCCCCGCCGGTGATCTTCAAAAAGGTCAGCCGCTCCCCCTTGGGGTCTCGGGCCACCTTGTACACTGCGGCGGAAAAATGCTGCCCGTAGGCGGGGGCCTGCACAAAGCGGGGCAGGGCGGCCAGCAGCTCGTCCAGCCCTTCCAGCTTCAGGGCCGAGCCGAAGAAGCAGGGGAACACCCGCCGTGCGGCCACCCCGGCGGCAATGGCATCGTCCGAAAGGCAGCCGGCCTCCAAAAATTCCTCCATCAGGTCCTCGCCGCACAGGGCCAGCTCTTCATTGCGGGCGGCCTCGGGCTGGCCAAAGTCGGTGCAGCCGGGGGCAAGGCGGGCCTTCAGCTGCTCCATCAGGGCGGCACGGCCGGGGCCGGGCAGGTCCATCTTGTTCACGAACAGCAGCACCGGCACCCTGTACCGGGCCAGCAGCTTCCACAAAGTCAGGGTGTGGCCCTGCAGGCCCTCGCTGCCGCTGACCACCAGAATGGCGCAATCCAGCACCTGAAGGGTGCGCTCGGCCTCGGCGGAAAAATCCACGTGGCCGGGGGTGTCCAGCAGCGTTACCGAAAGGCCGGGCACCTCCAGCAGGGCCTGCTTGGAGAAGATGGTGATGCCCCGGGCCCGCTCTTGGGCGTCTGTGTCCAGAAAGGCGTCGCCGTGGTCCACGCGGCCCAGGCGGCGCAGGGCCCCGCAACGGTACAGAAGCCCCTCGGAAAGGGTGGTTTTGCCCGCGTCCACATGGGCAAGAATGCCGATGACAAGTCGTTTCATAAGCTGGGTCTCCGTAAAAAGGTTGGGGTGGGCGGTTCAGGGCAATACCGCGTAAGGCCTCCGGCGGGAATTGCGCGGTGCTGCCTCAGAACCGAAGCGCCATATCGTACCGGACGGCACCGCCGTGCACGCTGGCGGAAATGCCCTCGTCGGCAGCCGAAGCGCTCGTAATAATGCACCAGGTGCGCCTTGCAGGCGAGGGCAGCCCCCGCTTCCCCCGTGCCGTTGCCTGGGCGAGGAAGGCGTTCATCCGAGCGGCGGCCACCCCGAACATACAAAATTCAGGCCGCCGAAAAGCGGGCGGCCCATGGAACCTTATTGTACCACATTCCGGCCATGTGCGTAAAGAAAACCCCGGCGGCGGGGATTGTAAAGCCCCGGCAAACCCGATACAATAGAAAGGAAAAGTAACAGGACCGGGAGGAGAGCACCATGGAACAAACACGGGTCATACAGGGAACCGAAGAGCTTGCCCGGGGCGAGCTGGACAACGTGACCCTGGACGGCGGCGGTGTGGCGCTGGATCAGGCGGGAGGGCGGCATTTGCTGTACGGCTGCTACACCAGCCCGGCGCTTCGCCTGCCCGCCTTTGACCGGCTTTCGGTGAGCTGGAACGCCGATGTGCCCAAGGGCACCGTGGTGGAGGTGCAGGCCCGGGTGCTGGTGCAGGGCGCCTGGCGCGCCTGGTGCAGCTTCGGCCGCTGGAGCCCCTGGATGCTGCGGCATGGCACCTTCCGACAGCCCGGCGAAGAGCCCTATGTGCAGGGCGACCAGATGATGCTTCCCAATCAGCCGGGCGCGGCGGTGCAGGTGCGGGCCTTTTTGTACACCGAGGATGAAAAGGTAAGCCCCACGCTGCGGCTGCTGGCTGTCAGCGCCCGCCCGGTGGAGCCGCAGCCAAGCCGGAGCCGCCCGCTGTTCCGGGAGCTGCGCGTGCCGGCGTACAGCCTTGCCCGGCGGGACCCGGCCTTTGGCCCCGGAATGGCCGGGCCTGCCTGCATGGCCGGGCTGATGAACCGCTGGGGGCAGGACGTGCTGCCCGAAGAGCTGGCCCATATGTGCTTTGACCATGAAGGGCCCGGCTGCGAAAACCTGGCCTTTCTGGCGGCGGCCGCCGGCGGGCTGGGCTTTTCCAGCTGGCAGTGCTGGCTGGACCTGCCCGGCCTGCGGGAGGAGATCCGCGCGGGCAATGGGGTGATGGCAGCGGTAAAACCGGGTGTTTTGCCCTTGCCCGCTCCGCCGAGGCCGGAGACAGAGGCCGCGCCCGCTCAGGAACCCGCCGAGCCGGAGGCCCGGCCCGCGGCAGCCGCGCCCGAAACGGAATCGGCCGCACAGCCCCAGCCGGAAGCCGCGCCGGAGACACCCCCGGCGGCGCCCGCAGAACGGGTTCCGGAAGCGCCCCCGCAAGGCCCCTGCGCCCAGCCGGAGGAGGCCACCCACCGGGTGGCGGTACGGGGCTTTGCCCCGGGGCTGGACGGCGGGGTGCTGGTGCTGCTGAACGACCCGGCGGCCCCGGATGACCGCGCCGCCGAGACGCAGGTGCCCTTGGCGGACTTTCTGCGCGCCTGGGACGGCCGCTGCCTGGTGCTGTGCCACAAGGACCGGCGGGGCGGAAAATCGGCCCCGCAGCGCATTGGCTGCCAGATGACGGCGGTGGCCTGCGAGCTGCCCACCGCGCCGGATCTGCCCGGAGACAGCCTGTGGCTGCTGACCCACGGCGGTAAGCCCTGCACCATGCCGGCCGCAGGCAGCCCCTATACGCTGACCTACACCTGCCCGGAGGATACCGTGTATGCCACCACCGCCCACAAGCAGTTCCACTTTGATGCCGCCCTTCGAGACGGGCGGGTGTGCCTGCCGGCCGGGCTGGAGGACCGGGTGACCGTGTACTGCATCGACTGCTTCGGCCAGATGCGGGTGGCGGAGCATCTGTTTCTGTAGCGCGCCGCATTGATACGCAGCCGCATTTGCAGGCGTGTATCGGTATTTATATAGGAAGATGCAGCTGCCGTGCAGCGCGGATCAATGCAGCGGCACAGCTTCTAAACACAAGTGCAGCGCCGGCGTCAGCCGCCGCGAAACACAGCCCAAACCATAACCGGAACAAAAACAGAACGGCAGCGCCGAACGAGGGTGCTGCCGTTTTTCGGTTTGTTTGGTTTTCGGGGGCTTATCGCCGATACCATTCGGCCTTGGCCACCTTTGCCCGGTAAGGGGCGCTGCGGGGGTCGTCGGCCAGGCGCTGAAACACCGAGAAATCCTCCCAGAAGTGCATGGGCCAGGCCTGGGCGGTGTCGGTGTGGCGCATAAAGTGGTTGAAGCCCTCGGCGTAGTCGGCCTCCTGCCGGGGGTCCAGCGGCAGGAAGGCCGCATCAAATCGGCGGCCCTCAATGAGGGCCATCTGGGCCAAAAAGTCGTGGGTCATCTGCCGGTTGAAGGCGGCGTCTTCCCCAGCCCAGAGCCACCAGTTCAGGTCGCCCGCGTGGTACAGGCTGTGTGAGCCGTCCGACACAAGAAAGGCCACGCCGCTGTCGGTGCTGGTGAGGGTCTCCACCGTCAGGCCCGCCACCGCCAGCGTTTCGCCGCCCTTTACGAAGTGAATGCGGGAGTACAGCTCCTGCTCCACCCCACGGGCCGCAAAGAACCGGCGGGAGAACTGGCGCCGAATGTCCCACCCCAGCACATAGTGAACCTGTGGATAGGCGGCCAGCCGCCGGAACAGGTCAAAGGTGAAGTGGTCGGCGTGAAAGTGGCTCACAAAGGCCACCACCGGCTTGGCGGGGTCCAGTTTGGGCAGCTGCCCCTCAACCCAGTCAAAGATGAGGGTGTGCTCCGGCAGCTGGACGCAGAAGCCGGAGTGGTGAAGATAGGTGATCTGCATGAAAACCTCCTGACTTGTGGAAGTGGATGCGAAAGGGAAAAGGCCCGGGCGACCGCACAGGGCGCTTGCCGCCGGTACGTTTGCAAAAAGCGCTTTGAATGGACGATCCTTTCAACAATTTCCCGGGAAAACGTGGAAAACTCAAGCCCGCTGCTTCAAAAGGCTCAGCCCGGCCCCCAGCGCCAGGAACACCAGACAGGGGCACAGCCAGCCTAGGCCCTGTGCATACAGGGGAAGGACCTGCAGCCCATCGGTGAGGGCGGCGGGCAGCACCCCGGCCCTGGCCGCCAGCAGCGCCGCGCTGGCCGCCAACGTGCCCCAGCCCGCAATGGGGTACAGCAGGGGCAGGGTTTCTGTCTTTGGCAGGTAGGCCAGCAGAATCAGCACCAGCACGATGGGGTACAGCAGGTTCAGCACCGGCACCGACAGGGCCAGAATCTGGTTCAGCCCCACGTTGGAGATGCCCACGCTGATGAGCGCGAACAGGGCCACCCAGGCCGGGTAAGAAACTTTGGGCAGCCGCTGGTGAAAGTAGCTGGCGCAGCTGGAAAGCAGCCCCACGCAGGTGTTCAGGCAGGCCACCACAAAAATGGCGGCCAGCAGGGCCATGCCGCCCCGGCCGTACACGCTGCCCGCCAGCTGGCTGAGCACCTGCGCGCCGTTTTTGGCCCCGGGCCAGGCCCCGCCGCTCACGCCGCCGATGTGGGCCAGGCATAGGTAGATGACCCCCAGCAGCACACCTGCGCCCAACCCGTCCAGCGCGGCCTCGGTGCGGATGGCGCGGGCCTCGGTCAGGCCCAGGGCACGCAGGTTCAGGGCGATGACCGAGCCGAATACCAGTGCCGCAATGGCGTCCATGGTCTGGTAGCCGTCCAGAAAGCCCTGAATGACAGGGTGGGTCTGATAGGCTTCGGCCGCGGCCCCGTAGGGGTGCGGGGCCAGCAGGCAGCCCACAAACAGCGCCCCGATGAGGGCCAGCAGCAGCGGGCAGAGTATCTTGCCCAGCCGCTGGGTGAGGGCGTCCGGCTTCAGGGCGATCAGCCCGGCCACCACAAAGAACACCAGGCTGTACGCCAGCTGCCACAGGGGCAGGCGGGTGCTGCCCTCCAGCGCGGCCTGGGCCACCATTTCAAAGCTGGTGCTGGCGGTGCGGGGAATGGCCAGCCCCGGCCCGATGGCCAGATAGATCAGCAGCGGAAACACCGCCGCAAAGGCGGGGTGTACCCGGGCGGCCAGCCGGTGCAGGTCACCTGCCCGGGTGACGGCCATGACCCCCAGCACCGGGAACCCGACGGCCGTCAGACAGAACCCGGCCATGGCAGGCCAGGTGTTCTGCCCGGCCTGGGCCGCCAGAAACGGCGGGAAGATCAGGTTGCCCGCACCAAAAAACAGCGAAAACACAGTAAGGATCATCAGCAGCCGGTGATGGGCTGTGCGTTTCATGAAGAATCTCCTCCTTTGGGCCGCTGCGGACGAAAAAACGGTCTGCAAATGTAGGAGCGGCTGGAATATTCTTTCAGTATAACACAGATCTTAAAAAACTACCAAATCAGCGGAACATTTTTGTGCGCAGAGTGCGGGCATATTCGCCCCGAAACGGGAATACAGGTGGAACAACGTCTGCACGTCAACCGGGCCAAATGCAGAGGAGGGGCCATCATGGGGCAATGGATCGAAACGCTGGACCGGCTCGTATGGGGGCCGGGGCTGCTGGCGGCGCTGCTGCTGACCGGGGGAATGCTCACGGTGCGGCTGCGCTTTCTGCCCTGGCGCAGGCTGCCCTGGGCGTTGGGGCAGGCGCTGCGGCCGGGAAACGCGAACGGAACCGGGTTAAGCCCCTTTCAGGCGCTGATGACCAGCCTTGCGGCCACCGTGGGCACCGGCACCATTGTGGGGGTGGCCAGCGCCATGGTGCTGGGCGGGCCGGGGGTCCTGGCTTGGATGTGGCTGAGCGCGGCGGCGGGCATGGCCACAAAATTTGCTGAGTGTACGCTGGCCTCCCGCTGGCGCACGGCCCAGGGCGGGGGCGGGCCAATGAACGTGCTGCAAATGGGGGTGGGCGGCCGCCTGGGCCGGGTGCTGGCGGTGCTGTGGGCCGCCTTTGCCCTCTGTGCGGCCTTCGGCATCGGCTGCCTGACCCAGGCCAACGCCCTGGCGGAGATTGCCCGGCGACGCTGGGGGCTGCCGCCGCTGTGGGCGGGGCTGGCGCTGGCCGCCCTCAGCCTGGCGGTGCTGGCGGGCGGGGCCAAACGGGTGGGCGCCGTGTGCGGGGCGCTGGTGCCGGTGATGGGGCTGGTGTATCTGGCGGCGGCCTGGGCCGCCCTGCTTCGGGGCAGGGCACAGCTGCCGGGGGCCTTTGCGGAGATTCTGGCCGGCGCGGTGCGCCCCGGCGCTTGGCAGCGCGCCGCCCGGTGGGGCATTGCCTGCGGGGTGTTCAGCCACGAGGCGGGGCTGGGCAGCGCCGGCATTGCGGCGGCGGCCGCCCGCACCGATCACCCAGCCCGGCAGGGCTACGTGGCCATGACGGGGGTGTTTCTGGACGCCATGGTGCTGTGCACCCTCACCGGGCTGGTGCTGGCGGTTTCGGGGGTGCTGGGCCGGGCCGGTACGCCGGAGGGGCTGGCCGCCCGGGCCTTCGGGCAGCTGCTTGGCCCGGCGGGAACACTGGCGGTGGACCTGAGCCTGGGGCTGTTCGCGCTTTCCACGCTGCTGGGGTGGGAATTTTACGGCGAGACGGCCCTGTGCTTTCTCACCGAAGGGCGCGGGTGCCGAGGCTACCGGCTGGCCTGGTGCGCTGCGGCGCTGTCAGGGGCCTGCCTGACCCTGCGCCGGGCCTGGACGGCGGCCGAGCTGTGCAACGGTCTGCTGGCGCTGCCCAACCTGGCGGCCCTGTGGCTGCTGCACGGCCAGGTGGAGCAGCTGTGCCGGGAGTTTGAGGAAAAGCGGAACGGCACGCGGTAGGGCAGGGGACGGCTTTGCCGCCCTCAAAAACGCCAACAAGGGCCTGCCCCATGCGGGGCAGGCCCTTGTCTCGATTCAGTTAGAACGCGTCAGCGCTCGGTGCAGACGATTAGTTCACGCCCACAGCCTTGCCGTCCTGACGAGGATCGGCGGTGCCGTACAGGGTGCCGTCGTCCATGAACATGATGCACTGGAAGGCACCGGAACGGGTGGTCTTCAGTTCGCCATGGCCCATCTCGGTCAGCTTGGCGATGGTCTCATCGGTCAGAGCGTACTGCTCGTAACCCTTCAGAGGCTCTTCGTACTGCAGGTTGTTCTTGTTGCTGCAGTTCCAGATCTTGGGCACGCTGATGGCAGTGTGCAGATCCATCTTGCTGTCGATCACGCGGCTGATAACCTCGGCCACGCCGGAGAAGATGCGGGAACCGCCGGGGGTGCCCAGAACCAGGAAGGGAGATCCGTCAGGCTTCAGAACCACGGTGGGGCTCATGGAGCTCAGAGGCTTCTTACCGGGCTCGATCTTGTTGACGCTCTCGGGATCGGTGGAGAAGTCGTCCATCTGGTTGTTCATCATGAAGCCGTAGCCGTCAACCATCACGCCGCTGCCGAAGTAGTAGTTGATGGTCTTGGTGATGGCAACGCAGTTGCCGTCTACGTCAGCCACGGAGAAGTGGGTGGTGTCGGTGTGCTCGTAGGGGCTCGGATCGTCGGGAGCAGCCTGCTCCATGGCAACGTTCAGGTCGATGTCCTGAGCGCGCTTGTCTGCGTAAGCCTGGCTGGTCAGACCGCCCAGAGGCACGGAGACAAAGTTGGTGTCGGCCATGTACTTGGCACGGTCGGCGAAAGCGAGCTTGAAGGTCTCGGCGAACAGATGCACGTACTCAGCGGAGTTGACCTCCATGCTGGCCATGTCAAAGTTCTCCAGGATGTTCAGGATCTCGATCAGGTGAGTGCCGCCGGAAGAGGGCGGGGGGCTGGAGATAACGGTGTAGCCGCGGTAATCGCCGGTAACAGGCTTCAGCTCGTGCACTTCGTAGCCAGCCAGATCGTCCATGGTCATCACGCCGTCGTACTTAGCCAGGGTAGCAACCATGGCCTCGCCGATCTCGCCCTTGTAGAAAGCATCGGCGCCCTGATCGGCGATCAGCTGCAGAGCCTTGCCCAGATCGGGGTTGGTGATCACAGAGCCCTCTTCCCAGGGCAGGCCGTTCTCGTCCAGGTAAACCTTCGACATCTCGGGGAACTTCTGAGTCTTCTCGTAAGCGTCAGAAATGGCGTTGGCGCAGTAAGCAGAAACAGTGAAGCCTTCGTTGGCGATGCGGATGGCAGGCTCCATGACCTCTTCGCGGCTCATGGTGCCGTGGTGCTCCAGCAGGTACAGCAGGCCGGCAACCTCACCGGGCACGCCGGAAGCCAGGCCGCCCTCCTGGGTGTTGCCGTTGTTCTCGCCGCTGGCATCCACATACAGATCCAGAGTGGCAGCCGCGGGGGCAACCTCACGGAAGTCGATGAAGAAGTTCTCGCCCTCAGCGGTGTGGATGGTGGCCAAACCGCCGCCGCCCAGGCCGGAGGTGAAGGGCTCGCAGACGCCCAGGGCAAAGCCCATAGCCACGGCTGCGTCAACGGCGTTGCCGCCCTTGGCCATGATTTCGGCGCCAACCTGAGAAACCTCATACTTGGACGCGGTGGCCATCGCCTTGGTGGAGGTGGCGTCGCGGCCGGTGGTCACGCGGTTGCCGTCAGCGTCAACAGTGACGAAGCCTTCCGTGGAGTACGCAGGGGTTTTTGCAGGCTCTTTCGAGGCAGCGGGCTCCGAAGAGGCCGCGCTGGAGGAGCTTGCCGCCTGGCCGCAGGCTGCAAGGTTCAGAACCATTGCCAGCGCCAGAACAAGGGAACAGAGCTTTCTTTTCATGTTGTGTCTCCTTTCTGGTGGGTATACGGGCCGCAGAAGAACGGTCTGGATTCTTTTGCGGCAACAATATGCCGGAACGGCATGTTGTTACAGAAATAAAAATGGAGAAGCCGCCCCACGCGGGGCCAGAAATGAAAGTGCTATGCAGAAAACGGTATATTTTTGCAAAATGAGACGACTGGTACAATTGCACACAGGAAAAATGCAAAAAGCGTACAAAACCTTGCACGCAAATTGGCGAATCTCACAAAAACTTTGCCTTCTGTGCTTTTATACTAGCACGAAGAGAAACATACTCGCAATATTTTCTCTTATTTCTCTGAAAAAATGTGTCAGCTTTGTGATGGCTCTGTATCAATTTTGTCAAAATCGCAAGAGAATGAATCCGCCCCCGGTACTCCGCGCCGCAGAAAGCACGGCGCAGCAAAGCGGCCCCCGCCCGCAGCCCGGGGCGGGGGCCTTGTGCAAACTGTACAGCTGCGGGGAAACCGCCGAGATAAAAAAGGGAAAAAGGCATGATGCTTGACAAGCCGGAGCAATCCTGTTACAAACAAAAGTAGTGATAAACTGGCGGGGATGATTCCTATTTATAAAAAGCCGCCGGTTCCCGTGGCCGGTGCGGCGCTTTGCAAACGGCGAAACGTAAAAAGCAGCGCAGTGGCGCGCCGTACAGCAGAAGCCTCACACCCCGTATTTTAAGGGAGGAAGTTTGCCATGAACAAACGAAACGGTTTGCTTCGCCTTGCGTCGGCGGCCCTTGCAGCCGCCCTGTGCCTGACGGCCTGCGGCGCGCCTGCGGCCAGCAGCGCACCCCAGCCCACCGAGACCCCGGCCGCCGTGGGCGGCGAAAACGTCACCCTGGGCGGCCGGGATGCCCAGGGCCAGAACGGCGTGGTGTCCACCGGCCGGGCCGAGGCCACCCAGATCGGCGTGGACGTGCTGAAGGCCGGCGGCAACGCGGTGGATGCGGCCGTGGCCATCGGCTTTGCCCTGGGCGTGTGCGAGCAGCAGTCCTCGGGCATTGGCGGCGGCGGCTTTATGATGGTGCGCTTTGCCAAAACCGGCGAGATCAAGTTTCTGGATTTCCGGGATGAATCCGCCGCGGCGGCCAGCCTGGATATGTGGACCGTGGACGAGAACGGCAAGGTGGCCGGGGACGAAAACAAGATCGGTGCCAAGGCCGTGGCGGTGCCCGGCGAGGTGAAGGGGATGCTCTATGCCCTGGACAACTACGGCACCATGAGCCGGGAAGAGGCAATGGCCCCGGCCATTCAGCTGGCCGAGGAGGGCTTTACCGTCTCGGACATCACCAGCCGGGACATCAAGGATGCTTACGGCACCATCATCCGCTTCCCCGCCACCGAGAAGCTGTATCTGGACGAGAACGGCTTCCCCTATGAGCCGGGCGACACCATCCGGAACCCGGACCTGGCGGCCACCCTGCGCACCATTGCCGCCGAGGGCGAAAGCGCCTTCTACACCGGCGACATTGCCCAAAAGATCGTGGACGCGGTGCAGGCCGAGGGCGGCTGCCTGACCATGGAGGACATGGCAAACTACGAAATTCACGTGGGCGAGCCGGTGCACGGCACCTACCGCGGTTATGACGTGTATTCGTCCAATCTGCCCTCCTCCGGCGGCAGCATCATTCTGGAGATCCTGAACATTCTGGAAAACTTCGATGTGGGCGGCATGGACCCGGAAAGCCCGGAGTACTTCCACCTGCTCAGCGAGGCCTTTAAGCTGGGCTTTGCCGACCGCACCAAATACATGGGCGACCCCGCCTATGTGGATGTGCCGGTGAGCGGCATTACGAACAAGGACTATGCCGCCCAGCTGGCGGCTTCCATTGACCCGGAGCACAGCCAGACCTACGAGGCGGGCGACCCCTGGCCCTTTGAGTCGGAATCCACCACCCACTACTCCATCATGGACGCGGAGGGCAATATGGTGGCCGTGACCAAAACCGTGGACGCCACCTTTGCCTCCGGTCTGGTGGCCGAGGGCACCGGCATTCTGCTGAACGACACCCTGTTTGACTTCTCGGTGGACCCGGAAAGCCCCAACGTAGTGGCCGGTTCCAAGCGGCCGCTCTCCAGCATGAGCCCCACCCTGATCCTGAAGGACGGGCAGCCCTTTATGAGCCTGGGCGCCCCCGGCACCACCCGCATCATCACCGGCGTGGCCCAGGTAATCAGCAAGGTGATCGACCACGGCATGGACATTCAGGACGCCATTGACGCGGTGCGGATGCACGACGACTTCGGCACCCTGATTCTGGAGGACCGGGTGAGCCAGGAGACCAAGGACAAGCTCACCGCCATGGGCCATGAGCTGAACACCGGCGAGGTGTGGTTTACCTTCCCCTGTGTGCAGGCCTGTATGCGCACGGAGAACGGCATCCTGCGCGGCGCTGCCGACCCCCGGCGGGACGGCCTGGCCATGGGGTATTGACGCAGACCGCGCCAAATCCGGATCATTCTTTTTAATTGAATTGCAGCGGGAATTCAATCGCATTTGCTGAAAAGGAGGCGTCCATGAAACCCATCACCCTGCTCATCGCCCTGCTGGCGCTGGGGTGGCTGGCTTATCTGGCCTGGGAGGCCCGGTGCGCCGCCAAGGCCCGGGCGAGCCTTGCCCATGTGGTGCACGTGAACGGCACCCGGGGCAAATCCACCGTCAGTCGCCTGATCGAGGCCGGGCTGCGGGCAGGCGGGCTGCGGGTGTTCTGCAAAACCACCGGCACCGACCCCATGACCATTGACGTGAAGGGCAGGGAAGAGCCGATCCATCGCCGGGGCAAGGCCAACATCAAGGAGCAGATCGCCATTCTGCGCCGGGCCGCAGCCCAGAAGGCCCAGGTGCTGGTGGTGGAGTGCATGGCGGTGCACCCGGAATACCAGTACGCCGCCCAGCACCGCATTCTGAAGGCCGACACCGTGGTCATCACCAACGTGCGGCGGGACCACACGGACGTGATGGGCGAGACCCTGCCGGAAATCTGCGATGCGCTGTGCAACACGGTGCCGAAAAACGGCGCACTGTTCACCGCCGAGACGGCCCAGGCCCCCCGCATGGGCAAAAAGGCGGCGGCCATGGGCAGCAGCTTTCATCCCATCCGGCCGGACGGAAGCGAGCCGGGCTTCGATTTTGCCGAGAACATCGCGCTGGCTCTGGCGGTGTGCGAGCATCTGGGGGTGGACCGGCAGACGGCCCTTTCCGGCATGGCCCACTTCAAGCGGGACCCCTATGCCCTCACGGTGCACCGGATGGGTGAGGGCCTGTTTGTGAACGGCCTTTCCATCAACGACGTGCAGTCCACCTGCACCGTCTGGCGGGACCTGAAGGGCAAGCTGGGCTGCCGGCGGCTCATCCTGCTGGTGAACAACCGGGCCGACCGGGGCAGCCGCACCCAGGATATGCTGGCCGTGTGCTGTGAGCTTTGCCCGGACGCGGTGTGGCTGATGGGGGCCAGCCAGGGCTTTATGGCCCGAAGCCTGGCCAAAAAGCTGCCCGGCACCCCGGTGGAGCGCTTTGCCCGGCCGGAGCTGCTGCCGCTGGACGGGCTTGCCCCGGGCGAAGTGGTATTTGCGGTGGGCAACATTGCCCAGGGCGGCCGGGACATCATGGCCCGGGTGCGGCAGGAGGGGACGCTGTATGTACAATGAAACGATTCTGCTGGGGGTGGTTCTCAGCCTGATTTTTACCGAGATCACCGGCCTTTCCGCCGGGCTGATCGTGCCGGGGTATCTGGCGCTGTACCTGCACAGCCCGGGGCGCATTGTATGCACCCTGCTGCTGGCGGCGGCGGCCGTTGGGCTGTGCAAACTGCTCAGCCAGGTGATGATCCTCTATGGGCGGCGGCGCTTTGCGGTGCTGATGCTGCTCACGTTCTTCCTCAGCCTGGCGCTGGACGCGGCGGGTCTGCTGCCCTTCAGCCCCATCGGCATTCTGATGCCGGGCATCATTGCCCGGGAATTTGACCGCCAGGGCTTTCGGGACAGTCTGCTTGCCATGGCCGTCACCACCGGGCTGACCGCGCTGGCCCTGCTTCTGGTGGGCGGCGCTCTGGCCGGGCTGTAAAAAGGGGGAAACGCCATGAACACGCGCAAACGGCTTTCTCTGGCAGGGGCGGCGCTCTGGCTGGCCCTGTGCCTGGCCTTTACCCTGCATGCGGCGGCCCAGAAGCCCGCGCCGGACGCGGACGTCAAGCTGGCGGCCACCGCTCTGATGACCCGCTGGGAGGAGTGCATCCGGGGATATAAGGCGGAACTGGGCTTGCCCCTCAGCGAGGACGACCTGCACGGCTCCGGCTTGATCGGCGAGCCGTATACGTTTATCACCACCACCAACGGGGCGCTGGAGGCCAAGCGCACCGCCGCCAACCCGGAAATGGCTGCCCTGCTGGTGGAGATGCTCACTGCGGCGGGGGTAAAGCCCGGCGATACGGTGGGCGCGGGTTTTTCCGGCAGCTTTCCGGGGCTGAACCTGGCCACACTGGCGGCCTGCCAGGCCATGGGGGTGCACTGCGTGTACATTGCTTCGGTGGGTGCCTCCACATACGGGGCGAACCAGCCGGAACTGACCTTCCCGGATATGGCCCTGCGCCTGTGGCAGGACGGCGAGCTGGCCACGGCCCCCGCCCTCGTCACTCCCGGCGGGCAGGACGACTGCGGCTGCGATATGGACCAGGACCTGCTGGAGGGCATTGTGAACCGTTTGGAGGCAGGCGGCCTGACCGTGATGCGCCAGCCGGACTTTGAGGCGAACCTTCAGGCCCGTATGGCGCTGTATGAAGAACAGGGGCCGATCACCTGCTTTGTGGGCGTGGGCGGCAACCTGACCACCACCGGCCCCGGCGAAAAGGATGTGGGCTGGGGCGTCATCCAGCCCAGCAAGCGCATGACCGAGGACAAGAACAGCGGGCTGATCCAGCGGTACAACGCCCGGGGCCTGCCGGTGCTGCATCTGCTGAACGTGAAGCGGCTGGTGGCGGATTACGGCCTGCCCTATGACCCCGACCGGTACGAAACGCCGGGCCAGTCGGCCCTGTATCGGGTGACGGCGTACCCCCGCTTACCGGCGCTGGCCGGCCTTGCCGGCGCGGCGGCACTGCTGTGGTGGGGCTTTCGGCGCAAAAAGACGGAGAACGCCGCTTAAAAAGGAGGGGCGCCCATGAAAAAAACACTGCTGCGGTGCCTGCTGTGCGCCGCGGTGCCCCTGCTGCTGGCGGGCTGTGTGGCGGCGCAGCCGCAGGCGGCCCCCACGGCCAGCCCGGCCCCGACGCCGGAGGCCACGGCTGCGCCTGCGCCCACCCCGCCGCTGCCCGAGCTGCCGGACGCGGCGGCGCTGGAGACCCTGACCCCGGCGGACTTTGACTGCCTTGCGGCGGAATACCCCACCGCACGCAGCACCTACGACCTGACCACCGCCGACGGGCAGGCGCTGGAAGTAACGCTGCTGGAAGGCGCGGCCGACGGCCCGACGATTTACATCGTGGGCGGCGTGCATGGGGACGAGCTGGCGGGCTGGTACGCCGGAACCCTGCTGAAACAGGCGGACCTGAAGGCGGGGCGGGTGTATCTGGCGGCCCCGGCCAACCCCTGGGGCGCAGAGCACGACCGGCGCGACACCGCCGACGGGCGGGATCTGAACCGAAACTTCCCCGGCGATGCAGCCGGCAACCCGGCCCAGCAGAGGGCCGCGGCCTTGTGGGGCGACATCACCGAAAAGGCCCCGGCGCTGGTGCTGGACCTGCATGAGGCCCGGCAGTGGAACGACGGCAGCGACGAGCTGGGCAACTCTCTCATCTGCCAGGATATGCAGCCGGTGGCGGATCTGGTTTGGGGCCTTTTGGAGGCCTCGGCCGACGGGCAGCTGCACGGCAGCGCGCTGGATCTGTTCGGTTCGCCCCCGGTGGGCAGCCTGAACCGCACGCTGACCCTGGAGGCGGGCATTCCCGTCATCACGGTGGAGACCAGCCGGGCGGAGCCGCTGCCCCAGCGGGTGAAAAACCAGCTGGAGATCGCGGAGTACGTCCTGAAGAATCAGGGCCTGCGCTGAGGGGGCTTTGGCAGAACGGAGAAAAGCGTGCTATAATGGTTGGGCGATCGCGGCCGGGCACACGCGGCCCGGCAGAGAGGAACACACCATGGAGAAAACCAAAACACAAACCCGCCCCTGGCAGGTGCGGGTGAATCTGTTGGAGCTGGGCGCGGGGGTGTGTCTGGTCTGGCTGGGCTTTTTTATGCCGGTGTTTTTCACCGTGGGCAATTTTCGCATTCTGGAGACCCTGTATCAGGCGCTGGATCACTGGGAAAAAACAGGCCTGATGCTGGCGGCGCTGAAGCTGGTGGCCCTGAACTCCCTGCGCGGCATTCCCCATTACATCGGCGCGTTTCTCATTGCCGAATCGGTGGAGTACCGCTGGAAGGGGCACAACCTGTGGGTGATCAACGCCCTGATGGCGCTGGTGGTGCTGCTGTGCACCTACCGGGGCATTGACGCGCTGCATCGGGTGCATTACGACTTCGGTCTGCCTGCCGTTCTGGTGGCGGCGCTGCTGCTGGTGTTTGAAAAAATGGACTACCAGTACATCACCGTTACCAAAAAGGTGATGTTCATTGCCGTGCTGGTGGTCACCTTCCAGTTTCTGGACATCATGCCCGCGGCCAACGGGCTGCCCATGGGCCGCGGCGAAATTTCCGGCGACGTGAAGCTGGCCTCGGAGATTCTGGGGGCCAATACGGCTATGAACGCCATGGCCGCCGCCGGGCTGGTGGTGTTTTTGCTGATGCTGGTGCTGCTGTTCTTCCAGCTGCGGGTGGAAAACAACCTGCGGCAGCTGAACATTCTGCGGGAACAGAATCTGGCCATCCGCACCGAGGCCCGGATGAACGATATGAAAAACCGCACCTATCGTGAGATGCAGTATCTGGTGCATGACCTGAAATCGCCCCTGGCCTCGGCCCAGACGCTGGTGGGCGTGATCAAGATGGAATGCGAGGCCGAGGGCCGCACCCAGGATGTGGAGTATCTGAGCCGCATTGAGGGTGCGGTGGAGCAGATGAACCGGATGATCTCGGAGATCCTCTATGAAGAGCAGACCACGCCCGAAACGGTGGAGCGCCTGGTGGACCGTGCCCTGGCCCAGCTCTCGGTGGAATCCTACGCGGCCTGCGTACACACCGAGCTGAAAACGCCGGAGGCCATGGTGCGGGTGAACCGGGTGCTGTTCCCGCGGGCGCTGGTGAACCTGGTGCAGAACTCGGCCAAGGCCATCCCGGCCGGCCGCACACCGGACATTCGCCTTCGGGTGGACACCCGGGAGGGCATGGTGCGGTTCACCGTGGAGGACAACGGCAAAGGCATTCCCCAATCGCAGCAGCAGGCCGTCTGGAACAAGGGGTATTCCACCTCGCAGTCCAGCGGGCTGGGGCTGCCCTTTGTGCGCAGCGTTGTGGAGCGTGTTGGGGGTACCATACAGATGAAAAGTACGGTGGATCAGGGCACAACCATCACCCTGGTCATTCCGGAGGAGGAGAGAAATCATGCAGAATAACACGACCATTCTGTGCATCGACGATGAAGAGCAGATTTGTTTTGCGCTGGAGGCTCTGTTCCGCCTGCAGAAATGGAATGTGGTGACCGCCCGCAGCGTGGAAAAGGGCCTGATCGCCTTCCGCGAATTTCAACCGGACATCGTGCTCATTGATTACCATATGCCCGGCATCAACGGGGTGGAGGGCGTGAAGATGCTTCGGCAGCTTTCCCCCACGGTGCCCATCATCGTGTTCACCATTGATGAAAGTCAGGCCGTGGCCGACGCCTTTTTAGAGGCGGGCGCCAGCGATTTCTCACTCAAGCCCATCAAAGCGCCGGACCTGGTAAGCCGCATTAAGCTGCACCTGCGCCTTCTGCAGCAGGCCCAGCCGAAAAAGCCCGCCCCGGCCCCCATTCCGGCCAAGGGCATCAGCCAGAGCACCATGGATCTGATCCTGCAGTTTTTGACCGACCGGCAGGAGTATGTGACGGCCAACGACATTGCCGCCGGCACGGGCCTTGCCTATCAGACGGTGTACCGCTATCTGCAGTACATGACCCAGGAAAAGATCACCGTGATGGTGAACGTGTACGGCAAGGTGGGCCGCCCCAAACAGATGTACAAAAAGGCGTGAGGCCTGTAAAATCAACCGGGAACAGCCGGGCGCACACTGCGCCCGGCTGTTTTTTGTGGGGCCAAGGTTGAAATAACGCGCCTGCAAAAGCCTTCCCCTCGCGGGGAAGCTGAAATTTCGCGGGGGCAGAGCCTTTCCCGAGATCCGCTGCGGTTGGCTTTTTGCGCGAATTTGGCCGCGGATGCTGCAAACTTCACGGCAAACACAAGGGATGTCTCTACCCCAAAATTCCATTGCCCTTCGCGCAGCGCCGCATAGGCCGGGGCGCAAAGAAAAACAGGAGCGCCCCCTCGAAAAGAACGAATAACAGCACGAAACAGCAATATTTTCGAGTTTTGGCCTGCTTGAAAAGGTAAATCCATCGGCTGAACGGAAATTCCATGGCGAAAAATCTGTCCATATCAACACAACGATAAACTGATCTATTTTGCGCATAAAATTTGATAAAAAAATGATAAAAATATAGACAATTTATGTAATAACGGCTATACTCGGGAATATAGCGAGGCTTCTTTGCTTTGGTTTGGTACGCCGCAAGGCCATAAAACTACTGGGGACATTCCAATCTGCGCGAACGTGTGTACGCCAAGTGCACACCGCTTGCACACGCAGAAAACCGCTCCGGTCGTCCAATGTCCTTCGGCAGCCGGACGGGGCAAAGGGCCGAATACGGGGGCGTCCGCCTTTTTCGCACGCAACTTTCAGGCGGACGGAACCTCATCAACAAAGGAGGAAACAAGATGAAAAAGTACATTGCCCTGCTTATGGCATTGGTAATGGGGCTGTCTGTGGCCGGCTGCGGCCAGAGCGCCTCGTCCTCTGCCAGCAGTGAGGCGGCCTCTTCTTCCGCTGACTCGAACGAAGAGGAAGTCTGGCTCCCCTACGACGAGAACCTTCAGAAGAAGAAGGACGACCGTGACGCCACCGGTAAGACCGGTGCTGTGGCGGCCTGCAGCTGGTACGCCAGCAAGGCCGGCCTGGAGATCCTGCAGGAGGGCGGCAACGCCTTCGATGCAGCGGCGGCTGTGGCCTACACCCTGGGCGTGGTTGAGCCCTACTTCTCCGGCCTGGGCGGCGGCGGCTTCATGACCATCTACAACGCCGAGACCAAAGAGGTGGAGGTCATCGACTTCCGCGAGATCGCTCCCGCTGCGGCCAACGCCCAGATTTGGCTGGACGAGGCCGGCGAGATGAAGCAGTTCGAGAAGGACGGCCAGAAGCTGGGTACCATGAGCAGCATCGGCGGCCTGTCCGTTGCGACCCCCGGCGAGGTTGCCGGCATGGAGTACCTGCTGGAGAACTACGGCTCCGACGCCGTGACCCGTCAGCAGATCTTCCAGCCCGCCATTGACCTGGCCAACAACGGCTATCTCGTGACCGCTACCTTCAAGGAGGAGCTGGAAAGCGAGTACGCCGGTCTGGCTGCCATGGGCGAAGTTGGCAACCTGTACCTGAACGATGGTATGCCCTACGAAGTGGGCGACACCCTGACCAACCCCGATCTGGCCACTACTCTGCAGGCCATCGCGGACGGCGGCCGTGACGCGTTCTACACCGGCGACATGGCCCAGGCCATGGTGGACGCGGTGCAGGCCGAGGGCGGCGTGCTGACCATGGAAGACCTGGCCAACTACGAGGTCAAGGTTCGTGAGCCGGTCAGCTCCACCTACCGTGACTACACCATCTATTCTCTGCCCCCGGCATCCTCCGGCGGCACCCATCTGATTGAGATCCTGAACATCCTGGAGAACTTCGATATGGCCAACACCGAGGTCAACTCGGCCGACTACATCCATCGCTTCTCCGAGGCCTTCAAGATCGCTTTCGCCGACCGTGCCCAGTACATGGCCGACACCGACTTCGCCGAAGTGCCTCTGGCCCAGCTGACCAGCAAGGATTACGCGGCCAGCCGTTACGCTCAGATCACCGATCAGAGCGGCACCTACACCGCCGTTGACGCGGAAGAGCTGGAGCACTACGCCACCACTTCCTTCTCCGTTGTGGACCAGTGGGGCAACATGGTGGCCTGCACCCAGACCATCAACTATGGTTTCGGCTCCAAGATCGCCGTTCCCGGCTACGGCTTCATCATGAACGACGAGATGGACGACTTCTCCGCCAACCCCGAGAGCGTCAACTGCGCCGAGGGCGGCAAGCGCCCCCTGTCCAGCATGAGCCCCTCCATCGTTCTGTACCCCGACGGCTCTCCCTTCCTGACCATCGGCAGCCCCGGAGCTACCCGTATCTTCCCCACCATCGCGCAGGTCATCCAGCGCATGATCGACTACGGCATGGACATCCAGGAAGCCATTGACTGCGCCCGTATCTACGACAACGCCCAGAACAACGTGTGCTATGAGTCCGACGGTGTGGACGCTCCCTCCGCTGAGGCCATTGCTCAGCTGCAGGCCATGGGCCACGAAGTGACCGATAAGGGCGCTTGGCAGCTGTTCTTCGGCGGCGTGCAGGGCATTTCCATCGGCAAGGATGGCACCCTGCGCGGCGGCGCGGATCCTCGCCGTGACGGCAAGGCTCTGGCTTACTAAGGCGGCGGCTGTTCGGGCGGCCTGCGTGCTGCTTTGAACCCCCAAAAACTTTCTGCCGGAAAAGGCCGCTCGACCCTCGCTTTGGGCCGGGTGGCCTTTTGCGCAGAGGGGGTGAACTGGTTCGGCTTCTTTACTTCGTGAAGCTGCATGAGTTTTGACTTTTCTTATAGTTAATATTCAACAAAAAACGGCTTAAATGATAAAGTTGAATAAAAATAAGAGAAGAAATAGACGAACTTGTTTTAATTTGTTATAATTTTTTCATGAAGATTTCATGGTTTTACCATATCCGCTGCGCGGATGGGAATACGCTGTGAAAAGACACATGAAATGTTGAGAGGAGAAAACCACAATGAAAAAGAAGATCATTGCTGCGGCGCTGGCTCTCGCGCTGGCTTTGACCATGGCTGCCTGCGGCGGCTCCAGCTCCAGCTCCAGCAGCGCTGCTGCTTCCAGCGATGCTGCCGGTTCCACCGCTGCGGTGGAAGGCCTGAAGGAGGCCTTTGCTGAGTCTCCCATTCTGCTGACCAGCGGCGGCCAGAGTGCTGACTACCAGATGATCGGCACCGTGATGAGCAAGCTGGGCATGGATTGCACCGTGAACAACCTGGCCACCAGCGCTGACCTGGGCGACGCCAAGACCCTGATCGTGGTTGCCGGCGGCTCTTCCAAGGGCCTGGGCGCTGCGGGCATTGATGCCGATGGCGAGCTGGCTCGTCTGACCGAGCTGCTGGACGGCGCGAAGGAAAAGGGCCTGAGCATCATCGTGATGCACACCGGTGGTGAGGCTCGCCGCGGCGACCTGTCCGATAAGTTCATCGCTCCCTGCTTCGAGAAGGCTGACTACGCCATCGTGGTTGCCGCCGGCGATTCCGACGGCCTGATGAGCGGTCTGTGCGCTGAGAACGGCATCCCCATGGATTCCATCAACAGCATCAGCGATGTGACCACCGTTCTGCCCGCTGCCTTCAAGTAAGAAGGGCGCGCCCGCAAATCTGTTTTTAGTGGATTAAGGGCCGCCGAAACCCGCGCCTGGCGTGTTCCGGCGGCCCTTTTTGCACGCAACAAGCCGAATAATTAACGATTTATGGAGGTATTCTAATGAGCATTGAACTTATTACCTTCATCGTCATGCTCGGTGTGTTCCTGGTTGGATGCTTCGCCTGCAAGCTGCCGGTCAGCCTGTCGATGGTTCTTTCTTCCATCGGCGGCGTGATTGTTGGCGGCTTCATTGGCGGCCTGGATCTGACACTTATGGATGCACTGCGTCATCTCGTTGAAGGCATGTTCTCCTATGTGGACACCATCCTGGTCATCTCCACCGCCATGGTCTTCATGAAGGTCATCGAGGCTTCCGGCGCTCTGGACGCTGTGTCCTCGGTCATCATCGAGAAGTTCCACAAGCTGCCCGCCCTGATGCTGTGCCTCATCATGATCATTGTGATGTTCCCCGGAATGATCACCGGTTCCTCCACCGCTTCCGTGCTGAGCGCCGGCTCCATCATGGCCCCCGTGCTGATGATGATGGGCGTGCCCGCACTGGAGACCGCTTCCATCCTGGCGATGGGCGGCATTCTGGGCATGATCGCACCTCCCACCAACCTGCCCGCCATGATCATTGGCGCCGGCATTGACATCCCTTACAGCGGCTTTGAGCTGCCTCTGGCTCTGCTGACCTTCCCCCTGGCCTTCGTCTTCGTGCTGATGTTCGCTTACAAGTACGTCAAGAAGATGGACTACGAGGCTGTGAAGAACAAGCTGAACACCGAGAGCCGCAAGAAGTACGGTTTCCGCGTGTACATTCCCATCATCGTTGCCATCATCCTGATGGTGGTCAGCAAGATGGTTCCCGCTTTCTCCATCGGCATGCCTCTGGTGTTCCTCATCAGCGCCATCGTCGGCTGCTTCACCGGCTACAAGGTGAACCTGGCGAAGGTCGCAAAGGACTCCATCAACAGCGTGCTGCCTGTTATGGGCATCCTGATGGGCGTTGGTATGTTCATCCAGATCATGACCCTGACCGGTGTTCGTGGCCTGATCGTTACCAGCTGCCTGAGCCTGCCCGGCTGGGCCCTGTACGTGGCTATGGCCGTGTCCATGCCTCTGTTCGGCGCCGTGTCTTCCTTCGGTTCCGCCAGCGTTCTGGGCGTGCCCTTCCTGCTGGCCTTCCTGAACAAGGAAGAGATCATCGTGGCGGCTGCCCTGTCCCTGATCGCCTCTCTGGGCGACATGATGCCTCCCACCGCTCTGGCCGGCATCTTCGCCGCTCAGGTCGTTGGCCTGGAGAAGTACACTCCCGTCCTGAAGAAGTGCTTGGTGCCCTGCCTGATGATCATCATCTGGGGTATCCTCTTCATCCTGGGCGCCAATGTGCTTGAACCCTTCATCATCCTCACCTAAGAAAGGAGCGAACCAACGATGTTGACTTTGATTTATCGCGGGATCGTTGCCCTGGTGCTGATCGTGGTCGGTTGGAACCTGTTCGTTCCCGAGAAGAATGCGGACGAAAAGCTCTCCGTGAAGGATACCATCTGCATGCAGCTGAACGCTGCTCTGGTGCTGATCCCTCTCGTGCTTCGCCTGCTGATGATTAAGTAAAGGAGGGCTGTTGAGAATGGATAAGTCGAAAAAGATGATCTCTGCGGTCGTCTGCCTGGCGCTGTCCGTGGCCGTTATGGCGGCCTCTGCGTCCAGCTTCCTGGCAGCCCGCAATGTGCCCCTCCCCGAGCGGGGCCCCAGTGTCACTGAGGTGAAAATGCTCTCCGACTGGTTCGAAGGCGTGAAAGGCACCAACGCGGACACTCCTGTGTACGTTCTGCAGGGCAAAAAAGAAGGCGGCAAGATGCTGATCCTGGGCGGCACCCATGCCAACGAGGTTTCCGGCTATATGTCCGCATTCACCTTCATTGAGAATGCCGTTGTGGAAGAGGGCACCGTGTACGTTCTGCCCTACGCCAACCACAGCGCCATGACCCACAACGACCCCGGTGAGGGCAACATTCAGTACTTCACCCTGACCACCAAGAGCGGTGAGCGCACCTTCCGCTACGGCAGCCGCGCCACCAACCCTGTGGATCAGTGGCCCGATCCCGACGTGTACGTTCACTATCCCTCCGGCCAGCAGCTGTCCGGCTCTGAGACCCGCAACATCAACCGTTCTTACCCCGGCCGTCCCGATGGCAACGCCACCGAGAAAGAGGCCTACGGTATCATGGAGCTGATTCGCAGCGAGGGCGTGAACATCGGCTTTGACCTGCATGAGGCCAGCCCCGAGTACCCCGTTATCGACGCGACCGTTGCTCACCAGAGCAGCATGGATGTGGCCTCTGTGGGCTGCATGAACCTGCTGATGGAAGGTATGCAGATGAGCCTGGAGCAGTCTCCCACCAACTTCCACGGTCTGACTCACCGTGAATGGGGCGACAACAGCGACATCAACGTGGCCATCCTGATGGAGACCGCCAACGCCTCTCAGGGCCGTCTGCGCGGCGCCACCACCATCGCCCAGGTGCTGGGCGGCAAGGACAAGTGCTATGACCTGAGCGAGAAGCTGGGTATGCTGTACGTGCCCTGGAACCAGATCACCGGCGCACCCTTCAGCGGTGTGGGCCATCCCATCGAGGAGCGCTGCGGCCGTCATCTGGAAGGCATCAAGCAGTACAGCGAAGCCTACAACGAGGCACACCCCGAGGCCCCTGTGACCTACACCGGCGTGCCCGGCTACAGCGAGCTGTTCCTGGAGGCCGATCCCAGCGAGCTGGGCGGCGCCCGTCTGGCCAGCTTCCTGCTGTGACGGAATGTTCCGCTGCATAAGGCGCTGAACCAAAACCAATAAGGCCCAGGGTCATTCCCGTAAGGGAGTGGCCCTGGGCCTTTTTTGTGTGGTTTTTTACCGGCGGGCCGTGGGGCGGCGGGCCTTTTTATGGGGGGAGCAGGGCGGCCTTTTCCGGCAGGCTGCCCCCCGTTTGCCGGGCCGGTGTCCTCGTTCTGCCCACGGCGGCGTGCCGCGCACCAAAGCAGAATGCAAAAACACGCCCGCGCATCTTCATCTGACGGATGGCCAGACCCAAGATGCGCGGGCGTTTATCATCGGGATACGTTCCTGTACGCTTTTTGTTGATTTTTTAGGGGCAGCGCGGTCATTCTGCCGCCACGTGCTCCATCAGGTACTGGGCCACCAGCTCGGTGCGCACACCCTGATAAATGTACCCCTTGCCGTAGCTCTTCATCAGGGCCGTGCAGTCGTTCACGCCCTGCTGGGCAAAGTATTCGTCCACGGTGTCCTGATCCACGGTGATGCCGGCGTCCTGGGCCAGGGCCTGGCACATCAGGTTTTGCCGGATCATGTTCTCCAGCTGGGGCCGATAGGCCTCTTTCAGGGCGTCCACACTGTCTGCCCCATACTTGGCGGCCAGTTCGTCCAGCGTAATGCCGTAGCCGTTGGCGGCGTTGGCCAGTTCGGTGTCCAGAATGGTCAGCTGATCCTGCACCAGCTGCTCGGGCACCGGCTGGAAGGTACAGTTGTCGTACAGCCAGTCCAGCACATAATTGTACTTCTGCTCTTCCAGCAGTTGGGCGCTGATCTTCTGGCGCATATCCTCCACGCTGGTGTAGCCGTAATAATAGCTCAGGTAGTTGGTCACGAAGTCCTCGGTCAGCTCGGGGGGCCGGGCATCGCCATGAATGTAGTTGATGGTGGTGTCAAACACGGCCTGCTTGCCGCTCAGGTCTGTGTTGGGGGTATAGGGGTCGGGAAAGGTCACCTGCACCTTCACGGTATCGCCGGGCATGGCCCCGATGATCTGGGTGAGAAAATCGTCGATCAGCTCGTCGCTTCCGGCGGTGTAATCCTGATTCTCGGCGCTGCCGCCCTCAAACACCTGCCCGTCGATGGAGCCGGTGTAGGTCAGGTTCACGGTGTCACCGTCCTCCACCGCCCGGTCAGTGATCTGGGTGTCGGTGGCATAGCTGGACATGAACTGGTCGATGGCGGCCTGCAGATCCTCTTCAGAGACGGTGGTGAAGGCCTCGCCGGAGGGAACCTGCCGGTAATCCGGCAGGGTGACGCAGGCGGTCACGTCCACCCCGTCAAACAGGCCCTCATCGGTGAGGCCCAGGCTGTAATCGGGCATTTCTTGGTTGATCTCAGCCTCCGACGAGGCGGAAGCGGAGGAAGACGCTGCCCCCTGGCAGCCGGTGAGCAGCACCGCCGCCGCAAGGCAGGCCGCGGCGCAAAGCAGAGAACGTTTCAATGGGATACCTCCTGTGGTTCAAGGGCGGGCAATCAGTCGGCCGATTCCTCTTCGGGCAGCTTGACGCCGTGTTCGCGCAGGGCGCGGCGGTAGGCGGCGTCCTGCAGGCGCCGGCGGCTTTCGGCCTGCTCCCGTTCAAAATCGGCCTGGCGCTGGGGGGCGGTGCGCCGCCAGTCCACCGCGTACCAGAGGGAAGCGCCGAAGAACAGCACGCCCATCACGGCCAGCTCCAGCTTTTGGGGCAGGAAGGCCGCCCCAAGCAAAAACGCCAGCCCTAAAAGCAGCCCGCCCCACACGGTGCCGGGCAAAAGCGGCAGGCGGGGGCGCTTTTCCAGGGCCGGTTCCAGGTACGAGGGGTCAAAATAGGTGGCCCCGCAGTGGGGGCAGGGGCGCAGCGGCGCGCCGTAATGGGTGTCGCGGGCGCGCAGGCGGTAGTACAGCAGCTCGCCGCACTGGGGGCATAGGTACACAAACGGGGTGCTTTTGGCCGGTTGTTTCACGGGGCATGGCTCCTTTTTTATCAAGAATTGGGGCAGAGGTGTACAGCCCGGAAACAGGCGGCACACACGGAGGTGTACCGCCTGCTGGTTGCTGCCTTCATTATACCATGCGCCGAGGGGCCGAACAAGAAACCCAGCCCGAATAAAAAAGAGAAAAAGTGTGATGAACGGTGAAATTTATGTGAGAGGGCGCCTCGCCGCAGGGCAGAAGCCCGACCGGGCGGAGTGCGCCTGCAAAAGCCGGGCTCAGTTCTGGTCCCGGCTTTTGGCCACGAGGGCGGCCAGCAGCCCCGCCAGCAGGCTGGCGCAGATGCCGCCCGCGGCGGCGGTCAGCCCGCCGGTGAGCACCCCCAGCAGGCCGCTTTTGTTCACCGCGTTCACAACGCCCTGGGCCAGCAGGTGACCGAACCCCAGCAGCGGCACCGTGGCCCCGGCCCCGGCAAATTCGGCCAGCGGGGCGTACCAGCCCAGAGCGCTGAGCACCACCCCGGCCACCACAAAGGCCACCAGAATGCGGGCCGGGGTCAGCTTGGTCAGGTCAATGAGCAGCTGCCCCGCCACGCACAAGGCCCCGCCCACACAGAATGCCCAGAAATAGTTCATGCCATTCCTCCTTTGCCGCGGCGGGCGGCGTTACACAGGCACATCCGGCGCGAGAAGCTCCACAAGATGGGCAATGCCCGGAATGCTTTCGCCCTGCAAAAAGGTCGTCTGGCTCATCAGCGCCCCGGTGGAGAGCAGCAGAACCCGGCGCAGCTGCCCCTTGGCCAGCCCCGGCAGAATGTGGGCCGCCAGCACGGCGGCGCTGCACCCGGCCCCACTGCCGCCGGCCTTCACCTGCTGGCGGGCCCGGTCATAGAGAAGCAGGCCGCAGTCCTGATGGTTTTGCAGGGGTAGGCCCTCCACCTGTAGGATCTCCAGCAGCAGGCGGCTGCCCACAAAGCCCAGGTCGCCGGTATAAATGGCATCGTAGTCCTCCGGGCGGCGGCCGTTTCGGGCAAAAAAGCGCAGCAGCGTTTCGGCGGCGGCCGGGGCCATGGCGGCCCCCATGTTGTTGATATCGGTCACGTCAAAATCGCGCACCCGGCCAAAGCACACCGCGCCTACCTGCGGCCCTCTGCCGGTGGGGGTGAGCAGCACCGCCCCGGCGGCGGTGGCCGTCCATTGGGCGGTGGGGGTGCGCTTGCCGCCGTAGGTCAGCGGGGTGCGGTACTGCCGCTCGGCCGTGCAGAAATGGCTGCTGGTCAGGGCCGCCGCCCGGTCGGCCAGGCCGCAGGCCGCAAAGCAGGCCGCCAGCGCCAGCCCCTCGGCCATGGTGCTGCACGCCCCGTACAGCCCGGCAAAGGGCACATCCAGCTGGCGCATGGCGTAATGGCTGGCGGTGCACTGGCATTGCAGGTCGCCGCCGAACACCAGACTCAGCGCGTCCGGCGCAAGCCCGGCCCGGCGCAGCAGCTGATTCATGCACTGGCGCTGCAGCTCGCTCTCTGCCTTTTCCCAGGTGGGCTGGCCAAGGCGGTTGTCCTCAAACAACAGGTCGAACCCGGCGGCAAGGGGGCCTTCGCCCTCCTTTTTGCCGCCCACGGCGGCCCAGGCATCCACCGCCGGCGGCCGGTCAAACAAAATTACATCGCCTCTGCGCTGGGGCATGGCGCTCACGCTCCTTTCCCGGCCTCAGCCCACCCAGGGGCGAAGCACATACCACACCAGCCCCCACAGGCTGCTGGCGGCCACGCCGTACACGATCACCGGCCCGGCAATGAGAAACAGCTTGGCCCCCACGCCGGTGATGAAGCCCTCTTCCTTGAACTCGATGGCGGGGCTGACCACCGCATTGGCGAACCCGGTGATGGGCACCAGCGTGCCGGCTCCGGCCTTGGCCGCCAGTTTCTGGTACAGCCCCAGCCCGGTGAACAGCCCCGACAGGGCAATGAGGGTCACGCTGGTGAGGGTGCCGGCGTCGGTGAGGGGAAAGCCTTGGGCCAGATAGGCCTGCCGCAGCCCCTCGCCCAGCAGGCAGATGGCCCCGCCCACAAAAAAGGCCCAGAGGCAGTCCTTCCAGAGGGGAGAAGGGGGTGAAGCCGCCTTGACCATGGGTTTGTATTGCTGCGGTGTAAGCTTCATGGGGCAGACCTCCTGAACGAAAATCGGGCTGTTTTCGGCGTTAGTATCCCCAAACGGAAGAAAACCATGCACCCGGCCGCTGCTTTTTTGTAAAATCGGAGGGTTTTGCTTGCCGCGGGGCGGTGAGTACGGGTATAATAAAAAATACGGCCTTCCGAGGTTGGGCCGATGAAAAAGGGGGTGCCCCGTATGCGCCACGCTGAAATCCATCTGACTTGATTTTTCGATCCGGAGCGGCCCGGCCCGCCCCGGTTGATGAATGCCGCCCGGCCCGCCCCAAACGGCTGCGGCCCGGCGGCAGGGAAAGGGAACGTTATGAGCGAATTGTATTTGAACGCCGAACAGCAGCCCCCGAAAAAGGTGCTGCTGCTTGGGCTGGACCTGGGCAAATTTGACCCGGACCGGAGCATGGAGGAGCTGAGCGCCCTGGCCGAGGCCAACAACATGGAGCCGGTGGCCCAGCTGGTGCAAAAGCGCGCCGCGCCAGAGGCCGGCACCGTGCTGGGCGAGGGCAAGCTGGCCGAGGCGGCCCTCTACTGCCACAACCTGGAGGCGGCCGCCGCTATTTTTGACGGCGAGCTGACCGGCAGCCAGCTGCGCAACCTGACCGAAGCCCTGGGGGTGGAGGTGATGGACCGCACCATGCTGATTCTGGAGATCTTCCGCAGCCGGGCCGTGACCAACGAGGGCAAGCTGCAGACCGAGCTGGCCCTTCTGCGCTACCGGCTGCCCCGGCTTCAGGGCCTGGGCGAGGCCCTCAGCCGCCAGGGCGGCGGCGGCGCGGGCGGCGGCGGTGCCCGGCGCGGCGCGGGCGAGAGCCAGCTGGAGCTGGACCGCCGGTATGTGCACCGCCGGGTGGAGGCCCTGGAGGCCCGCCTGGCCGAGATGGAGAAGCGCCGGGGCGAAAACCGCCGCGCCCGCCAGAAGAGCGGCACCCCCGTGGTGGCGCTGGTGGGCTACACCAACGTGGGCAAATCCAGCCTGATGAACGCCCTGTGCGGCGAGGGTCAGGTGGCCGAGGCGGATATGCTGTTTGCCACGCTGGACCCCACCGCCCGCAAGCTGACCCTGCCCAGCGGGCTTGGGGTGATTCTGGTGGACACCGTTGGCTTTGTGAGCCGCCTGCCCCACCATCTGGTGGAGGCCTTCAAGAGCACGCTGGAGGAGGCCGCCTACGCGGACGTGATTGTGAAGGTGGCGGACGCCACCGACCCCCACCGGGAGGAGCAGCTGGCCGTCACCGATCAGGTGCTGGGCAGCCTGGACTGCGATGAAATTCCCCAGCTGGTGGTGTACAACAAGTGCGACAAGCCCGGCGCGGTGCCCTTTGACCCGGCCGTGCTGCTGACCAGCGCCAAAACCGGCGCGGGTCTGCCCGGCCTGCTGGCCGCGCTGGATAAGGCCCTGGCCCACCGGGTACGCCCCGTAAAAATGGTGCTGCCCTACGACAAGCTGGGCCTGGCCGAGGCCATCCGCACCCGGGGCCGGGTGAATGTGGAGGAATACCGGGACGAGGGCGTGTACATGGAAGGCTTTGTGAAGGCGGACGATGTATACCTGTATCAGCCCTATCTGGTGTAAAAAACCGGCCCTGCCGCCGTAATGCGATAGAAAAAGGAGCGCCGCAGATGAAAGCGACCGTTGTGATCCCGAACCTGAATGGGGCGGGCTGGCTGAAGGACTCCATCGAGTCCGTCTGGGCCCAGACCATGCAGGATTTTGAACTCATTGTGGTGGACAATGGCTCCACCGACGAAAGCCTGGAAATTGCCCGCAGTTATCAGGGGCGGCCGGGGTACATTCTCATTGAGAATAAGGCGAACACCGGCTTTTCCTACGCGGTGAATCAGGGCATCCGCATGGCAAAGGGCGAGTATGTGGCTCTGTTCAACAACGATGCCTTTGCCGAGCCGGACTGGCTGGAGAACCTGATTGCCGCCGCCGAGCAGGACCCCAAGATCTTCGGCGTGTCCAGCCTGATGATTCGCCACTTTGAGCGGGAGCTGGCCGACGACGCGGGCGACTATGTGACCCTGCTGGGCTTTGCCTGCAAGCGGGGCGACGGCCTGCGCTGGCAGCGCTACCTCAAGCCCGGGCGGGTGTTCTCGGCCTGCGGCGGCGCGGCGCTGTACCGCAAGTCCATTCTGGACGAGATTGGCCTGTTTGACGAAAACTTCTTTGCCTATTTTGAGGATGTGGACATCAGCTGGCGGGCCAACAGCCTGGGATATAAAAATGTGTACTGCCCCACGGCCCGCTGCTACCACATTGCCGGGGCCACCACCGGCGCGGTGCGCTACAATCCCTTCAAGAGCATTCAGAGCGGCCGCAACAGCATTCTGCTGCCCTATAAGAACCTGCCGCTGCTGATGCTGCTGCTCAACCTGCCGTTTCTGGTGCTGGGCTACCTGATGAAGGCGGTCATGTTCCGGCTGCGGGGCTTCGGCGGCTACTATGGCCAGGGCTTTCAGGAGGCGCTGAAGGTCATCGGCAAGATCGAGAAGCCAAAATTCCGCCTGAAAAACCTGCCGAACTATGTGTTCATCCAGCTGTGGCTGGTGGTGGGGCTGTTTCAGTACATTGTGTACCGGGCCCAGCGGGCGCTGAAGATCACCTGAAGCAAACCATAAAAAGAATGGCGGAACGCTGTTTGCTGCGCGGGAGGAGAAACTGCTTTCCAAACGCGGCAGGCGGTGTTTCGCTTTTTTATTTGCACAGAAATGGACATACAGTGAAATTCCCTTGCGCACAACCTTTTTGTGCAAAAAAAGGTAGAGAACGGACATATACAAACCGGAAAAAGTTTTCTACAATGAAAGATAGAAATCGGCAGGGTGTACAGCCGCCGGCCGGCGGCCTGCCCCGAAACCGAAGCAAAAGGAGCGACAAGTATGCTGAAGATCCTTCGCACCAAAGACTATGCGGATATGAGCCGCAAGACCGCCAACCTCATTTCGGCCCAGATCATTCTGAAGCCGGACTGCGTGCTGGGCCTGGCCACCGGTTCCAGCCCGGTGGGCGCATATATGCAGCTGGTGGATTGGTATAAAAAGGGCGATGTGGATTTTTCCCGTGTGCGCACGGTGAACCTGGATGAATACCTGGGCCTGCCCCGGGAGAACGACCAGAGCTATTACTACTTCATGCACCACAATCTGTTTGACCATGTGAACCTGCCCGAGGGCGCCTCCAACCTGCCCAACGGCATGGCCGAGGACATGAACGCCGAGTGCGCGCGCTACGATGCGCTGATCCGCAGCCTGGGCGGTGTGGACCTGCAGCTGCTGGGCATCGGCCACGATGGCCACATCGGCTTCAACGAGCCCTGTGACCATTTCCCCACGGGTACCCATGTGGTGGACCTGGCGGAGCGGACCATTGAGGCCAACCAGCGCTTCTTTGCCAGCCGGGACGAGGTGCCCCGCAAGGCCGTGACCATGGGCATCGGCACCATTATGGCAGCCCGCAAGGTGGTTCTGGTGGCCAGCGGCGCCGAAAAGGCCCCCATTGTGAAGGAAGCCTTCTTTGGCCCGGTGACCCCCCAGGTGCCCGCTTCCATCCTGCAGATGCACCCGGATGTGACGCTGGTAGCCGATGAGGCCGCGCTGAGCCTTGTGAAATAAGCGCTTCTTTGAAAAAACCTTATGCATTGCAAAAGGGCCGCTGCCTATGGCAGCGGCCCTTTTTGCCGGCTTGATTATAACCCCGCCGCAAACGCCCGGGCAAGGGCCCCGGCGTCGGTGCCCTTCAGCCAGACGGCGTTCAGCTCGTGGCTGCCGGTGAGGGGCGGGCAGAAAAAACGCCCCGGCGCAGGCAGGTCGGCCGCCACGGCAGCGTACACAAAGCTGATGCCGTACCCGGCGCACACCAACTCCCGGATGATTTTGAAGCTGCTGACGCACACGGTGCCGGAAAAGGCCCCCACGGTGTAGCCGCACTGGGCCAGCGACCGCTCCAGCAGGTCCCGCGTGCCGGAGCCTTCCTCCCGCAGGATGAGCCGCTGGCCCAGCAGCGCCTCGGGGGATACGGTCTGCCCGTCCAGCGGGTGGCCCGGCGGGCAGATGCCGATGTACGGCTCATTGCGCAGCAGAAAACTGTCGTACCGGGCCTTGTTGAACACACCCTCCAGCACCACAAAGTCCAGCTCGCCCTGCTCCAGCCGGCGCAGCAGGGCGGCGGTGTTGTCCACCAGAAACTGCAGCTGGTGGTCGGGTGCATCCAAAAACCGGCGGATGGCCGGGCCTAAAATGTAGTCGCCGATGGTTTTGGTGGCCCCGATGCGCAGGGCCACCGGCGGGGCGGACTGCATGGCCTGCAGCAGCTTCTGGTGGTTGTAGCGCTGGGCAATGGCGTGCAGCTCCAGCAATTCCCCCTTGGAGGTTTTGTGCAGGCGGCGGCCGTCGTACCGGAACAGCACCGCGCCGTACTCGGCCTCCAGCGCCTGAATCTGCTTGGTGACGGCGGGCTGGGTCAGATGCAGCCGCTCGCCGGCCCGGCGGTAATTCAGGGTTTCGCACAGGGTCAAAAAGGTCTCCAGTTTGCGTTCCACTTCGGTGCTCCTTGCCATATGAGCTGATAAAAATACAGAATTAAATCATTCCAAACAATAACTTTATTTTATTATAAAAAGGGTGTATAATGCAAGAGCTGTGTTCGGGCCGCGGGCCCGGAAAAGAAACGGAAGCCCCCGGTCAAGGCCGGGGCAGGTGAGGAGAAACCCCATGAAAACCATTCAAAAAATGCTGCCGGGCTGCCTGATGGCGCTGGCCATTGCGGCCGTGGCCAAGCTGCTGGAAAATCTGGAGCAGGCCGCCGGTGCGCACTTCATCGGCGCGTCGGTCATTGCGCTGTTCATCGGTATGTTCATCAATTCGTTCTACAAGCCCAACGCCGTTACGGCCCCGGGCATCAAGTTTGCCTCCAAAAAGCTGCTGAAGGTGGCCATTGTGCTGCTGGGCGCCAGCCTGAACATCACCACTGTGCTGAAGGTGGGCCGTTTTTCGCTGACGGTGATGGTGTTCACTCTGGCCACCTGCTTCGGGGTGGGCTACTTTGTGGGCAAGGCGCTGGGCCTGAACTGGAAGATGAGCAACCTGATCTCGGCGGGCACCGGCATCTGCGGCGGTTCGGCCATTGCGGCCATTGCCCCGGTCATCGAGGCCACCGACCTGGACGTTGCCTACGGTATGTCCGCCACCTTTTTGTTTGATATGGCCATGATCGTGCTGTTTCCCATCATGGGCCGGGCGCTGGGTCTTTCGGACGCAGCCTATGGCCTGTGGGCCGGCACGGCGGTGAACGATACCTCCAGTGTGGTGGCGGCGGGCTATGCCTTCAGCGAAAAGGCCGGCGACTTTGCCACCATGGTGAAGCTGACCCGCACCCTGTCCATCATTCCCACGGTGCTGGTGTTTGCCCTCATCAGCGCCCACCTGAAGAAAAAGCAGGCCGCCGAGGGCCAGGTCAAGGTGAACATGAAGTCGGTGTTCCCCTGGTTCATTCCCTTCTTTGTGGCGATGTCGCTGCTCAGCAGCGCCGGGCTGGTGCCCGCAGCGCTGGCGGCGGGGCTGAAAACCGTGAGCAAGTTTTTGATGGTGATGGCGTTGGCCGCCATTGGCCTGAACACCAGCTTTGCCGAGATGAAAAAGTCCGGCATCAAGCCCATGCTGCACGGGTTTATCATTTCGCTGCTGGTGGTGCTGGTGGCCATCACGGTGGAGTTTGCCATCGGCGTGGCCCCGAACGGCACGCTGGTGTAAGAGGCGCCCAATAAAACCGAAAAAAGCACGGGCCTGACCTTCTTCCGGTTGTTTGGAAGAGTGGTCAGGCCCGTGCTTTTGCACACACGTTTTGGTAAAAAAGAGGAGAAAAAGATGAAAAAGCGATGGGGTTCAGCGGTTCGGATGTGAGGGAACGATCCGAATCGCCTGCCCGGGGCTCCCACACCCCGGGTGCGGAGGAGGCGCGGCCTGCGGCCTTGGGGGGCGCTGCTTGCCCAGCGCCCTGCTGCTTCCTTCGATGCTTTAAAGATACGCTGCACCGGTGAAAAAGAAATGGCGCAGTTGTGAAAAAACGGCGAAAACGGAACGGCGGCGTTCTGCCGCCGGCCGCCGCGGCAAAAAAACGGGCCGCTCCCCGCTGATGGGGGGAACGACCCGCAGGCGTTTTACTTACAGGTTGCCGAACTCGCTCAGGCGCAGCGCCTCGTTGTGCTGCTGGGCCCAGTTGATGCTCCATTCGCTGGCGAACAGCAGCAGATGGTTGCCCTTCAGGTCCTCGATGCAGCGGGTGTCGCTGGTCAGGTCCAGATCCTTGGGGTTCAGTTCGTCCGGGTCGTTCTCGATCCAGCGAATGTGCTCGTAGGGCAGTTCCTGCATCCGGATGTCCACCTTATACTCGGTGTTCAGCCGGTACTCCAGCACCTCGAACTGAAGAACGCCCACAACGCCCACGATCACCTCTTCCATGCCGCCGCCCAGGTCGCGGAAGATCTGGATGGCGCCCTCCTGGGCGATCTGCTCCATGCCCTTCACGAACTGCTTGCGCTTCATGGTGTCCACCTGGCTTACCCGGGCAAAGTGCTCGGGGGCGAAGGTGGGAATGCCGGCGAACTGCACATGGGTCTTGCCGGTGCACAGGGTATCGCCGATGGAGAAGATGCCCGGGTCAAACAGGCCGATGATGTCGCCCGCATAGGCGGTGTCCACGGTGGCCCGGTCCTGGGCCATCAGCTGGGTGGACTGGGCCAGCTTCACGTTCTTGCCCTGCTGCACGTGGTACACGTCCATGCCGCGCTCGAACTTGCCCGAGCAGATGCGCATAAAGGCAATGCGGTCCCGATGGGCCTTGTTCATGTTGGCCTGAATCTTGAAGATAAAGCCGGAGAACTGCTCCCGACAGGGGTCCACGTTCTCCCCGGTGAGAATGTCCCGGCGGGGCAGCGGAGTGGGGGTCAGGCACAAAAAGTCCCGCAGGAAGGGCTCCACGCCGAAGTTGGTCAGGGCCGAACCGAAGAACACGGGGCTGAGCTTGCCGGTCTGCACCGCTTCCAGGTCAAAGTCCATGCCGGCGCCGTCCAGCAGCTCCACATCGTCGGCCAGCTGGCGGTGCAGCGGGGCGGTAATCAGCTCGTCCAGCGAGGGGTCGCCCAGTTCGGTTTCGATCTTTTCCACCATGCGCACGCCGTTGGCCTTGCCCTCGCTCTGGAAGGCCAGAATGTGGCGGGAGGCCCGGTCATATACGCCTTTGAAGTCCCGGCCGCAGCCGATGGGCCAGTTCATGGGGTAGGTCTGAATGCCCAGCAGGTTTTCGATCTCCTCGCACAGCTCAAAGGGGTCGCGGGCTTCCCGGTCCATCTTGTTGATGAAGGTGAAGATGGGAATGTGCCGCAGGGTGCACACCTTGAACAGCTTGCGGGTCTGGGCCTCAACGCCCTTGGCCGCGTCGATGACCATAACGGCGGAGTCGGCCGCCATCAGGGTGCGGTAGGTATCCTCGGAGAAGTCCTGGTGGCCGGGGGTGTCCAGAATGTTTACGCACTTGCCGCCGTAATTGAACTGCAGCACGCTGCTGGTAACGGAAATGCCGCGCTGCTTTTCGATCTCCATCCAGTCGCTGACGGCGTGCCGGGCGTTCTGCTTTCCCTTGACGCTGCCCGCCTGCTGAATGGCCCCACCGTACAGCAGCAGCTTTTCGGTGAGGGTGGTTTTACCGGCGTCGGGGTGGCTGATGATGGCAAACGTCCGCCGCGCCTCGATTTCCTGCCTCATGGTTGCCATGAAGGTTGGTTCACTCCTCTATTTTGAAAATTCATCTGTTAAATCGCATACATTTTTTATTCTATCGAAAAAACGGCCCTTGTGCAAGAGTTTTGCCCGCCTGCAGGCCGAAAAAGCACAAAAAAGCCCGCCGCTTTGCAAAAAGGGCGGGAAAACACGGGAGGAACCCGAAGAGGGGAAACACACCGTTACCCCTGTTTTGCGTACTTTTGAGTCAGCCCGGCGGCCAGCTGGGCCATCTGCTGGCGCACGGCGGGCGGGTTGAGCACCTCGATCTCATCCCCGAAGCCGCACACCCAGCCCAGAAACTGGGGGCTGACGGCCACGGGCACTGTCAGGTGAAAGTGTGCGCCGTCCATCTGAGGGGACAGCAACACCCCGGTGCCGAAGCGGTCCAGCATAACGCCCACCAGGCGGTTGGCACACCGGAGGGTGACCTTTTCCACCTCGCCGCCGAACATACCGAACACCTGATTGGTGTAGGCGCCCAGATCCAGCGCGCGGAACTGGGCCTTGCCCTCGCGGGGCAGGTCGGTGAGGGCCGGCTCCCGCAGTTTGTCCACCCGGTAATGGCGGATCTCCCCCTCGGAGAAGGCGATGAGGTAGTATTTGGAGTCGCTCCACACCAGCGCCCAGGGGCTGACCTGATACAGCGCGCCGTTTTTGCGGGGTATTTTCTTCTTGTTCAGGCTCCACTCCAAATACTGGAACGTGACCTGACGATCCTGTGCAATGGCGCTGTGCAGGGTGTCCACGGTGTAGTAGATGCTCTCGTTCATGGTTTTCACCCGGCCGGAAACGAACACCTGCCGCTGCATCTGCCCGGCCTGGTAGTCGCTGGTCAGGCTTTCCAGCTTTTTGATGAGCACCTCACTCTTTTTCTTGGTGATGAACTGGCTGGCCTGCACGGAATCCACCAACAGCTTCAGCTCAGGCAGCTCAAAGGTGCGGCTGGCCAGATAATAGCCACCGCCCCGGCCGCGGGCCAGCTCCACATCCACGCCGCCCCGGCGCAGGGCGTCAATGTCGCTGTAAATGCTCTTGCGCTCGGCGGGCATACCCGCCTTTTCCAGCGCGTCCAGCAGCTGGGGCACGCTGAGCATATGTTCTTCATCGGTTTTTCGCTCAAAAATCTGCTTTAGTACCAGCAGTTTGGCCTTCTGGCCTTCCGCACGGGGCATGGGCACGGCCCTCCTTTTTTACTGCTTTTTGTCAAATACGGCTCGGCGCTGGGTGGAAAGGCGGAACATCGCCTCCAGCTCCTCCCGGTCGCCGCGTTCCAGGCAGGCGCGCAGCTGGGTGAGCGCCCCCTCAAACTGGTCGATCTCCTTCATCAGGTTGTCCCGATTCCACAAAAACAGCTCGGCCCACATCTGGGCGTTGATGCGGGCGATGCGGGTGAGATCCCGGAAGGAATCGCCGGTGTATTCGGCCAGTCGGCCATTGTCCGAGGCGCACATCAGGCTCACGGCGATGGCGTGGGTCAGCTGGCTCACATAGCCGATCATCTGGTCGTGCTCGGCGGGGGTGAGGGTGGTGATGTGCTGGAAGCCGAGCGTTTCGGCCAGAGACCAGGCGAAGGTGAGCCCCGCCTCGGTGTTTTTCTCGGTGGGGGTAATGATGAAGTTGGCGGGGGCAAAATCCACCAGATGGGCGTTGGTCACGCCGCTGACCTCTTTGCCGGCCATGGGGTGGCTGCCGATGAACTCCACGCCCTCGGGCATGAGGGCCTGGGCGGCGTCCACCACGCCGGTTTTTACGCCGCAGGTGTCGGTTACCAGGCACCCGGCGGGCAGCAGGCCGCCGTACTGCTTCAGCCAATCCAGCAGGGCGGTGGGGTACAGGCCCAGCACCACATAACCGGCCTCAGCCAGCAGGGGGGCAAAGTTCTCGGCGGCACCCCGCTGGATGTAGCCCTCCTTCAGGGCAAACTCCACCGCCTCCGGGCTGCGGTCAATGCCGTCCACGGCAAAGCCGGCCCGGGTCAGGCCAAGGGCGTAGCGGCCGCCCAGCAGGCCCAGGCCCACGATCACCACACGTTTGGAAGTATCCAGCATGATGCAAACCTCGTTTCTAACAAGAATAACGTTTGGAAGTGCGCTGCAAAAATCAGAGCTTCACGCACATAGGCCGGAGATTACTCCTCCCGGGCCTGCCACCGGGTGCCCAGGCCCCGGGCCATGTCCTCAAAGAAGGTCGGCCAGCTCTTGGCCACGGCCCCCGCGTCCTCCAGCAGGGCGGGCAGCCCGGCGGCCCAGGCGGCAACGGAAAGTGCCATGGCCACCCGATGGTCGTTGTGGCTGTTCAACGGCTGGGTGGGGGCACGCAGCGCCCCGCCCAGGCCCTTGACCGTGACGGTTTCGCCCTTGGCCAGCACCTGCCCGCCGAATTTGGCCAGCTCCTCCTGCATGGCGGCAATGCGGTCGCTTTCTTTGATGCGCAGCCGCCCTGCGTTGGTGATGACCGTGTCGCCTTCGCAGAACAGGCCCAGCACCATGAGGATGGGCCCCAGGTCCGGGCAGGCGGCCAGGTCGATGGCGGTGGCCCGCAGGGGGGCCGCCTGAAAGCGCACTTCATCGCCGGTGCGGGTGAAATTTGCCCCGCACCGGGCCAGAATGTCCAGAATGGCGGCGTCGCCCTGAAGCGAGTCCGGCCGCAGGCCGGTGACGGCCACGCCGCCGCACACGGCCCCCAGCACGGCGGGGAAGGCTGCCTGGCTGTAATCGCCCTCCACCCGGTAGGAGCAGGGGCGGTAGTGCTGGCCGCCGGGCACGGCCAGACGGCGCTCGTCCAGCCAGCGGGCGGTTACGCCGAAGTCGGCCAGGGCCGAGAGGGTCAGGTCGATGTAAGGGCGGCTTTCCACCTTGCCGGTGAGGGTGAGGGTGCTGTCGCCGGGCAGCAGGGGCAGGGCGTACAGCAGGCCGGTGATGAACTGGCTGGAAACGTCCCCGGGCAGGGTGTAGTCCCCGGGGGGCAGTGCGCCCTTCAAGGTGACGCCCTGCTCGGTCTGGGCAAACGCCAGCCCGCGGGCGGCAAAGAGGTCGGCATATACCTGCTGGGGGCGGCTGAACAGCCGCCCGCCGCCGCAAAAGCGCACGGTTTCGCCGGTCAGGCTGAACACCGGAATGAAAAAGCGCAGGGTGCTGCCGCTCTCGCCGCAGTCCACAGACTGGGCGGGGTCAAAGCGCCAGCGGGCAGGCGCCCCTGCTCCGGTGATGGCCACGCCGCCATCTGCGGGAGCAATCTTCGCGCCCAGGCGGGCCACACCGGCCAGGGTGGCCTGAATGTCCCGGCTCTGGGCCAGGTTCTGCACCGACGAGGTGCCCTCGGCCAGGGCGGCGGCCAGCACCGAGCGATGGGCCATGCTTTTGGAGGGCGGGGCGCACAAGCGGCCGCCGATGGAGCAGGGGAAAAGTTGGATGTTCATGGTGGGTCCTTTCAGAAGGCGTTTGCCGTGGGCGCTCAGGCCCGCTTCCACTTGCCGCCCAGCAGGTAATAGCCCAGCCAGTCCCAGCGGCCGAAGCTGCGGTTTTCGGTGGCGTCCAGCAGCCACAGGCGGGCGGCCAGCGCGTAATTGCCGGTGCGCAGAGGCAGATAGTAAGGGGAATACAGCTTCGCCTTTTTGCAGTAGGCCAGCATATTTGCAAGGCAGGGGTGATGCAGCAGGGCGCGGTCCATGGGCTTGCGGGCGGCTTTGCACTGGTAGGCCAGTTGGGCGGCGGCGGCCAGATAATGGCGCACCACGGCGTCCGTCTCCAGGCAGTAGCCCTCCGGAAAGGCGGGGGCGTAGGCCAGCAGGCCGTCCCATTCCTGCTTCAGGATCTGAGCCAGATTCTCCCGCAGGTCGGGGCCTTCCTCCGCCGCGCCGGTTCCGGTGGCGGTGGTGGAGAGGGAGGTGGTGTTGTCCTGGGCGTAATAGTAGAGCGGGGCCGGGCAGTAGGCGATCTGCCAGCCGCGTTCGGGGGCGCACTGGTCCAGATAGCGGGCCACGAACTCGCCGTCCTCGCAGATGACGGCGGCCCCGGCCTGGCCCAGCTCATCCCGGAAGAAAAGCTGCTTCTGCCGCAGCTTTTCGGCATCGAACAGGCGGTTCCACACCGCGTTGTACAGAATCTCCACCCAGGCAACCCCGTCAAAGGCGGCCTTGGGCAGCACCGAAAAGTCCAGCGCGCCGGGCTTTTGGGCAAAGCGCTCCGGGTCGGTGGTAAAGCCCCAGATGACCATGGCCTCGGGGGCCTGCCGGTGCATGGCCAGGGCGTATTCCATGGCCGTGGGGGAAAAGACATCGTCCGCATCGCAGAAGGCGATCTGTTCGCCTTTGGCCAGAGAAAGGCCCTTGTTGCGGGCGGCGGAAACCCCGGCGTTTTTCTGGTGCACCGCCGCAAAGCGGGGGTCCTTCTGCTGCCAGGCATCGCAGATGGCGCCGCTTTCGTCGGTGGAACCATCGTCAATGAGCAGGCATTCCCAATCCCGGAAGGTCTGCCCGGCAATGCCCGCCAGGCAGCGGTTCAGCCAGGGGGCGGCGTTGTACACCGGCACGATGATGCTCAGGGGCAGGGCGGCAGTTTGTACGCTTGTCATAGTTCTACATCCTAAAGTATGCGCTGCCCGCATTGGAAACAGCGCATACGGGTTCGTTTTTTTTGATTGGAACTTACATTTCCCGGCCGATGGCCCACGCCACCTGGCGGCACTTGGCCATGGCCTGGGCGAAGGAATCCGGGGTCAGGCACTGGGCACCGTCGCTCCAGGCGTGGCGGGGGTCGTTGTGTACCTCCACCTCCAGGCCGTCGGCGCCGGCGGCAATGGCGGCGAGCATCATCGGCTCCACCAGGTTGGATTTGCCGGTGGCGTGGCTGGGGTCCACAATGATGGGCAGGTGGGTCTTTTCGTGGATGATGGGCACGGCGGACAGATCCAGCGTGTTGCGGGTGTACTTTTCAAAGGTGCGGATGCCGCGCTCGCACAGGATCACGTTCTCGTTGCCGCCTGCCATGATGTACTCGGCGCTCATGATCCACTCCTCAATGGTGTTGGCCAGGCCGCGCTTGAGCAGCACGGGCTTGTGCATTTTGCCCACGGCCTTCAGCAGCTGGAAGTTCTGCATATTCCGCGCGCCGATCTGCACCACGTCCACGTATTCCTCGAATTCGGGAATGCGGTCCTCGCTCATCAGCTCGGAAACGATGGGCAGGCCGGTGGCCTCTCGGGCCTTCACCATGGCCAGAATGCCCTCGGTCTCCAGGCCCTGGAAGGAGTAGGGGGAGGTGCGGGGCTTGTACGCGCCGCCGCGGAACATGGAAGCGCCGCCGGCTTTCACGGCCTGGGCCATGCGCAGGCTGTGCTCTTCGCCCTCGATGGAGCAGGGGCCGGCCATGACCACGATCTTTTCCTTGCCGCCCACCTTGATGCCGCCGCAGTCAATGACGGAATCCTCGGGATGGAACAGCCGGTTGGCCCGCTTGTAGGGGGCGGACACACGGGTTACATTGTCGATCCAGGGGTTGGCCAGCACGTCCCGCTCGTCGATCTTGGTGGTGTCGCCCACCAGGCCGAACACGTTGTAGTCCTTGCCGGAGATCAGGGTTACGTCCAGGCCCTGGGCCTCGAACTTGTCCACGATCTTTTCCAGTTCGATTTTGGGCGTGCCTTTTTTGGTTGAGATGATCATGAGATGAAGCCTTTCTGTTGCTGGGGGCGGCGCCGCTCCAAACGGGCCGCCCTGAATCTGCTCTGCGCCGGGAAAGCCGGCGGTTTTTCACAGCCTGCGCGTTTGCTTTGAAACGGAGGGCTTTTATCCCGCCTTTGCGGGGCGCAAAGGCGGGCGCGAGGCACCCGCGCGCCATGGCACACGGGGCCGGGTGTTTTTACTGCTGCTCGATCTGCGCTTTCAGCTGGGCGGCGGCCTGCACATAGCCCGCAATGCCCTGGCCAATCACGTGTACCTGGCAGGCCATGCCTGCGTAGCTGATCTGGCGGAAGGGCTCCCGCTTGGTCACATCGCTGATGTGCACCTCGGCGGCGGGCAGGGCCACGGCCTTCAATGCATCCAGAATGGCAATGCTGGTGTGGGTGTAGGCGCCGGGGTTGATGACGATGCCATCGTAGAGGCCCAGGGCGCTCTGGATGGCATCCACCAGGCTGCCCTCGTGGTTGGACTGGTAGAACTCGGTCTCCACGCCGATGGCGGCGCAGCCTTCCTTCACAAAATTCACCATGCCCTCATAGTCCACGGTGCCGTAGATGCCCGGCTCCCGCACACCCAGCATATTCAGGTTAGGCCCGTTCAGAATCAAGAATTTCATAAAAAACCTCCTCAGCGGCGGTGATGGCCTGGTTCAGGCTGCCGCTGTTTTCCACAATGCCGTCGGCGGCCGCCCGGTACAGGGGCAGGCGCTCGGCCTCCATCTTTTCAAGGGCTTCCCGGCTGGAGGACAGCGGCCGTCCGCCGCCCACCGTCAGCGCCTCCAGCGGGCGGCAAATCCACAGCACGGGGCCGTTCTGCCGCAGCAGGCGGGCGTTGCCCGGGGTTTTCACGATGCCGCCGCCGCAGCTGATAACCTGGCCGGTGTGCTTGGCGGCCTCGGCGGCCGCCTCGGTTTCCAGTCGGCGGAAGGCGGCCTCGCCCTCCTGGGCGAAAATATCGGGGATGGATTTGCCCGCCCGGCGCACGATTTCCTCATCCAAGTCCACAAAGGTTTTGCCCAGTTTTTCTGCCAGCGCCTTGCCGATGGTGGTTTTGCCGCTGGAGGGCATCCCCACCATGGAGATGTTGCACAGTTTTGCCTTCAGCGCCTTGTGGATCTCACCGATTCTGGCGTGGTCAATGGGTGCGTCGTGAAAGTATTCGGCGGCGTACACCGCCTGGGCCACCAGCATTTCAAAGCCGCACACGGCCACTGCGCCCCGTTCCTCGGCCCGAAGCAGAAGTTCGGTGCGGAAGGGGTTGTACACCACGTCGAATACCGCCTCCAGCCGGTCGAAGCCGCCCAACTCCAGCAGGCAGCCGCCGTTGTCCGGATACATTCCGGCGGGGGTGGTGTTCACCACGATCTGCACGTCGGTGCGGGCGGCGGCCTGGGCATAGTCCAGCCGGCCCTCGCCGGCCCGGCGGCTCACGGTGAGAATTTCGGCCGCGCCCTCACTGCGGCAGACGGCGGCCACGGTGTTGTGGGTGCCGCCGGTGCCCAGAATGAGCACGGTTTTGCCCCGAAGGCTCACCCCGTGGGCCTTGACCATGTACAAAAAGCCGCCGAAGTCGGTGTTGTGGCCGTACAGCTTGCCGTCCCGGTTCACGATGGTGTTCACCGCGCCGATGGCGCTGGCCCGCTCGTCCACCGCTTCACAGTAGGGGATGACCAGCTGCTTGTAGGGGATGGTCACGTTGATGGCCTGAAAGGGCCGCTGCTCCAGAAATTGCCGGGCCTCGGCCTCGGTGGGCAGGGGGTGCAGCTCGTAGGGATACTGGGGCAGCAGCAGCTCGTGGATGATCTTTGAGTAGCTGTGGCCCAGCTTGGCCCCGATGAGTCCATATTCCATGGGTCAGTCCTCCTTCTGGCTGCGGGTGCCCTCGCAGGTGGTCAGCAGGTCCAGCAGGCCGAGGGCGGCGGCGCAGGTCTGCACCACAGCGGCCCGGTGAACGATGCAGGGGTCGTGCCGGCCCTGAATCTGCAGCTGGGCGTCGCGCTTGGCCACATAGTCCACGGTCTGCTGGGGCTTGTAAATGCTGGGGGTGGGCTTTACCGCCGTGCGGAAGACAAGGGGCATACCGTTGGCAATGCCGCCGTTCACGCCGCCGTTGTGGTTGGTGGCGGTGACCACCCGGCCCGCCTCCATACGGAAGGGGTCGTTGGCCTGGCTGCCCCGCAGCCCGGCGAAGCCGAAGCCCAGGCCGAATTCCACGCCCTTTACGGCGGGAATGCTGAAGAGCAGGTGGCTGAGCACCGACTCCACACTGTCAAAGAAAGGCTCGCCCACCCCGGCGGGCAGGCCCAGCACGGCGGTTTCCAGAATGCCGCCCACGCTGTCGCCCTCGGCCCCGGCGGCCCGGATGGCGGCCCGCATGGACTCCTCCCGGGCGGGGTCGATGAGAGCCAGCTGCTCGGGCGAAGCGGCGCTGACCGCAGCGGCCTGCCGGGCCAGCAGGGCCGGTTCATCCGCCGCAAAGGGCAGGTCCTCCACCCCGGCGGCGGCCCGGATGTGGGTGGCGATGGTGATGCCCTTGGCGGCCAGCACCTGCTGGCAGATGGCCCCCGCCGCCACCAGCGGGGCGGTGATGCGGCCGGAGAAGTGGCCGCCGCCCCGGCTGTCCTGCCAGCCGCCGTATTTGGCGTAGGCGGTAAAGTCGGCGTGGCCGGGGCGCAGAAGATCCTGAGTTTTGGCATAGTCGCCGCTGCGCTGGGCCTTGTTTTCGATCATCAGCGCAATGGCGGTGCCGGTGGTGCGGCCATTCAGCACGCCGCTGAGCAGGCGGACCTGGTCGGCCTCGGTGCGGCCGGTGGAAAGGCCATCGCCCCGGGCACGGCGCTTGTCCATCTGGCGGGCAATGAAGGCCTCGTCCACGGGCAGCCCGGCGCACAGGCCGTCCAGCACCGCGCCGATGGCGGGGCCGTGGCTTTCGCCGAAAATGGTCAGGCAGACGCTGCTGCCGAAGGTGTTTTTCATGATGGTTCCCTCGCTGTGGCTCCCTCATTGGGAAAAATGGGTTCCGGCCTGCGCCGGAAACAGGCGCTGCGGCTTACTGCTGCATGGGAGGAATGTCCTTACCCTCCACCAGCGGCTCCAGCACGGCCATGTCCACCGTGTCAATGCGCCAGCAGCCCAGGCCCGGCAGCTTCACCAGGCGGATCTTGCCGCCGCGGGTCTTTTTGTCGTGGCGCATGGCCTCCAGGGCTTCGGCCTGGTTGTAGCTGCACCGCAGGGGCAGGCCCAGTTTGCGGTACACGGCCCGCACCCGCTTTTTCAGCTTGGGGTCCTCGATCATGGGCAACATGCCCAGGGCCACGCACTCGCCGTGGTAAAAGCCGCGGGTGCGGCGGCCGCGAATGCCCCGCACGGCCTCAATGCCGTGGCCCAGGGTGTGGCCGAAGTTCAGCGCGGCCCGGTCGCCCTGCTCCCGGGCGTCCCGCTCCACAATGTTCTTCTTGATGACCAGGCTGTGGTAGATGACCTCCTCGATCTTCTCGAAGGGATCGTCGTTTTCAAAGATGGCGAACAGCTCAGGGTCGGCAATCAGGCTCATCTTCAGCGCCTCGGCCAGGCCGTTCACGAACTGGCGGCGGGGCAGGGTGGCCAGCACGTCGGGGTCGATCACCACCAGCTTGGGCTGCCAGAAGGCGCCCACGATGTTCTTGGTTTCGCCCAGGTCCACGGCAACCTTGCCGCCGATGGAGGAATCAAACTGGCTGAGGGTGGTGGTGGGGCAGTTGATGAACTGGATGCCCCGCATATAGGTAGCGGCGGCAAAACCGGCCATGTCGCCCACAACGCCGCCGCCCACAGCCACCACCAGATCGGCGCGGGTCATGCCGAATTCCAGCATGGCCTGCAGCACGGTGGTGTACACCTTGATGCTCTTGCTGGCCTCGCCCTGGGGCACCACAAAAATGCTGCCGTCGGCGCACTGGGCCTTGACGGTTTCGGCGTACTGAATGGGCACACCGGTGTCGGTTACAATGAACACCTTGCGGTTGGCAAGGTCGGTGAGCTGGCCCAGGCTGCCAAGCGCCCCCCGTTTGATGACGATGTCGTAGCTGTCCGCCCCAAGGCGCATGGTGAGTTTCATAATTCCTACCTCTCTGATTCGGGGGCAAACCGGCCCCGCGCAGCGTTTATTTTGTGTATGTGCCCAGCAGGCGGACGGTTTCGCAGATGCTGCTCATCCGCTCCATCAGCCGCTCGCGGTCAGGCTGGTGGGCGCCCACCAGCTCGATGTAAAAGTAATATTCAAAGGGAACGTGGGGCCGGGGGCGGCTCTTGATGCACTCCATGTTGAAGCCCGCCTCGGCCACGGCCTGAATGACCAGGGCCAGCGCGCCGGGCTTGTTGTCCACCGTGAACAGCAGGCAGAACCGGTCGCCGCCCACGGGCGGCTCTTTGCCCACCACGATGAAGCGGGTGGTGTTGTCGCTGTCGGTGTTGATGTCCTCGGCCAGAACCTCCAGCCCGTACAGCGCCGCCGCCTCGGCGCTGGCCGTGGCCGCCTTGGTGGGGTCCTTCTGGGCCGCCACATACTGGGCCGCCAGCGCGTTGTTGGGGGCCTGGGGCGGCCAGGAGTGGGTGGCCAGCCCCGTTTTGGTGAGGAAGGCTTCGCTTTGGCGCAGGGCCTGCGGGTGGCCGTACACGTCGGTCACGTCCCGCAGGTGCGCGCCGGGCACCCCCAGCAGGTTGTGCCGGATGGGCAGGTCGTACATCTGCACGATGTACAGAGAATGGTTGTACAGCAGATCCAGCACATCGGAGACATCCCCGGCGGTGCTGTTCTCAAAGGGAATGACCCCGTAGGCGGCCCGGCCGTCCTGCACGGCGTCAAACACCTCGTCAAAGGTGGCCAGGCTCAGGGCCCTGGCCCGGGGAAACAGCCGGGTGAGGGCGATGTGGCTGTAAGCCCCCTCGGCCCCCTGGTGGGCCACCACGTCCCGCCCAAGCACATAGGCCTGATACTGGCGGGAAAGGGCCATCTGTGCCCGAAGAAGGTCTGCATAATAGGGGCGCAGCACCTCCTCGGCAATGTAGGCGGTGTTCTTTTCAATCACCTGGGCCTCCCGGCCGGAGTCCAGAATGGGCATTCCGGTGGCCTGTTTGTATTCAATGACCTGACGCACGGCGGCCATGCGCTGTTCAAACAGCGCGGCCATCTGCCGGTCCACCGTGTCGATCTGGGCACGGGCCTGTTCCAGCTGGTTCATATGGGGTTTCTGCCTCCTCACCTTTGGGCGGCCCTGCGGCCGCGCCTGCATTTCAGTATACCATAACCGGTGCTTTGCTACAAGACAGTGACCGCTCGCCGAACAAGAAAAAAAGCGGGAACGGCGCAGAAAAAAGCGCCCTGCCCGCCGCCCGAAGGCGGAGAGCAGAGCGCGTTGGCACTGTGAAAATCAACGAAGCGGAAAAAACGGCGCAGCCCGGTCAATCGTTCGCGGCCGCGTCGGCCTCCACCAGGCCGGAGATGGACATACCGCCGCTGATGGTGTAGTAGCCGCTGTCATAGGAGATGGTCACCTTGTACTTGGCGTTCGGGTCCAGGCCGGAGAAGCTGCCGGTGTACAGCTTGCCGTCGGCGGTGAACACCAGCGTGGCGCCCTCCACATAAATGGCGGTGCCCTCGCCCTGCTTCCACAGGGCGGCCTTAAAGCTCTTCAGCTGCTCGCTGTCGCTGGTGGCGGCGGCGGTGAGGGTGATGGTGTCGCCCGCGGGCTGGAAGTAGCCGGTGTCGCGCTTCTGAATGCCGTTGAAGGCGATGCACAGGGTATCGCCGTTCATGCCGGTGTTGAATTTGGCGGTGGTGTCAAAGCCGTCCGCATAGGGCACGTCGCTGCCGCCCGCTTCGGCGTGGGGCAGGCCGGAATCCTCGTCGTCGCTGCCCTTGCCGCAGGCGGAAAGGCTGAACACAAGGCACAGCGCCAGAGCCAGAGCCAGCAGACGGCGGAAAAGTTTTTTGTTCATGGCAGTTTCTCCTTCCGGGGCGTTTTTCGCGCAGGAAAAGCCCCCTGGCCGCAGCGGAAAGCACCGTGGTGCGAACAGGCCGCTGCAATCAATACCGTTCCTATATTATAGACGAAATTCGGGCGGGATACAATACAAACCGGCCTCAGCCCTCCGGGTGCAGAACCTCGGTCAGGGCGGCGCACTCGGCCTGGGCCAGCTGGGGCCAGGCGGCGCTGCGCAGAAGAAAATCGCTGCGGTACAGCCCGAAACCATCGGCCCCGGCCCCGCGCAGGGTGGTTACCATGTCCGCCAGGTTATGGCCGGTCTGCCACTGGTCTTGAGCATGGTCGTAATTGCCGCCGTCGCCGTCCCCGATGCGGTAGGCCCCAAGGCCAAAGTACAGGGCAACCCCCTCGGCCCGGGGCAGGGCCAGCCATTCGGCGGTGATGTTTTCAAAGGCGAAGCGGGTGCTGCCTGAGCCGGTGGTGTAGCCGTAGCCCCAATACACCTGGGGCATGGCATAGTCGATGTAGCCGGGGGTGGAGAGCCACAGCGCCGCGTCGCTGTATTGCTGGGCGTAGTTGTTGTCGTTGTTGCCCTGGGGTGAGATGCCCAGGGGCACCGCCCCGGCGGTGCGCCCGCCCGCATGAACCAGCTGGTAAAGCTGGCGCACCAGCGCATTTACATTGTCGCGCCGCCAGTCCTCCAGCGAGAGGTCGGTGTCGGCGGCGGCATATTCGGCCGCGTCAAAGGCTTCGTCGGTGGTGGGGTAGAAGTAGTCGTCCAGATGAATGCCGTCCACCGCGTAGCCATCCAGAATTTCCTGCACCCCGGCGGCAATGCAGTCCCGCACGTCCGGGCGGGAGGGGTCCAGGTACTGGCCCCCGGCCGCCTGCTTCACCCACTCCGGGTGTGCGGCGGCCAGGCTGTCGGCGCTGAAGGCGCCGGGCACGGTGTCGTTCAGCGCCAGCCGGTAGGGGTTCAGCCAGGCCTCCAGCCGAAGGCCGCGGGCGTGGGCCTCCTCCACCAGAACGGCCAGCGGGTCAAAGCCGGGGTCGCGGCCCTGGGTGCCAGTGCAGACGCTGCTCCAGGGGAAAATCGCGCTGGGGTACAGGGCGTCCCCGAAGGGCCGCACCTGGGCGAGAACGGTGTTCAGCCCCATGGCGGCGTACTGGTCAAACCAGCCGCCCATCTGGGCACGGAAGGCGGCCTCGCTGGAGAAGTCGGCGCTCTGCCACTCCAGATAGCTGATCCAGACGGCGCGGTATTCCTCCCCGGCGGGCTTGGCCGAGGCCGCGGCAGAGGGCTGCACATCGGCGGAAGAGCCGGGCAGCGGGGCGGAGCTGCCCGGGGCGGCCCCGGGTGCGCAGCCTGCAAGGGCCAGGCACAGCGCGGCAAAGAGGGCGGCAAGGCGCGGAAGATGTTTCATGGGCGTATCTCCTTATAAAATGGTTCTGCACAGCGTATGCAGGCCGAACCGGCGATATGCTCGATCGGTTTACCGGGTGGGGTCGGCGGCCTGCGCCTTGTACAGGCTGAGAATGCCCCAGGCCCGGGCCACCAGCCGCAGAAAGCCCAGCAGGTTGGACGCGGCGGCCAGCGCGGGCACAGGGCCATAGGCCAGGAACCAGGCGATCACATAGGCCGCCTCGGTGAGCAGCACGGCCCGGGCCTGTGCCTTCAGATCGGGGCCGACCGCGTTTTCCAGCGCCAGCAGCAGCGGCCACACCATGGCCCCCAACAGCAGATGCACCGCGGGGTTCTGGTTGAGCATGGAGAGCATCAGCAGCACAAAGCAGACGAAGTAGCGCCCCTTGCGTCCGGCGGGGCTGCCCTTGACGGCTGCCAGAAACAGCAACATGATGCCGGTGAGGGCGTAGGCCAGGCTGTCGAACATGGTCATGTTCTGCCCGGCGGTCAGTGCGGCAAGGGCGGCCAGCATGGAGCAGGCCACCGACAGAATGCCGATGGCGTAATAGGTCTTTTTGGTGATGGAGAGGTTCGGATTCATGACGGCTCCTTTTTCTGCGAACGCTGGGGTTCGCATAGTTTGCATGGAATAAACGGCCCGAAGGAGGCGAAGGGTGCCGCATCCGGGCGGGATGAGAACAGTATACCACAGGCCGGTAAAATATGTTATACTCATTCTAAAACGGCCGCCTACCCGGCGCGCCGGAACAGTTTGAACCGAGAGGGGAAGTGGTTTGCCCTGAACAGCTTGATTTATGGAGTGGTGATCGTGGCGCTGGCCGCCATGATGGTGTACGCCCTGCGCCGGCAGGAGCGCCGCCGCCGGGAAGCACCCGGCCCGGCGGGTATGAGCGAATACCGCACCGACCTGCCCATTGACGAATGCATGGACCGGCTGCGGGCCCACAGCGAGGCCGACGCCTTCCAGTACACCTGCGAGCGGCAGCCGGACGGCGGGTATCTGCTGCACCTGACCCTGCACCAGCCCACCCGGCAGCCGCTGGATACCCTGTATACTCTGCGCATGGAACAGGGCCGCCAGACGGTGGTGACCCTGATGTTTGTGCGGGAGGCCTTCGGCTACGGCGAGCCGGTGTTCCGCCAGGACGTGATGGACGGCTTTATGGCCGACAAGCTGGAAGCAAAGCGGACGGTGTGAGCGGCGCTCAGCGTTTTATAGAGCCATAAAATGTAGGATTATATGGAGAAGGGAGAGGGGCAATGGCAGAACTGCCGAGAGTTGCAACGGAGCTTCCCGCAAAACAGCCGGAAAGCTGGGTGTATATGGTGCGCTGTGCCGACGGCAGCCTCTACACCGGCTGGACGGAGAACCTGTATGCCCGCATGGAGGCCCACCGCACCGGCAAGGGCAGCAAATGCGTGCGGGGCAAGGGCTTTGAAAAGCTGGCCTGGGCCGAGCGGCAGCCGGTGCCCGGCCGCGGGCCGGGGCAGAAACGGGAAGCACAAGTGAAGGCCCTGCCCAAAGAGCAGAAGGAAGCCATGGCCGCCCAATGGGCCGAGCGGATGCGCCCGCGCCTGACCATGGCCCGCCCGGCGGATGGGCCGCAGGTTCTGGCGCTGTACCGGTGGTATGTGCTGAACAGCACCGCCACCTTCAACTGGGTGCCGGATACCGAGGAGAACTACATTAAAATGGTGCGGGCCACCTTAAAAAAGGCTCCCTTCCTGCTGGCGCGGGACGGAGACGACAACCTGCTTGGGTACGCCTGCGCCCACCCCTGGCGAGCTTGGGATGCCTACGCTTGGGACGTGGAGACCACCATTTACTGTGCGCCCGAGGCACGGGGCCGCGGCGTGGGGCCGATGCTTTACAACGCGCTGCTGGCCCTGCTGAAGGCCCAAGGCTACTGGAACGCCTACGGCGTGGTGACCAGCCCAAACCCTCAATCGGACGCCATGCACGAGGCGCTGGGCTTTGTGAACGAGGGCACCAACCCCCGCTGCGGCTACAAAATGGGCCGTTGGCTGGGCATTACCACCTGGCGGGCCGTGCTGCACGAGGGCCACGAAGAACCTCAGCCGGTGCAGTACAAGCTGCCCGCCGCCCAAGTGCGCAAAATTCTGCGGGCGGCGGAGAACGGCGGCCGCTGGCAGGAGCTGTGAGCAGCCGGGCCCCATGAACAAACCTGCATAATCTGCATAAATAATCGATATATGCAGCGCGGCAAAACGGAAATGACGCATCAGCGAGAAACCCGGAGGAACTGCCGGGAGCATCTCGGCAAACACGGCAAAAAAATGGCGAATGAAACAGAATCTTTGTGCAGTTTTTTCCTTGACGGACGGGAAGATGAGTGTATAATAATTCGTGTCAGATGAATATTTATTCAACGTCCGGATGCACTTCGGGCAGCGGCGGCCCCGCAGGATACAGAATAGAGAAAGGGAGTTACCTGCAATGAAACAGAAGAAAGATATCAAGAAAGTCGTTTTGGCTTACTCCGGCGGCCTGGACACCTCCATCATCATTCCCTGGCTGAAGGAGAACTACAACAACTGCGAAGTCATCGCCGTTTCCGGCGACGTGGGCCAGGGCACCGAGCTGGACGGCCTGGAAGAGAAGGCAAAAAAGACCGGCGCTTCCAAGCTGTACATCCTGGACCTGAAGAAGGACTACGTGGAAAACTACATCTGGCCCTGCCTGAAGGCGGACGCCAAGTATGAAGATTACCTGCTGGGCACCAGCCACGCCCGTCCCTGCATCGCCAAGGCTCTGGCCGAGATCGCCCACAAAGAGGGCGCGGACGCCATCTGCCACGGCTGCACCGGCAAGGGCAACGACCAGGTGCGTTTTGAGCTGACCCTGAAGGCCTTCGCCCCCGATATGGCCATCATCGCTCCCTGGCGTGAGTGGAACATCGAGAGCCGCGACGAGGAGATCGACTACGCCGAGGCCCACAACATCCCCCTGCGCATCAGCCGTGAGACCAACTACTCCAAGGATAAGAACCTGTGGCATCTGTCCCACGAGGGCCTGGATCTGGAGAGCCCCGCCAACGAGCCTCAGTACAACAAGGAAGGCTTCCTGGAGCTGGGCGTCAGCCCCGAGCAGGCCCCCGACGTTCCCACCTATGTGACCATCCACTTTGAGAAGGGCGTGCCCACCCAGCTGGACGGCAAGGAGCTGGACGGCGTGGCCATGGTGGAAGCCCTGAACAAGGTGGGCGGCGCCAACGGCATCGGCCTGCTGGACATCGTGGAGAACCGTCTGGTCGGCATGAAGAGCCGCGGCGTGTACGAGACTCCCGGCGGCGCCATCCTGTACCAGGCCCACAAGGTTCTGGAGACCATCACCCTGGACAAGGAGACCAGCCACTTCAAGGCCATCGTGGGCCAGAAGTACGCCGATCTGGTGTACAACGGCCAGTGGTTCACCCCGCTGCGTGAGGCCATGGACGCCTTTGTGGACTCCACCCAGAAGACCGTGACCGGCGATGTGAAGCTGAAGCTGTACAAGGGCAACATCATCACCGCCAGCGTCACCAGCCCCTACACCCTGTACGACGAGCAGACCGCTTCCTTCGGCGTGGACGAGGATTACAACCAGGCCGATGCCGCAGGCTTCATCAATCTGTTCGGTCTGTCCATCAAGGAGCGGGCGAAGCTCAGCGCCAAGTGGCCTGAAATCAAGTAAAATCATTCCGTAAACGAGCAGGCAGCAGGGCCTTTGCAAGCAGGCCCAGCCGCCCTCAAGGGAAAACCGACCGCCGGGAGCATTCCCCTACGCGACCGCGCCAGGCGCGGCCCGCCAGGGCTTCCGGCGGCTTTTCCCATCTTATATGCCCACCGATCAAATAGGCAGCATATATACGATTAAACGATAATTTTAAGCAAAATTCAGAATTTAGGAGCGTAGACCCATGGCGCAGCTTTGGCAAGGCAGATTTTCGAAAGCGGTGGACAGCCGCGTGAACGATTTCAACTCTTCCATCCGGTTCGACCAGCGTATGGCCCATCAGGACATCACCGGCAGCATGGCCCATGCGGCCATGCTGGGCGCCCAGGGCATCATCTCCCAGAAGGACGCGGACGAGATCCTGAGCGGGCTGGAGGGCATCCTGAACGACCTGGAGAGCGGGGCGCTGGCCATTGACCCGGAGGCCGAGGACATTCACACCTTCGTGGAGCAGACCCTCACCGCCCGCATCGGCGATGCCGGCAAGCGCCTGCACACCGGCCGCAGCCGCAACGACCAGGTGGCCCTGGACATCCGCCTGACCCTGCGGGATATGGGCCGCAGCCTGCAGCAGCAGTTGGCGGAACTGGTGGAGACCCTGTGCAAAAAGGCGGCGGAGAACACCGCCTCGGTCATGCCCGGCTACACCCATCTGCAGCGGGCCCAGCCGGTGACCATGGGCCACCAGCTGATGGCCTATGTGTGGATGCTGCTGCGGGATCTGGATCGCTTTGAGGACGCCCTGGCCCGCATGAACAGCCAGTGCCCCCTGGGCAGCGGCGCCCTGGCCGGCACCACCTACCCGCTGGACCGGCAGCGCACCGCCGCCGCTCTGGGGTTTGACGGCCCCTGCCCCAACAGCCTGGACGGTGTGTCCGACCGGGATTTCTGCATTGAGCTGGCCGGCGCCATTTCCATCTGCATGATGCACCTGTCCCGCCTGTCCGAGGAGATCATCCTCTGGTCCAGCTGGGAGTTCAAGTTCATCGAGCTGGACGACGCCTTCACCACCGGCTCGTCCATCATGCCCCAGAAGAAGAACCCGGATGTCACCGAGCTGATCCGCGGCAAAACCGGCCGGGTGTACGGCGACCTGAACACCCTGCTGGTGATGATGAAGGGCCTGCCCCTGGCCTACAACAAGGATATGCAGGAGGACAAGGAGGCCATTTTTGACGCGGTGGATACGCTGGCCCTGTGCCTGCGCACCGTGACCCCCATGCTGGACACCATGCGCACCCTGCCCGAGAATATGCGTGCCGCCGCGGCCAAGGGCTTCATCAACGCCACCGACTGCGCCGATTACCTGACCAAGAAGGGCGTGCCCTTCCGGGATGCCTACAAGCTCACCGGCAGCCTGGTGGCCCACTGCATCGCCAACGGAACCACGCTGGAGGCCCTGCCCATGGAGACCTTCAAGAGCTTCAGCCCTGTGTTTGACGAGGGCGTGTACGAGGCCATCGACCTGATCCGCTGCACCGAGGGCCGGGCCAGCGAGGGCGGCCCCTGCGCCGCCAGCGTGACCAAGCAGATCAAACAGGCCGGCGAACAGCTGGCTGCCTGGAAGGAGAAGCATCATGCCGAAGTTTAAGGTTTTTATTGACGGCAGCGCCGGCACCACCGGCCTGCGCATTGCGGAGCGGCTGCAGAAGCGCCCGGAGATCGAGCTGCTGACCATCTCGGCCGAAGGCCGTAAGGACGTGAACGAGCGGGCCAAGGTCATCAACTCCGCCGATCTGGCCTTTTTGTGCCTGCCGGATGCGGCAGCCAAAGAGGTGATGCCGCTGGTCAGCGAGAACGTGAAGATCCTGGATACCTCCACGGCGCACCGCACCGCCCCCGGCTGGGTGTACGGCTTCCCCGAGCTGGAAGGCCAGCGGGAGAAGATCAAGGCTTCAAACCGGGTGGCCGTGCCCGGCTGCCATGCCTCCGGCTTCATCAGCACGGTGGCCCCGCTGGTACAGAAGGGCGTTTTGCCCGCCTACTTCCCCTTCACCTGCTACAGCCTCACCGGGTATTCCGGCGGCGGCAAGAGTATGATCGCCGCCTACGAGGCACCGGACCGGCCCGAGGGATACAGCGCCCCCCGCAGCTATGGCCTGACCTTAAAGCACAAGCATCTGCCGGAGATGACCGCCGTGTGCGGCCTGACCAGCGCCCCACTGTTCTGCCCCATTGTGGACGATTTTTACAGCGGAATGCAGACCGTGGTGCCCCTGCGGCTGGATCTGGTGCAGGATGTGACCCCCGAGCAGGTGGCCGCCTGCCTGGCGGATTATTATCAGGGCGAGAGCCAGGTGCTGGTGCATCCCCTGAATGAGCTGCCGGAGGATAAGTTCCTCACCACGAACCTGCGCACCGGCAGCGATAAAATGGAGATCTTTGTGGTGGGCCACGAGGGCCAGCTGCTGGTGATGAGCCTGTTTGACAATCTGGGCAAGGGCTCTTCCGGCGCGGCGGTGCAGTGCATGAACCTGATGCTGGGCCTGCCGGAGACCGAGGGCCTGGAATAACCGTACAACGGAAACGGCCGCACGAACCGGCGGCATTCAGGGTTTCCGCCCCCACGACCGGCGGGCGGGGAAAGGGAGAGATACAACAATGGAATTCAAGGAAGTGACCGGCGGCGTCTGCGCCGCAAAGGGTTTTCAGGCCGCGGGCGTACACTGCGGCTTCCGGGCCAACCCCAATAAGAAGGACCTGGCCCTCATCGTGGCGGATGTGCGCTGCACGGCCGCCGGTATGTACACCAGCAACAAGGTGAAGGGCGCGCCCATCACGGTGGATAAGGCCCACCTGACGGACGGCCATGCCCAGGCCATTCTGGTAAACAGCGGCAATGCCAACACCTGCGCGGCCAACGGCATTGACCTGGCCAACGAGTGCTGCCGCCTGGCGGCGGGGGCGTTGGGCCTGAAGGAAGAGGACATCCTGCCCTCCTCCACCGGTGTCATCGGCCAGCCCATGACCATTGATCCCTTCGCCAAGGGCATTCCCGAGGCGGCGGCCCAGCTGGCCGGGGGCGAGGCGGGCAGCACCGCCGCCGCCCAGGCCATCATGACCACGGACACCTACCCCAAGCAGTACGCCCTGCAGTTCACGCTGGGCGGCAAGACCTGCACCCTGGGCGCCATCGGCAAGGGCAGCGGCATGATCGCCCCCAACCTGGCCACCCTGCTCACCTTCTACACCACCGATGCCGCCATCAGCGCCGAAATGCTGGATAAGGCCATCCATCAGGTGGTGCCTGCCACCTACAACCAGCTGTCGGTGGACCTGGATACCTCCACCAACGACACGCTGCTCATCCTGGCCAACGGCCTGGCGGGCAACGAGCCGGTTACCGCCGAAGGCGAGGACTACGACAACTTCGTGGCGGCCCTGACCGCCATTGCCGAGCACATGGCCGCGCTGCACGCCTCCGACGGCGAGGGCGCTTCTCACCTGATCACCTGCCAGGTGAGCCATGCCAAGGATAAGGCCACCGCCCGCGCCATTGCCAAGAGCGTGGTCTGCTCCAACCTGTTCAAGGCCGCGGTGTTCGGCCGCGACGCCAACTGGGGCCGCATCCTGTGCGCCATTGGCTACACGCAGGGCGACTTCTCGGTGGACCGCTGCTGCGTCTGGCTGGAAAGCGCCGCGGGCAGCGTGTATGTGTGCGAAAACGCCGCCTACCATCCTTACAGCGAAGAGGAAGCCTCCAAGGTGCTGGCCGAGCATGACATTTTGGTTCGGGTGGATATGGGCGACGGCGAGGCCGAGGGCAAGGCCTGGGGCTGCGATCTGACCTACGATTATGTGAAGATCAACGGCGATTACCGTTCCTGACGCCACAAACGGTTTCCAAAAGGAGGAAATACCGGTGAAGAACGAAGAGATGGCCAAGCTGTTCAGCGAGGCGACCCCCTACATCCAGAAATACCACGGCACCACGCTGGTGGTGAAGTACGGCGGCAACGCCATGGTAAACGAAGAGCTGAAAACCGCCGTGATGAACGACCTGATCACTCTCACCCTGCTGGGCGTGCGGGTGGTGCTGGTGCACGGCGGCGGCCCCTCCATCAACAAGATGCTGAAGGCCATCGGCCACGAGAGCCGCTTTGTGGACGGCCTGCGCTACACCGACGAGATCACCATGATGGTGGTGCAGCAGGTGCTGGCGGGTGAAGTGAACAAGGACCTGGTGGCCATGCTGCGGGGCCGCGGCGTGGGCCTGTGCGGCATTGACGGGCAGATGATCCGGTGCAGCAAGGTGGCCGATAAGGATCTGGGTTATGTTGGCAACGTGGAGCGGGTGGACACCCGCCTGATCGACCGCCTGCTGGACGACGGCTTTATTCCCGTGATTGCCAGCGTGGGCATGGACGAGAACGGCGTGGCCTACAACCTGAACGCCGACACCGCCGCCGCGGCCATTGCCATTGCCCTGAAGGCACAGAAGCTGGTGATGATGACCGACATTGCGGGCCTGCTGCGCAATAAGGACGACGAGAGCACGCTTATTCCCACCGTGGAGGTGAGCGAGATCGACGGCTACAAAGAGGCCGGCATCATTTCCGGCGGCATGATTCCCAAGATCGAGGGCCTGGCCGATGCCATCTACCGCGGCGTGAGCGAGGCCAGCATCATCGACGGCCGTGTGCTGCACTCCATCCTGCTGGAGATCTTCTCCGACCGGGGCAGCGGTACGCTGTTCTACCGCCGGGGCCATGTGCGGTAAGCTGCGCGCCCCGCACAAACATTCCTCACAATAAAACCTGTGCTGGGCAGGCGCTCTGCCGCGCGCCCGGCCTGAAACTACGGCGGCGCGCCGCCGGGGAGGGAAACACCATGACCAATCAGCAGATCATTGAACGGGACAATGCCCATGTGGCCCACACCTACGGCCGCAACCAGATCGCTCTGGAACAGGGCAAAGGGATGCACGTCACCGATTTTGACGGCAAGGAATATCTGGATTTCACCAGCGGCATCGGCGTGAACAGCCTGGGCTACTGCGACCCGGACTGGGTGGCCGCTGTGAGCGAGCAGGCGGGCAGATTGCAGCACACCTCCAACCTGTACTACACCGACCCCTGCGGCCAGCTGGCCGAAACCCTGTGCAAGCGCACCGGCTTTGACAAGGTGTTCTTTGCCAACTCCGGCGCAGAGGCCAACGAAGGCTCCATGAAGGCGGCCCGCAAGTACAGCTTCGACACCTACGGCGAGGGCCGCTATCAGGTCGTCAGCCTGGTGAACAGCTTCCACGGCCGCACCCTGGCCTCCCTGACTGCCACCGGTCAGGAGGTGTTCCACCACTACTTCGGCCCCTTCAACGAGGGCTTTGCCTACACCCCGGCCAACGATTACGAGGCCTTCCTCAAAACCGTGACCCCCGCCACCTGCGCGGTCATCATGGAGATGGTGCAGGGCGAGGGCGGCGTGTGCGCGCTGGACAAGGACTATGTTTCCAAGGTGAACGCCTACTGCCATGAGCACGACATCCTGATCATCGTGGATGAGGTGCAGACCGGCATCGGCCGCACCGGCACCTTCCTGGCCTACGAGCAGTTCGATGTGCAGCCGGACGTGGTCAGCCTGGCCAAGGGCCTGGGCGGCGGCCTGCCCATTGGCGCAGTGCTGATGAGCGAAAAGGTGGCCAAGGGCATGGGCCCCGGCACCCACGGTACCACCTTCGGCGGCAACCCGGTGGTGTGCGCCGGCGCCAATGTGGTGATGAAGAAGCTCACCGACGAGATGCTGGCCGACGTGCGCGCCAAGGCCGCTGCCCTGCGGGCGGGGCTGGCCAAGCTGCCCCATGTGCAGGAGGTGAGCGGCCTGGGCCTGATGGTGGGCATCGCCTTTGAGGAGGGCATCAGCGCCAAAGAGGTGCTGACCGCCTGCCAGAACAAGGGCCTTCTGTGCCTGACCGCCAAGACCCGCCTGCGCCTGCTGCCCCCCCTGGTGCTGACCAACGAGGACATTGAAAAGGCGCTGAACATTCTGAATGAGGTGCTGTCGGCCCTGTAAAACCGGCAGAGAATATGGTATACTTGGCCTGAACAAGCACAAAGCAAACAGCGGCCGGGGCGGCTATGGCTGCCCCGGCTGTTTTGAAACCGGATTCCGAAACAAGAAGGAGGAAGCCCCATGAAGCACCTGCTGAAAATGAGCGACCTGACCCGGGAGGAATTGTTTCACATCCTGGATGTGGCCGACGAGCTGAAGGCCGACCGCAAGGCGGGCCGCGCCCACCCCCTGCTGGCGGGCAAAAGCCTGGCGCTGATTTTTGCAAAGCCCAGCACCCGCACCCGCGCCAGCTTTCAGGTGGGTATGTACCAGCTGGGCGGCCTGGCCCATTATCTCAACGCCGTGACCGAGATGCAGCTTGGCTATGGCGAGGCCATTGAGGATACGGCCCGCACCCTGGGCCGCTATTACGACGGCATTATGATCCGCACCTACAAGCAGAGCGATGCCGAGGCCCTGGCCCAGTGGAGCGGCGTGCCCGTCATCAACGGCCTGACCGATTACGCCCATCCCTGCCAGGTGCTGGCCGACCTGATGACCATCCGGGAGAAAAAGGGCCGCCTGGAGGGCCAAAAGCTGTGCTTTGTGGGCGACGGCAACAACATGGCCAACAGCCTGATTGTGGGCGGCCTGATGGCCGGTATGCAGGTGAGCGCCGTCTGCCCCGAGGGGTGCGAGCCGTCCCGCACGGTGCTGGAGTACGCCAAGGCCTATGGGGACAAGTTCACCCTCTCCACCGACCCGAAGGCGGGCGCACAGGGGGCCGATGTGGTGTACACGGACGCCTGGATCAGCACCGGCAGCGAGGAGGAGCAGCTGCTCCGCCGCCGTCATTTCCGGGGCTATCAGGTGAACGAAGAGCTGCTGGCCCTGGCCAAGCCCGACTGCATGGTGCTGCACTGCCTGCCCGCCCGCAAGGGCGAGGAGATCGCGGTGGAGACCTTCGAGCGCCACGCCGATGAGATCTTTGAAGAGACCGAGAACCGTCTGCACGCCCAGAAGGCCGTACTGGCCATTCTGATGGGCGGCCGGTAAACGCGCAAAAACAGAAAAATTGCCTCCGGGGTGCGGCTTGCACGGGCCGCGCACCGGAGGCTTTTTCGGTTTGAGGGGGAGAGCGCCCGCCGCGTATGCGTTTTCAATGTTGACCCGGTTTCCGGTGGTCGATTCGGTCACATATCGTGAAAATGCTGTGCCTCTCCGGGACGATACTTCTGCAATGCACCTGCATTGCCAACGTGTTCTTGTTGGGGCGTGCCTGCCCCAAACCTTGCCTGCGACAAACTGGAAGTTATATTGCAATCATTTTTTCTTTAATTCCAGAATATTCTTCTCGATCTGCTGTATAACCACCCTGAAATCATCATCCGTTTTTCCTGTCGGATCTTCAAGTTTCCAGTTGTCATCAAACGCTCTGCCGATAAACGGACAACCTACATCACAACCCATGGAGATGGCAATGTCCGGCTCCGGAATATCTGTAATGAGCTTGGAATACTGCGTTTTCTCCATGTCGATGCCGTAAAGCTCCTTCATCAGCCGGACGGCATCCTGATTGATCTGTGGTTTGGTTTCTGTCCCGGCAGAATAGCTTTCAAAAACATCAGAGGCCAGATGCTTTCCCAGTGCTTCGGCAATCTGGCTGCGGCAGGAGTTGTGCACGCAGATAAAGGCGACCTTCGGCTTTTTCATTTTCTTACCTTCTTCAAAATGGCGATGACCTCATCCTTTTTCAGCACCTTGCCGTAGGACACCACCTGACCGTCCACCACCAGTGCAGGTGTGGTCATCACACCGTAGGCAGCGATTTTTTCATAGTCCTTCACATGGTCGATGGTAGCATCCATACCGAGTTCCCGCAGTGCTTCTTCGGTTTCCGCTTCCAGTGCGTTGCACTTGGCACAACCTCCACCGAGAATTTTAATGCCGGATTCCTTCTTTTCTGCTTCTGCCGCCTGCATGGTTTCCGATGTACAGTTGCCTCCGCAGCAGCAAGACTGCTTTTGCTCTTCTTTTTTCTTTCCAAATCCGAAAATTGACATGATAGTCCCTCCAAATTATAAGATAATGCCCTGAGACAGGTTGAATAAATAGCCTACAACGATAATGCCCGCAGCGCAGATGGCGATAAAAACACCCAGTAACTTCGGCTTGACTGCCTTGCGCAACATAATCATTGACGGCAAAGACAGCGTGGTAACACCCATCATAAAGGCAAGCACCGTACCAAGCTGTGCGCCTTTTCCAAGCAAAGCCTCAGCAATGGGAATCGTGCCGAAAATATCGGCATACATGGGAATGCCGATGATGGTTGCTAATATTACGCCGAAGGGGTTATGGCTGCCGAGAACCGCCACAACCCAGCTTTCGGGAATCCAGTTGTGAATGACAGCCCCGATGCCTACGCCGATGAGAATGTACGGAAAGACCTTCTTGAAGGTTTCTTCCACCTGCTCTTTGGCGTAAACCAGGCGCTCCTTCTGCGTCAGTGTTGGGGAGGCAATGTCCACGGCAGATGCCCTGCGGATAAATTCCTCCACCTGATTTTCCATGTGCAGCTTTTCAATCAGCGTACCGCCAGCCACAGCAATCACAAGCCCCAGCACCACATAGAGAATCGCAACCTTTGCCCCGAAAATACTCATCAGAAGAACAAGACTTCCCAAGTCCACCATAGGCGATGAAATCAGGAACGAGAAGGTCA
>SFJO01000021.1 GCA_004555865.1 Oscillospiraceae bacterium
GGCGGCAACAACGGCGGCGGCAACGGCGGCGGCAACAATGGCGGCGGCGATAACGGCAACGGCACCGACCCCAACAATCCGGACGGCAAAGACCCGAATGGCAATAATCCTGACGGGAATAATCCTGACGGAAACAACCCTGACGGAAACAACCCGGACGGGAATGGCCCGGATGGCAACAATCCGGACGGCAGCAAGTCGAACACCCCCAAGACCGGCGACACACGTCTGATCTGGCTGGTCATTGCGCTGGCAGTGATCTTCGTGGCGACCTTTGCTGCGACCTACTACAACCGCAGGAAGAACAAGCACCACGGCGCCTGATCTTCACTCTCATGCAGTTAAAATGGGTAGCGTCAAATGACACTGCCCATTTTCTTATCAGGAGTTTTGTATGAAAAAAACCGTTCTCATCGTGATCCGCGTCGTCTGCATCGTCGGATTCTTGGTCTGCGTTGGCGTGCTCGGCTGGTACTGGCACAGTGACCGCAGCGACCGCGCTGTCGCAGAGGCGCTCGCCGCCGCGCATGACGCAGCCAGTGCGGAGGCCATGGAGCAGGTGCGTGCAGTTGCCGCCGACAATACGGATACGATCGGCTGGCTGCGGATCGACGGCACCAACATCAACAACGTCGTCATGTTTGCCCCCGACACGCCGGACAAGTACCTGCACATGGACTTCTACGGCAAGTGGTCGTACCGCGGCACGCTGTATGTCGCCGAAAACTGCGATGTGCGCACGGCGGACAACATCCTCATCTACGGGCACCACATGAAAGACGGCAGCATGTTCGGCTCCCTGATCTCCTACAAGGATGCGGCATTTCGCGCTGCGCACCCGATCGTGCAGTTTGACACGCTCTACGCCTCCCATTCGTATGAGGTCGTGGCCGCGATCGAAACGGAAATCCCCGCTGAGGGCTCTGACGCCTTCCGCTATTACGACTGCACCGGCACCGACCCGGAGCAGTTTGCGCAGTACCTCGCGTTTATCGAACAAAACCGGTGCTACGATACCGGCATCACGATACAACCCGGCGACCGGCTGCTCACACTGTCCACCTGCGCATACCACACTGCAAACGGCCGCTTTCTGGTCGTGGCGCGGCAGGTCGCCTGAGGGAAAACCAAGATACAAAAACCCCGCCATCCGATGGATGGCGGGGTTTTTGATACAGTCTTACAGGGCAGCCTTCGCCTGCTCGCACAGAGCGGTGAACGCAGCGGGATCATGGATCGCAGTCTCGGAGAGCATCTTGCGGTTCATGTCGATGCCGGCCAGCTTCAGGCCGTGCATAAAGGTGGAGTAATTCATGCCGTTGGCTTTGCAGCCGGCGCTGATACGGGTAATCCACAGCTGACGGAAGTCTCTCTTCTTCTGCTTGCGGCCGACGTAAGCATAGCGGCCGGACTTCATCATCTGCTGGTTGGCCATCTTGTAGTGGCGGGACTTGTTGCCCCAGTAGCCCTTCGCAAGGCCGAGGATCTTTTTTCTATGTTTGCGCGTCATCATCGCGCCTTTGACTCTTGCCATTGTTGTTTCCTCCTATCGTGCGGTCAATCCTTATTTATAAGGAATCATTTTTCTGATGGTCGCTTCGGTAGTCGCATCCGCATAAGTGGTGGAACGCAGACGACGGCAGCGCTTGGTATCCTTCTTGGTAAGAATGTGGCTCTTGAACGCGTGGGCACGCTTGACCTTGCCGTTCTTGGTGAGATTGAATCTCTTCTTCGCGCCACTGTGAGATTTCAGTTTGGGCATTGTATTTTCTCCTTCCTTGGTTTGCTTACTTCTTACTATTGGTGTTCTGCGGCTTCGGCGACAGGAACATGGACATGTTGCGCCCCTCCAGCTTGGGCTGCTTGTCGAGGTTGGCAATGTCCGCGCACTTGGCGGCAAAGTCACGCAGGAGCTGTTCACCGATATTGGTGTGTGCCATTTCACGGCCGCGGAAGCGGATGGTCACCTTCAGACGGTCGCCGCCCTGCAGGAACTTCTGGCCGTTTTTCAGCTTGGTGTTGAAGTCGTTCTCGCCGATGCCGGGCGACATGCGGATCTCCTTGACTTCGATCACATGCTGATTCTTTCTGGCTTCCTTCTCGCGCTTGGCCTGCTCGAAGCGGTACTTGCCGTAGTCCATGATCTTGCAGACCGGCGGGTTGGAACCCGGAGCGATCTTCACGAGGTCGAGGTCCTTCCCCTCGGCGATCTCCAGCGCAGCGGCCGAGGACATGATGCCCAGCTGAGCGCCGTCAGCGCCGATGACGCGGACTTCCTTATCGCGGATCTCTTCGTTGATCTGATAGTTTGCAGTTGCGATACGAACACACCTCCATTGGTTGCATCGGGAGCGGTGGCTCCAGGAACAAAAAAGCACGGATGCAAGACACATCCGCGCGCATAAAACACACATACCTCCCGGACGGGAGCGGGTTTTATTGACCGCGGACCGCCTTTGCGGCCGGGTGAGGCTGCCCAGAGGGCGCCCACTTTGTTGTCAGCTTTTATACTATAGCAGTCCCAGCGCGATCTGTCAAGGGTTTTCTGCGTCGGGCATACAAAAACGCGTACTGAATCCCGCCTCCCGGGGACATACTCCCCCACGGAGGCGAAGCCATATGAAAGTACTCGAATACGGCGGTGTGTTCACCGCCGGCGGACTGGGCTACGGCGGGCTGGAGCTGCTCTGGCGCGGCCGGACGCACTGGTCGATGCTGCTGTGCGGCGGCGTGTGCGCCGTGCTGATCTATCTGATCGCGGGGCGTGAGCGCACCGTGCTCTGGCGGCGCTGGACGCTGTGCGCGGCCGCCGTCACGACGGTGGAGTATTTCACCGGCGTGCTCGTCAACCTGCGCCTCGGCTGGAACGTCTGGAACTACGCAGACCGGCCGCTCAACGTCCTCGGGCAGATCTGCCCGCTGTATTCCCTGTTCTGGTTTGGGCTCTCCATCCCCGGCGTGTGGCTGGGGCGGACCGTGCGGCAAAAGCTCGCCGCCCGGCAGACTCAGTAAGTGGTGTCCTGCTGTTCCGGCGTTTCCGGCTGGGCAGGTGCCTCCGGCTGCTGCGGCGCGGCCGCCGCCTCGGCGGCCTGCTGCTCCTGCGCCATGGCGATCTTCACAATGCGGCTGGTGCCGAGCCGATCTGCGCCGAGGCGGATAAACTCCTCCGCGTCGGCCAGGCTTGCGATGCCGCCGGCGGCCTTGACCTTCACGTGCGGCGGGCAGCAGGTGCGCAGCAGGCGCACATCGTCCGCCGTGGCGCCGCCGGTGGAAAAGCCGGTGGAAGTCTTGATATAGTCGGCCCCGCTGTCGGACACGATGCGGCAGAGCATGCGCTTTTCCTCCTCGGTCAGCAGGCAGCACTCAATGATGACCTTGAGGATGCGGCCGCGGCTGACCTCGCGCACGGCGCGGATATCGGCCGCGACATCGTCCCAGCAGCCGTCCTTGACCATGGCCAGGTTGATGACCATGTCCACCTCATCGGCACCGTTGCGGATGGCCTCGGCCGCCTCGAACGCCTTGACGGCCGGTGTGTTATACCCGTTCGGGAAGCCGATGACCGTGCAGATGCGCAGGCGGTCGCCGACATATTTCTTCGCCCCGGCGACATGGCACGGCGGGATGCACACACTGGCGCAGCCGTAACGCATGCCCTGATCGCAGAGGGCGCGGATCTCCGCCGCAGTGGCATCCACGCGCAGGAGCGTATGGTCGCAGCGGGAAAGAATCTCTCGAAGTTCCATAATCGTTCGTCCTTTCTGATGAGACACGAAAAATAGGTGCTCTTATTATACCGCGTCCGGCCGCATTGCACAAGACGCATATTTTCCGCCGCCGGCACATAGGCTGTGGTACTCAACAAGAGAGGTGCAGCACATGGACGAACTGGAACAAAACAACTATGCCGAGCTCTGCGGCACGCTGGCGGCGCCGCCCGTGCTGTCGCACGAAAACCGGCAGGAACGCTTTTTCACCTTCCCGCTCGAGACACAGCGGCTGTCCGGCACGATCGACCGTGTAAATGTCGTCGTGCGCGAGCGGCTGCTGGCCGAGATGCCGCTGGAGGAATCGGCAAGGCTGTGCGTGATCGGCGATGTGCGCTCGTTCAACAACCGCCGCGGGCCGGGCGCGAAGCTGGTCATCACGGTGTTCGCGCGCGACATCTCGCTCAGCGACGAACCGTATGACCGCAACCTGATCCTGCTCAGCGGTACGCTCTGCAAACCACCGAACCTGCGCACGACACCGATGGGGCGCGATATCTGCGACCTGATGCTGGCCGTGAACCGGCACTACGGCCGCAGCGACTACCTGCCGTGCATCACCTGGGGCGCGCGCGCATGCGAGACCGCACTCTGGGACGTGGGCACGCGCGTGTCCCTCGAAGGGCGGCTGCAAAGCCGCAGCTACATCAAGGTGCTGGACACCGGCGCTGTCGAGCGTACGGCGTTCGAGGTGTCCGTGCTCGACATCTGCCGGCTGTCGGCGCCGGACGACTGAACGCACATACCGGCCAACAAAGCGCGCCCCGCAGATCTTTCTGCGGGGCGCGGGTCATTTCGTCAATTTGATCATCCCGCGAGCGCGGACACGAGCACTTCGAAGTCCTGCACGCTGCCGTCCGCCGCCGTGCCCTGCCCACGCAGGACATAGATCGGATAGAGCGCATAGTCGCCCTCGGCATTGAACCCGGCGTTCATGTAATACGCCTGCTCAAACCCTGTGATCGTGCAGTCTGTCAGCTCCTGCGCGATATTCGCCGAGAAGTCGTGCGCATCCAGCCGTGCCTGCACGGTCTTGGCGTCCGCCAGGCGGACGGTCCTGGTGCCGCCCATCTTGAGCGGGGCATACTGCTGCGTCAGTGCCGTCACATTGCCGTCCCTGTCAAAGGAAATGGAGATGTGGTACTGTCCATACACCATCCGGCCGTTGACCTCGGGCGTCACATCGACCGTTTTGCTGCTCACGTTCGTCTCATAGGTTGCGCTGCTGAAGACGATCCGGGACGTGTCGGCGAGTTCCGGTTCAAACTTTTTCAGCCGCTCGCGCACGGTCTGCTCGAGCTGCGCGTCCGTCGGGAATTCGCTCAGGTCACCCTGCGTCAGCTCCTCGGTCGGCGTGTAGTACTGGATGTAGCCGGTCTGCGCATCATACGAGAGATGGCCCGCCAGCTGCGTCTGCATCGTGTCCGCGTCCATATCCAGCAGCGCGGCCGCCAGTGCCATGGAATACGCCTTGTCCACATAGCTTTTGTAAACCGTATCCCTTCCCTTATCTGGGAGCGTGATCGTATCCGGCAGCGTGAGATCCAGCGTCGGTTCCATGCCCGTGGTCGCCAGCACCAGCTTGCTCTGCGCGCCGCAGGCACTCAGCGCCAGCAGCAGCGTCAGCACCGCCAGCAGCAGGCAGAGCCGTTTTCTTCGCGTCATATTCGGTCGCTCCTTTCCAGATTTTCAGATGTTTTCCAACGCGCTTCCAAACTCAGGATGCCCATTTCCCAGATATTTGTCAAGTAAACGAAGTGTAAAAAACACAGGAGACGTCTTCCGTCTCCTGCGTGGGGATTCACTTTTCCGGCACGATCTCGATCCAGTACCCGTCGGGGTCCTCGATGAAGTAGATGCCCATGCCGGGGTTTTCAAAGCAGATGCAGCCCATGGCCGCGTGCTTTGCGTGCGCGGCGTCCATGTCCGGCACGGAAAACGCGAGGTGGAACTCCCCCTCGCCGAGGTCATACGGCTGCGTGCGGTCACGCAGACCGGTCAGCTCGAGCTGAAACGGCGAGTGCCCGTCGCCCAGAAACACGAGCCGGAACGAACCGTCGGCCGCATCCTTCGTGCGCACAGGCTCCAGCCCGAGCGCGTCATGGTAAAACTGCACGCTTCGCTCGAGATCGAGGACATTGAAATTAAAGTGATTGAAGGTAAACATACCGCGCCTCCCAAATATATTCTGTCTGTCCCAAGTATAGCGGCTGCGGGGCGTGTTGTCAAATCAAGGCCGCAAAAAAACAGTTGGAATTTCATGCCGGGCACGGTATAATGATCGTGCTAGACTGGGATATTGGAGGCGCGCCATGGATAAGACAGAACGCGCGCCCGGCTCCCCCATGGAGCCGGAGCTGCAGGAATTTCATACCGGCGCGGCCGTGCACGCCTACCGCACGTTCGGCTGCCACGCGCTCCCCGGCGCGGCGGGGCACCGCTTCGCCGTCTGGGCGCCGCACGCACAGCGCGTCGCGCTCGTGGGCGACTTCAACGGCTGGGACACGGCGGCGGCGCCGATGGACCGCCTGCCGGACGGCACGTGGGTGCAGACCGTGGACGGTCTGCGCGACGGGGCGCTCTATAAATACGCCGTCACCGGCCCGGACGGCCAGACGGTGCTCAAAGCCGACCCCTTCGCCGCGCACTGCGAGACCGGGCCCGCGACCGCATCCAAGGTCTGGACGCTCGATGGCTACGTCTGGCACGACCGGAGCTACCTGCGCCGCCGCGCCGCACGCGATGTATACCGCGCGCCGATGAGCATTTACGAGGTGCACCTCGGCTCCTGGCGCAGGCCGGAGACCGGCCTGCCGTGGTACCGCTCGATCGCAGACGAGCTGGCGGACTACTGCCGGACGATGCACTACACGCACGTGGAGCTGCTGCCCGTGACGGAATACCCCTACGAGGGCTCCTGGGGCTATCAGGTGACCGGGTACTACGCCCCCACCAGCCGCTACGGCACGCCGCAGGACTTCATGTACTTTGTCGATACGCTCCACCGCGCCGGCATCGGCGTGATCATGGACTGGGTCCCGGCGCACTTTCCGAAGGACGCGCACGGGCTCGCGCGCTTTGACGGCACACGGCTCTACGAGTGCAAGGATGCGCGCATGGCCGAGCATCCGGAGTGGGGCACACTCATTTTCGACTATGAAATGCCGGAGGTGCAGAGCTTTCTTATCTCGTCGGCCATGTCGTTTTTCGACCGCTATCACATCGACGGCATCCGCGTGGACGCGGTGTCCTCGATGCTGTATCTCAACTACGCCCGGCGCGACGGCGAATGGACGCCGAACCGTGACGGCGGCAACATCAACCTCGGCGCGGTCGCCTTTCTGCAAAAGCTCAACACGGCCGTGCTCACGGCGTGGCCCGGCTGCGTGACGGTCGCGGAGGAATCCTCCGCCTACCCCAGCGTAACGAAGCCGCCCTACGACGGCGGTCTCGGCTTCAGCTTCAAGTGGGACATGGGCTTCATGCACGACACGCTCGACTATCTGGAGCTCGACCCCTACTTCCGCAAATACCACCACGACAAGCTGACGTTCTCGATGATGTACGCCTTCTCCGAGAACTTCATCCTCGCGTTTTCGCACGACGAGGTCGTACACGGCAAGAAGTCGATGCTCGACAAGATGTATGGCACCTATGAGCAGAAGTTTGCCACCCTGCGCGCGCTCTACGGCTATCAGTTCGCGCACCCGGGCAAGAAGCTCACGTTCATGGGCTCGGAATTCGGCCAGTTCATCGAGTGGAACTACAAGCAGGGGCTCGACTGGCTGCTGCTCGACTACCCGATGCACAAAGCCATGCAGCGCTGGTGCAGCGCGCTCAACGCCTGCTACCGCAGCAGCCGCGCGCTCTGGGACATCGACGGCGGCTGGGACGGCTTCACGTGGCTGAACGTGGACGACGCCGAGCGCAGCGCCATCGCCTTCCTGCGCACGGCGCGCAACGGCCGCCGGGTCGTGTGCGTCTGCAACTTCACGCCCGTGCGCTATGACGATTTTGTCATTGGTCTGCCCAAGCGCGGCGTGCTGCGCGAGCTGCTGTCGAGCGACAGCGAGGAATTCGGCGGCTCCGGCGTGCACAACGCGCCCGAGATCCGCAGCGAGGACGTGCCCTTCGGCACACTCCCCTGCTCCGCGCGCGTGACGCTGCCGGAGCTTGCCACCGTATACTTCACCTTCACGACCCGGTAAAGGAGGAAACGCCATGAAACCCGAACTGCGCGCAGCGCTGGCCGAAAAAGGCCGCTGCGACCTGCCCGGCGTGCTGCTGGCAGCCGCCGAGTGCGCGCCGCTGGCAAAGACCGGCGGCCTTGCGGACGTCGTCGGCACACTGCCGAAAAGTCTGGCCGCGCTCGGCTTTGACGCACGCATCATCACGCCGTACCACCGCGTGATCAAGGAAAAGTTCGCATCTCAGGTCACGCATCTGACGGATTTTTATATCGACCTCGGCTGGCGGCACCAGTACGTCGGCATCGAGCGGCTGCTGCTCGACGGCATCGTCATCTACCTCGTGGACAACGAGTTTTATTTCGGCGACCGCATCTATCTCGGCGGCGAGGCCGAGGGCGAGCAGTACGCGTTTTTCGCCCGCGCGATCCTGGAGGCGCTGCCAAGGCTGGACTTTACGCCCGAGATCCTGCACTGCAACGACTGGCACACGGCCGTGCTGCCCATGCTGATGAAAACGCAGTACGCCGGCAGAATGCAGTCGCGCATGCAGACGCTGCTGACCATCCACAACATCGCCTATCAGGGCAAGTTCTCCTTCGAATTCGTGCAGGATCTGCTCGGCATCGATGCGCGCTATTACACGCCTGAGTTCATGGAGCTCAACGGCTGCGCGAACCTGCTCAAGGCCGGCTGCGTCTTTGCCGACCATATCAACACCGTCAGCCCGAGCTACGCGGGCGAGATCCGCACGGCGGCTTACGGTGAGGGGCTCGAGGGGATTCTCAACGCCCGGCAGCACCAGCTGTCCGGCATCCTCAACGGCATCGACACCGCCGTTTTTGACCCCGCGCACGACGGCGGCATCGCCGCGCCCTACTCCGCCGACGACCTGAGCGGCAAGGCCGCCTGCCGCGCCGCGCTGTGCCGGGAGCTCGGGCTCGAGATCGGCGCGCACACGCCCATCGTCGCCATGGTCACGCGCATGACGCCGCAAAAGGGCTTCGACCTGGTGCAGTGCGTGCTCGACGAGCTCATGGACAGCGAGGACATGGCGTTCGTGCTCCTCGGCACCGGCATTGCCGAATATGAGGACTTCATGCGCAGCGCCGAGTGGCGGCACAAGGGCCGCCTGTGCGCCTACATCGGCTACGACGAGGCGCTGTCGCACCGCGTGTATGCGGGCAGCGACTTTCTGCTCATGCCGTCGAGCTTCGAGCCATGCGGCCTGTCGCAGATGATCGCCATGCGCTACGGCACACTGCCGATCGTGCGCGAGACCGGCGGCCTGCGCGACAGTGTGCAGCCGTATAATCAATTCACCGGCGAGGGCACCGGCTTCTCGTTTGCCAACTTCAACGCCTATGAGCTGGCGGACGCCATCCGCCGCGCGCTCGCGCTCTATCACAACGAGCACGACGCCTACTGCCGCGTGCAGCGGCAGGCCATGTCGCAGGACTTCAGCTTCACGCGCTCCGCGGAGGACTATGCGCACCTGTACCTGCTCCTGCTGCCGGAGGACACCGCACCGAAGCATGACGCGGCCGACGAGGCCTTCCGCAGCCCGATCGGCGCAGTGGAGACCGGCGCGTCCGTGCGCCTCGCCTTTGTGGACACGGAAACGCTCGTGTTCGACGCCGCCGTGGAGATCTACGGCGATGCGTACAGCGACACCGTTGCGATGACGCAGACGGCCGCCGGTTTTGAAGCGGCCGTGACCCTGCCCGCCGCGCCGCAGGCGCTGCGCTACCGGTTCCGTCTCGCGTGCAACGACGGCGGCATCCGCTGGCTGTGCGCCGCGCCGGACGGTCGGCACGCCCGGCTGTGCGACGCACCGATCGACGGCTGGCGTCTGACGGTCTATCGTGCCGGCTTCACGACCCCGGCGTGGTTTCGCACCGGCGTGATGTATCAGATCTTCCCCGACCGCTTCGCGCGCGACAGCTCCGCCACCGCGCAGCGCGGCATGGAGCACCACCGCCGCATGGGCCAGACCGTGCACTATCACGCCGATTGGGACGAACCCGTCGAGTGGCAGGCCAATACGCCGGAGGGCGAATACGCGCCCGTCGATTTCTACGGCGGCACCCTGCGCGGCATCGCCGACCGGCTGCACTACCTGCAAAAACTCGGCGTGACGGTGCTGTACCTCAACCCGATTTTCGAGAGCGCTTCCAACCACCGGTACGACACCGGCGATTACCGGAAGGTCGATCCCATTCTCGGCACGAACACGGACTTCAAAAAGCTCTGTGCGGCCGCGGCGGACTGCGGCATCCGCATCGTGCTCGACGGTGTGTTCGCCCACACGGGCGCCGACAGCCGCTACTTCAACCGCTTCCGGCACTATCCCGGCTGCGGCGCCTACAACAGCCGCAGCTCCGTCTATACGCGCTGGTACGCTTTCACGCACTACCCGGACGGCTACAAGTGCTGGTGGGACTTCAAAGACCTGCCCGCGATCAACGCCGCCAACCCCGACTGGCGCAAATATATGATTACCGGCGAGCGCAGCATCGTCAAGACTTGGCTGCGCGACGGTGCGTCCGGCTGGCGGCTGGACGTGGCCGACGAGCTGCCGGACGATGTGCTGCGCGACATGCGCACCGCTGCCAAAGCGGCGGATCCCGACAGTGTGCTCCTCGGCGAGGTCTGGGAGGACGCCGTAACGAAGGTCAGCTACGGCGAGCGGCGGCAGTACGCACTCGGCGACGCGCTCGACAGCGTGATGAACTATCCCCTGCGCGACGGTCTGGTCGCGTTTTTGACCGGGCGCACCACGGCGCGCGCGCTTGCAGACCTGCTGCTGAGCCAGCGGCTGAACTATCCGCAGCCATTGTACTACGCGCTCATGAACCTGACGGCGAGCCACGACGTGGCGCGCACGCGCTCGGCGCTGGCGCTGGACTTTGACCCCCGCAGCCGCACGCGTGCAGAGCTCGCGGCGCTCGAGATCACGGACACCATGGCCGCGCGCGGCGCGCAGCTGCAGGTTCTGGCGGCGGCGGTGCAGTTCTGGCTGCCGGGCATCCCGTCGATCTACTACGGCGACGAGGCCGGTATGCAGGGCCTGTGCGACCCGTTCAACCGCGCGCCGCTGCAGATGTGCGACACGCAGATGCTGCAGTGGTATGCGCAGCTGACCGCCCTGCGCCATGCGCACCCGGCACTCACGCGCGGTGAGGTCGCCGTGTTTGCCCCGGCAGGCGGCGTGTTGTGCATTCTGCGCGTCATCGCAGACGGGCGGGACGCCTTCGGCGAGGAGGCGGAGGACGAGGCACTGCTGCTGATCGTCAACCGCGCAGCGCACCCGGTGCGCTGCCACGTGGAGCTCACCCGCCCCGGCGCCGGCCTGTGCGAAGAGACAAGACTGGCATTCGTGCGCAGCGAGTATGACTGCGCCATCGATTGCTTCGAGGGCACCCACATTGCCATGCATGACGGCGTGGGCGCATTTGACCTGCCGCCCTGTGCCGCAAAAATCTACAGATTGGAGAACCGACATGGAACTGAAACTGGATCGTAACAAAACCTATGGCCTGGCGCTCGAGGGCGGCGGCGCGAAAGGCGCCTACCAGATCGGCGCGTGGAAGGCCCTGCGCGAGGCGGGCATCCGCTTTTCCGCCGTGTCCGGCACGTCCGTCGGTGCGCTCAACGGCGCCATGATCGTCATGGACGATCTCGAAAAGGCCGAAAACGTCTGGAACAACATCCACTTTTCCCAGGTCATGGACGTGGACGACGAGGAAATGCGCCGGCTCATGAACCGCGACATTCCGCTCTCCGAACTCAAGAGCACGCTGCGCAGCGTGGCCGACATCGTGCGCAACCGCGGCTTCGACGTGACGCCGCTGCGCAAATGGGTCGCCGAGGTCGTGGACGCAGACAAAGTCTGTCACTCGGACACGGACTTTTTCATCGTCACCTACTCCCTGACCGACCATCAGGAGCTGGAGCTCAAAGCCTCCGATCTTGACAAGGACGAACTGTGCGACATGCTGCTCGCGAGCGCGTACCTGCCGGCGTTCCGGCTGGAAAAGCTCGGCGGCAAGTATTACGCCGACGGCGGCGTGCAGGACGTGGTACCCATCCACGCGCTGGTGGAAAACGGCTGCAAGGACATCATCGCCCTGCGCATCTTCGGCTTCGGCATTGAAAAGCGCTTCCGCATTCCGGACGACGTGCACGTGACGACGATCGGCCCGACAGTCGATCTCGGTAACATTCTGAATTTCGACGCCGAGCAGAGCCGTCAGAACATGCGCCTCGGCTACTTTGACGCCCAACGCGTGCTCTATGGGCTCTACGGCAGCACATATTATATCGACCGCACCATGTCCGAGGACGCGGCGCGCCAGCAGCTGCTCGAATACCTCGGGCCGGATGAGGGCTCACTGCGCACGTTCCACGAAAAGACGCTGCCGCAGATCGCCAAGGCGCTCAAATGCGATGGTGATTACTACGACCTGCTCATTGCCGTGCTTGAGCACGACGCGAAGGAGCTTGGCATCGAGTCTGAACGCATCATGACGGACATGGAGCTGCTCCAGGCGATCCTCGCTCAGCCGGAACTGCCGGAGGCCATCCTGCCGGCGCAGGAGCCGGACGCCCCGGCGGAAACGGAGCCGGAGGCGGAACCGTCCGCGCAGGCTGCTGCGCCCAAAGCCGCCGAAGAAGTCGCGGCCAAGGCAGCCGAGCTGTCGCAGGACATTGAAAAGCACATCAACCGTCTGCTCGGCAAGATACGGCCGCGCCGCAACCACCCCGGCACGGCGGAAAACGCCGAACCGGAAGCCTCCGCTGATGAGGCAGAGAAATAAATATACAAATGCACCGGGGCGGCCGCACGGCCGCCCCAACTCTTTGGACACGGAAAAATCCCCGGAACCGGACGGTTCCGGGGATTTCGCGTCTTTGGGTGAAGAACTCGGTTAAGCGCAACCCTTTTCAACCCTTTTTTAGGATAAAAAAGCGCAAAAAAATATACCCAGCCTTTCGTTTCGAACGCACGCACTTACACTTGGAAAGTGCGGCAATTGCAATTCCAAAATCTATCTGATATAATCAAAACTGGAATCGGGAGCATGCACCGATCCACAACACCTGAGGGAGGGATTCCATGCAGATCGCAGGGCTGGACGATATCGACAACCGGATCATTCATCTGCTGCTGAAAAACGGCAGGGCATCCTATTCGGAGATCGGAGCGGCTGTGGGCCTGTCCCGAACAGCGGCAAAAAACCGCATCCGCGCGCTGGAAACGTCCGGCGTCATCCGCGGCTATCAGGCGATCCTCGACCCCCAGGCCACCACCGGAGGCATGGCCTTTGTGGTGAACATCGAGACGGAGGCTGCCCAATTTGAGGCAATCAAAAATGCCATGGCGGCCGCGCCGGAAACACTGACGCTGATGCAGACCACCGGAAGATGCCATCTGGTGGCACTGTGCTACGCGCCGAGCGTGGCAGACATGCGGCTGTTTGTCCGGGCGCTGTATCAACGCACGCCGGGTATCCTCGGCATTCGCACAAATTCCGTGCTCGACCTCATCAAGGGTTCCATCGTCCCCGGAATTTCAAATTCTGAGGTGCATGAACATGACCGAGCAGTTACTACTCAACACACTGGCGCAGACCGCTGAAGCCATCGGTCTTCCGGCTACCCTGCAGCATTATTACGGCGGCAACATCCGCCTCGCGCTTCCCTTCACCAAAAGCGCGTGCGCGACGTCCATCGATGAGCTGATGTTCTCCGTGCGCAGCCAGAACGCGCTCAAACGCGCGGGGCTGTTCACCGTGGGCGACGTCGTGCAGGCGCTGGAGGCAAACGAGCTGGACAAGATCCGCAATCTCGGCCGCAAGAGCATTTGCGAAATCAAAACACGCGTCACCACCTTTGGGTTCGAAGCCCTGTCCGGCGACGGAAAACGGGCATTTTTCCGCAGCCTGATGGCGGAAAACCCCGAAAAGACGCAGGCACTCTGTACATGGAAGGAATAGACTATGGACTGGAATCACAACGGAAAGCAGGATCCGGCAGACGATATCATCGACATGAAACTGAGCGAATCCGACACGGAACCGGCCGGATCATCGTCCGGCCGTCCGCATTCCACCCGCCTCCGCTTTGACATTTGGCTTCCCGTGATCTATCTCGGCCTCCTGCTGCCGGGGGGATATCCCGATCAACAGCTTCACGATGACCATCGGCCTGATCTGTGCCGGGCTCCTTGTGCGCAGGCTTCTCGCATGGTTATATAAATAAGCGGAGCATCAAAGAATGGAGGTTCTGACTGTGAGCTTCATCGGAAAGCGTGTCAGGCACAGCAAGTTTGGCGAAGGTACGATTACGCAGCAAGACGCCGCTTGTATTACCGTCCGGTTTATAGCGAATCCTGTGCCGAAGAAATTTATATACCCCTCCTGCTTCAAAACGTTTCTGACTCTGCTGGATGCGTCCGCTGCCACGGAAGCAAAAACGGCTTTGGCGCAGCATGAAGCACAGGAACAGGCGAAAAAGTAGCAGGCTGCATACGCAGCGCAAGCACATTACCGCGCAAAGAAACTGCAGCGCGACCATTCCGGAGCCGACAGGTCTGTTGAAATCCGTCCGTTTTCTTCTGTGGCAGAGTTTTGCTCGACATACAAATCTGACCTTGGCGCTGAAATTGCGTATTTGAAGGCGACCGGCGGTAAGCGTCAACGTGTTTTTGACGGAAAATGCATAGAAGAAAAAAACGGGCATTACGTATAAGTTTTCGATACGGACGATGAGCTGAACTATCCCGAGGGAACGCAAATCAGCATCTGGACAGGCCCTCTCAGCATTCCCGGTCACGTCGTATACTGCAAGGACTTTACAATTGTTCTTACAACCGGAAAAAATCTCGGGAAAGACGTTCCTTCCCTCGAATTCTCTGCGGAACCCTGGCGGCTATTGAACACCCTGATCGAGCGCTTGGACAGCATACCCTCAAGCTGCTCTCTCTCGGCCTCAAGCTTCTTCGCCAGGGTGTAGATGACCTCCGGGTGCTGAATCACCTGATCCAAAATGGAATCGCTCATATACACACCATGCTTTCGGATGGACGGGAGAACTTCATCAAACACCCAGTGTTCAAACCGTTCTGCCGATGGCAGCTTGCTGTGAACGATCAGTCGGTAAACATCGCCTTCCGTGATAAAGGAGATTTCAACGACCTGCTCTCCAGCATCCCATACTGATTCACCTTCTGAACGACCCCCTCGCGTTTCATTAGGGGGCCTCTGCAATGGCGTTTCACTGCGGCGTAGGGATTCACATATCCCAACGCTTTCGCCACGTCGCTTGCACAGAAGAAGGTCTTGCCTGCCTCCTGTAACACCGGATCGAACCAAACTCCTGGTTCTCAAACACATCCATCATCTGCCTCGACTGTCCGCCATGACTGCCCACATCGGTGTCATGGGTCTTCTGATTGAAATCCGTCATACCTGTTACCTCCTACTCAAATTTGTCTCGCCGGATTTCGGGCGAAAAAAATAGAGCCTCGACCCATTCTCGTTTTCAAAGAATGAGCCAAGGCTCTATGTAACAGGATACCTGATATTAAATTTTTGCAGAATTCGTCAGAACTCGCCAAACGAACCTGACACTGTTTTTCATTCCGTTTCAGCCGGATTTTTGCCGAAAATCTGTCAAGGATATGGGGCTAATTTCCCCTCCAAAATGGCCTTCTGTAAACCCATTTTCCCACCCATTAGGCTCAAAAATAGGCCGTAAACCCATGGTAAACCCATCAAAATGGGTTAATTTGAAGTCATATTTCCTCAAATTTCACCATCGGAATCAGGCGATTTCAGGCATAGAAAAAGCCCGGAAAATGGCGTATTTCCGGGCTTTTTTAGCATTATTAAGCTGTAGATTATCGCTTGCTGAACTGCGGAGCGCGACGAGCGGCTTTGAGGCCGTACTTCTTACGTTCCTTCATACGAGGATCGCGAGTCAGGAAGCCAGCCTTCTTCAGGGCAGGACGCAGGTTCTCATCGTACTGCAGCAGAGCGCGGGACAGGCCGTGACGAATAGCGCCAGCCTGGCCGGAAATGCCGCCGCCGACAACGCGAACCACGATGTCGAACTTATCCTCAACGCCGGCCACAGCCAGGGGGCTGCGGACGATCAGCTTCAGGGTCTCCAGACCAAAGTACTCGTCAATGTCACGATCGTTGATGGTGATCTTGCCGGTGCCGTTGTAAACGCGAACGCGGGCAACGGAGCTCTTACGACGACCGGTGCCGTAGAAATAAGGTTTAGTCTCGTACATTTCTCATTGCCTCCCTATCAAAACTCAACCGTCTCGGGCTTCTGGGCAGCATTCTTGTGCTCCGCGCCCTTGTAGCAATGCAGGCGGGTCATGGCCTTGGTGCCGATGGTGTTGGCGGGCACCATGCCCTTCACAGCCACATACATGGCCTTGTCGCTGTTCTCAGCCATCAGGGTCTTGTACTGGATCTCCTTCAGGCCGCCAATCCAGCCGGAATGAGTGCGATAATACTTCTTCTCCAGCTTCTTGCCGGTCAGAACAGCCTTATCGGTGTTGATGATGATCACATGGTCGCCGCAATCCACATTGGGGGTGAAGGTAACCTTGTTCTTACCGCGCAGCAGCACGGCAGCCTCAGCGGCCACACGGCCCAGGGGCTTGCCGGCAGCGTCGATCAGAAACCACTTGCGCTCGACTTCAGCGGGCTTCATGAGAGTAGTGCTCATAATCTATTTCCTCCTAAAAAGAATCGGGTCATAGAGAATTTCGCGTCACTTTCGTGGCGCAAGTAGGATTATACCGCATTCGCTTCGCCGCGTCAAGAACTTTTTTCAATTATTTTGTGTGGTGCTCTTCACGCTCTTGATTTCTTTGATTTGCTCTTGTTTTCTCCCGATTGCTTGCATCCTATTTTTACTTTTTGTTCTTTTGCCTCGGCACAAAAAGGTGGAGTGCCCCCTTTTCCTGCATTTTTTCCTGTGATATAATAAGGTTGTTCTACGGCTTACCGCATTGCGGCCGGCCCTTGCCTGCCGTTCTCATGGTCAGGCGTATTCTATTGTGGTTATCATTTACATTATAAATAGGTGCCCTTTTCCCGGGGCGCTTCAGGCAAAGCCAAAATCGAAGGGAGCGTCGGTTACACCCATGCAGCGGCTTGAAGGTTTAATGCGAAAGGCCATTCAGGACTACGAAATGATCGCCCCGGGCGACAAGATCTGTGTAGGCGTTTCCGGCGGAAAAGACAGTGTGGCGCTGACCGTCGGACTGGCACATCTGCGCCGGTATCTGGGCATTTTCTTTGAGGTTTACGCCGTCACTCTGGACCCTCAATTCGGCGGCGAGCCGGTGGACTACTCCCCTCTTGAGGAGCTGTTCCGGCAGCACGAAGTCCCCTATCACGTCCATCGCACGGACATTGGCCGCATCGTGTTTGATTTGCGCAAAGAGCCTCGCCCCTGTTCCCTCTGCGCCAAGCTTCGCCGCGGGATGCTTCACTCTGCAGCGCTGGAACTTGGCTGCAACAAGGTTGCCCTGGGGCACCATTTGGACGATGCCATTGAGACCTTCTACATGAACCTCTGGCAAGAGGGCCGCATCGGCTGTTTCTCCCCGGTTACCACTCTGTCTCGCCGGGAGCTGACACTGATTCGCCCCATGCTTCTGGCCACAGAAAATGATGTGGTTCACGCCGTCCGCAATGCCGGGCTGCCCATCGTCAAAAGCCGCTGCCCGGCCGATGGTGCCACGCTGCGCCAGAGCACCAAAGATTTTGTGCACACGATGATGCACAAGGACCCGGCCTTTCGTCAAAAAATGTTGGGAGCCATGCAGGATTCCGGAATCGATGGCTGGGCTCCCCTCCATACCGGGCGGCAGCGGCAAACCGGCATTCCCACGCATTCCAAAGGAGAACTCTTATGACCGACTTTTCATTTGAACCCCATTGCTGGGTCGAAGTGGATCTGGACGCGCTGCGTCGTAATTTCCGCACCATTCGTTCACAGTTGGGCGGCACACCCATCTGCGCCGTAATCAAGGCCGACGCCTATGGCCACGGTGACCGAGTCATTGCCCGCACGCTGGCCGAGGAGGGTGTAAAATGGTTCGCGGTCTCCTGCCTGGCTGAGGCCCTTCACCTGCGCCGGGGCGGGGTGCAGCAGCCCATCCTGGTGCTTGGCATGACTCAGCCCAACCAGGCCGCCATTCTGGCGCACGAAAAGGTTACTCAGGCGGTATTCAGTCTGGAATACGCCCAGGCGCTGGCCGCAGCAGCCCGTCGGGCCGGTGTGACCGTGGAAGGGCACCTGAAGGCCGATACCGGCATGGGCCGCATCGGATTTGATCTGCGTGCTGACTTTGAGGGCGGCGTGCACGGCCTGTGCGCCTGCTGCAACCTGCCCGGGCTGGAGATTACCGGAATGTTCCAGCATTTCGCCGCCGCGGATTCTCGCGAAGCGGACGACATTGCCTTTACAAACCACCAGCACGATCTGTTCTGCCGTGCCGTGGAGCAGGTCCGGCAGGTTCACCCGCTTACCACGGTTCATTGCTGCAATTCCGCCGGGCTGATGCTTCATCCGGATTGGGGCATGGATCTGGTACGGGCTGGCATCATCCTGTATGGGGAAGATCCCAGCGGAGAGGTTCGATTCCCGGAACTGACACCGATTATGCAGCTGAAAACCGTGGTCAGCCACGTAAAGGAACTGCTGCCCGGTGAGTCGGTCAGCTACGGCCGTACCTTCACGGCCAAAAGCCCCATGCGGGTGGCAACCCTCTGCTGCGGTTACGCCGACGGATACCCCCGGCTGCTTTCAGGCAAGGGCATGGTCTCCATCCATGGGCAGAGCGCGCCGGTTCTTGGGCGAGTCTGCATGGACCAGATGATGGTGGATGTAAGCTACATCCCGGATGTACACATCGGCGATGAAGTCATCGTTTTGGGTCAGGGCGGGGCCGACACCATGTTTACCGCCGCCGAAAAAATCGGCACCATCTCTTACGAACTGATGTGCGGCATCTCGCGCCGGGTCCCCCGCATTTATCTGGAGCAGGGTGAGCCTGCCGGGCTGTGCGATTATCTGGTCACCACCTGAAGCGACTTATGAATAGACTGCCTCGGCGGGCAAAAAAGCCCCGGGCGACAGGAGGAAATAGCACTTGGCACGCGACAACATCCGAAATTTCTGCATTATTGCGCACATTGACCACGGCAAGTCCACCCTGGCCGATCGTATCCTTGAGAAAACGCACTCCGTGGACGAGCGCCTGATGGAAGATCAGCTGCTGGACAACATGGAATTGGAACGGGAGCGCGGCATTACCATTAAGGCTCGTGCCGTTACCCTGAATTACGATGCAAAAGACGGCAAAACCTATGAACTGAATCTGATCGACACCCCGGGCCACGTGGACTTTGGCTACGAAGTCAGCCGCAGCCTGGCCGCCTGCGAGGGTGCTGTGCTGGTGGTGGACGCCAGCCAGGGCGTGGAAGCCCAGACGTTGGCCAACGCCTATCTGGCCGTGGAGCACAACCTGGAAATCGTTCCCATCCTGAACAAAATCGACCTTCCCAGTGCAGAACCGGATCGGGTCGCACAGGAAGTGGAGGACGTAATCGGTCTGCCTTGTCTCGATGCCCCGCGCGTCTCCGCAAAAATGGGCATTGGTATCGAAGATGTGCTGGAGCGGGTGGTTCAGGATATTCCGGCCCCGGTGGGCGATGAGAACGCCCCCCTCAAGGCGTTGATTTTTGACAGCGTGTATGACAGCTACAAGGGTGTCATCGTGTACATCCGCGTATTCGAAGGCACCGTCAAGCCCGGCGACACCGTGCGCATGATGGCTACCGGCGCCGAATTCACACTGGTGGAAGTGGGGCATATGGGCGCAACAGCCCTCACCCCCTGCCCCCAGTTAAGCGCCGGCGAGGTAGGCTATTTCACGGCCAGCATCAAAAATGTACAGGAAACCCGCGTGGGCGACACCGTCACGCTGGCAGCCAACCGCACCGCTGAGCCTATGCCCGGCTACCGCAAAGCAACGCCCATGGTGTTCTGCGGCATTTACACCGTAGACGGTGCAAAATACCCCGATTTGAAGGACGCCCTGGAGAAGTTGCAGCTGAATGACGCCTCCCTGAGCTTCGAGCCGGAAACCAGCGTGGCTCTTGGCTTTGGTTTCCGCTGCGGCTTTTTGGGCCTGCTGCATCTGGAAATCATCACCGAGCGCCTGGAACGCGAGTTTGACCTGGATCTGATCACCACGGCCCCCAGCGTGGAATATCGCATCACGCTGGCCGACGGCACGGTGGAAACCATCGAAAATCCCACCAATTACCCCGATCCCGGCAGCATTGTCAAGCAGGAAGAACCTTTTGTGGACGCGCACTTGTACACCCCCTCGGAGTATGTGGGCGCTCTGATGGATCTCTGCCAGAGCCGCCGCGGCGTCATGATCAACATGAATTATCTGGATGACACTCGGGTGGACCTGCATTACGAACTGCCGCTGGGCGAAATCGTGTACGATTTCTTCGATGCCATCAAGAGCCGCAGCCGCGGTTATGCCAGCTACGATTATGAAATGAAGGGCTTCAAGGAGTCCAAGCTGGTCAAACTGGACATCCTGTTGAACGGCGAAATGGTGGATGCGCTGTCCATGATCGTTCATGCCGATATGGCCTATGCCAAAGGCCGCCGCCTGGCGGAACGCCTGAAGGAGAACATCCCCCGCCAGATGTTCGAGATCCCCATTCAGGCGGCCATCGGCGGCAAGGTAATTGCCCGCGAAACGGTCAAAGCCATGCGCAAGGATGTACTGGCCAAGTGCTATGGCGGTGACATCAGCCGTAAAAAGAAGCTGCTTGAAAAGCAGAAGGAAGGCAAAAAGAAGATGCGCCAGTTGGGCAGTGTGCAGCTTCCCAGTGAGGCTTTCACCGCTGTGCTCAAGTTAGGCGACGACGACTGATTGGTTTCCTTCTCTTTTATCAGATTTTTGTACACTCAAAGCATCCCAGCAAACGCAGCGCGTTTTGCTGGGATGCTTTTTATCTGCTGTATTCTGAAGATGATTTGTTTGCTTGATCTTTTATCGTTTTTTCGTTGCTTTTTGTTGCCTTTTGGTATACTAATTTCGGGCAGATGCAAAAATCTCCACACTAAGCACTCAGAATCAGGAGAACGATCATGGTTTTTTCCATTGGCATTATATCGACAAAGTCGTCTCTTGCCCACATTCAGTCGTCCCTTTCGTCCCGTAAAAGCGCCACTTATCAGTTCCACTACTTTCCGTACAGCTCCGTGGACGAGGTTCCGCAAATTTACAAAGAGCACGAGCACGAATGCGATGGTTTTGTGTTCAGCGGTTCGCGCCCTATTACCAGCTCCTGCGTCATTACAGCAAGCTGCGGGTTCCCTGCACCTACATTGAAGTTACCCACCGCGATTATTACCGTACTCTGCTTCAGGTCACTTATCAAAATCCCCATCTGGACATTCGACGCATCTGGATGGATCGCCCAGTTCAATCGGGAGCTGGGCGGCGGCATGATTCTGCGCAATTATGCCAATTCCACCGAGATTCTCACTTCCAACTCCACCCTGCGCCGCTTGACCCGGAACGGCAGCCGCTCTCAGCTGACGGATTACCTGCGGCAAAACTGTGCCACTGCTTTCAGCCTTGGGTGGGGTGTTGGTCTGAATGTTCTACAGGCTCAGCAAAACGCCAACCGCGCCATCAATGAATCGCTGCACGACCCCAGCCATGGCACCTACCTGATTGATGAAAACGACCGGCTTACCGGCCCGTTGGGGGCTGAAGGCTGCCGCACCTTCTCCACACGGTCCAGCCAGGAAGCCCAGCTGTTGGCCCAGCGGATCGGGCTATCCCTCACCAACGCCGAGCGTCTGCTGGAGGTCAGCCGCAATCAGCTGAACATGCGCGTCACCCGGAACGATCTTTCGCTCTACCTGAACGCCACGCCCCGCACGGCCAACCGCATTCTCAACCGGTTAACCGAGCTGGGGGCCGCTGTGGCTGTGGGCACAGAACAGAACAATTCGGCCGGCCCATCAGCACCTATCGGCTGGAGCTGCAAAAGCTGCTCGCCCCGGAAACCTAAATTTCATCCGATGCTTTGTCTTTTTTATCGCTCTTAGCGGGACGTTCCATTCATATTTGTAATGGAACGTTCCGTTTTTTCCGCATTCGGATTTATAGCCTGCCAATTCAGCGGCCCGGCCTCTCCCCATTCTCCATTCACGCGGGGATACGCATAACCGCCGCCCGGAAGTTCCGTTTGTCCGTTCTGGTTCCAATAACAGTATCTTTTCCGTGCCGGGTTCTGTTTCTCCAGTGCCGCCCGGCGTTCCTCCTCCACACGTTTTTTCTGATTCATCTTTGCATTCCTCCTGTTGTGGGCTTCTGCTTTTTTACGCAAAAGAAGCAGGGAGACAAGCACTTGCCTGTCTTCCTGCCTAGAATGCCCACAAACGGACAAATTATGCTGCTTCCCGACTGCTTTTTCAGTGAATGAATGCGTCGTGAATGGCCTCCACTGCGCGGTCAGCGTCCTTCTTTTCGATGATGACGCTGATCTTGATCTCGCTGGTGGAGATCATGTGGATATTGATGTTGCTCTCGTACAGAGCTTCGAACATACGGGACGCCACACCGGAATGGCTCTGCATACCGGCGCCCACAATGGACACCTTTGCAAAATCAGTGCGCAGCTTCACATTGCCGCCGCCATAGCGGGCCTTGTTCTTTTCCAGAACAGAAATGGCCGTTTCGGCGTCGCCCAGAGGCACCGTAAAGGTCAGATCCTTGGTGTTGTCGCGGCCGCCGGCCTGCAGAATAATGTCAACATTGATCTTCTTCTGGGCCAGAATTCCGAACACCTTGAACGACATACCTGGTACATCGGGCACATCCATGATAGTAATCACGGCCACGTCGGTATCCTTGGCCACACCCTTGATCAGCATTCCTTCCATATCCTTTGCAACCTCCTTCACAACAGTACCCGGCACGGGGTTCAACGAGGAGAGCACTTCCAGCTCAACCCCGTATTTCTTTGCAAGCTCCACACTGCGGTTGTTCAGCACCTGAGCACCCAGGCTGGCCAGCTCCAGCATTTCGTCAAAGCTGATCTCTTCCAGCTTTTTCGCGTTGCGCACCTTACGGGGATCGGCGGTATACACGCCCTCCACATCGGTGAAAATCTGGCAACGATCGGCATGCAGCGCGGCAGCAATGGCCACAGCGCTGGTATCCGAGCCGCCGCGGCCCAGGGTCGTGATGTCGTCCATCTTGTTCAGGCCCTGAAAGCCAGCCACCACCACCACACGGTTGCGGTTCAGCTCGTTTTCAATGCGCTCGGTGTCCAGGCGCTGAATGCGGGCCTTGGTGTAGGACTGGTCCGTGCGGAAGCCCGCCTGCCAGCCCGTCAGGCTGATGGCCGAAGTGCCCATGCTCTGCAATGCCATCGTCAGCAGCGCAATGCTGATCTCCTCACCGGCGGCCAGCAGCATATCCATCTCGCGGCCCGAAGGGTCGTGGGTGATCTCTGCCGCTTTGGCCAGCAGGTCATCGGTGGTATCGCCCTGGGCAGACACCACCACCACCACATCGTTGCCCGCATTGTGGGTGTTGCTTACAATGCGCGCCACGTTGAAAATACGGTCACGGTCGGCAACCGATGAGCCGCCGAACTTTTGTACGATCAACGCCATATTCTTCTCCTCCTCTGTCATGCAGCCGCCGTTTCGGCACTGCCTTTATTCCACCACTGCGCCGGTGTTGTCTGCCAGCAGACGGCGCAGAGAAAAAGCGATCATTTTGTCATCCTGGGTCATGGCTTCCTCTGCCTGTGCAAAGAAATCCTCATTGTCCCGATGAACCACGGCCATAATGGTGGGGCCTGCGCCGGAAATATACACGGCATAGGCGCCCAACTCGTGGGCCAGCTCAAAAATCTCCTCGCCGCCCGGAATCAGCGGCAGGCGGTACTGCTGATGCAGTTTGTCTTTGGTGGCCACCCGCAGCAGCTCGTACTCACCGTCACAGAATGCCGCCGTGGCCAGCGCCGCGCGGGACAGGTTGTACACCGCGTCCTTGTGGCTCACCTGGGCAGGCAACGCAGCGCGCGCCTTCTCCGTCAGCAGCTTGAAATTAGGAATGAACGCCGCAAAAGCCAGATCGTCGCTGATGTTCTTTTTAACGCTGTACACCTGGCCTTCGTCGTAGGCGCTGGTCACAAAGCCGCCCAGCATGGCAGGTGCCACATTGTCAGGGTGCCCCTCAATGGCGGTGGCCATGGTGAGCATCTGGCGATGGGTCAGCCGGTTTCCCAACATGGCATTGGCACCCAGAATGCCTGCCACAATGCAGGCGGAACTGGAACCCAGACCCCGCGCCATGGGAATGGCGTTGGTCTGGGTGATCTTCAGCCCGGGCAGCTTTTCATCCAGCTGGTCAAATACTGCCTTCACCGAACGGTACACCAGGTTGGATTGGCCCGTGGGTACGATCGTGCCGTCGCAGCTGGAAATCTCCAGCCGGTCACTCTCTTCAAAGGTAACGGTGTTGTACATGGACACCGCCAAGCCCAGCGAATCAAAGCCTGCGCCCACATTGGCGCTTGTGGCCGGCACTTTTACAAAAATTTTCATGAGGTCATCCCTCCAGACGGCGCAGAACCAGTTCCAGATGGCCGCCAAGCGCTTCCAGCTTCCGGCCAATGCCCTCTACGGCTGCATCGCAGGTGTCATCGGCCAGATAAGCCACCATATCGTCCTGCTCAAACACAACTTTGCCTTCGCCGCACAGTGCCGCCAGAACGGGAGCCGCAACGCCCTTGCTGCGCACATAATATGCGGCATGGCTGTTGTCGGTGAACAAACCGTCCTCCGGAGCAGCAGCCCGCCAGAACAGGCTGTCGTGAATCTTCGCACCATTCTTCAGGGCATCGATCACATCGGCCACCACGGCGCTGGCGGTGGGCAGCTTGCCCGCGCCTTTGCCGTAGAACACCACATCGCCCAGCATATCGCCCTTTACCAGAACGGCGTTGAACACATCGTCCACGCCGGCCAGCTGGTTGGACATGGGCACCAGCATGGGTGCCACGCTGGCCGAAATGGTACCGTCCTCATCCCGGTGCGAACGAGCAATCAGCTTAATGGCGCAATCCAGCTGCGCCGCCGCCTTCACGTCCTCCGCCAGAATGTCCCGGATGCCGTGCGTCGGCACGTTCTGGGGATAGATGTGGTGGCCGTAGGCCAGGCTGGACAGGATGCAGATCTTGCGGCAGGCGTCCTGCCCGTCCACATCATCCGAGGGGTCCTTGGTCTCGGCATAGCCCAGCTGCTGGGCGATTTTCAGCGCCTCTGCAAAGCCCATGTTCTCGCGCGCCATCTTGGTGAGCATAAAATTGGTGGTGCCGTTCACAATGCCCTCGATCTCGCTGATCACGTTGGCGGCCAGACATTGGTGCATGGGCGTAATGATGGGGGTGCCGCCGCCCACGCTGGCCTCAAACAGGAAAGCCGCGCCGTGCTCTTTGGCCAGTGCCAACAGCTCAGCTCCATAGGTAGCCACCATTTCCTTGTTACTGGTCGCCACGCTGCGACCGCTTTCCAGACAGGCCTTCACATAGGGATAGGCAAAGCGGGTGCCGCCGATGGTCTCCACCACCACTTTGATCTCCGGGTCGTTCAGAATCACGTCAATGTTGTTCACGAACAGATCCGCATCCGGCGTGCCGGAAAAGTCCCGCACGTCCAGAATATATTTCACCTCCACCGGCTCACCGGCACGGCGGCTGATGGCGGCGGCATTCCGCCGAATGACCTCCAGCACACCGCTGCCGACGGTGCCAAAGCCCATGATTGCAATCTTAGCCATTTTGCTCTCTCCTTACGCCTTGATATTCTGCCCGCTCACAATCCGCGGTGCACTTCCACCACCGTGCGCTGACGCACCAGGCGGCTCATCATTTCTTCCACACTCATCTGCATGGTGCCGGTACGAACCGAAACGGCCACTTGAGCTGCCCCGTTTTCGGGGGTGGCCTGGTTGATGGTCACAATGCTGGCCCCTGCCGCGGAAATTCCCGCCAGAAGCGCCTGCAGCGCACCGGTTTCATCCAGTAAGGTGGCCATTACGGTGATGACCTCCCGGCTGTTTTCCGAATCGAAAATACAGTCTTTATACTTATAGAATGCACTGCGGGAAATTCCGGCCTGGCGGGTTGCCGCAGAGATATTCCGCGCCGCGCCGTTGGCCAGCAATTCTTTTGCTTTCAGCACTTTCAGGAACACTTCCGGCAATACCGCCGCATCCACCATAAGGAAACGCCGCTCCATGACCTTGTTCACCTCCTGAACACAAATGTACTCTTTTCACGCAACAAGGTTACTATACCACTTTGCCACAAAAGAGTACAGCCTTTGCCCGTAATCTTTTCATTTTTGGAATTCTGAACATTTTCGCGCAGGCAATCAGGCAAACTCGTCGCCGAAATGCACAAAAGCCCTGTGCGCCGTTCAGAGACGCACAGGGCCTTTTTTTAGGTTTTGTTTTTGTCCAAGGCACATTTCCGTGGTTTGTGTGCTTGTACCGGGTTCACCCTTTGGTTTTTGTCAGCCGTGGGCAGTACACTGCGCCGGCATATTGTCCTGCGTGTAGTAGCCGGTGGCCGAGGGGCAGGCCGGGCCGGCCAGATCGCCGGTCACAGTGCAGTAAGCCGCCCGCACCACATTTTCGCTGTAAGGGAAGCTCTTCGGTTCCAGGTCGCCCTGCACCATCTCCATGTAGCTCTTCCACGCCTTTTTCAGAATGGTGGATGCGCTGCTGCTCACCTTGGTCATATCATACGGCGTATCGTAACCGCACCACAGGCTGGTGACGTAATAGGGGGTCAGGCCCACGAAGGTATAATCCTTGTTGTCGGTGGTGGTGCCGGTTTTGCCAACCGCTTCCATGCCGCCGGCCGAGGGGGTCAGGCCGCTGGCCGTACCGCCCACAAACACGCCGCGCAGCAGACGGTTCATGATGGTGGCCGTCTCTTTGGTCAGGGCCTCGGTGGTGGTAATCTCACCGGTTTTGTCGATGTAGATCTCACCCACGTCGTTGGTCACTTCGCTGTACAGATACGGAGTGGTGTACTTGCCTTCATTGAAGATCTGGTACGCCGCGCACAGTTCCAGCGGCGTAACACCCACCGTCTGGCCGCCCAGCACAATGGGGCTGTAATCGGCATCGCTGGGTTGCAGACTGTCCACGTGCAGGGTATCATGCACAAAATTGTACATGTTGTCCGTGCCCACATAGCTGCCCACCCAGACGGCCGTGGTATTGTACGAATTTGCCAAGCCAGTCGCCACCGTTACCGAACTTGCATCAATGGTGCCGTACCGGGCGCCGTGGTCATACTGGCGGTCAAAGTTGGCAGGCCAAGCACGCCATGCCTCGGTAATGCCATAGGCGGCGGCAGGCGGATTGTTCACATTCCAGCCCTGGCGGCGGAAGTAGGTCTCATTGGGGACCTTTTCGTCCTCGGCCGTGTAGAAGGGCGCATCGGGAATCAGGCTGGAGAAATTGATGGCCTGATTTTCCAAGGCCAGGCAATAGGCCGCAATGGGCTTTGCGCTGGAGCCCGTCTGACGGGGCGAATCAATGGCGCGGTCCAGAACCAGATCCGCCGTTTTTTCGCCAATGCCGCCGCCCACAGCCAGCACGCGGCCGCTGTAATCCATCGTGACTGCGGCTGCCTGAATGCGCACCCGCACCATGGGGGTGCCATTGGAGTCGGTTTTGCGGCTGCCGTCCTCATTGTAGAGCGGCTCGCCCTCGCCCGAGGCCACCTCGCCCTCCGCCACTTCCCGCCAGCAGGCCGGGAAATACTGATCGTCGGCATTCAGCATCATGGTCTCCATCTGGCTCTGCAGATAGGGGTCCACCGCGGCATAAATGCGCAGGCCGCCATTGTAAATGGTGTTCAGCGCCTGCTCTTCTCCGCAGTCTTCCTTGGCCATGATGTCCTTTTTCAGCTGGTTCAGAATGGCATCCGTGTAGTAAGAGTTTACGGAAGAAGTCTTTTTCTCGCTGTCACCGGTAGAATCGGCAAGGGTCAGCGGGGTATCTACTGCCTCCTGGTATTCTTCCTGCGTGATCTTCCCCTGATCCAGCATCAGCTTCAGCACGTAGTTGCGGCGGGCCAGATGCTGCTCCGGGTTGGCAATGGGGCTGTAAGACTGGGGACTGCGGATGATGGCCGCAATAGAAGCACACTCCGGCAGGCTGAGTTCCTCCACCGGCTTGTCGAAATACTCATTTGCTCCTGCCTCAACACCGGCAATGGTGCCCGTCAGGCTGATGGTATTCAGATAGGCTTCCAGAATGGTGTCCTTCGAATAGCGATTGTCCACACCCAGCGCGCGGAAGATTTCCCGCAGCTTTCGGGTAATGCCATCGCTGCCGTTGGTTCCATTGTCGCCGGTAATGTTCTTGATCAGCTGCTGTTCCAGCGTGGAAGCACCCTGCAGCGAGCTGTACAGCGACAGTTTGCCGCCGGTCAGTTTGGTAAGCACCAGGTTCAGGGTTACACTGGCCGTGCGCTTGAAGTTCACGCCAGGCTCCGTGTAAAAGTCCTTGTCCTCCAAGCAGATGACCGCCCACTTCATATCGTCGGGGATCTGATCCAGATTGACCCAGATGCGGTGGTTGGTGCGGCTCAGCTGGGCATATTCTTCCCACTCGCCGGTGTCGTGATTCTGCGCATAAATAATGCTGGTCTTGGCCAGTTCCAGGTTGTCCAGATTCAGCAGGTCACCGTCCGAAGCGGTAGCATCCACCACATACAGGCTGACGAGCACCGCGCCCACCGAACCGACCATGACCACCAGGCACAGGCATACCACACAAAAGCGCCAGAGCACCCCCCATGCGCTCCGTTTTTTCTTCTTTCGGCCCGGTGCCGCCCCCTCCTGAGGCTGGGTACGGCTGGGCTGCGGCTGCGCGCCGGGTTGGCGGCGGCCGGGTTCCCTCGTTGCGATGAGAATCGCCTCCTTATCAAGGTTTGTCAAACGGCCGGGAGGCCCTTTGGCAAAAACGTCATTTCTTCACACAGCGGCGCACCGGCAGAACCGAAAAAAATTCCCGCCTGCATTGTGTCGCTTAGAAATATATTATATCACAGCTGCCGGTCAAAAGTACAGCACTGCTCTGTGAAAGTTGTATCGCCTTCAAAAATACGCCCATACTATAATAAAAATTGCCGGTCAGGAGGCGTATGTTATGAGCAGGCTCTGGTTTCGGGTCTTATGCGGATTGTGCGGGCTGGCGTTGGCCATCAGCCTTTTGTGGGTCTTTTCCGGCAATTCCGGAAAAGCCGCCCCTCCCCCCGCTTATACGCTGCGCGACGAAGGCGGGCGAGTCGCCGTTTACGCAGGCACCCAGGCCGCCCCCAGCGCGCCCCTCCAGATCTGTGACATCTACACCCGCCTTTTGCCCGAAAACGACCTGCTGCATTTGCAGGAAGGCATTCCGGTTTACAGCGACGCCCAGCTGGAGGCTCTTTTAGAGGATCTCGGCCTGTAATGCCGCTCTTTTTTCAGCGTACCGGCAGAATCTCGATCCAATACCCATCCGGGTCGTTGATGAAATACACGCCCATGCCCGGGTTTTCATAGCAGACGCAATTCATCGCCCGGTGCTTTTCCAAGGCCGCGTCAAAATCATCCACAACAAACGCCAGATGAATCTCATTGTCGCCCAGATTGTACGGGGTCGTGCGGTCCTTCAGCCAGGTCAATTCCAGCTTGTGCGGGGTCACTTCATCCCCCAAAAACACCAGGGTAAAGTCCGGCTTTTCCTTCCGGCGCACTTCCACAAGGCCAAGGGCTTCCTTATAAAAGGCCAGGCTCTTTTCCAGGTTCAATACGTTCAGATTGTTGTGGGCAAAGGTAAATTTCATCGTTTACTCTCCTCTCTGGACTGTATCGGTTTCAGCGGCCCGCTTTTTCAATGCATCCGGCCGCTTTGCCCGGTGCCGCCTCTGCGCAGCATTGGGCAGCTGCTTTCACGCTTATTATACCCGTACTGCGGCAGCTGCGCAAGGTTTGTGCCGTCACACCGCTTTGGTTGCTTTTGGCGGGCAGATATGCTATAAATGAATAGGTTCTTATTGATTTGCGCGGTGCACTTCCTTTATTATAAAGGTAATATGCGCCCGTTTGCTTCAGCATTTTGAAACTTTATGGATAAAATTCATTGAAATCGGGAGGTTTCCCATGGATCTGTTCGCCTATCCCCTGGATACCGGAACCATTCTGCAGAAAAAGCGCAGCCTGAAGCGCCAACTGCTGCAAACGCCGGGCCTTGTACCCAAAAAGGTGGCGCTGCTCAGCGGCAGCACCATCGGTGAAGTAAAAAACATTCTGGAAATCTTTTTGCTGGCCAATGGCATTCAGCCCACCTTCTGGGAGGGCGGTTACGGCCTGTTCTACGAAAACCTGATGTTTGACGACGGCAGCCTGGCCGCATTTGCCCCGGATGTGATCTACATTCACACCAGCCAGCACAACATCAAAAACATGCCCTGCCAGAGCGACAGCGACGCCGATGTGCAGGCCAAGTTGGATGCGGAATTTGCCCGCTTTGAATCGGCCGCCAAGGCCGGCCTGCGGTTCGGCTGCCCTGTGGTGCTGAACAACTTTGACCTTCCCGTTTACCGGGTAATGGGAAACCGGGAAGCCAGCGACCCCCGCGGCAAGATAAACTTTGTGCGCAGCCTGAATTGCCGGTTGGCCCAACTGGCCGCCGCCACTCCCAACCTGTACTTAAACGACCTGGCCTGGCTGCAGGCCTGCCATGGCATGGATGCATTCAGCGACCAGACCGCCTGGTACGCCTATAAATACTGCTGCTCCATCGACTGCATCCCCTACCTGGCCCAGAGCGTGGCCAACATTATCAAAAGCCTGTTCGGTCGCAACAAAAAAGCCCTTGCTCTGGATCTGGACAACACCCTGTGGGGCGGCATTATCGGCGATGACGGCCCCGAGGGCATCGTGATGGGCAGCGAAACCCCGGCCGGCATGGCGTACAGCGAATTCCAGCAGTACCTGAAAGAGCTGGGCCAATTGGGCATTCTGCTGAATGTGGACAGCAAAAACGAGATGGCCAACGCTGAAGCCGGATTTGCCCGGGCCGACAGCGTGCTGAAAAAAGAGGATTTTGTCTGCTTCAAAGCCAACTGGGAGCCGAAGCACCTGAACCTGGCTGCCATGGCCAAGGAGATCAACATCCTGCCGGAGAGCTTTGTGTTTGTGGACGACAATCCCGCCGAGCGGGAAATCATCCGGCGGGAGCTTCCCGGTGTGTCGGTACCGGAAATGACCGCCCCGGAAGAATATCTGACCACTCTGGACCGGGCTGGTTATTTCGAGGTGACCACCCTGTCGGAGGACGACAAGAAGCGGGCCGGTATGTACAAGCAGAATGCCCAGCGCGCCGCGTTGGAGCAGAGCTTCGGCAGCTACGAGGATTATCTGAAAAGTCTGGATATGGTGGGTGAATTCGGTGCATTTGACGCCCCGCACGCGGAGCGCATCACCCAGCTCATCAACAAAACCAATCAGTTCAATCTGACCACCCGCCGCTATTCCGCAGCCCAGGTGGAGAGTCTCTTGAATAACCCGAACTACATCACCCTGTATGGACGTCTGATCGACAAATTTGGCGACAACGGCCTGGTTACGGCCCTCATTGGCCAGGTGCAGGGCGACACGCTGGACATTGACCTGTGGATCATGAGCTGCCGCACCTTCAAGCGCCAGCTGGAGCAGGCCATGTTTGACCGCCTGGTCGAGGCCTGCGCCGCCCGGGGCATCCGCCGCATTGTTGGGCATTACTATCCCACAGCAAAGAACTTGCTTGTGCGTGATTTTTATGCTACAATCGGGTTTGAACTGGTGTCGGAGGCCGAGGACGGCAGCCGTACCTTTGTTTACGAGAACGTCAGCGGTCATCAGCCCCTGTGCACCGTCATTGAGATCCGCCGGGTCTGACGCCGCTTCGCAGCTGCCCTTTCCCCCTCTGGCCGACATGGGCCGCTGCCTTTTGAAACGACAAGCAGAATAGGAGCAACACAATGGACAAGCAAAGTATTTTTGACGCCGTACAGCAGATCTTCCGTGACAACTTTGACGATGAAGAGCTGGTCATCACTCCGGAGACCTGTGCCGATGACATTGAGGATTGGGACAGCCTGGAGCAGATCAACCTGCTGACCGCCATGGAAAAGAAGTTCGGCCTGAAATTTAAGCTGGAAGATGTGCGCGGTCTGGAGAATGTGGGCGACCTGCTGGCCCTCATTGAACGGATGACCGCCTGAGCACTCACCCTGTACCTCTGGCATTTCGCCGCCGACCACCCGCCCGGAAGAACGGTCAACGGTCTCTTCCCTTCGGCGCGGCTCGGCGGCATTTCTTTTCATTTGCGGTCTTCAGCGTCTGTTTTTCACAGGCGCTCAAACGGGAAGGAGCTTTCCATGAACCATTATCGCCTGGCGGATCTGACCCCCGGTGTGACCGAATCGTTCACCGTTACCATCACCGAAGAAATGATGGCCCAGTTCTACGCAATCACCGGCGACAACAGCCCCATTCACATGGACGCAGACTATGCCGCCGGACGCGGCTATCCGGGAAGAGTGGTGTACGGCATGCTGGGGGCCAGCTTCCTTTCCACCCTGGCCGGGGTTTATCTTCCCGGCGAACACTGCCTGCTGCACGGTGTGGATTTGAAATTCGCCAAACCCATCTTCATCGGCGATACCCTCACCGTCACTGGCGTGGTGGACGAGGTGAATGACACCTTCCGGGAGATTACCATCAAGGCTTCCATCGTCAATCAGGACGGCAAAAAGGTTACCCGTGCGGTGATCCGCGCCGGCGTAGCGCAGTAAGCAATTTGTGTGCAGCGGGAAGTTCCCCCCCGTGCTTGCTTGTTTGAAAGGAGTGACACCATGGCAAACGTTTATCTCATCACCGGCGCTTCCAGCGATGTGGGCACCGCCCTCATCCAGCGCATTCTGCAGGAGGGCGACACGGTCATCGCCCAGGGCTCCGGTGATCTGGCGCAGCTTGCGCCCCTGTGCAAGGCCCATCCCGGCCAGATTCATACCTACGACGTGGACCTGACGGACGGCCAGGCTCTGGATCTGTTTTTGAAGGACGTGCAGGCCAATTTCCCAACCCCCACCCATCTGGTTCACCTGCCGGCGCTTCGCATGATCAACACGAAGTTCAAGAAGTTTGACGAAGAACGGTTTGAACTGGACCTCTCGGTTCAGGTGCGCAGCGCCATCCGCATCTGCAAGACCTTCCTGCCCGCCATGGCCAAATCCAAACGCGGCCGGGTCCTGTTCATGCTCACCAGCTATCAGATCGGTGTGCCGCCCAAGAATGCTACGGCTTACGTCATGGTAAAGAGTATGCTGGGCGGCTTTGCCCGCAGCCTTGCCATTGAGTACGCTCAGTACGGCATTACCGTGAACTGCGTGGCCCCCAGCATGATGGAGACCAAGTTCCTGGCCGACACCAGCGACCTGATCGTGCAGGCCGCGGCCGAGGCCAACCCCATGGGCCGCAATGCACAGGTAAGTGATGTGGTGCCCGCCATGGCCTTTTTGCTGAGCGACGAGGCCGGTTTCATCACCGGCGCCGTTCTGCCCATTACGGGAGGCAGCGTGATTCCATGAGCAAAGAAACTCCTGTGCTTCGGCTGGCCCGCCTCGATGAGGGCAAACGGGTCATCGACTTTGTGAATCAATACTTTGATTACAAGCTTCCCCACATCAACCTGCCGGAGTATTTCGACTACTATTTCCGCGGGGAAGGAGGGCTTCAGTTCGCTCTTGCCGAGTTGAACGGCGAGCTGGTTGCAGCCGCAGGTTATCTCCATACCAATCGGCAGCCCGGCAGCGGCATCTGGGTCTCCGTCTGGATCGCCGCCCCCGGCCACAATGGCATAGGCCTGGAACTGATGAACGCTCTGCCTGAACTGACCGGCGCAGCGTTTGTCTCCTGCAACAACATTCGCCCCAAAACCATGGCCTTTTACCGGTTCCTGGGCTGGACTGCGGATCGCGTCCCCCACTATTATCGGCTTGCCCGCCAGGTAAGTTACCGACTGGCCCGGGTGGAAAAGCCGGAGTTTTTGCCGGTAAGCGGCGATCTCACGCTGGACAGCGTGCATTCCGTGACCCGGCTGGAGGGATTGGGGCTGCCCCCCTCCCCCCATCTTCCCCACAAAGATCTGTGGTATCTGGCCCACCGGTATTTTGATTTCCCCCATCAGCGCTACCAGGTATGGAGCGCCAGTGAAAACGGGCGCCTTCTGGCTTATCTGGTCACCCGGGCGGTTGGGCCGGAGCAGGGCTGCCCGGTACCGGTTCTGCGCATCGTGGATTTTATCGGTGAGGACGCCGTTCTCCCCCGCCTTGGCAAGGCCATTGACCAGTTGATGCAGCAGACGGGCGCCGAATACGCCGACTGTTACTGCTGGGGCATCCCCGCCGAAGTATTCCGCGCCGCCGGGTTCTGTGAGCGGCGGGAGGGTGACGGGGCCGTTATCCCCAATTATCTGACCCCGCCGGTGGATGATAACACGGAATACTATTTCTTCACCAGCAAACCGGAGAATTTTACGCTTTTCAAAGCAGACGGCGACCAAGATCGGCCCAATCTGAAAGTTGAGTAACTTTGCGTTGTCTGCTTCATTTCTCCCCCTTTAATCTTTAAGATACAACCCGATAAAACACAAACACAGCCTCAAAAGCTTTCCCTTGTACGGAAGCCTTTTGAGGCTGTGTTTTTTGATACATCTGTTCAGAGCTCTTTCCCGGCATAAATTTTACAGCTGGCCCGGTAACTACCCCACAGTGCGCCAGCCACCAGAACGTTCCGTCAGCGTGCGCGCCATGGCTGCCGTGGGCACCAGCTTCGCCAACAGGTAGAACCCGCCAAACAGGGCCAACCACATCACGATCATCAGGTTGCGGGCCTTCTCCACGCCCTTTTTAAAGGCAATCGGAAGCAATACGGCCATGGTCAGCAGGGCAAATCCACAGCAGACAATTCCCGAGAGGAGATAATCTCCCACCCAGTCCACCGTATGCGGTTTCACCAGACAGTGCAGCCCGCCTGTCGCCAGGCACCACACCAGCCCGATTCCGCTGCTGAGTACCGCAAGCAGATACTTTGCCCCCACCTGTGCCTGCACTGACACCGGAAGTGTCCGGGCATAGCGGGACCATTGGCATTTATCGTCCATGGCAATGCTGCTCAGCGAATAATACGCCAGCAGAAGCGGCATCATCAGTGCCAGATACGGCATATCGGTGGTAATTGCCAGGAACGGGTAGACCACCCCTAAAAGCAGCACAATGCGCTTCAGCATATCCCACAGGCAGTACCAGTCCTTCAGCAGCATTCCGGTCATTTGCTCTCCCTCCCTGCATAAAACTGCATGATCTCATCCAGGCTGGCCCGGTCACACACGGCCTCGGGCAGCAGCGCGCGCACCTGATCCGGCTGTTTTACCAGCGTTTCACAGCCAAAGGCATTTTGCCTTGTGTGGATCTTCCACTCCTCCGGCAGCCGCTCCAATTCCTCCCGGCCGCACCGCAGAATGCCATACTGTTCCGCCAGCACGTCCTTGTCCTCCTGGAATAGCAGGCGGCTGGTATTCCCGACGCGATGCAGATAAGCCACCTGATCCGCCACCTTTTCCAGGTCGGCCGTGATATGGCTGCTCATAAGAATGCCGTTGCGTTCATCCTGAATGAAATCCAGAAAAAAGTCCAGTATTTCTCCTCGCACCACCGGGTCCAGCCCGCTGGTCGCCTCGTCCAGGATCAACAGCCGCGGCCGATGGGCCAGTGCTGTTGCCAAACTCAGTTTCATGCGCATTCCCCGGCTGAACTCCTTCAGCGGCTGCTTTCCCGAGAGTTCAAAGCGACGGCAATAATCCCGGAACAGTGAACTGTCCCAATTGGAATACACCCGGGCCATCACCTTGTCGATCTGCTCCGCGCACATCGTCTCGCAGAAATAGGCATCCTCAAACACGACCCCCACCTGGGCCAGTGCCTCCGGGTCACCGGGCGCCCTGCCCAGCAATCGTGCGCTGCCCTGCGTGGGTTGTACCATTCCCAACAGGGTTTTCAGGGTGGTGGTTTTGCCTGCGCCGTTTCCGCCGATCAGCCCCACAATGGTGCCGGCGGGAACCGTCAGGTTCACCCCTTCCAATGAAAAGTCCTCATACCGTTTGCACAGCCCGGTCGTCTCAATCAGGTTCTCCATGGTTCAGTTCTCCTCATACAACTCAGTTCTCCTCATACAACAATGTCAGAATCTCCTGCACCTCGTCCCGGCTCACGCCGCCCTTTCGGGCCGCTTCCACCGCCTGGCCAAGCAAGTCCTCCACCTGTTTCAGGGCTTGTTCCCGGTATAGCTCCGGATTTCTGGGGGCCACAAAGCTACCCTTTCCGGGCATCGTGTGAATGAAGCCTTCCTGTTCCAGGTCGTCGTAGGCCCGTTTGGTGGTAATCACGCTGATGCGCAGCTCCTTGGCCAGCAGCCGAATGCTGGGCAGGGCCTCGCCCGTTTTCAGCTCGCCGGAAAGGATCTTTTCCTTAATTTGGCTGGTGATCTGGGCATAAATCGGGCTTTGACCAGCGTTGCTGATGTAGATCTCCATCTGTTTCGCCTTTCTCGTTTATACTGTTCATGCTCGATATGAACAGTATAAACGCAATGCACGCGCTTGTCAAGACTCTGCTGCTTTTTTTCTTCTCCGCAAGCGTTCCTTGCTAACCTTTCTTCCGCGCACTCCATTAAATAGGGATCTCGGCACCCGATCTTAAACCGCATCTCGCCAGCTGCACCTTCCCTTTCCATTTTAAAATTTCAGGGCCGCTTTCCCGCTCGACCTACACCCTCCGGCCGACTCAGCTTTTCTGGATTCTCGTCCATGCAGGCACGGCAGGCGCGCCTTTACCTTGCAAAAGTCATACTTTTTGTGCAAACCCATCAAAACGATTCGACAACTTTGTAAAATCCGCCAAAAAGGCCGGTAAAATTAAACGCTCTCTGTTGTTTTGACCAAAAATGATTTTTGTCTCCCAAATCCTGTTGATTTTTGCCTCTCATGGCCTTAAACTTATAAGCAGAGACAGAAACCGTATGTGCAATGGTGCGCCCCTCGGCGCGTTAAGGGAGGGTATTTCTGTGCGGCAATTGAGAGTTGAAAACCAAAGCCGGTATTCACTCCGCCGCAGTGTACCCTTTTGCGTGTGCGGGCATTTTCTGCATATTTTGCGTCATTTTTACTTCGAAGGCCATGGTGCATACTGACGGATGTGCCATAGCCTTTTTCTTTTGCCAAAGGAAAGGAGACTCACGGATGGAAACTCGTAAAAAAGTTGCGGTTGTTATGGGCAGCGACAGTGACTGGCCGGTGGTCAAGGCCGCCTGCGCCGAACTGAAAAAGTTGGACATTCCCTATGAGGCCCACATTCTCAGCGCGCACCGCACCCCGGCCGAGGCTGCCGCGTTTGCTAAGGCCGCCCGCGCCAACGGCTTCGGCGCCATCATCTGCGCCGCCGGTATGGCTGCGCACCTGGCCGGGGCATTCGCCGCCAACACCACCCTGCCCGTCATTGGCATTCCCATGAAGGGCGGCGCGATGGATGGTATGGACGCCCTGCTTGCTACCGTGCAGATGCCCAGCGGCATTCCCGTGGCAACCGTGGCCCTGAATGGCGCCAAAAACGCGGCGGTGCTGGCCGCCCAGATGCTGGCCATTGAGGATTCCGAGCTGGCCGCCCGTCTGGATGCTGCCCGTGTGGAGATGGCCCAGCAGATTGCCAAAAAGGAAGCAGCTCTTCAGGAAGAGCTGGCAAGCCTGTAACCCCCTATTTCGTATCAAAGCCGCAGGCCGGGGCATTCGCCCCGCCCGCTTTGAGAATAGATCCCGCCTTTGAGGCGGGCCAAACGCCCGAAGCCCGGGCCGGTACATTTGTACCGCCCATGGAACGACTGTGTAAAGGAGTATGAGTATCATGGAAAAGCGTGAACAGCTGTACGAAGGCAAGGCCAAGAAGGTTTTCGCCACCGACGACCCCACCATCGTTCTGGTGGATTACAAGGACGATGCCACCGCCGGTGATGGCGCAAAGAAGGGCACCATCCGCGGCAAGGGCGTTGTGAACAACAAACTCACCAACAACCTGATGAAGATGCTGGCTCAGCATGGTATTCCCACCCACTTTGTGGAGGAGATCAGCGACCGTGAGACCCTGGTGAAGAAGGTTCAGATCGTTCCTCTGGAGGTTATCGTGCGCAACGTGGCCGCCGGAAGCTTCTCCAAGCGCCTGGGCGTAAAGGAAGGCACTCCCCTGAAGTGCCCCACCCTGGAGTTCAGCTATAAGAACGATGACTACCATGATCCCCTCATCAACCACTACCATGCCCTGGCTCTGGGCCTGGCCACGCAGGATGAGATCGACACCATCAGCAAGTACGCCTTCCAGGTCAACGAGATTCTGAGCAAGTACCTGCTGCAGTTCAACATCCGTCTGATCGACTTCAAGCTGGAGTTCGGCCGTCTGCCGGACGGCACCATCGTGCTGGCCGATGAGATCAGCCCTGATACCTGCCGCTTCTGGGACGCCACCACCGGCGCTCACCTGGACAAGGACCTGTTCCGCCGCGATCTGGGCGGTGAGGAAGAGGCTTATCAGGAAGTGATGAAGCGCCTGCTGGGCTGATTCCAGGCAAATTTCTCGCCGAAGTCGGCATGATCGGACGGTTTTCCAGCCGAAAATACGCCCGCAGTGCCGCCTTCGGCTTTGCCCGTTTTTTTACAGGTTCTTCTGTTTTGCGTTTTTCTTCCCTTCGTTTGCACAAAAGAATTGAAAAGGAGAATGTATGGACCAAATCAATCACGGCCTGCATGAAGAGTGCGGCGTATTCGGCATTTATGACCATTCCGGCGAAACCGATATGGCCAGCGCCGTTTACTATGCGCTGTATGCTTTGCAGCACCGCGGGCAGGAAAGCTGCGGCATTGCCATCAATGTGGACGGTGTGATCACAGGCCATCGGGATCTTGGCCTGGTAAACGAAGTGTTTACCCCTCAGGTGATGGACGGCCTGCCCAAAGGTGGCAAAATGGCGGTGGGCCATGTGCGCTACGCCACCAGCGGCCAGCGGGTGCGCGCCAATGCACAGCCCATGGTGGTGCGCCACTGCAAGGGCACCATTGCCCTGTGCCACAACGGCAACCTGACCAACGCCCCCGCCCTTCGCCGCCAGCTGGAGATGAACGGGGCCATCTTCCATGGCTCTTCCGACACCGAGGTCATCAGCTACGTCATTACCCGCAACCGGCTGACCCAGCCCAGCATTGAGGACGCCATCAGCGCCACCATGAACGAAATTGAGGGCGCATACAGCCTGGTCATCATGAGCCCCACCAAGCTCATCGCGGCCCGGGACCCTCATGGCTTCCGCCCCCTGTGCGTGGGCAAGCTGGAGGACGGCTATGTGTTTGCCAGTGAGAGCTGTGCGCTGGATGCAGTGGGCGCAAAGCTCATTCGCGACCTGCTGCCCGGCGAGATCATGATCGCCGACCGGGACGGCCTGCGCAGCATCACCACCCATTGCGGCACCGCTCCGCACACCATCTGCGTATTTGAATACATCTACTTTGCCCGGCCGGACAGTGTCATCGAAGGCTCTTCCGTCCACATGGCCCGCAAGCAGGCCGGTCGTTTCCTCGCGCAGGAGCATCCGGTGGAAGCCGATGTGGTCATCGGCGCACCCGATTCCGGCCTGGACGCCGCATTGGGCTATTCCGAAGAGAGCGGCATTCCCTACGGCATGGGTTTCATCAAGAACAAATACATCGGCCGCACCTTTATTCAGGGCAGCCAGAAGCAGCGTGAGGGCAGCGTGCGCATTAAGCTGAACGCCATTGAGTCCACCGTCCGCGGCAAGCGGGTGGTTCTGGTGGACGACAGCGTGGTGCGCGGCACCACCAGCGCCCGCACCATTAAGCTGCTGCGGGATGCCGGTGCTGCAGAAGTGCATTACCGCATCTCCGCCCCGCCGTTTACCCATCCCTGTTACTTCGGCACCGATGTGCCCGACCGCAAGTACCTGCTGGCAGTCGGCCGCACCATTGAAGAGATCACCCGCATCGTGGGCGCAGACAGCGTGGGCTACCTGAGCGTGGAGCATGTGCAGCAGCTGGCCCAAAACAGCCACTGCGGATTCTGCACTGGCTGTTTCACCGGCCATTATCCGGTGCCCGAGCCCACCGAAACCATGGACGATACCTTCAATCAGCCTTTGAGTCTGAGCAAGAAGAACAAATCCCTGTAACAGAAGGAGTGCAACATGGAAAAGAGTTTTTCTGAGAGCTATAAAGCAGCCGGTGTGGACATTACCGCCGGCTACCGCGCCGTTGAACTGATGAAGCAGCACGTGGCCCGCACCACCATCCCCGGCTGCATCGGCGGCTTGGGCGGCTTCGGTGGCCTGTTCGAGCTGGACTGCACCGATATGCCCCACCCTGTGCTGATCTCCGGCACCGACGGTGTGGGCACCAAGCTGAAGATCGCGTTCCTGATGGGCAAGCACGATACTGTTGGCATTGACTGCGTTGCCATGTGCGTAAACGACGTGGTGTGCGCCGGTGCCAAGCCCCTGGTGTTCCTGGATTACATCGCCTGCGGCAAGAACGTTCCCGAGCGCATCGCCGATCTGGTAAAGGGCGTGGCCGAGGGCTGCGTGCAGGCTGGCTGTGCCCTGGTGGGCGGCGAGACCGCCGAAATGCCCGGCTTCTACCCGGAGGATGAGTACGATCTGGCCGGCTTCACTGTGGGTGCCGTAGATAAAAGCAAGATCCTGAGCAACGAGAGCATGAAGCCCGGTGACGTGATCATCGCCCTTCCCTCCTCCGGTGTTCACTCCAACGGTTTCTCCCTGGTTCGCCGTGTGTTTGACCTGGAAAACCATCCCGAGGTGCTGAAGGAATACCACGAAGAGCTGGGCTGCACGCTGGGCGAGGCCCTGCTGGCCCCCACCCGCATCTACGTCAAGCAGGCACTGGCCGTTATGGAAAAGGTTCAGGTCAAGGGCGTGAGCCACATTACCGGCGGCGGTTTCTACGAGAACATTCCCCGCAGCCTGAAGAAGGGCTGCTGCGCCCGCATTAAGAAGAGCGACGTGCGCACCCCGGCCCTGTTCGATCTGCTGCAGAAAACCGGCAACATTCCCGAGCGGGATATGTTCAACACCTTCAACATGGGCGTCGGCATGATTCTCACCGTAGCCGCTGAGGATGCCCAGACCGCTCTGGACATTCTCAAGGCTCAGGGCGAGGACGCGTACATTCTGGGCGAGATTGCCGAAGGCGAAGGGGTGGAACTGTGCTGAACATCGCGGTCTTGGTCTCCGGCGGCGGCACGAATCTGCAGGCCATTTTGGATGCGGAAGCCCGGGGTGAAATTCCCGGCGGCAAGGTCACGCTGGTGGTGGCCTCCAAGCCCGGTGTGTTCGCACTGGAACGCGCCAAAAACGCCGGTGTTCCCGGCATTGTGGTGCGCCGGAAGGACTATGAAAGCTCGGAAGATTTTGATGCGGCCCTTTTGAAAGAGCTGCATGACCATCAGATTGATCTGGTGGTGCTGGCAGGCTTTTTGTCCGTGCTTGGGCCTTCGGTCATCGCGGCCTACCCCATGCGCATTCTGAACATCCATCCCAGCCTCATTCCCAGCTTCTGCGGCCCCGGCTATTACGGGCTTCGGGTGCATGAGGAAGCCCTGAAGCGGGGTGTGAAGGTCACCGGTGCCACGGTCCATTTCGTCAACGAAGAGTGCGACGGCGGGCCCATCCTGCTGCAAAAGGCCGTGGAGGTTCTGCCCGGCGATACCCCTGAAGTTCTGCAAAAGCGTGTGATGGAGCAGGCAGAGTGGAAGCTGCTGCCCCGTGCCATCGCCATGGTATGCAACAACGAGGTGTAACATGGAAAAAATTGATCTGTCCGCCTATCTCAGCGGAAATGAATATCCCGGCCGCGGCATCTGCATCGGCGTAACGCCCGACGGCAAGCAGGCTCTCATCGGCTATTTCATCATGGGCCGCAGCGCAAACAGCCGCAACCGCGTGTTCGCCCCCATTGAGGGCGGCATTGAGACCCGCGCAGCTGACCCCACCAAGCTGGAAGACCCCCATCTGATCATTTACAACCCGGTGCTGACCCTGGGCGATGAGCACATTGTCACCAACGGCGATCAGACCAACACCATCTACGACGCCATTCAGCAGGGCGGCAGCTTTGAAAGCGGCCTGCGCACCCGCACTTTTGAGGACGACGGCCCCAACTGGACCCCTCGCATCAGCGGCATTGTGAATGCCCACAGCGGTGCCTACAAACTGAGCATCCTCAAGAGCGCCGACGGCAACGGCGACAGCGTGCAGCGGTACTTCTTCGAGTATGGCCAGCCCGTGGCAGGCGAGGGCCATTTCATCAGCACCTACAAGTGCAACGGCAGCCCCATCCCCAGTTTTGAGGGCGAGCCTCTGCGGGTGGCCATGCCGGACAGCGTCACGGCCTTCGCCCAGATGCTGTGGGCCAGCCTGAATGAGGACAACAAGGTAAGCCTGTTCGTGCGCTGCATCGACCTGGAGAGCGGCCGCGCAGGCGACATTCTCTACAACAAATACAGTGAGGTGGAATAACATGAAGGAATTGGAACTGAAATACGGCTGCAATCCCAACCAGAAGCCTGCCAAGATCTTCATGGAGCAGGGTGAGCTGCCCGTAACCGTGCTGAACGGCCGCCCCGGCTACATCAACTTTCTGGATGCCCTGAACAGCTGGCAGCTGGTAAAGGAGCTGAAGCAGGCCACCGGTCTGCCCAGCGCCGCTTCCTTCAAACACGTCTCCCCCGCCGGTGCGGCGGTGGGGCTGCCTCTGGACGACGTTCTGCGCCAGATGTACAGCGTGCCCGCCGGGCTGGAGCTGAGCCCCCTGGCCTGCGCCTACTCCCGTGCCCGCGGTGCAGACCGGATGTCCAGCTTCGGCGATTGGATCGCCCTGTCGGATGTGTGCGACCTGCCCACCGCCCAGCTCATCAAGCATGAGGTGTCCGACGGCATCATCGCCCCCGGCTATGAGCCCGAGGCCCTGGAAGTGCTGAAGAGCAAGAAGAAGGGCAACTACAACATCGTGCAGATCGACCCCGACTATGTACCCGCTCCGGTGGAGCACAAGCAGGTGTTCGGTGTGACCTTTGAGCAGGGCCGCAACGACGTGAAGATCGACGAGAGCTGGCTGCAGAACGTGGTCACCGAAAACAAGACCTTCACCGAAGATCAGAAGCGCGACCTGATCATTGCCCTCATCACCCTGAAGTACACCCAGTCCAACAGCGTGTGCTATGCCTTCGGCGGCCAGACCATCGGCGTGGGTGCCGGCCAGCAGAGCCGCATCCACTGCACCCGTCTGGCTGGCCAGAAGGCGGACTTCTGGCAGCTGCGCCATCATCCCAAGGTGCTGGCCCTGCCCTTCCGTCCGGAGATCGCCGGCCCCAACCGGGACAACGCCATTGATGTGTATCTGGGTGAAACCCCTGAGGATGTGATCGGCGATGACGTGTGGGCCGAGACCTTCACCCAGCAGCCCGCTCCCCTCACCGCCGCCGAAAAGAAGGAGTTCCTCAGCAAGATCTCCGGTGTGGCTCTGGGCAGTGATGCCTTCTTCCCCTTTGGCGACAACATCGAGCGCGCCCGCCGCAGCGGCGTAACCGCCATTGTGCAGCCCGGCGGCTCCATCCGTGATCAGCAGGTCATCGACACCTGCAACAAGTACAGCATTGCCATGGCCTTCTGCGGCCTGCGGCTGTTCCATCACTAAGGAGGGGTTCCCATGAAAATTCTGGTAGTCGGCGGCGGCGGGCGTGAGCACGCCATCATCCGCAAACTGAAAGAAAGCCCCCTGTGCGGCGAGATCTGGTGCGCGCCCGGCAACGGCGGCATCAGCTATAACGCTCACTGTAAAAACATCAAGGCCACTGATCTGGACGCCATGGTGGCCTTTGCCAAGGAAGAAGCGTTCGACTACGCCGTGGTGGCGCAGGACGACCCTCTTGCTCTGGGCATGGTGGATCGCCTGGCCGAGATCGGCATCCCTTCCTTTGGCCCCAACGCTGCGGCGGCCCGCATCGAGGCCAGCAAGGTGTTCAGCAAAGATCTGATGCGCAAGTACCACATTCCTACGGCCGATTACGCGGTGTTTGATGACCCGGCCAAGGCGCTGGCCTACATCACCGAAAAGGGTGAATACCCCACGGTCATCAAGGCCGATGGCCTGGCGCTGGGCAAAGGCGTGCTCATCTGCGAGGACGAGGCTTCGGCTCGCGACGGTCTGAAGGAGATCATGGAGGACAAAAAGTTCGGTGCTTCCGGCAACCGGGTTGTGGTTGAGGAGTTTCTCACCGGCCCTGAGGTCAGCGTGCTGAGCTTTACCGACGGCAAGGTCGTCAAGCCCATGGTTTCCAGCATGGACCACAAGCGAGCCCTGGATGGCGACAAGGGTCTGAACACCGGCGGCATGGGCACCGTGGCCCCCAACCCCTACTACACCCCCGAGGTGGCTCAGCAGTGCATGGAGACCATCTTCCTGCCCACCATCGAGGCCATGCAGCGGGAGGGCTGCCCCTTTAAGGGCTGCCTGTACTTTGGCCTGATGCTCACCCCCAAGGGCCCCAAGGTCATCGAGTACAACTGCCGCTTCGGCGATCCCGAAACCCAGGTGGTGCTTCCCCTGCTGGAGAGCGACCTGCTCAAGATCATGCTGTCCACCACCAACGGAACCCTGGCCGACACCGAAGTCACCTTCTCCAACGGCGCGGCTGCCTGCGTGGTCATGGCCAGCGGCGGCTATCCGGAGCATTACGAGAAAGGCAAGGAGATCACCGGCCTGACCGAAGGGCAGATTTCCGGCAGCCCTGCTGTGGTATACCACGCCGGCACCGCCCTCACCGACGGAAAACTGGTCACCAACGGCGGCCGCGTGCTTGGCGTAACCGCTACCGGCGACACTCTGCCTCAGGCATTGGAAAAGGCCTATGCTGCCTGCGAATCCATTCATTTTGAAGGAGCGCACAAGCGCAGGGACATCGGCCAGCGTGCCCTGAAGGCCTTGCTGTAACGTTCGTTTCATTCGCCATCTGAAAAGGAGAAACCAATGGTTTACCGCATTTATGTTGAAAAGAAGCCGGGCTTTGATGTGGAAGCTCAGCAGCTGCAAAGCGAGCTGGCCAGTCTTTTGGGCATTACCGAGTTGTCCGGCCTGCGCATCATCAATCGTTACGATGTGGAAGGCATCAGCGAGGAGCTGTTCCGGCAGTGCGTTTCCACTGTGTTCAGCGAGCCTCAGGTGGACAACACCTTTGACCACTGCCCCGAGAACGATGGCCCCGTGTTCGCCGTGGAATATCTCCCCGGTCAGTTCGACCAGCGAGCCGAGTCCGCTTCCGAGTGCATCCAGCTGATCAGCCAGGGCGAGCGCCCCACCGTGCGCAGCGCCAAGGTTTACCTGCTGAGCAGCCAGGTCACCCCTGAGCATCTGGAAGCCGTAAAAAAGTACGTCATCAACCCGGTGGAAGCCCGTGAAGCCAGCCTGGACAAGAAGTCCACTCTGGCTGTGGAGTACGCCATCCCCACCGAGGTTGCCACGCTGGACGGCTTCTGCCAGCTGGACGAGGCCGGTCTGGCCAAGTTCATTGAGACCAACGGTCTGGCCATGGACCTGGGCGACATCAAGTTCTGCCAGGAGTACTTCAAGGGCGAGCATCGCGACCCCACCATCACAGAGATCAAGATGATCGACACCTACTGGAGCGACCACTGCCGTCACACCACCTTCGGCACCATCCTGAAGAACGTGGAGATCGGCGACGATCTGGTTCAGAAGGCATTCGACCGCTACCTGGGCCTGCGCGCTGCCCTGCATCGGGAGAAAAAGCCCCTGTGCCTGATGGACATTGCCACCATTGGTGCCAAATATCTGAAGGCCCAGGGCATCCTGAAGAATCTGGATGAATCCGAAGAGATCAATGCCTGCACCGTGAAGATCAAGTGCGATGTGAACGGCGAAATGCAGGATTGGCTGTTCCTGTTTAAGAACGAGACCCACAACCATCCCACCGAGATCGAGCCTTTCGGCGGCGCAGCCACCTGCATCGGCGGCGCCATCCGCGATCCCCTGTCCGGCCGCAGCTACGTCTATCAAGCCATGCGCGTTACCGGTGCCGGTGATCCGCTGGTTCCCGTCAGCGAAACCCTGCCCGGCAAGCTGCCCCAGCGCAAGCTGGTGACCACTGCCGCCGCCGGTTACTCCAGCTACGGCAACCAGATCGGCCTGGCCACCGGTCAGGTCAACGAGCTGTATCATCCCGGCTACATCGCCAAGCGCATGGAGATCGGTGCTGTGGTGGGCGCTGCGCCTGCCAGCAATGTGCGCCGTGAAGTGCCCGCTCCCGGCGACACCGTGGTTCTGCTGGGCGGCCGCACCGGCCGTGACGGCTGCGGCGGTGCAACCGGTTCTTCCAAGGCCCACAAGTTGGAGAGCTTGGAGACCTGCGGCGCTGAGGTGCAGAAGGGCAATGCTCCCGTAGAGCGCAAGCTGCAGCGTCTGTTCCGCAACGCGGAAGCCTGCCGCATGATCAAGCGCTGCAACGACTTTGGCGCCGGCGGCGTGAGCGTTGCCATCGGCGAGTTGGCCGACGGTCTGGCCATCGACCTGAACGCCGTGCCCAAGAAGTATGACGGCCTGGATGGCACTGAGCTGGCCATCAGTGAGAGCCAGGAGCGCATGGCCGTGGTTTTGGCCCCGGAGGACACTCAGCGTTTCATCGAGCTGGCCCACAGCGAGAACCTGGAGGCCACTCTGGTGGCCAAGGTGACCGCCGAGCCTCGCCTGACCATGACCTGGAACGGCAAGACCATCGTGGACATCAGCCGCGAATTCCTGGCCTCCAACGGTGCCGAAAAGCACACGGACGTAAAGGTTCTGCCCGGCCACATCTACCAGCCCCAGTGGGCCGGCAGCAGCTTCGGCGAGAAGATGAAGAATCTGGTCAGTGACCTGAACGTTGCCAGCAACAAGGGCCTGAGCGAGCGGTTTGACTCCACCATCGGCGCCGCCACCGTGCTGATGCCTTTCGGCGGCAAGTATCAGCTGACCCCCGCCATGGCCATGGCCGCCAAGCTGCCTGTGGACGGCGAAACCACCACCTGCAGCGGCATGGCCTGGGGCTTCAATCCCTATCTGATGGAACAGAGCCAGTATCACGGCGCTTATCTGGCCGTGGTGGAGAGCGTTTCCAAGCTGATTGCCGCCGGCTTTGAGCGCGAGAACGCCTACCTGACCTTCCAGGAGTACTTCGAGCGTCTGGGCAGCGACCCCACTCGCTGGGGCAAGCCTCTGGCCGCCCTGCTGGGTGCGCTGGACGCGCAGCTGGCCCTGGGCTTGGGTGCCATCGGCGGCAAGGACAGTATGTCCGGCAGCTTTGAAAAGATGGATGTGCCCCCCACTCTGGTGAGCTTTGCCACCGCAGTTGGCCCCACCAGCCGGGTCACCAGCCCCGAATTCAAGGCCGTCGGCAGCCGTGTGGTGCTGCTGCAGCCCAAATACACCGACGCCCTGCTGCCTGAGACCGAGAGCCTGAAAGAGGTGTACGCCCAGGTTCAGAAGCTCATCGGCGAAGGCAAGGCCAAGGCCGTTTCCACTCCGGGCTACGGCTGTCTGGCTGAGAGCCTGTTCAAAATGTGCGTCGGCAACCGCATCGGCCTGGCGCTGGAGAACGTGGAAGCCGAGGAGCTGTTCCGTCCCGCTTACGGCAGCTTTGTACTGGAAGTGGCCGAGGACGTAACCGTTGGCCGCACCATCGGCCACACCACCGAGGCCTATGCCCTGAGCCTGAACGGCGATGCACTGGACCTGGCCGATCTCCAGGAGATCTGGGAAGCTCGTCTGGAGCCTGTGATGCCCTACCGTGCCAAGGGTGAAGCTGTGGCGCCTCTCCGCCACAATGAGCCGGAGGCCCGCCTGCGTCACGCCCCCATCGCCATTGCCAAACCCCGGGTCATCATTCCCGTGTTCCCCGGCACCAACTGCGAGTACGACACCGCTCAGGCCTTTGAGAAGGCCGGTGCCGAGGCGCAGGTGCTGGTCATCAACAATCTGACCCCCGCCGCCGTGGCGGAGAGCTGCGAGGCTCTGGTCAAGGCCATCAAGAACAGCCAGATCGTCATGCTGCCCGGCGGCTTCTCCGGCGGCGATGAGCCGGACGGCAGCGCCAAGTTCATCACGGCCTTCTTCCGTGCCCCTGCCGTCACCGAGGCGGTGCACGAGCTGCTGAAGCAGCGGGATGGCCTGATGCTGGGCATCTGCAACGGCTTCCAGGCGCTGGTCAAGCTGGGCCTGGTGCCCTATGGAGAGATCCGGGATATGGACGCAAACTGCCCCACCCTGACCTTCAACACCCTGGGCCGTCACCAGAGCAAGCTGGTACACACCCGCGTAGCCTCCAACAAGAGCCCCTGGCTGTGCAGCTGTGAACCGGGCGACGAGTACCTGGTCGCTATCAGTCACGGTGAGGGCCGCTTCGTAGCGCCTCAGAACGTGCTGGATCAGCTGACTGCCAACGGCCAGGTGGCCACCCAGTACACCGACCTGAACGGTCAGCCCACGATGGACCTGAGCTACAACCCCAACGGCAGCCTGCTGGCCATTGAGGGTATCACCAGCCCCGACGGCCGCGTTCTGGGCAAGATGGGCCACACCGAGCGCCGCGGCCACGACCTGTATAAGAACGTGCCCGGCGATACCAGCATGCCCCTGTTTGAGAACGGCGTGAAGTACTTCACCCGCTAAGCAGGCGTGCTGCGCACTCCTTTGCCCCGGCATTGAGCCGATCATAAAAAACGAGCCGCGATATGGATGCAACTCCATATCGCGGCTCGTTTTGTTTTATCTGTGCCGATTCTGGCCCCGTTTCCGGCCCGGCAACCGCCGATGTTACAGTCTGGACAGCACAAACACAGCCAGCCCCAGCTGCACCACCAGAATGGCCGATGCGCCGTACCGAAACGCCGGTTTGAGCGTCTTGTGGTGGAACATCCTCATTCCCGCCAAAAGCCCTACGCTGCCCCCAAGGGCCGCCAGCCCAAGCAGGGTTCGCTCACGGATGCGCCACTTTCCCCTGCGCGCCCGGTGCTTATCTGCCCCGCAGAGCACAAAGTCCAGCAGGTTGATTGCCAGAAGGTAAACCATGAGCAAATCCGTGATTGTCATTGTGAGAAACTCCTCTCGCGGTCAAAAACTTGTTTTTTCATGATACCATTCGCGCGGTTTCTTGTAAAGTTGGCTCGGAATGGTGCGGATAGGCAGAATGCTTTGTGCGCCTTGCATATTTCAAGCGCATATTCGTGCTTTTTGAGATTCTTTGAAAAATCTCAAAAAATTTGGAATAAAGTGTTGACAAATCACCCTAAATTTAGTATTATAAGTGAGCACCAAGTGAGGCATGGAAAGATGGCTGAGCTGGTCTAAGGCGCACGACTGGAAATCGTGTAAGGGCTAACCCCCTTCGAGGGTTCGAATCCCTCTCTTTCCGCCAGATAAAGGCCCCGGATAAAACAATTTGTTTTATCCGGGGCCTTATCTTGTCTATTGGTGCAAATCCCAATCATCCAATATCTACACCTTCCTTCCCCGTCACGCCTTTCGGGCCCGAGGGAAAACAGGTTCATGCACCCATCTCAATATCGTTAAAAAGCAT
>SFJO01000033.1 GCA_004555865.1 Oscillospiraceae bacterium
GGCACGACCGAACCATGGTACAGCGGGGCGAACACGGTGAAACGGTGCCGACCATGCGGGACAACGTGCTGTTTGAGATCGGCCTCTGCGTCATGGCGCTGGGGCTGCCGCGGGTGATTCTTGTGACGGACGGGCAGGTGCGCCTGCCGGAGGACCTGATGGGCCCCAACAACAGCCTTGCCGTGAAACAGGTCTGCTACTGTGCGGCCGATGCGGCCAGCGTGCAGCAGGCGGCCGCCAATACCGCCCGCTACATTGCCGGAGTGCCGGCCGCCTGCGGGCAGATTCAGGCATACATTGAGCAGAACAAGGCCTGCTACAGCCCGGTGGTGGTGGGCGCGGCGGCCAACACGGCCTGCGGCTACGCCAGCAATTTTGTGGTTCGCCTGCTGAATGGGCTGGACGGAACGGTTACGCTGGAAGGCCCGGATCGCTGGAACGGCGAGCGGGCAGCCCTGCACATTGTGCTGCCCCAGTCGCTGCGGCAGCAGACGGTTCCGGCCGCCGATGGGCTGCGCAAAGGGCGCATGGCCGGGGCGGCCTACCGCCCACTGGAGTTTTTCTACCGGATGGAGGGGGAGACGCTGGCCATTTATGACTTTCCCACCTCACTGGCAACCAGCTACAAAACGGCCCGTATGATCCTGCAGATGGAGGCGGACGACACCGGCGACCAACAGGCGGAACAGCGCTTTCTGGCCAAGGAGCTGGACCTGTTTGAGGGGACGCTTCGGGCCCTGCAGTGTGAAGCCTTTGTGCATCAAACCCTGAGCCAGCAAATGCCGGAGAAGGGCGAGGGCTGGCTGAAGCAGCGCAGCGCCGCGCTGGCCCGCCGTATGGAGCAGATCGTGACGGTGGAGAGGGCGTAAGAGGGGGAAGCCGAGCGGTTGGGACGGATTCTGCGGCGCCGGCGGTTTGACGCGGCTATGGATGTCTATGCCCATGGCAGGGCTTCTTTGGAGAGCGGACACAAAAACCACGGTGCGGGTGCGCCGTGGTTTTTGTCATCCTGGACAGCAGCATCGGTCATGCGGTCAGTTGATCGCGTTCCCCTGCCGTTGATTCTTTCGTCCGGCGTTTCGCCGGTAAGGTTACCCGGTTCCCGTTCCGCTTGCAATTGCCCCCATTCTATCCATATACGTCAGCAGCTTTTGTAAAGCGGCTTTATGCATAACGACCGTATTTATGCGATACCCCTTCAGGCCAATTGTGAAAGGCGCAAATCTTGCGGCATTTTTTTGCGGAATCCGTATAAACTTCTCCATTGCCGCAGGCCGTTGCCCCTGAATACCAGGACGATCACCGGAATGACTTGAGCCAGCCTTGCCGGCGGCAAGGTGATTCTGTAAAACCGCAGAGACGGCGGATCGGCCGCAAACGCCGTCGATCCCCGCTCTTCCCAAAGAGAGCGGAAACTTTTTCGCAAATGGCTTGACAGCGGCACGGAGATATGATATTCTTCCAGCGTTGAGGTTAGCAAACGCTAACTGAAGCGAGTCAACACAGCGTTTCCCAAAAAGTTACCCCTTGGTGCCTGCGGCAGGTGCAGCCCAAAACTGCACAAACACCGGACGCACCTTCTTTTAACCCAACAGGTTAGCTAAAGCTAACTAAACTGCGCTGAACCAGACCGAACAAAAGCCATGGCCCCGCACAAGCCGCATTTCGAGCGGCCCGGCCAACGCGAGCGAAGGAGAAATCCATGGACAACACCACCCTGGAGCACTATCTGGCCCATTACTGCGCCGCCACCCTGCTGGGGGAAAAATCCGCCAGCCTGGTGTCGCTGCCCCGGGAAGAGTGCGCCCGCATTGGCCTGCAGCTGCGGGAATACAACCGGCAGCTGGGGCCAAAGGGGCTGGTGTTTACGCTGCTGTGCGCCTGCCGCCGCCGTCTGCTGCTGCTGGTTTACCGGCCGGCCATGCTGGAACGGGAGCTGGCGGCCCCACAGGCGGCTGCCATGCTGGAACAGCTGGGGTACCCCATGGAAGAAAACCTGCGGGCCAAGCTGAACCGCCTGCAGGCCCGTTTTGCCGAGGGCGGGGGCTTCCCCCATGAAATCGGCCTGTTTCTGGGGTATCCGCCCGAGGATGTGCGGGCCTTTGTGGCCACCGGCGGGGCGGGCTGCAAGCTGTGCGGCTATTGGAAGGTCTACCACAACGTGGAGGCCGCCCGGGCGTGCTTTGCCCGGTATGACGCCTGCCGTGACCGGCTGTGCCGGGCCATTGCGCAGGGAACCACGATTTCACAGCTGCTCTGCGCGGCGTGAGATACAAAAGACACCAGATTCAGGAGGAAGAACAACAATGAGCAAGATTGCAGTGATTTATTGGTCCGGCACCGGCAACACCGAGCAGATGGCCCAGGCTGTGGCTGAGGGCGCACAGGCCGCCGGCGCCCAGGTGGAGACCTTCACCGTGGATGCCATCGACGCCGGCGCTGCTGCTGAGTACAGCAAGCTGGCTCTGGGCTGCCCCGCCATGGGCGCCGAGGTGCTGGAGGAATCCGAGTTTGAGCCTTGGTTCAGCGAGCTGGAGGGCCGCCTGTCCGGCCATCAGGTGGCGCTGTTCGGCTCTTATGGCTGGGGCGATGGCCAGTGGCTGCGCGACTGGGCGGAGCGCACCGAGGGCGACGGCGCAGCCCTGTGCGGTGAGCCTCTGGCTGTGCACGAGGCCCCCGATGACGACGCTCTGGCTCAGTGCAAGGCGCTGGGCGAGGCGCTGGCCAAGGCCTGAGTTCTCCTGCATGGATGTACCATCCCATCCTTCACGATGAAAATAGGGCCTAACCCATTGGCCCAAAAAAGACGGCGGGATCGCTTTCCGGTGTGAACCGGAAGGGCAGTGTCCCGCCGTTTTTTCGGTTTCTGCGGCACAGCCCGGCGGGCGGGCTTGCCCATCCCGGCGGGATGTGGTATTCTGTAAAAAAGTACAACCTATTGAATTTATAGACAACTGATTGAATTTGTTGCCAGCCGGGCCAAGGCAGAAGATGCAGGTCGGCGGCGAACGGGAGGATACGATGGAATACACCATTTCCAATGGAACGCTGACTCTCACGGTTTCGACCCATGGAGCAGAGGCCGTCAGCCTGAAAAACGCAGCCGGACAGGAGATGCTCTGGCAGGCAGACCCGGCCATCTGGCCCCGGCACGCCCCCATCCTGTTTCCATGGACGGGCAAGCTGACCGGCGGCAGCTTCTTCTGGAAGGGCCGGGAATACGCAGGCGGGCAGCATGGCTTTGCGCGGGACCTGGAGCATCGGCTCATCAGCAGAGCCAGCCGTTCCATTACGCTGGAGCTGACCGACGGGCCGGAGACGGAAGCGCGGTTCCCGTTCCGTTTTGCTCTGCGCTCCACCTTCCGGCTGGAGGGCAGCACCGTGCACCACACGCTGGAGGTGGAAAACCGGGACAGCGACCCCATGCCCTTCGGCATCGGCTATCACCCCGGCTTTGCGGTGCCCTTTGACGAGCAGCACACCACCGAGGACTATGAGTTCCGGTTTGATACCCCCCAAAGCCCCCTGTGCATCGACTGCCTGCCCCACGGGCTGGTGAACGGAACGTGCTACTATCTGGCCGCCAACACCGACCGCATTCCGCTGACCGACCGACTGTTTGACAACGACAGTTTCTGCATGGCCAATCTGACGGCCAAAACCCTGGGCATTGTGGAAAAGGACACCGGGCGGAACATCACCTGCCGCATTGAGGGCTACCCCTATGCGCTGATCTGGAGTGCCCACAGCGAGAAGATCCGCTTTGTGTGCATTGAGCCCTGGCACAGCCTGCCCGGCACCGAAACCGGAAGCCAGCAGTGGGCCGACCGCCCCGCGGCGGCGATCCTGGCCCCCGGCCAGAGCTGGAGCACCTGCCTGACCACGAATTTTGAAAGGTAACGAACCATGGATGGAATGACGGAACGCACGGGCCTGCTGCTGGGTGAAGACGGGGTTGAGCGGCTGAAAAAAGCCCATGTGCTGCTGTTTGGCCTGGGCGGTGTGGGCAGCTATGCGGCCGAGGCCCTGGCCCGGGCCGGGGTGGGCAGCTTGACCCTGGTGGACGACGACACCGTGAGCGAGAGCAACCTGAACCGCCAGCTGGTGGCCCTGCACAGCACTCTGGGCCAGAACAAGGCCCAGGTGGCCGCCGCCCGCATTCGGGACATCAACCCGGACTGCAACGTGACGGTGGCCCCGGTGTTTTATATGCCCGCCACCTCCCACGAGCTGCCCTTTGACGGCCCGGTGCACTACGATTACATTGTGGACGCCATTGACACGGTGACGGCAAAGCTGGAGATCATCCGGCAGGCGCAGGCGGCGGGGGTGCCGGTCATCAGCAGCATGGGCACCGGCAACAAGCTGCACCCGGAACTGCTTCAGCTGACGAAGCTTTCCAAAACCACCGGCTGTCATCTGGCGCGGGTGATGCGCAAGGAGTGCCGTGCCCGCGGCCTCAAGGACATTCCGGTGGTCTATTCCACGGAGGCCCCGATTCCGGCCAAGGCCAAGGTGGAGGCCCCGGCCACCGCCAGCCCCGGCCGCACCGGGAGGCCCAAAAAATCGGTGCCCGGCAGCGTGAGTTTTGTGCCCGGTACGGCCGGGCTGATTCTGGCCGGGGCGGTCATCCGTGCCCTGGCCGGGGTGGAGGAATAATCCTCGGATTTCAACACGATGTGAAAAAGGAGCCTGAATTTTCGGCGAGAACGCCGATGATTCAGGCTCGTTTTTGTGAACTGTGCCAAACTCAATTGTGAAAAACCCAAGGCCACGGAAAACTTCAGGCAGCTCCACGGCACAAAAGAAAGGTGTATGCTGCGTAGGCTGTCAGGCAGGCCGCCCCCTGCCAGCGGGCAAACCGGCCGGTGAACAGCATGGGCAGAAGGGCCAGCAGGTTGATGCCGAGGCAGAAGGGAAAATCCAGCGTGAGGGTCTGGGCCCCCATGGGCAGCGGGCCGCCATTCACCAGGCGGCAGACGGGAAGAATGAGGGCAATGTCAATGAGATTGGCCCCCAGAATGTTCCCCGCCGAAAGGCTGGACTGCCGCTTGAAAATGGCGGTGAGGGTGGTCACCAGCTCCGGAAGAGAGGTGCCGATGGCCACGATGGTCACGGCGATGAGGCTTTCGGGCAGGCCAAGCCCGCGAGCCAGCGCCCGGGCGGAATTCACCAGCAGCCTGGCCCCGGCCAGAATTCCGGCCAGGCCGAGGGCGAACCCGAACAAATGGCCGGCGGTGTCCCGGCGGGTGGGGCGTGGCAGCTCCGTTTGTGCAGCAGCGCCCCGGCTGGTGCGCCCGGCGTGAAGGCTCTCGGCCACAGCCAGCGCCAGAAGCGCGGCCAGTGGCAGGCAGCCGGGGCCGGTGAGCCGGCCGTCCCGGCAGGCAAGCCACAGGCAGAGAATGGCGGCGATGAGCAGAAGCGCCTTGGCGGTGCAGTCCCGCCGCCGCACCCGGCCGGGCAGAAACACCATGGCCAGGGCCAGAATCAGCCCGGTGTTGGCGGTGACGCTGCCCACTGCGTTGCCGATGGCCAGCTCCGACTGCCCCTGCGCTGCCGCCATGGTGGACACCAGCAGCTCCGGCAGGGTGGTGGCCAGGCTGACCACTGTGGCCCCGATGAGAAACTGTGGCATTCCGCTGGCGGCCGCCATCCAGCAGGCGGCGTCCACAAACAAATCGCCGCCCTTTACGGTGAGCACCAGACCAAGTAAAAACATAACGCTCGCCAGCCAAAGCCCTGCCATTGCAATCACCTCAAAAAAGCGTATGCAGGGGCAGGGCTTCGGAGAACCGCATAAAAAATTCCGGCCCGCCAAAGCCGCCCCGCAAGGGGAAGCTCCGGCAGGCCGGACATTGTTTATTGGGTTAAAACCGCGTCAAAAAGCGATCAATAGGCCTTGCCCCAGACCACCATCTTCTTGGCGGGCTTGCCGCAGCAGGGGCAGACATCGCTCAGCTGCTCCTGCTCAAAGGGCATGCAGCGGCTGGAGAGGTCAGCCTCGGCCTTCATCTTCTCCTCGCAGGCCAGGTCACCGCACCACATGGCTTTGATGAAGCCGGTGGTACCGGCGGCCAGCTCCTTCACTTCCTCCCAGTTGTGGGCGGCGAAGGTGCGGGCTTCCCGGTTTTCCAGGGCGCGCTGGTAGATGTTCTTGGCCAGGGCCTCCAGCTGGGCGGGAATGGCGGTCTCCAGCTCGTCCAGGCTCACGAACACCTTTTCGCGGGTGTCGCGGCGCACCAGCACGCACTGGTTCTTCTCCATATCCTTGGGGCCGATTTCCAGGCGCAGGGGCACGCCCTTCATCTCCCACTGGCTGAACTTCCAGCCGGGGCTGTTGTCGCTGTTGTCCAGCTTCACGCGGGCAAACTTGGAAATGCGGGCGGCCAGCTCCTCCGCCTTCTCGCTCACGCCGGGCTTGTGGGCCGCGATGGGAACGATCACCACCTGGAAGGGAGCGATGGCGGGGGGCAGAATCAGGCCCTCGTCGTCGCCGTGGGTCATGATGATGGCGCCGATCAGACGGGTGGAAGAACCCCAGCTGGTCTGATAGGGGTGCTGCAGCTTGTTGTCGCGGCCGGCAAAGGTCACGTCGTAGGCCTTGCTGAACTTATCGCCGAAGTAATGGCTGGTGCCGCTCTGCAGGGCCTTGCCGTCCTTCATCATGGCCTCGATGGTGTAGGTGGCCTCGGCACCGGCAAACTTTTCCTTGTCGGTCTTGCGGCCCTTCAGCACGGGAATGCACAGGTCGTTCTGGCAGAAGTCGGCGTAGCAGTTCAGCTGCTGCTCCGTCTCAGCCTCGGCCTCGGCAGCGGTCTCATGGATGGTGTGGCCCTCCTGCCACCAGAACTCACGGGTGCGCAGGAAGGGACGGGTGGTCTTTTCCCAGCGCACCACGCTGCACCACTGGTTGTACTTCATGGGCAGGTCACGCCAAGAGTGCAGCACATGGGCGAAATGGTCGCTGAACAGGGTCTCGCTGGTGGGGCGCACGCACAGCCGCTCCTCCAGAGGGTTCGAGCCGCCGCTGGTCACCCAGGCCACCTCGGGGGCGAAGCCTTCCACCAGCTCGCCCTCCTTCTTCAGCAGGCTCTCGGTGATCAGCATGGGCATGGCCACGTTTTCATGGCCGGTGGCCTTGAACCGGGCATCCAGATCCTTCTGGATGTTTTCCCAGATGGCGTAGCCGTAGGGGCGCATCACCATAAAGCCCTTCACGCTGGAATAATCCACCAGCTCTGCCTTCAGGCAGATGTCGGTGTACCACTGGGTAAAGTCCACTTCCTGGGCGGTAATGGCCTCAACCAGCTTTTTTTTGCCTTCACTCATGTTCAAACTCCTTCATCCTGGGCCGAAACCGCGGCCCTTCACGAAAAAAGCCCCCTGCACGGGTTGGGCAGGGGGACGGACCGGACGTTTCCCGTCCGAAAAACCAAATCAGGTATTGGCGTCGATGAAGCGGACCACGTCGCCCACAGTGTGCAGCTTCTCCACCTCTTCGTCGGGCACTTCGATGCCGAACTCATCCTCCAGGCTCATGACCATATCGACCACGTCCAGGCTGTCGGCGTCAAAATCCTCCATGATGTTGCTGTCCATGGTGATACGGTCTTCATCAATTTCCAGCTGTTCCGCCAGCATGGTGCGGACCCGCTCAAAAATTTCGTCCATATCCGAAAACTCTCCTTTGTCTCGCAGGGCAATCAATGCCGTTAAAATTCCCCTTGCACAACGGGAAATGTGAAAGGGCAGCAGCCGCCAGAAAAAAGAGAAGTTCCCATCAGGGGCCGCCGAATCTATATTGTTTATAGCCTATCTTCCCCCCCTTGTCAAGGTCTTTTTGACAAATGGCCGCGGATGTGGACAGACGGACCAAACGGGGCGAAAATTCGCACCCTGCGGTTTGGCCAGGCCGGATTGGCTGCAAGGCCCTGCAGATGGGCCTTTCTGCGGAATGTTTAAGAGC
>SFJO01000034.1 GCA_004555865.1 Oscillospiraceae bacterium
GTGATCACCTGCGACAGCGAGGGGCCGGACAGCGAGGTGATGTCCGCCCTGAATGCGGTCGGCGCGCAGGTATACCTGACCAGCCGTGGGCCGGTGCAGTGCGTCAGCGATGGGGCGAACCCAATGACCGTCACGCAGCCAGAGAGCATCGACGATCTGGGCTGAGCTGCCTCTATAAGGCCTCGCCTGAGTTGCTTGCGGCCAAAGTTGGCGCAGAATAGGCCTCGGCTTACGGCGCACCGGTCCGCCCATTTCCCTGTTTGATCTTGTTCGGATACAATCGCGCTCATACAAAACAACGCCCCGAGTCAAAATCCCGGGGCGTTGTTTTATTTCTGTGCAGGGGGCGCTGCGCCCGGCTTCAGTTCTTTCTGCGCTGCTTTTGAGGCAGCAGCCGAAGGAAGGCCGCAAGCGCGCCGTACAGCACCCCGCCGATGGCCCAGACCAGCCAATAATCCATCGGATTCCAATTGCCGTTCGGGCCGAAGGTGCAATACAGGAACACCGCCGTAATCACCAGCCAGTAACCGCCGCTCAGGCGGGCCAGGCACCCGCTGAGCGCCTTGCGCTCGCGGGTATAATCGCCTTCTTCCAGCAGCTTGTTCATGGCAGCCCAGGGCGTACCCACCCGCACAAACGAAACACAGCCGATGGCCACCAGCACCAGCAGAAGATCCATCGCCAGCGCGTAGCTCCAGTCCGGGCCGGCGAACACCATGGCCGCGAAAATGGGCAGCATCGACAGGATGCACAGCACCGTGCCCCAAATGTTGCCGTTGTGGTATTCGACCCAAAACGCCTCGCGCTGCCGGCGCACCCATTCTTCCACGCCCGGCTCCTGCTCAATCGGCTCCTTTTCCAGGTAGGCATAGGCCCCCGTCAGCGCCCCGCAGCGCAGGAACAGCCCCACCGCCGCCGCCACCAGCACAAACAGCACGCACAGGCCCACGCCCGCCGCCTGCGCTTCGCCCAGGGCAAACCAGCTGTTCTCGCTGAGCGCCGCCAGCAGGATCAACGCCGTCGGTGACACGATGCACAGCCCGGTTGCCAGCGCCATCTTCTGCGCAGCGGCCCGGCTCAGCTCCAGCACCTGCCGCGCCTCCTCCGGGCTCACCCGGTGCAGAGGCTTTTCCGGTTCGGGCGGGGCGGCAGGCTCCGGCTGCGGGGCCTCCGGCGCTTCCAGCTCCTCCTTCAGCAGGTAATCCAGCGACACCCCAAACAGCCGGCTCAAGGCTGCCGCCCGCTCCATATCCGGCAGGGTCTGGCCGCTCTCCCATTTGGAAACCGCCTGACGGGAGACCTCCAGCCGGGACGCAAGCTCCTCCTGGGAAAGGCCCGCCTTCCGGCGCAGCCCCACCAGCTTTTCCGAAAATGTCATCCTGTTTCCTCCTGTTGTATCCGCATTTGCAGTTCTTTGATGCTTCCAGCATACACGTTTTCCCGGTTGCGCGCCACCAGTTTCGGCTGGAAATTTGTCAACCACCGGTTGCGGGGCACAAAAAAGCGGCCCGTTCCCCCCATTTTTTGAGGGAAACGGGCCGCAAAACGTTTACTTACGCCGAAGCGTCAAACAAGGCCGTTCGGATTACTCGAAATCGGCCGGCATCAGAATGACCTTCTTGGGGCACTTGCTCACGCAGGTGCCGCAGCCGGTGCACTTGGAGTAGTCGATCTTGGCCAGGAAGTTGTCCAGCGTGATGGCCTGCTCAGGGCAGTTCTTCACGCACAGGCCGCAGGCAATGCAGCCCTTGGAGCAGGCCTTGTTCACGGCTGCGCCGCGCTCGTGGTTGCTGCACAGCACAACGGGCTTGGCCGCCATGGTGCGCATGCTGATCACGTGCTTGGGGCAGGCAGCGGCGCAGGCGCCACAGCCCACGCACTTGCTCACATCCACCTTGGCCTTGCCGTCCACCACCGAAATGGCGCCGAACTTACAGGCCTTCACACAGTCGCCCAGGCCCAGGCAGGCAAAGCTGCAGGCCTTGGGGCCGCCGAACAGGGCAGCCGCCGCAGCGCAGCTCTGAATGCCCTGGTACTCATACTTGGGCTTGCACACATCCGTCTGGCCCTGGCAATTCACCACGGCATGAACCGGATCGGAAGAACCGGCTTCCACGCCCATGACCTTGCCGATGGCAGCTGCGCAGGCCGCGCCGCCCACGGCGCACTTGTTGACGGGGGCTTTGCCCTCAACCACAGCCTTGGCGTAGTCGGCACAGCCGGCAAAGCCGCAGCCGCCGCAGTTTGCACCGGGCAGGCACTCGGTCACTTCGCCCACGCGGGGATCTTCATACACGCTCATGAACTTGGCGGCCAGAACCAGAATGATGGCACCCAGCAGGCCAACCACAGTAACCAGGACAATTGCAATACTAATACTCATTTCAATCGTCCCTCCTTACACGCCAAAGATGTTCTCGATGATGCCGCCGAAGCCCATGAAGGACAGGCTGGTAATGGAGGCAGACACCAGGGTGATGGGCAGGCCCTTGAAGCACTCGGGGCAATTGGCTGCCTCAACGCGCTTGCGCACGCCGCTGAACAGCACCATGGCCAGCATGAAGCCGAAGCCTGCACCGGCGGCGCAGATCAGAGACTCCGCATAGGCAAAGCCGAAGCCGTACTTTACCACATCGGCGGCGTAGTTGTCCACGTTCAGCACGGTGACACCCAGCACACAGCAGTTGGTGGTGATCAGGGGCAGGTACACGCCCAGGCTGTTGTACAGAGGAGGCATATACTTCTTCAGGATGATCTCAATCAGCTGCACCAGCACAGCGATGATCAGAATGAACACGATGGTCTGCAGGTAGCCCAGATCGTTGGCGTCCAGCAGGAAGATCTGAATGGGGAAGGTCACCAGAGTGGCCAGCACCATGACGAAGATAACGGCGCAGGACATACCCACGGCGGAATCCAGCTTTTTGGACACGCCCAGGAAGGGGCAGATGCCCAGGAACTTCACCAGCACGTAGTTGTTCACCAAAATCATGCTGAAGAAGATGGAGGCAAGTTTGACTCCCAGTTCCATGATTATTTACTCCCCTTTCTCAGCACAGCAGCCGGCCTTGCGGTCGATCTTGTTGTTGGTTTTGGTCTCGAACCACACCACCAGAGCCATCAGGCAGCCGAAGGTGAAGAAACCGCCGGGCGCGCTGGTCATCAGGGTGAAGTTGGGGATGCTCTTGGGGATGATCTGGATGCCCAGCCAGGTGCCGCTGCCCAGGATCTCACGCACGGTGGCCATCAGGGTCAGCGCCAGAGTGAAGCCCAGGCCCATGCCCAGGCCGTCCAGCGCGGAATCCACCACGTTGTTCTTGCAGGCAAACATCTCGGCACGGCCCAGAATGATGCAGTTCACAACGATCAGGGGCAGGTACACGCCCAGGGCGGTATCCAGCGCAGGGGCATAGGCCTTGACGATCATCTGCACCAGGGTCACGAACGTGGCGATGATGGTGATGTAGCAGGGCAGGTGCACCTTATCGGGGATCACCTTGCGCAGGGCGGAAATAACGAAGTTGGAGCAGATCAGCACGACGGTAGCCGCCGCGCCCATGCCCAGAGCATTGGAAACCGCCGTAGTAACGGCCAGGGTGGGGCAGGTGCCCAGCACCAGGCGCAGGGTGGGGTTCTCCTTCAGGAGGCCATTGGTCACAATGCTCAGTTTGCTTTTGTTCTCAGCCATGGTTTACGCAGCCTCCTTTGCTTTCAGCTCGTCGATGCAAGCAAATGCGCTGTTCGTGGCACTGATAACCGCCTTGCTGGAGATGGTCGCGCCGGTCAGGCCGTTCACACCGTCCTGCTTCAGGGTCACAGAGCCGCTCTTGCCCACCAGCTCGTCGGCGAACACCGCGCCGTCGCCGGAGGAATCCCACAGCCGCATACCGAAGCCGGCAGATTCGGAGTTCTGCAGGAACTGCACACCCAGAATGTTGCCGTCGTTGTCAAAACCGATGACCACGGGCACAGCGCCGCCGTAGCCCTTGCCGGTGGCCTTCACGCAGTAGCCTGCGCCATTGTTGGCCTTCACCACCGCCACGATGTTCTCGGTGCTCACTTCGCTGGTCAGGTCGGTGAAGCTGTCCGCTTCAGGCAGAACGGCCTGATAGGCTTCCTGCGCGGCAGCCTCTTCCTGCGCCGCAATGATGGGCGCAGTGGCGTTGTTGGTCACCGCCAGCATGGTGCTGGTAATCAGGCAGATGACCACCAGAACGATCACCGGCTTTACCAGAGTTTCGAAATTGGAGTTTTTCATTTGGCTGCCTCCTTCTTCTTTTCGGGCTTCTTGTAGCCCAGAGGCACCTGGTGGGTCAGGTCATTGATGTAAGGTACCCACAGGTTCATCAGCAGGATGGCAAAGGACACGCCCTCGGCCATGTTGCCCCAGAAGCGGATGGCGCTGGTGATGATGCCCAGGCCGATGCCGAACACGATCTTGCCCTTCAGGGTGAAGGGGCTGGTCACATAGTCGGTGGCCATGAACACGGCGCCGAACAGCAGGCCGCCGCTCAGCAGCTGAACCATCACGTTCTGGCCGCACAGCAGGCTCATCACCGCCACGGTGGCCAGGTAGGTCACGGGGATGGCAGGGCTGATGGTCTTGGTGGCAACCAGCCACACAAAGCCGATCAGGATTGCCAGGGCGCAGGTCTCGCCCATCACGCCGCCATGCACGCCCAGGAACAGATCCATCAGGTTCAGGGCGCTGGGGTCAGCCACCTGCAGGGGGGTGGCGCTGGACAGCTGGTCTACCGCCGCGGCGGGGAACTTCCAGTTGGTCATGGCGCTGGAGAAGCCGCTGAACAGAGCAATACGGCCCACCAGAGCGGGGTTGGCAAAGTTGTAGCCCAGGCCGCCGAACAGCTGCTTCACCAGCACGATGGAAATGAACGCGCCCACAATGCCCATCCACAGAGGCAGGGTCACGGGGAAGTTCATGGCCAGGATGATGCCGGTGACCACGGCGGAGAGATCCCCCACCGGGTTGGGCTTCTTCATCAGCATACAGTACAGGTACTCAAAACCCACACAGGCTGCGGTGGTCACTGCGGTAAGCAGCAGCGCGCGCAGGCCAAAGATCATGGCGGAGGCGATGATGCAGGGCACCAGAGAGATGACCACGTTGCCCATCAGCTTCCGGGTGGAAACATTGTCCGTAATATGAGGGTTCGAGGTAACGATCAGATTGTTTTCCATTACTTGTTCCCTCCCTCTTCCGCTTTCTTGGCGGCTTCTTCCGCCTTGGCCTTGGCTTCCGCCTGCTTACGGCGCAGCTCGCCCATGTAGAAGGCCTTGGCCAGCGCCATGTTCTGGGTGACGGGGCGCTTGGCGGGGCAGACGAAGCTGCAGGTGCCGCAGGCCACGCACAGGCCGATGTTCAGCTTGTCCAGCTGATCGTAATCGCGGGCGGTGTACGCCTCGCTGATCTGCACCGGGGCCAAGCCCATGGGGCAGCCGTTGATGCAGCGGCCGCAGCGAATGCAGGCAGAAGGTGCCGGAATGGCAGCCTTCTCCCTGCTGAACAGCAGCAGGCCGTTGTTCTGCTTGATGAGCGGAGAAGAAAGGTCGGTCATGGCACGGCCCATCATGGGGCCGCCGGAGATGACCTTGCCCAGGGTAACGCCCTCTTTGATGCCGCCGCAGAAGTCCACAATGTCCTGCAGGCTGGTGCCGATGGCAACTTCAACGTTCTGGGGCTTGGCAATGGCATCGCCGTCCACTGTGACGCGCTTGCTCACCAGGGGCATACCGGTCTTCAGGAACTTGCCCAGCGTGGAAACACTGGTCACGTTCATGACGACGCAGCCGGCATCAGCCGGCAGACCGGGAGCGCCGGTGGGGCCGAACTGAGGCACTTCGCGGCCGGTGCAGTTCTCCACCAGGTTTTTCTCGGCGCCCTGCGGGTAGCGGCTGGGCAGAGTCTTGACGGTCACGCCGGGCATCTCCTTAACCAGCTCGGTCATCTTAGCGATGCAGTCGGGCTTGTTGGCCTCAATGCCGATGACGCAGTTCTTGATCTCGCAGTACTTCATCACAGCCGCAATGCCGCTGATGATGGTGTCGCTGCACTCCAGGAACTCGCGGGTATCCGGAGTCAGGTACGGCTCACACTCGGCGCCGTTGATGACCAGGAACTCAATGTTTTTGGCGGTCAGCTTCACATGAGTGGGGAAGCCGGCGCCGCCCAGGCCCACCAGGCCGCAGGCCTGAACCGCCTTCAGCAGCGAGTCACGGTCATTGACCACAGGAGGCTGGATGGCCGGGTCCGGAGTCTGGTTACCGTCAGACTCAATGACGACCGCGCCGGGGTCCGCAGAGAGCACAGTGCCGGAGACACTGGCATAGATATTGGCAGATACAAAGCCGCCGGCCTTACCCACCAGAGTGCCCACATACACCGTGTCGCCCTTTTTCACAACCGGCTGCGCAGGCGCGCCGATGTGCTGCGACATGGGAAGGGTCACCTTACTGGGTGCAGGCATCACGACAGTGGCCATGCCAGCTGTACCCTTCACATGCGGGACGCCGGCGCCTTCCGCCGAGCGTTTCAGCTTCTTGAACATGGATTGAACGATCCCCCATTTCTAGAAATTTTGGCAGGCCAAACCCCGGGCCGCCACGCATCAAAAAGCAGTCCGTCTCAAAACAGGCAATGTGCCCGCCAAGTACTCTATTATTTTACCATCCTCACGGGGTAAGTCAACAAGAAATTCCACTCAATTTTGTACAAATGCACCATACGGCAACCTCTTTGTGTAAACAAGATGGGATGTCCCATGGTTTTTTCTCTTTTTTGTCGTTTCGGGAAAAGTCATGGCGCATTTCACTGCCCCGCCGAAATTTTGTAAAACCTCACAAATCCCATTGGCTGTGTTGTTCCCGCCTTGCGAAAAACGTGCTATAATAGATTTAATAGCAAACGCCCGTTCCGCATTGCGGCGGCCTGCTGCACAAAACGCCATCTTTGGCAGACCAACCTCTGCCGCCCCTGAAAGGAGAACGCCCCATGAAACATCTGCTTCGTCTCGCCGCCCTGCTGGCCGCCGTTGCTGCGGCCGCCGCCGTGCTCTGCCGCCTGTTGAACGAAAAAGGGCGCGGCTCCTATGTAACGCTGTTTGAGGATGACGAGGCCGCCTGAGTGCTTTGCGGCCTCGCCGGCCCTTTTCTATGGCCCTTTCGCAATCGAAGTACAAAAGCAAACGAGCTTTCGCCCAAAACCGCAAACGCCGGTTGTGGGCGAAAGCTCGTTTTTTGCTTTATGAGGAAAGATGCTCCCTTTGCTGCCGTAAGGCGCAGCTTTTCGGCGGGTCGTCACGCATGGTTTCTTTTTCGCACATGAGCTTTCACGAACTCAAGGCAGAACAAAAAGGATTTCCGATCCATCACCGAACCGACAAAGAAGAATGTAAAAACGGAGAGGATGCACACGGCAGCCGCACCGATGATAATGGTAAAATAATTTGTAAATTCAACTTCCGCAAGCACCTTGGTAAAAATCATTACAAACAAACCATACAGCGCAAAATTGGTTCCCCACTTCAGATAAGTTCCCCTAGGGGAGCGATTCAATAGTTTTCTGGATGCATACAGGATCATATCGTTTGTTCTATACAGCAGCGCTGCAATTGTACCGCACAATACGCCATAAATTCCGAACCGAACGACACATATCAGCGATACGACGATGTTAATAATCGACTCAACAATTGAGCGGTTCTGTGTGAGCTTAAAATGCCCGGCATATTCGATAACCCGCTGCGCTGCCGATCTTCCGTTTGAAAGCAAATAGGTCGCTACAAATAGATACGGCAGCAATGGATCAACGTAGTGAACATCCGTGATCCCTGCTGTGTACAGCTTCAAAAAAGGAAGAACAAACAGACTTGCAGTGCAATACAGCGAGAATGTCAGTGCCATATTG
>SFJO01000035.1 GCA_004555865.1 Oscillospiraceae bacterium
GCTTCTACAACCATGAACATCTATACCCACGCATTGAAAGAGAATGATTGCACTGCATCCAACGCCCTTGAAAATATGCTCTGCAAAACCGAAGTATAAATTTGACGGAATCAAACATACTGTCGTTGTTGTCTGAGAACAAGCAGCTGTAATCCGAAAGGGCCACAAGGCCGCTTACCGTCCAGCGGCGGCCGTCCTCGGTTTCCAGCGTGTCGCCCGGCGCCAGGCCGTTGTTGTCCGCATACATACGGTCAATGGCCACCTCATCCGCCGTTTGCGGCAGGCTGCCGCTCATCAGGCAGACCCGATCCACCTGCTCCCGCGGGGCAAATACACGCAGTGTGCTGCCGTTGGTGAGGGGCTTTTCCACGTAGAAGTTCTCATACAGCTGCACGCCCCATCCCTGAATGGTTTTCACCTGGGCCTTGTTGGCCTTTTGGGCCAGGTCGAAATAGCCATCCTCGATGTTGCAAAAAGAAAAGCCCTCCTCATACGCGGCCAGCATACTGCCGTCCGCCACCAGAAATCCGGAAACAAAGCCGATGGTGGCCGTCAGCAGCAGGAAGATCACCAGGTACTTGCCCAGTTCGTCCCGAAGCTCCCGCAGGATGCGTTTTCTCAGGGGATTTTTCATAGCGCACCCCCTTACCATTCCAGGTCTTCCGCCGCCATCCGGTGTTCGTTGCGGTGGTCGCTGCGAATGACCCCGTCCCGCATACGCACCACCCGGTCGGCCATGTCCTTGATGGCGTCGTTGTGCGTTACCATGATGACGGTGTTGCCGTACTTGTGGTTCACCGTTTCGATGAGCTTCAAAATCTCCTTGGAGGTCTGGTAGTCCAGCGCACCGGTGGGCTCATCGCACAGCAGAATGTCCGGATTTTTCACAATGGCGCGGCCGATGGCCGTGCGCTGCTGCTGGCCGCCGGAAAGCTGATTGGGCAGCTTGCTGCGGTGGTCGTACAGGCCCAGAACGTGAAGCAGCTCGTCCACATTGAGGGGATTCTCGCTCAGGTAGGCCCCCACCTCAATGTTTTCCCGCACGGTCAGGTTGGGGATCAGGTTGTACATCTGAAAGATATACCCCAAATGGCGGCGTCGATAGCGGGTGAGCTGCTTTTCTTTCATCGCGGCCATGCGCTCGCCATTGATGAAGATGTCGCCCTCGTCCGCCCGGTCAATGCCGCCGATGATGTTCAGCAGCGTGGATTTGCCGGAGCCGGAGGGACCCAGCAGCACACAGAACTCGCCCTTTTCCACCGAGAGCTGGATGCCCTTCAGCACCTCCACCCGGCTGTCGCCTGTTCCGAAGGACTTTTTAATCTGGCATATCTCCAAAAACATAGGATCTCACCTTTTCTCTTTCGCGCAGTTTCGTAAAGAACAGGGATTCGGCCGCTTCTCGCCTGTGTGGCCTCTGCCTGCAAACAGATGCCCCTGCGCGCTTGGATTGTGCGATTTGCAGAATTTTTTGCGCCCGATTTTACGCTCTTTAAGTTAGTTTCAGCTAACTAAAGATAGCATCTGCAAACCGTTCCCGTCAACACATTATAGGCCGCGCCTGTCCCGTTTGGACATTTTCCATTGATTTTGCGTCGCAAACGTGCTGGAAGCTCACCATAAAAAAGGAGCGCCGCCCGGGCGCTCCTTTCACAAGCCACAAAATTCGATTTTGTACAGGGCAATCTCTGCCGTCACAGGGCAAGCGCATATTCACGCAGCGCCACGTGGCCGCAGAAGTCCTGAAATTCCTGCCGCCGTCCGGTGGGCGCAAAGCCCAGCCGTTCATACAGGCGGATGGCGGGCAGGTTGTCCTCCACCACATCCAGCAGCAGCTTTGTGCCGCCCCGCGCGCGGGCCAGGTCGGCCATGCGGGTCAGCATCTCACTGCCAAGGTTCTGCCTGCGGAACGCCGGCTGCACAGCCAGCAGGTGCAGCGCCCAGCCCTCCGGGCCTTCTTCCAGTACCACGGCCGCGGCAACGCGCGCCCCCTGCCAGCCCAGATACAGGTTGTTTTGTTCCACGGCCTGTTTCAGGCTCTCTTCACTGGGATGCGCCCCGTACACCCACAAAGAGGAATATTCTGCCCCCTTCAGGGCCTCGCAGATCTCCCGGTAAAAGCGATACACCGCCGAAAGCTGCGTCGATTCGGCGAGTTTGATTTCCATCATCGCGTCCCTCACTTCTGTTCGTTTCCGTTTCCGCCGCCAAGCCAGGCGGCCTTGCCCCAAGGTGCCTGCACCCCCTGCTCGGTAAACAGCCACAGCACCGGGATGCCCTGGGCCGCGCTCTCCGGCGGAAAGTCTCCTCGGCCATCGGTGAACACCACCACGCTGGCGGGGCGCTCATTCTGCGAAAAGCGGGTCAGCGGCTCAAAGGCCGCCGCAAGCTCGGTGCCTCCGCCGCCTTGCGGACAAAGCGCTTCCAGCGCTGCCGCATCGGCAAAGGGAAAGGGGCCATAACTCCGGGTATCAAAAAAGCCCACCCAGCCGTTGAGGCGCCCGGCAAACTGTTCCAGCGCCCCACAGATCTCCCCGTAAACCCGGTTCAATTCGGCAGAATGCACCGAGCCGGAGGTGTCCACCATAAACAGAACCAGGCGGGCCGCCTGCTCCTCCGGTGAAAAGTCCGGCAGGAACAGGCCCATTTCCTGAAAGCGCCGGTCCGGCGGCTGAAAGGAGTAATCGCAGATTTCCTCCTGCAAAAAGCTGTTCATCAGCCTACGCCAATTCCGGGCCGGCACAGGCATTTTCTCCCAGCCGCGCGCCTGCTTCCCCGGGTCGCGGCTCCATCGCCGGTCCCGTTCGGTCAGCTCTCGAAGCAGCCGAAGGCCCTCCAGATCCTCGCCGCTTTGCCCATTGGGCTGCGGCAGGCCGATTTTATGCGGCTCATCCGGAATTTCAATCGGCTCCGCCTCTTCGTCGCTCATCCGGAAGTTCTGCGGCGTTTTGCCGCTGGATTCATACTTGAATTTTTTATTCCACTCCGCTGCTTCCGGCTCCAGGCAGAGGTCCTCCGGGTCCGGGTCGGCCGGGCTGAGCACCACCGTCTCTCCGGCGCAGGGGCCGCCTCTGCGCTCCCAAAAGCAATCGGAATCCAGCCGGTAGCCCCGCCGCTTGTTTTCGGGCAGGGCCGCCGGGTCAAAGGGAGTGTTTCGGAAGGCTTCCTCCGCCGTGAGCAGCCGCCCCTCCATGCGGGGGTAGAAGGTTTCGTGATGCAGCTTTCCCAGATGGGTAAACGTTTCCAGCTGCCAGCCTTCCGCCAGCAGATGGGAATTCACCACCACATCGCAGGCCAGATGGAACCGCTCCCCCCGGAACAGCGCCGGGCGTTGGAGGTGCCCCAGCCGGATGTGTTCCAGCTGATGGGCCAGCATGAACGCCCGCTCTGCCCCAGTCAGGCGCTCCAGCCAATCCGGGTCGAACCAGATGCATCGGCCGTTGGAGGACATATGAAACACCTGCTTTGTGGCCGCAAACTTCATGGAATACAGCCGGTCCGCGCCGGGGCAATCCGCCAGAATCAGGCGCAGGCGGGCCTCCTGCAAGTTCCGCCGCAGGCGTTTGATCCGTGCCCAGGTCATTGCAGGCCCTTCTGCAGGGCGGTGTGGAACACCTCATTCTGCTTCAGCAGCGGCCGCAAAGCGGGAATTTGATTGCAGTCACGCAAAAATTCACGGCGAAACTCCCAGGGCAGCCGGCAAGCGTAGGCAATGGCATGATCCAGGCCCGCCTGTTCCGGCCGCTGCCGCGCGTAGGCTGCCAGTGCCGAGCGCAGCGCAAGGCGCAGTTCCGGTGCCTTCGGGACGGCCGCCTCCTCGCCCGCAAAAATGACGGCGGGGTCCGGAAGTTTTTCATAAAGGCCGCACCAGGTTTTGAAGGGGTATGCGGTCTCTTCGCCGATGCATCCGGCCACCAGGGGATAGACCTCCGTGACGTCCGCCGAGATCGTGTTCAGGATGCTGCTGACCATCTCCCAAGAGCGGGGCGTGGGAAACGCCAGCTGGGTACCGGATGGGTCAAAGCGCATGAGGGCGGCCGGGTTGTACTCCAGATAGCCTGTCACGAAGGGGTGCACCCCGGCCCGAAGCGCCCAGCGGTGCCAGGCCGCCGCGTCCACGGCCACCTCAAAGTGGCACAGCCGGTTGGCCAGCGCCTTGGGCATATTGTACGCCACCGACTTATCCGTCACCCGGTTTCCCGCCGCAATCACAATGCAGTTCTCCGGCAGGCGGTGCTCTCCCACCATCCGGTCCAGTGTGATCTGATACGCCGCGGCCTGAACCGAGGGCGGCGCGGCGGAAATCTCATCCAGAAACAGAAGATTGAGGACATTTTCGCTCTCATCCATCTGGAAGATTTTTGGCTTGAGCCAGACTGCCAGCGTCCGGTCGGCATTGGCCGCGGGAATGCCCCGCAGATCCACCGGGTTAAACAACAGCAGGCGCACGTCCGTCACCGCCACCCGTCGGCCGGTGCCCTGTTCCAGAGCGGCGGCGATCTGCCGCACCGCTTGCGATTTGCCCACACCCGGAGGCCCCCACAGCATCACCGATGGAAATTTTTGAAACGGCGTGCCCGACCGAACCATGGCAAGGTAGGCCCGCAAAAGAAGGTTTGCCAGCTGTTCCACGTTTAGCGGTGTCAGGTTTTCCGTAGATTCCATTGCAGTCTCCTCTTTCCCTCTCTGTGCTTGTGCTGCTCTCAAGTATAGCGGGTTTCCTGCGCTGGTGCAACTGCGGCCGCCCGGCGGTTTTCCCCTTGCCTCTGCCGCAAGGCAGCAAAAAGCAGGGGCAGCACCTTGCGGAACTGCCCCTGCTTTTTTGCATCGTGTTCAGCTTTTTCCGGGATGTTTCGCCCGAACCGCCGTCAAAGCATTGACGGAAGGAGCTTACTTCACCATACCAGCAACTTCGGAAGCGAAGTCATCCACGCGCTTCTCCAGGCCTTCGCCCTTCTCATAGCGCACGAACTTGATGATCTTGATCTCGCCACCCAGCTCTTTGCCCACCTGAGCGGTGTGCTGAGCCACAGACTGCTTGTCGTCCTTCACGAAGGCCTGATCCACCAGGCAGTTCTCCTTGTAGAACTTGCCCACCTTGCCCAGGATCATCTTTTCCTTGACAGCCTCAGGCTTGTTGGCAGTCTTGGGATCGTTGGCCATCTGAGCCAGCAGGATCTCCTTCTCCTTATCCAGCACGTCGGCGGGAACTTCCTCGCGGCAGACGTAGGTGGGGTTGGCAGCGGCGATCTGCATGGCAATGTCCTTGCCGTAAACGGCAAACTCGGGCTTCGCAGCCACCTCATCGGTGGTATCGAAGTTCACCAGCACAGCATGGGTGCCGCCGGCATGGATGTAGGCAGCACACACGCCCTCATAGCGGGTGAAGCGGCGAACCTTGATGTTCTCCTTGATGACCAGGATCAGGTTCTTCAGCGCGTCATCCACAGTGCCCTCGCCCATCTTGCAGGCCATCAGGGCCTCCACGTCAGCGGGATTCTCCTTGATGATGACGTCGGCAACCTTCTTCACGAAGTCCACAAACTTGTCGTTCTTTGCAACGAAGTCGGTCTCGGCGTTCACTTCCAGGGCAACGCCCACCTTGCATTCGCTGCAGGCAGTGGCGTAAACCATGCCCTCAGCAGCCACACGGCCGGCCTTCTTGCTGGCGGTAGCCAAGCCCTTCTCACGCAGCAACTCAACCGCCTTGGCGAAATCGCCCTCAGCATCGGTCAGAGCCTTCTTGCACTCCATCATGCCGCAGTCGGTCTGCTTGCGCAGCTCCATAACGTCCTTAGCGCTAATAGTAGCCATTTTGAATTTCCCCTTTCAGTTGAAGTGGTCCTGTGTGATTCAGGCCTCGGCGGGAGCCTCAGCAGCCTCTTCGGTCTGCTCGCCCTGCTTGCCTTCCAGCACAGCGTTGGCCATGGTGCCGGCGATCAACTTGACAGCGCGGATGGCGTCGTCGTTGCCGGGAATCACGTAGTCGATCTCATCGGGGTTGCAGTTGGTATCAACAATGGCCACGATGGGGATGTTCAGCTTGCGGGCCTCGGCAACAGCGATGCGCTCCTTGTGAGGATCGACGATGAACAGAGCCTTGGGCAGACCCTGCATGTTCTTCACGCCGCCCAGGAACTTCTCCAGCTTTTCGATCTCCAGCTGCAGCTTAACAACTTCCTTCTTGGGCAGCAGATCAAAGGTGCCGTCCTCGCTCATGGTGCGCAGCTGCTCCAGACGGTCGATGCGCTTGCGGATGGTGCGGAAGTTGGTCAGCATGCCGCCCAGCCAGCGAGCGTTCACGTAGTGCATGCCGCAGCGGGTAGCCTCATCGCGGATGGACTCCTGAGCCTGCTTCTTGGTGCCGACGAACAGGATGTCGCCGCCCTCAGCCGCCACGTCGCGCACGAAGTTGTAAGCCTCGTCCAGCTTCTTCACGGTCTTCTGCAGATCGATGATGTAGATGCCGTTGCGCTCGGTGAAGATGTAACGGGCCATCTTGGGGTTCCAGCGGCGGGTCTGATGACCGAAGTGCACACCGGCTTCGAGAAGCTGCTTCATAGAAACTACTGCCATGGTTAAAAATCCTCCAAATCAAATTGTTTTTCCTCCGCATTGCCTGCATGATTCCCAACCCGAAGGCACAAGAAATCAAAGCAATGCGTGCGTATTGCTGGTATAGTATACCACAGTGGCGTGCCGATTACAAGCAATTTTTTCAAAAGGTCCGATCTTTTTTTGCGCATTACCGTCCCAGCAGCCGCCGAAGCAGGCCGGGCCTTTCCGGAATCGCCACCTCGGTGTTTACCAGAATCACGTCCTCCCCCCACTGGGCCAGGTCACCCCAGGGCAGGGTAATGTCTTCCTGCCGCCCCAGCAGCCCGAACAGGCGAGGGCGACCGTGCAGAATCAGCCCCTCGATTCTGCCGGTCTCCGGTGAAAATGCCAGGTCATCCGCGCGCCCGAGGTTGGCCCCCGTGCGCGCCTGAATGACGTCTTTGTGGTGCAGTTCTTCCAACGTCATACCAGGTTCCTCCTTTGCCGCCGTCCCGGCCGGCAGCCGGGAAAAATGTGACGGTTTTCTTAAAAGTATGCGGAAACTTTGTATTGCAGACGCTTTTCGTGTATAATAACGATTGTTGAAAGCGTACAGTTTGGTGCGCGCAGCGGCATTTTACGGCCTTGGCAGATACGCTCTGCTATACTATATAACAGGCTGTCGAAAAAGTCGAGCATAGCTGGGCTTTTTCGCATTTATATGGTAAAATAAGCATGGGTGATGAAAGATGCTTGAA
>SFJO01000006.1 GCA_004555865.1 Oscillospiraceae bacterium
TTAAAAGGTTCCGTTCAAGCTTCGATATTGTTCAATTTTCAAGGTCCTGTCTGCTCTCTCGAAGCAGCTTATTTATTATATCAGGCAAGTGCAAGTTTGTCAAGCACTTTTTTGATTTTTCTTTAAGCCGCTCGGTTGAGCCGCTGTCGTTCGTGACAGCCTTGATATATTACCATGGTTTGGAGTGATTGTCAACACTTTTCTTTCATTTTTTGAGAATTCGCGGCAGAGATTGGGTTTCATGTGCTTTGCCTTCTGTCCAGTTCGTCTCTTCACTCGCGTCTTATATAAGTATTATACATTATATATAGAAAAGATCGCACGTGACAAAGCAAGTCGAACAAAGCAACTCGGCCTCCGTTTCCGGCTGCAACCATGAGATGCCACCTTCCCCTCAAGGGGAAGGCTTTGCACCTGTTTAATTTTTCCAGCACCGCAGTCTAAAGCCACAAAAAAGCAGAAAGACGACTTTCTCAAGCCGCCCCTCTGCTTTTTATTGCTTATTTTACTTACCTGTTCCTGCGCACGTTAAGCGTTTACCACAGGTTCACGACCTGTTCGTACATCTGCGCATAACTCTTGGCCGAAACGTCCCAGCTGAAGTCGCAGGACATTGCCCGTTTCACCAGGGTCATCCAGCCTTCTTGCCAGTAGCCTTCTTTGGCACGCCAGCAGGCCTGGTACAAATCATGGGCGCTGTAATTGGCAAACGTAAAGCCGTTGCCCTGGCCGTCGCCGGAATCCTTAATGGAATCCTTCAGGCCGCCGGTTTCACGTACCACCGGAACTGCGCCGTAACGGCAGGCCACCATCTGAGACAAGCCGCAAGGCTCGCTCTTAGAAGGCATCAGGAAAATATCCGAACCTGCATAAATCTGCTGAGCCAACGTGGCGTTGAAGCCAATGTACACACCCACGCGGCCGGGATGTCGATAGGCCAGATCGTTAAAGAACGCCTCATAGCCATGTTCGCCGCTACCCAGAATGACCAACTGGATGCCCTGTTGCAGCAGCCCTTCGGCCACGCTGCGCACCAGATCCAGGCCCTTATGGCCAACCAAACGGGTCACCATACCCATAACGGGGCTGCCGTCCTGATCCATGCCGAATTGCTCCAGCATGGCCTTTTTGCAGATTGGCTTGCCGTCCTGCACGGTGTTCACATCGTAGTTTGCCGCCAGAGCAGGGTCCGTGGCGGGATCGTTCACGACCATATCAATGCCGTTCAGAATGCCGCACAGCTTATACTGCTTCTGGCGCAGCAGCCCATCCAAGCCGTGGCTGAACCACGGGTCCAGAATTTCCTGTGCATAGGTGGGGCTGACGGTGCTGATTTTGTCCGCCGTCTCAATGGCGCCCTTCATAAAGTTGGCGCAGCCGTCGTATTCCAAGATGTGGGCATCCCGGTTTCCAATGCCACAGGTGTCCTCCAAAATATCCAGGCCGTACTTGCCCTGATACTGAATGTTGTGAATGGTAAACACCGTCTTAATGCGGCTGAACTTATCCAAATGCCGATAATACAGGTTCAGATACACCGATGTCAAAGCCGTCTGCCAGTCGTTGCAATTGATGACATCGGGCACAAAATCGGTATAGAACAGCATCTCCAGGCAGGCGCGGCTGAAGAACGCAAAGCGCTCGCCGTCATCGTAGAAGCCATACAGGCCGCTACGCTTGAAATAATATTCATTGTCCAGGAAATAGAAGGTCACGCCATCCCGCACCGCAGTAAACAGGCCGCAGTACTGGCTACGCCAGCCCACCGGAACGCTGAAGTTGGTCACATAGTTCAGCTCATTCCGGAATTTCAAATCGCCGTACAAAGGCAGGACCACGCGGCAATCCACGCCGTCTTTCACCAGGGCTTTGGGCAGAGCACCCGCCACATCGCCCAGACCGCCGGACTTGGCAAAGGGAGTCGCTTCGCTGGCACAAAACAAGACATTCATACAAATGTCCTCCTTTCCTAAAAAGAAGCGGGACAGGAGCGGGAAGCTCCCATCCCGCTCGAAACAGGGCTGGCCGGGGAGATGGCCGCCCGCGTTCGGCTTAAACCGTATGGCCTTTCGCTACGTAGACCGGGAAGCTGTCCGTGCCGGAAAGCTTCTTGTCCGCAGTAATCTTCACGTTTTTGTCGGTAACAATGTACTCGATCTCAGCACCAGACTCCACAACCGTGCCCTGCATGAGCACACAGTGCTTCACTTTGGCGCCCTTCTTGATCTTGACGCCACGGAACAGAATGCTGTCCTCCACTTCGCCTTCGATGATGCAACCGTCCGCGACCATGCAGTCGCGCACATGGCTGTCCATGGCATAGCGGGTGGGGGCGTCGTCACGAATCTTGGTGTAGACCGGGCGGCAGAACAAAGCTGCAACGTTGTCCGGGTTCAGCAGCCGCATGCTCTCGTCAAAGTAACTCTTGCGGTCGCCGATGCGGGCCAGATAGCCAGTGTACGGAATGGCCTGTACATTCAGCAGGCTGAGATTACGGGCCAGAATGTCTCGCTCAAAGCTGTTCAGGTTCCGGGCACTGGCCTCCTTGATAAACTGAATCAAGGTCTTGCGCTCCATCACATAGATGTTCATGGAGATGTTCTGCACGCCGGGGCGGTCATCGTTGGTGAGCAGCTCGACCACGCGGCCGTTCTCCACCTTCATGGTGTGATTCCGCTCCTTGATGCATGCAGGAATGGGCGCGCGCTGATACACCATGGTCACGTCCGCGCCGGACTCCACATGGCGGGTGATCAGATCCTCAAAGTCGAAGTTGATGGCCAGGTTGGCATCGCTCATCACCACATACTTCTCGCGCTGGTTCTCCAAAAAGCTCTCAATGCTGGCCAACGCCTCAATGCGGCCGTTGTAAATCTTCACATTGGCCTCTGCGTAAGGCGGAATGATGTTCAGGCCGCCATGCTTGCGGGCCAGATCCCACTCACGGCCGCTGCCCAGGTGATCCATCAGGGAATGGTAGTTTTTCTTTACGATGACCGATACATTGTCGATGCCGCTGTTCACCATGCTGGACAGCACAAAGTCGATCATGCGGTAACGGCCTGCAAAAGGCACAGAGGCCATCGTGCGCTCCGTCACCATTTCAGGCAGCAATTCATCATAACAATTGGGGAAAATAATGCCCAGGGCATTTGCGTTGGTGTTTACCATTGCTCCTCACCATCCTTCACGTCTTTCACAACCATCGCCTTGGGGCCGACCTTTGCCTTGTAGCCGATCTCGATGCCTTCGCCGACCACCGCGACGCCCCACTTATCCTTGTCTTCCATATCCTCCGGGCGGCAGCCCACCTCGGCGCCGGAATGGATGGTGACATTCTCGGCAATAATGGAATACTTCACCGTTGCGCCGGACTCCACCACAACGCCGGGCATCAGGATAGAATCCTCGATCACGGCGCCGGGGCCGACCGTAACGCCGGCAAACAGCACGCTCTGGCAGATCTCACCGTCCACCTTGCAGCCTTCGGTAATCATGGAGTTGTCCACCTTGGCGTTGGAGCCAATCTGATGACCGGGCATACCGGGGTTGCGGCTGTAGATCTTCCACTTGTCATCCCACACGTCCAGAGGCACGTTGGGGTTCAGCAGATCCATGTTGGCTTCCCACAGGCTGTCAATGGTGCCCACGTCTTTCCAGTAGCCCTCGAAGTGGTAAGCGCTCATCTTTTCGCCGGCGTTCAGCATATTGGGAATGATGTTCTTGCCGAAATCGTTCTCCGAGTTGGGGTCCGCTTCGTCGGCGCACAGATATTCCCGCAGCTTGCTCCAGGTAAAGATATAAATGCCCATCGAGGCCAGATTGGATTCGGGGTTCTTCGGCTTTTCCTGGAAGCGGGTGATGGTATCATCCTCGTCCGCCGTCATAATGCCGAAGCGGCTGGCCTCTTCCCACGGCACCGTCATCACGGCGATGGTGCAGGCTGCGCCCTTCTGCTTATGAAACTCCAGCATCTGGCTGTAATCCTGCTTATAAATGTGGTCACCGGAAAGGATCACCACATACTTCGGCTCATAGCGGTCGATGAAGTTGATGTTCTGATAAATGGCGTTGGCCGTGCCCTTATACCAGTCCGAGCCGGTGGCCTTCTGATAAGGGGGCAGCACATGCACGCCGCCGTACAGACGGTCCAGGTCCCAGGGCTGGCCGTTGCCGATGTATTCGTTCAGTACCAGCGGCTGGTACTGGGTCAAAATACCCACCGTGTCGATTCCCGAGTTCACGCAGTTGGAAAGCGGGAAATCAATGATACGATACTTTCCGCCAAACGGCACCGCCGGTTTGGCAAGCCGCTGGGTCAGCGCATAAAGCCGCGACCCCTGGCCGCCGGCCAGCAGCATTGCAATACATTCTTTCATGATCGTTCTCCCCTTTTTCGGCGTCTTCCGGCGCCTGTGTGATGCTTTATTGGGCTGGCGCTGGGCCAGCGGTGTTGGTCAGGCTTTCTTTTTGGAAGGACTGGCCGCTTTCTTTTTCAAAGCTGCCGCGCCGCTCTTGGCCTTCTTTTCGGCCGCGGGCTTTTTCGCCGCAGACTTTTTCGTGGTTTTTGCGGCGGGCTTTTTTGCCGCCGGCTTGGGCTGAGGCACCTGGAAATACAGTGTGCTCAGCGGAGGCAGGGTCAGGGTAATGTGCTGGTCAAACCCATGCATCTCGCCCTTCTTCGAGCGGGCCGCCCGATTGTGGAAGCCGCTGCCGCCGAAGCGTGCCTCATCGCTGGAAAGGATCTCTTTATAGCTGCCGGAAACGGGTACACCCATTTCGTACCCTTCCCGCAGGACCGGGTTGAAGTTGCAGACCACCAGGATCATATTTCCTTTGACATCTCGCCGCAGGAAAGCAATCACCGACTGCTGATTGTCATCCGGTACGATCCACTGGAAGCCCTCCCAGCTGTAATCCACCTGCCAGAAGGCGGGCGTGTCCAGATAGAAATGGTTCAGCGCCCGCACATAGGCCTGCATCTGCTGGTGCTTTTCATAGCCCAGCAGCATCCAGTCCAGCGGCTTCGCCTCGCTCCACTCTGCAAACTGGGCAAACTCCTGCCCCATAAACAGCAGCTTCTTGCCGGGATGGGCCATCATATAGCCATAGAAGGTTCGAAGGTTGTTAAACTTCGCATCATAATCGCCGGGCATTTTTCCAATCATACTGCCCTTGCCGTGCACCACTTCGTCGTGGCTGATGGGCAGCACAAAGTTTTCGCTGAACGCATAGAAGAAGCTGAAGGTCACCTTATTGTGGTTGCCTGCCCGGAACAGCGGATCGGTGCTCATGTAGCTGAGCATATCGTTCATCCAGCCCATGTTCCACTTGAAGTTGAAACCCAGGCCGCCGTCCGCTGCCGGCTTGGACACCATGGGCCAGGCCGTGGATTCCTCGGCGATCATCAGCTTGCCCGGGTAACGGCCCAGAATGGTGCTGTTCAGTTTTTTCAGGAACGCAATGGCTTCCAGATTTTCCTTTCCGCCGTTGTAGTTCTGTTCCCACTCGCCGTCCTTGCGGTTGTAATCCAGATACAGCATGGACGCCACCGCATCCACCCGCAGGCCGTCCACATGGTACTGCTCAATCCAGAACAGCGCGCTGGACACCAGGAAGCACTCCACCTCGGGCTTACCGTAGTTGAACACCATGGTGCCCCACTCTTTGTGCTCGCCCCGCCGGGGGTTCGGGTCTTCATAGCAGGCTTCGCCGTCAAACATATACAGGCCGAAGCCGTCTTTCGGGAAGTGGGAAGGCACCCAGTCCATAATCACGCCCAAGCCAGCCTGATGGCATTGATCCACAAAGGCCATAAAGTCCTTGGGGGTACCGTAGCGGCTGGTGGGGGCAAAGTATCCGGTGGTCTGATAGCCCCAGCTTCCGTCAAACGGGTGTTCGGTGATGGGCAGCAGCTCCACATGGGTGTAGCCCATCTCCTTCAGATAGGGAATCAGCTCGGCCGCCACCTCGGTGTATGTATAGGGGTTGCCGTTCTCCTTCATCTTCCAGCTTCCCATATGCATCTCGTAGATGTTCATGGCCGTATTGATGGGATCAGCTTTTTTGTGTGCCCGCATCCATGCTTCATCGTTCCACTCGTAGCCTTCCAGCTGATAGACCTTGCTGCCGTTGGAGGGTCGCGTTTCCGTATGGAACGCATAGGGGTCGGCCTTGTACACCTGCCGGTCATCGGAAGTAATCACGCAGTACTTGTATACATCGTATTCCTTCAGGCCGGCAACAAATACCTCCCAAATGCCCTTTTCATCCACTTTCTCCATGGGGTGGCTGCCGGGCAGCCAGCTGTTGAAATCGCCCACCACGCTCACTGCGCGGGCATGCGGCGCCCACAGCCGGAACATCACACCCTCTTCACCTCCGCGCTTGAGCAGGTGTGCGCCGAAGAACTTCTGCGCCTCGAAGTTGTTCCCCTCAAAAAAGAGATAGATGGGATATCCCTCATCCGCCGTCTTTTTTCGTTCCATGTTGTTCTCCTTCCTCCCCATGAAGGTCGTCCGGCAGGCCGCGGCATTTGCAGCGCATTTGCGGCCGTGCAGCGAGTGCCCCGCCGCTTAAAATGCCTGGTGTCAAGTGTTTTCTCCGCACTGTGCGGTGCTGCCCTGATTCTGTACTTTCTATTTTATACATTTGGACTGTACTTTTCAAGGCTTTTCTGTCACAATCTGCTAAAAAAGGATTTTTCCCTCATTTTGTTTTATGCAGTTTTTACAACGTTTTGACTTTTTTCTCGTCAATAACAAGAATTCTCTTTCAAATTCACTCTTAACAACGCACTTTTAGTGCAAATTCATGTGCCGCCGCGCCGTCTGTACACAGAAAAAGCCCCTCTGAACTGGCTGCTGTTTGCAGTCGTCCAGAGGGACTCTCTCATTTTTGTTTGATTGAATGTGCCGCCCGGGCCGCGATGGTCAGATCACATACACATTCACCTGCATGGAGCCTACGGCCGCAGCCTCATAATAGGTTTCCATAAACAGGTCCACCAGCACGCTGCCGTTCAGCATGGCGCCGCCGGTGTCGGTGGCAATGGCATATCCGTACACAAGCCGCCCGTCGGTGGAGGTGATGTACAGCTTGCTGCCGTAGGGGATCTGGTTCGGATTCACCGCAACGGTACCGTAATACAGGCCCAGGCCCGAGGCACCCCGCCCGCGGGAGGCTGTGTAGCCGGTGGCCCGGCCGGTGTAGACTGCCCGATAGCTGGACGGTACGCCGTTCACCAGCTCCGGCCCTTCCAGGCTGGAAACTGGTGCGCCCTTCTGATACGCCCGAATGATGGTGTTGCGGGGGGCAACGGTCTGCACCACGCTCACCACCTGGCTGGACTCCACCTCGCCATCCACCACGCGCTGGCGGTGGGTGATCTCGTTGGTGCCCTCGCGGCCTTCCTGCATCACCTCGGTGCGGTTGCGGCTGCGGAAGAAGGAACTGGTGTACACATACTCGGTCTCATAGGGGATGCTCTCATACACCACGGTGTCCTGATATTCCACCCGGTGCACGGTAATCACATCGTCCTTCGCGACCTGTGTGTTCAAACTGGGTTCGGTGTAGTCATGCTCGCCCAGCACAATGCCGCATTGCCCAAGCACCTCTTCTACCGTGCCGCTGCAAAGGGTCAACTGCTGCTGCCCTCCGTCCACCTGCACATACACCGGGAAGGCCCGCTGCACATGCAGCACCTGCCGGCCGGATTGGTAAGAAGTGTAGTAAACGCGGTCGTGCTCACCCACGGTCACCCCCGCCAGCTTCAACAGCTGGGTGGGGTCCGTCTGCCAGGTGATCACGGAATGGCTGGAGCCTTCGGAGTCGGTAACGGACACTGTGTTCAGCACACCGGAAAGGAAATACACGGTGATGAACAACAGGCTTGCGGCCAGCACCCCGGCAAAAAACCGGTGCGGTATGGCCACCGCGCAGCGCCGCACCCGCTCTTGTAGTTGCGTCATAGCTGCTCCTATTCTCTTCATACAATGGGGCATAGGGCCGCCGGGTGTATGCCTGTTTGGGCATTCTTTGCCGGGGCCGTTCGGCGGCGCTTTGTATGGACGCGCCGCGCCCGCTCGGTCTCTGCCCTGCGGCAGATCGCTTTGCATTTTAGCAAATTCTTCGTGGATGCGTCAAATGATTGAAATCGTGCTGAAATTGAAAATTCGTTTGTTTCTTAATGTTTCATAGAATTATACGCATGATTTCTCCGGTTTATTCCTGAAATTATAGTTTTTATTCTGATTTCTTTTATGAAGTCCTTATTTTTGTATTTTATTTTTTTATATATTTTTCATTTTGGCTTCCTTTTCTCGATTTTCCCGCAGCTTTTCAGCGTTGAAGCGAACATTCCATTTTTGCTCAGGGCGTCGTCAAAGTCCGCATTACAGGTCTTTTTAACAAGTCTCAAATTCTGCACAATTGTTGTTTTTCCGGCCATTCTCCCGGTGTCTGCGCACGCCGGGTTTTATCTGCCGGTCCACAGCAAAAAACCTGCCTGCACCCCGCTGCGGGGTACAGGCAGGTTTCTGCCAAATTTTATTACTGTGTTCTTACCCCATCGGGCAAAGTTCACCGCAGATCGCCCCTGCGAAGCCACCGGGCAGGCCGCCGCCAAAACGCAGGGTCAGTCCTCCACGTGCTCGTGGTCGGTTTTGACCACCATCACACCGTTGATGACCTTCACGCTGCCCGTAGACGGCCAGTTCGGCATCTTCTGGAATTCCTGCGTCTCGCGAATGGCCCGGTACTCTTCCTGGCTGCACTGCTCAAACTTCAGGCCAAACAGATACATAAAATCGTTCCGGTAATGCAGCCAGTCGAACAGCTTCATGCCGCCCATGCCGCTCAGCCCGGTCAGATCGCCCAGGGTGCGGTCCTCGGTTACGGGCCACTCGTTGTCGCTGAGCCACAGCTTCATATCCGGCGTATATCCCTCGCACTGCTCGATCCGGTCCGCCAGGCGCACCAGGTCGGCATAGGTCTCCTCGTACTGATACTGCATATTGGTATAGCCCCGGTTGGTCATCACTGCCCAGAGGAACGCCAGCACCACGCAGGCCACCGGCACCACCACCGAGGCGGCCTGCCGCAGACCCATCCACAGAGATTCTTCCTCCATTACTTCCTGGGTCAGGCACAGCGACAGCACAAACACCAGAACCGCCGCGTAGTGCATCACCAGATGGAACGACACCTCCGGAGAGATGATCTGCACATAATTCACGCCAACCGGCACCAGGCAGAACAACGCCAGCTGTGCCGGAATGGCCCACCAGCGCTTCCATTGCCGCCGGGCAGCGGCCAGCACACACCACAGCAGCGCCGCGCAGCCGTACAACAGCCACACCAGTTTTCCTGCCGTGGCCACACCGCCCAGCGCAGGCAGGTCCGCCGTCAGAAACTTATACCCGTGATAGGCCGCATTGAGCACCATCTGCACCAGGGTCATCAGGCCCTGCGGCGAAAGGCTCAACCCGCTGCCCAGGTTGTCAATACCCTGGTAGCCGCCCAGTTCCACGCCGGTCAGGCGCATCACCACCTGCAGCATGAGGTAGTACACCGCAAAGCCGCCCGCCGCCGTCGCCGCCATGCGCACCGCATATAAGAACATCTCCTTCAGCGGCGGCAGCCGGCGCAGCATTTTCAGCACAAGCATAAAGCAGAACAGCATCAGCATCACCGCGCCGTAAGCCTGATAAATGCCCATGGAAAAGCCCATGCACAGCGCCGCCGGGATGCAGCCCAGCACCTTTTTCGGCCAGCGCTCCATGCACCACACCGCCAACGCCGAGAGAAACAGCGCCAGCATATAGCCGTCCATCGTATAAATGTAGGTACAGGTGGAGCCAACCGCCGGGAAGCATACCATCATCAGGGCCGCCGCTCCCGCCAGCATGGGGCGATGCAGGTCCAGCACGTCCACCGTAAGCACCGCCGTACCCGCCAGCAGCACCACGCTGAGTACCCCGGTCAGCCACGGCAGAATGGCGAAGGAGGAAGGCTCACAGGCGTACTGCAAAAACCACCGTCCGGAAGAGATCCAGTTCTGGGTGGCGTAAAAATTGTGCTGCCAGTCATGGTTGGGCAGCATATTGGTGAACACATACATATGGCAGGCAAAGCCGCCCAGCAACGCCGCCCAAAAGGCCGCCCAGCGATGCGGTGCCCGCAGCCAGCCCCACAAAACCCGGCCGGCCTGTTCCAAAAGGAACTTCGGCTGCCCCTTGGCAGCGCTTTGTTTTTGTTCCATGCTCATTTCTTTGCATCGTCCTCCGACTTTTTGAAAACGAAAAAGCGCTGCCCGCAGTAATTAAAGGCCACAAACAGGCACATTCCCGCCAGCATAGCGGCATTGTCCTGCACGGTGGTGCCCATGCCGGCCAGTGCCCAGCGCACCAGCGGCTTTGCCAGGCCGTAGGCGCACAGATAGCAAATGGTGATGTTGAAGACAAAGCGGCCGATGGTCTTGCCGTTGCTGCCCTTGCTTTGGAAGGTAAAATACTTGTTCAGGAAATAGCTCAGAATGCTGCCGAACACATAGTTGGACGCAGACGACAGCCAGTAGCTCAGGTGGAACACATTGTAAAATACAAACATGATGGCGGTGCCGAACAGTGTGTTCACCACGCCCACCAGAACAAATTTGAGAAAGGTTTTGTCAAAGAACTTTTTCAGCTTCTCCACAAGGCTCCTCCTGTTTTTCGGCGCCGCACTCCTTCGCCACAATGTAGCGGGGGCGGCCCTTGATCTCTTCGTAAATGCGGGCGATGTAATAGCCGATGATGCCCAGACTGATCATGATCACGCTGCTGGAGAACAGCAGGATCAGAATCACAGTGGTAAAGCCGCCCAGCGCACGGCCTGTAAATTTTTGAACCAGCGCAATGCCCCCCAGAACGCAGGACACCACAAACACCACCACGCCCAGCAGCGTGATAAGCTGCATGGGCAGGGTTGAAAACGAGGTAATGTTGCTCACCGCATACTTCACCAGCGCTTTTGTGGACCACTTGGAAACGCCGGCCTCACGCTCCTGCACATCAAAGGGCACCACCGCCGTGCGGAACCCGATCCAGGAGGAAAGGGCGCGGAAGAAGGCGTTGCTCTCCCGCATATTCAGCAGCACGTTCACTGCCTTGCGATCCAACAGCTTGAAATCCGACGCCTTGGACATATCAAATCCCACGGCCGCGCTGATGATGGAATAAAAGCTGCGGGCCGCCCAAGCGTGGGCCGCGCTCTCTTTGCCGCGGCTGCTCTTCTGGCCCTCCACCACTTCGTAGCCCTGCTGCCACAGGCGGTACATCTCCACGATTTTTTCCGGCGGATGCTGCAAATCGCAGTCCAGCACCACCACGCAGTCGCCCTTTGCCGCGGCAAGGCCCGCCATAATGGCCGCTTCCTTGCCGAAATTGCGGGAAAAGCACACGCCCCGCACCGCGGGGTTCTCCCTGCTTTCCGCCTCGATCTGCTCCCAGGTGCCGTCTTTGGAGCCATCGTTTACAAACACGATCTCATAATCGATCTCTGCATCGCGCAGCACCCGCCCAATAACCCGGGCTGCACGGGGAACCATGATTTCTTCATTATAAGCCGGAACCACTGCCGACAGCATAGCCTTCACCATCTTTTTCAATGCGCATGGGCTGCACCAAACCATCGAACTTCCCCGAACGGTTCTGCAAAAATCGGCTGTTTACGGCTTAAAATGCCCTTGTGCCCCTGGTTTTGCAGAATCTGTGCCCGGTTCTTCCCGGCTCCGGTGCCGTCTGTGCGACAAAATCTGTTTTATTATAGCACATTCCTTCAAAACTTTCATCCGCCCAGTTTTCAAAAACTGGTTTGCTTTTTCGCACAAACCTGCTCAAATATCCTGCGCTTTTTTGTGCCATTTTTTATTTTATATGGTATTATAAAAGATGTTATAAGAATCGCAATAAGGAGTGACGATCATGTTCCCCGCCCTGTCCATGCCGGTTTTGTATCTGTTTGCGTCCATCCGGCAGCCTTTTCTGGACACCTTCTTTGCCACCATCACCGAACTGGGCGAAGCCACGGTTTTCATCGCGGTTGCTTTGCTGATGCTTTGGTGCGTTGACAAATACGCCGGGTACTTTCTTATGAGCACCGGCCTGCTTGGCATCACCCTGAACCAATGGCTGAAGGTGCTGTTCCGTGTGCCGCGCCCCTGGGTGCTGGACCCGGAGTTTAAAATCGTGGAAAAGGCCCGCGCCGGTGCGGAAGGGTACTCCTTCCCCAGCGGCCACGCCCAGCTTTCGGTGGGCGCTTATGTCGGCCTTTTGTACTGGAAGCGCTGGCAGCCCGCCGTGCGCGGCTTGCTGATTGCGCTGGCGGTGCTGATTCCCATTTCCCGGATGTATTTGGGCGTGCACACTCCGGCCGACGTTCTCCTGTCGGTTCTGTTGGCTCTGGCTGCCATTTTTGTGATTGGCCCCATCGTGCGCAAAGCACAGCAGCAGCCGGTGTTCCTCACCCGCCTGCTGGTGGGCATTCTGGTGTTCTGCGCCGGGTTTGTGGTGTTTACGGCGGTGTTCCCCTTCTCCCCGGAAACCGACAGCGCCGCCCTGAACAGCGCCATCAAGTACGCCTACCGGATGCTGGGCGGCAGCCTGGCGCTGCTGTTCGGCTGGATGTGGGACAGTGAGCACCTGCACTACGAGACGAAGGCCGTCTGGTGGGCGCAGATTCTGAAATTTGTGCTGGGGCTGGCGCTCACGCTGGCCATCCTGAAGCTGCCGGTCAAGCACTTCGTGCTGGGCGGGCTGCCCATCGGTCACTTCTTTGAATACTTCCTGGCGATGGGCTTCGCCAGCATTGTCTGGCCCATGACCTTCGGCTTTTTCTCCCGGCTGGGCGGCCGGAAATAACCCGCCGGGCTTTTATGCAAAAACAGCAGCAGACCAAAAACGGTCCGCTGCTGTTTTTTACTGTGTCCGGCATTCAGCCCGTGTTTCCCTGCGGGCGCGAACGACGCCATTCGCTTAGGGCAATGCCGCATCATTCTAAGTGCCGATGCAGCGAGCAAGAAGTGCACGCTGCTAAGCAAAAAGCACAGACAATACTATTTTTGCAGCACAGATTGTGCTTAGTCCGTCAGGCGGGAATTGCGCGGTGTTGCCTTAGTTCAGATCCTGAATGTTCATCTTTTCCAGCTGCTTTTTGCGGCGCTGCCTGGTACGGCAGGCAAAATAAATGGCCAGCAGCACCGCCGTTGGGATGTTGCTCAGCAGCCACATCAGCAGCACCTGCAGCACAAAGTCGGCTGTGGGGCCGCCTGCCGAACCCACCATGCCAATCGGGGTCAAAACGCTTCTCAGAAACGTAATGAGCGGCAGAACCAGCCCAGGCCAGCGGCTCTCCATGCGGGCCAGCGCCGCCTGCAAGGCGAGCATGCCCACGCAAAATGCGATTACAAACGCAAAAATGATCGTGGTCGTTTTCATTGCATCATGTACCTCCCTTTGCTTTTTTATATTCCGCAATTAAAAGCTTCGCGGTTTCAAAATCCAGCTTGTCGTTGAGGGCAAGCTGCTTGATCAGCGCGATGTACGGTTCTTTTTCCGTGTCCTCGCTGAGCTTGATTTTTTGAATCAACCGGTCCAGCCGCAGCCGAACGGTGGGATAGGTCACCCCGTACTGCCGCGCCATCTCTTTCAGCGAACCGGAGGCCAGCAGAAATTTTTTGACGAATGTAACGTCCTCGTCCTCCAGGTCTGCCATCCATTCCGGAATTACTTGAAGGGCCATGCGCCTCACTCCTTTCATATTGTTTATTATATCTTTAATTTTATTAAAGTTAATATGAAGCTTCAACCTTTCAAAAAATGAATCATTCAAAAGCGAAGGGAAGCGTTCCGTTCCGGAACGCTTCCCTTTCTGTTGTTTCATTCTTGTTGTCCTTGCTAATAGTGCGTCTGGCTTCCCTGCCTGGAAACCGAGAGCACGATGCCCATCTCGCCCAGCAGCATCATCAGGCTGGTGCCGCCGGAAGAGAAAAACGGCAGGCTGATGCCGGTGTTCGGAATGGTGTTGGTGACCACCGCAATGTTCAGCACCGCCTGCAGGCACACCTGTACCACAAACCCCACCGCCAGCAGCGCCCCGAATTTATCCGGTGCCCGCACCGCAATAACCAACCCGCGCCACAGCAGCAGAAAGAACAGCAACAGCACCAGGGCTGCCCCCACAAAGCCCAGCTCTTCGCACAGGATGGAAAAGATAAAATCGTTCTGCGGCTCCGGTACGTACAAATGCTTCTGCCGGCTGTTGCCCAAGCCCAGGCCCGTGGCCCCGCCGGACCCGATGGCATACAGGCTTTGAATGGTCTGGTGGCCGTCCCCCAGCGGGTCGGCAAAGGGGTCCAGCCAGCTGGAAAGCCGGTCCGCCGCATAGGGCACCAGATCCGGCAGCAGCACCAGCGCCAGTGACAGTGCCGTAAGCGCACCGGCCCCCGCCAGCCCAAACCAGCGAAGCCCTGTGCCTCCCACAAACATCAGCACTGCCCCAATGGCCAGAATCAGCAACGTGCCGGAAAGATGCGGTTCCAGCAGCATCAGCACCGCCACCACCCCCAGAATGGCCGCAAACGGCAGCACCCCCACCCGGAACTGGTCCATACGGCTTTGGTTCAGCGCAATGATGTGGCTGAACACCAGCACCACCGAAAACTTGGCGATCTCGCTGGGCTGTAGAGTTCCCAGCCCCGGAAGTACGATCCAACGTTTGCAGCCGTTGTATTCCGGCATGAACAGCACCACCGCCAGCAGCACCAGCGAAAGCCCCAGCAAGGGCCAGGCCAGCCGGTGATAAATGTGGTAATCCACCCGGCTGGCCGCCCACAGCGCCGCCAGCCCCACAGCGGCAAACAGCAGCTGCGGGCGCAGATATGCATAGGCATCGCCCCGCCGGTACAGGCCCACCGCCCAGCTGGCGCTGCCCAGCATGATCAGGCCGAAGGCCACCAGGGTAAGAATCAGCAACAGAAACGGCAGGTCCATCGGGGGCTGGCTGGCCAGCTTTTGAGAAAGAGCCGAACGCACTGTTCTCAGGCTTTTCCGCGCCATAAAACGCCCCCTCCCCACAGCCGCAATGCCCGGCTGCTCTTTCAGCTTTGGCTGCCTGCCGCCGGGTTAAACCGCGTTGGCGCAATTCCCAATCGGATTCACCGCACATTATGCCTGTTGCCGCCGCTTTAGTCCTCCGGCAGCGACCAGTCGTAAAAAGCCGCCTCCACCGTGCCGCCCGCCGGAAGAGTCGTTCCCGCCGGGGCGCTCTGGCGCACGGCCACTGTGCCCGCCTGCAGCGGTACGCCTGCCCGCTTCAGGTTCAGCCCGGCAGCCGCCAGCGTAGCTTCGGCCTGCTGGGCCGTCTGCCCCAGCACCGAGGGCACTGTTATCTGCACGGCGTTCACGCCCTCCTCCGTGTACAGCACCACGGTGCTGCCCCGCGCCAGCGTCTGGCCGCTCTGCGGGGTCTGCTCCCACACCCGTTCCCCGTCCCCCAGAATTTTCGCACCGAAACCGTGCTCCTCCAGCCGGGCTTTTGCCGCAGCCGGAGGCTGACCGGTCACATCCGGGAGCACCGCTTCCAGCGTTTTCGTTTCCTGCTCGGTGTACTGCCGCGGCACGCCCAGATAGTCCAGCGTATCCGCCAGCACCGAAGCCACCACCGGCGCACTGAGCGTACCGCCCGCGGTGCTGAAGGTATGGGGTTCATCTAGGCAGACCAGCACCACCACGCGGGGGTCGTTGATGGGGGCCACCCCCACAAAGCTGGCAATGCGGGCGTGTTCGTCCGCCGAATCCAGCTTCTGGCTGGTGCCGGACTTTCCGCCCACCCGGAAGCCTGCCACATAGGCATTTTTGCCGCCGCCCTGGAGCACCACCTGTTCCATCATGGTGCGCATCGCGGCGCTGGTTTTCTCGGAGATCACCTGCCGCACCACAGTGGGCGTTGTTTCATGCACAAGCCGCCCTTCTGCGTCCGTGATTCGCTCCACCAGATAAGGCTGCATCCGCTTGCCGCCGTTCACCACGGCCGCCACCGCCGTTGCCATCTGGATGGGGGTGATTTTGCTGGACTGTCCGAAAGAACAGCTGGCCAGTTCCACCGGGCCCATACGGTCGGCGGTGTAATACTCGCTCTTTTTGGGTTCTGCCGGCAGGTCAATGCCGGTGGCCCCCCGCAAGCCGAAGGCCTCGAAGTAATCGCAAAATGCCTGTTTGCCCAGCCGCGCCCCCACCTGAATAAACGCCTGGTTGCAGGAGTTCATCAGAGCGTGCGTCAGGTCCTGGCTTCCGTGATGACGATGATTGGCGCAGTGGAACCTGGTTCCCGCCACGTTGATTGACTCGCCGCAGTAAAAGCCGCTGCTCACCTGCACCGCGCCTGCGTCCAGTGCCGCCGATGCGGTAATCAACTTGAACACGCTGCCCGGCTCATACAGGTCGCTCACCGCCTTGTTTCTCCATTGGGTCTGCTGGGCCAGCTGCAGCGCCTTGCTGCGGGCTTCGCCCTCCAGCTGCTCCACCTCGTTCCGGGCGGTTTCGTCCGTCAGGGCCCGCGGATGGTTCGGGTCGTAATCCGGCTTGGTACTCATGGCCAAAACCGCCCCCGTGTTCACATCCATCACAATGCCAACGCCCCGGGCCGCCACATTGTATTCCTGCACGGCGTAGCTCAGGTAATTCTCCAGATAGTGCTGGATGTTTGCATCAATGGTCAGGGTCAGGGTGTTCCCCGGCACGGGCGGCACGTAGGTGTCATACTGAACCGGCGTCGTGTACCCCCAGGCATTTTTCAGGGTGAGCACCTGCCCACTGCGGCCGGTCAGCGCCTTATTGTATTTCAGCTCCAGCCCCGCCATGCCCTCATTGTCCACATTGGTAAACCCGAGAATACTCCCGGCGAAGTTTCCCATGGGGTACACCCGTTGGGTATCCTCGTTCAGATAGATCCCCTTCCAACCGTTGGCGGTACAGGCATCCCGCACCTGGTCCGCCAGCGCTTTGTCCACCCGGCGGCGCAGCAGGGCATCGTTGGAGGTTCGCTGGCTCAGCTTTTCCCGCACTGTTTCCTCGTCCAGGTCCAGAATTTCCGCCAGTGTTCGACTGGCCGCATCCACGTCCTCCGCTTCCATTTCCCGCGGGGCGGCGCGCACCGTCCAGCAGGTGGCTGAGGTTGCCAGCGTCTGGCCGCTGCGGTCCAGAATCTCCCCCCGCGGGGCGGGAATGCGGGTGCTCCGCAGCTGTTGATTTTCCGCCCGCTGCGCATATAAATCATGCTGCACCACCTGCAGCCAATACAGCCGCCCCGCCAACACCCCAAAGCACAGCAGCGCCATGGCGGCCCCCAGCAGCCGGGTGCGCAGGCGCATTCCCTGATTCTGGGCCGCCTGCTCTTCCCGCCGTGCCGATGCCTTCCGCTGTTTCATTGCGCGCCCCCTTTAAAAGGGCCCGGCGGCCCCGTCTGCTTTATGTGTATGACAAGGGAAAACCGTTTCATGCGTCCAACGCAGCCATTGGCTTCCCCTCGAGGGGAAGGCTTTGGGGCCGCACCGCAACCTCAAAAACGCTCCTGCATTCCATACGAAACCGCATGAAATGCAGGAGCGTTTCTAATTTTGTTTACTTAAAGCAGTCAATCTTCCCGTCTCGGCTTATCCATCGGAAGCTCCCGCTTCGTCTGCGGCCGGGCGGCTCAGCAGGGCGAACTGCCCATCCGGCACGCCGCACAGGCAGCCGACCACCAACAGCAGCACCAAATTGTAGCTTGGGCTGGCCGCCGCCCCTTCGCAGGCCGCATACAGAGTCATCCCCAGCAGCACCGCCGTCTCTGGTTTTGCGCGAAGGCGCACACAGCGCAGCACCAGCAGCGTAAGCAGCCCCACCACCACCAACGCCAGCACCACACCGTAGCCATACAACACGCGCAAAAAGAGATTGTCCAGCGCATAAATTTCCGGGTCGTTCAGGGGCGTTCCCAGCAGGGTGATGCCGTAGCTCTGCCCCGCCAGATGGAACAGGCGCAGCCGGTCTGAACTGAGGGCGTTCAGCCTGTCCCACAGGGGGGTCCCCTGCCGGTACAGGGTTCCCGCCGCAAGGCTGGCCAGGGCCGTCAGCAGCGGGGCCAGGCAGCACAGAAGCCGGGCCGCCGGGTACTCCAGCACCTTGTTCCAGAATTTCAGCAGGGCCTCGGCAGCCAGCATGGCCAGCATGGCCAACGCCGCCATGCGGGAGTTAGGCACCTTGTACACAAACGCTGCCGCCGCCAGAAGGCCCGCCCAATCGGCCCAGCCAAGGCGCTCAAACCGAAGCAGCAGCCAAGCGGCAAACAGCCCCAGCACGGTGGCTGCCAATGTATTCGGATGGTAAAAGCCAAACGCCGGGCGCAGAACGCCCTCCCGATCCACACCGGCAATGGTCATCGGCAGAACCCCGGCCACGGCCAACCCGGCCGTAACGGCCAGCCCCGCCGCGGTGATGGCCAGATAGGGCCGCACCACCCGGTGCAGTGGGGCATCCTTGGCCGCCAGCAGCACCAAAACCGCCAGCGGCTCCTCGCTGAAGGCAAAGTGCCCCCATTGGCTGGCCAGCCATACCCCGACGATCAGCACCACCGCCGCCAACTGCGGCCGGGTGTAGCGGGTAAACAGCAGGATCTTGCCCACCAGCAGCGCCACGGCGCACAGGTACAGAAGCTGCACCGGGGCCTGAAACGCGTTTTGCTGCGGCAGCAATGTGTGGCTGTACAGGGCGCAGACAAAATAGAGCATTGCACCGCCTAAAAAGCAGTTCACCGCCCAGCGGTCTGCGGCCGGGCCGTTCAGCAGGCGCAGGCCCGTTCCGTTCGTTTCATCCTTCATTGTTGTTCCTCGTCCGTCTCTTCTTCGGGCATCAGATACGTTTGGTCCGATTCGATCTGGTCGTACAGCGCCGCCACCACAGCCCGTTGCGCCCGGTACGCAAAGAACAGCACGAGCATCGTAAGTACTGCCCACCGCAGCCCCCCGGGCAGTTGGCTGCAGACAATCCCCACCAGCAGCCCGACGATCAAGCTGCCGATCCAAATTCGTTTCAACAGTGCCTTCTGCTTTTCCGTACAATCCTTCTGGGGGTCGTTTTCTGGGCTCGGCTCCGCATTCTGCCCTGCCTGTGCTTCGCGCGCCGCGCAGGCATCCTGTGCCCGGGCCACCCAATGCAGTTGGTCGCCCGGCAGAAGTGTCTGCGGGTCCGGCATCTGGTTTTCCTTCAGCAGGCTGTACACCAGGCTCTCACTGTTGCCCAACCGGCTGCGGGCCAGGGCCTCCGCGCTGTCCTTTGCCAGGCCTTCCGGGGTGGGCTCCTCTTCCAGGTGCCGCAGCTCCTCCGGCCGGATGGCATCGTGCGCAAATTCCGTGCCCGCAAACAGGTCCTCCTCCGTTTCCGGCGCAGAACTCTGCTCTTCCGCAGGCGCGGGCAAATCCGGTTCCGGTGCGGCCAGTTCGACTTCCGCAGGCCGGCTGCGCCATTGGCGGGCCTGCGCCATGGCTGCACGGTACGCTTCGTGCAGGGTTTCAAATTCTTCGGGCGCCTCTTCCGGGTGGCAGGCCCGGGCCTTTTCGGCATACGCCGCCCGAATTGCCTCCAGATCCGCCTGGGGCGGAATGCCGAGAATGTTCCAGAAGTTCATATCAGTCTTCCTCTCCTTCCCAGCCTTCCGGCAGGTCATCCTCCGGTTCGTCTGCAAAAAAGCCGCTCAGTTCTTCCTCTCCGGCCCGCTCCAGATCGTCCAGCAAGCTGCCGATCTTCCGGCGCAGCCGGGCCATTTCCATCTCCGGGGTCTGCTGCGCAATGGCCTTGTCCAACGCCAGCAGCACTCGGACCGCCGCATTGTGCCGGGGACCAGTGGTTTCGGCAAACAGGCGCTGGGCGCGGGCCAGCAGCAGCCGGTTGGCCGCCCGCTCTCTGGGTGGAATCTTCAAATCGGCAAGTTCCTGCATCCGCAGGCGCGCCTGCTCCTCGGTCATTCCGCTTCCCTGCCCCAAAAGCAGCGCGCTGACCGTTTCTTTCGTGGAGACGCTGCGCACCTCCACCTCCAGAATTCCATTGATGTCGTAAGTAAAGCGCACATCCACGCTTTCCTGCCCGGCTTTGGCAGGCGGCACCGGAACAGACAGCTTGCCGAGCTTCAGGTTCTCATCGCAGTGCATTCCCTCGCCCTGGTAAACCTCGATCTCCACCAGTTCCTGCCCTTCGCTCACCGTGCAGAAGCGCTGCACCCGGCTGACGGGCAGGGCGCTGTTGCGCTTGATGATGGGGGCCATCAAATCCCGCGCCGGGTCGGCCCGGTTGATGATGTTGGTGCCAAGGGTAAAGGGGCAGATGTCCGTCAGGATCATATCCCGCAGGTTTGACTCCCGGGCCTTCATGGCCGCGTACATTCCTGCGCCCAGGGCCACCACCGTGTCCGGCTGGGCGTTCTGCTTGGGCCGCTGGCCCAGAAGATGGGCCAGATACTGGCGCACCAGCGGCATTTTGCAGCTTCCGCCCACGGGAATCACCCCGGCAAGCTCACCCCGGCCAAGGCCGCTGTCCAGCAATGCGCGGGCCACAGGGGTGCGCATCCGCTCCAGCAGTTTCTGGCTGTGCTCCACCAGCTTTTTGCCGGTGAGGGACAGCGCCCCCTTCACCCCCGGACTGTCCACAATCATGACAGCCATCGGGTTTTCGGTGAGGGCCTGCTTGCACTTCTCCGCCTGCTCCAGCAGAATGGCTTGTGCCGCCCGATCAAGCCCGCGGTAATCCAGGCCGTTTTCCACGCAGAAAAGATGGGCGATCGTCTCGTCAAAGTCATTTCCGCCCAGGGCATTGTCACCGCTCACTGCCAGAATGTTCACCACGTTGTCAAAGCATTCCACCACGGAAACATCCAGTGTGCCGCCGCCGAAGTCAAACACCAGAAAGCTGGCCTCGCCCTCATCCGGCTTATAACAGGAAAGTGCCGCCGCGCTGGGCTCGTTCACAAGCCGCTCCACCCGAAGACCGGCCAGCTGCCCCGCCCGCTTGGTGGCCGCCCGCTGCCGGTCGTTAAAATATGCCGGCACGCTGACCACGGCCTCTTCCACCGGTTCCCCCAGAAACGCCTCGGCGTCCTGCTTCAGCTGGCGCAGCACCAGAGCGCTCAGCTCCTCCGGGGTAAAGGTACGGCCCGCCAGCGAATAGGTCTGGTCCGTCCCCATCGCCCGCTTGAAGGCGGCCGCACTGCGTTCCGGGTGGCTCACCAGCCGCTGCCGTGCTGCCTCCCCCACCAGAACCGTACCGTCCTCGTCGATGCTTACGGCACTGGGCGTCAACACGTCCCCCAGCGCATTGGGAATCAATCGGCTTCGGCCCTGCTGCCATACGGCAGCCAGGCTGTTGGTTGTTCCCAGGTCAATGCCAATCACGGCCATCGTCCGCGCACCTCCTTTTCTGTGCCGGAAAAAGTCAGGGCGCTTATGCGCCGTGCCCGGCCCGAAGGCCGCCGCACCCGCTGAAAGCGCCCGGCTATTTTTCGTTTCTTAATCGCTTCTTGTCTGCACCGTTTTTATAAAAAGCGGTGTTTCGTTCACTCACTGCCGCTCCGGCTTTCAGGGAGAACCGTCCGCCCCACCGGATGGCACACGAGGAAGCCCCGTGTGTTATTCCAAGCCGATCTGTTTGGCGTAGTTCTCAATGATCTCCCGCTCCAGGAAGGGGGTTTTTACGCCCATCCGATCCCGATAGGTCTCATGGCCTTTGCCGATGACGCAGATCAAGTCGCCCTCCTGGGCATGGTCAATGGCGTAGTGAATGGCCTCCTCCCGATCCGGGATCTCCACATAGGGCACATCCGGGTTGCCCTTGGCAATGCCCTTGTGAATGTCGGCAATGATGTCCTCCACCTTTTCAAACCGGTTGTTGTCCTCGGTGAGGATGAGAAAATCCGCCAGCTTGCTGGCCACTTCGCCCATGCCATACCGCCGCAGCTTCGAGCGGTCGCCGCCGCAGCCAAACAGGCACACAATGCGCTTGGGATGATACGCCCGCAGGCTGGTGAGCAAGCTCTCGGTGCCGGACTCGTTGTGGGCAAAATCAATGAGGATGGTGAAATGCTTGCTGATGGGCACCATCTCCACCCGGCCCTTCACCGAGATGTTCATCAGCCCATCGTGAATGGCCTGATGCGGCAGGCCCAGCACCCGGCCCACGGCAATGGCGGCCAGGCTGTTGTATACGCTGAATTCACCGGGCATATTCACCTTTACGTCCATCTGTTCCTGGCCCTTCACGTGGAAGCAGATGCCCAGGAAGTTCTCGGCCCGCGCCAGCCGCAGGTCGTCCGCCTGAAAATCGGCGGGCTTATGCATTCCGTAGGTCACCAGGCGGCAGGTGTGGCCCTCCAGCAGGGCCTCGGTGTTGGGGTCATCCACATTCACCACACCCACGTCGCACCGCTTGAACAATTCGCCCTTCCAGGCGCGATACTCCTCAAAGGTCTTATGCTCGCCGGGGCCGCCCACGTGATCCAGATACAAGTTGGTAAACACGCCGATCTGATAGTGAATGCCCGCCACGCGCTGGTTCATCAGCCCTTGGCTGGAAACCTCCATCACCAGCGTGTCGCAGCCTGCATCCACCATATCCCGGAAGTACTTCTGCAATTCATAGCTCTGCGGGGTGGTGTTCGGCAGCTCGGCAAAAAAGCCCGGGTATTCCACACCGGTGGTGCCCACCATGCCCACCTTGCGGCCTGCCGCCGTCAAAACCGAGCGGATCATATGTGCCGTGGTGGTTTTGCCTTTGGTTCCGGTCACGCCGATCATGGTCATTTTCTCGGCAGGGTGGCCGAAAAAGTTTGCGCTCATCAGGGCCAGACCCAGCTTTGTGTCCTCCACCTTCAGCACGGCCACCCCTTCGGGCAGCTGCTCCAGGTCATGCTGGATCAGCAGGGCCTTCGCGCCCTGTTCCACCGCCTGGGCAGCCATATCGTGGCTGTCGCGGCTGTAGCCGCAGATGCACACAAACACCTCGCCGCCGGTGATGGCGCGCGTGTCGTAGCGCACATTGGTGATCTCTTCCTCCAGGCTGCCCTGCACCAGGGTGTAGTTCAGGCCTTCGGCCAGCTGTGCCAGTTTCATAGGAAGAACGCTCCTCTCTTGCTGTTTCCATACCTGCAAGGCGCCCGCAGCAGACTGCACGAACGCCTCACCCGGCTTTGTCATTTTATGCGGCTTACCGCTTCACAAAATACTCGTTGTACCACACCAGGAAAATAAACACGCACCAGATCTGCCGCCAATTGTCCCGCTTGCCGCTCATGTGTTGGTCCAGCATACGCTCCAGCTCATTCACATGAAAGAACTCCTTGGCCGCATCGCTCTCGAACGCAGCGCGCACGGTGGAAGCGTATTTTTCGTCCCGCAGCCAGGCGCGCACCGGCACCGGAAATCCCAGCTTTTTCTTCTCCGCCACGGCTTCGGGAATGCTGCGCAGGGCCGCGCCGCGCATGGCGATCTTGGTGTTTTCGCCGTTGGCCCGGTACTGGGCGGGAATGTGGCGGGCCAGTTCAAACACTTCCTTATCCAGGAAGGGCACCCGCAGCTCCAGACTGTTGGCCATGCTCATCTTGTCTGCCTTCAGCAGAATGTCGCCCACCATCCACATATGCATATCCACATACTGCATCCGGGTCACCGGGTCCTGCCCTTTGGTCTTGGCCAGATAGGGGGCCGACAGTTCAATGGGCTTGCGCTTGCCCTTATAGACGCGCAGAAGCTGTTTTTTACGTTTTTCACCCATCAGATTCGTGTTTCCGATGTACCGCTCTTCCAGCGGGCGGCTGCGGCGCACCAGGAAGTTCACGCCCGGCACCGGGGGCAACTGTTCAGCCACCCAGCCAATGGCCCGGCGGATGGGAAGGGGAATGTGGTCATACCAGCTGACGGTAAACGGCTCCTTGTAAATGTTGTAGCCGCCGAAGAACTCGTCCGCGCCCTCGCCTGACAGGCAGACCTTCACCTGTTTGGCCGCCTCTCGGTTGACGAAGAACAGCGCCACACTGGCGGCATCGGCCAGAGGCTCGTCCATGTGATACTGAATCTTGGGCAGGTTCTCCCAATACTCCTCGGGGGTAATGCGGTACGAGAAGTTCTTCACGCCGATGTGCTTGCTGAAGTCGGCCGCATAGTGGGTCTCATCATACTGCTTGTCCGCAAAGCCCACGGTGAAGGTCTTGTCCACATGGGCCAGGCAGGCCATGTAGCTGGAGTCCACACCGGAAGACAGGAAAGAACCCACCTCCACATCGCTGATCTTATGAGCCTGAACGCTCTGCTTCATAATGTTTTCAATGGCATCCTCCCACTGGGTGAGGCTTTTGTCCGTCTCGGGGTCAAACGCTGGGGTCCAGTAACGCTCCACGGTCAGCTTGCCGTCCTTAAATTCCAGCCAATGGGCCGGCAGCAGCTTCTTCACGCCCTGGAAGAAGGTATCCTCGCCGGGGGAATACTGGAAGCTCAGGTACAGCTCCAGCTGATCCCGGTTCAGTTCTTTTTTGAATTCGGGGTGGGGCAGAAAACTTTTGATCTCACTGCCGAACAGCAGGGTATCACCATTCTGATAATAATAGAAGGGCTTGATGCCGAAGTGATCCCGGGCGCAGAACAGGGTGTTGGCCTTTTTATCCCACAGCGCAAAGGTAAACATACCCCGAAGCCGCTGCAGCAGGCTCTTTCCCCACTCTTCGTAGCCGTGCAGCAGCACCTCCGTGTCGCTGCGGGTGGCAAACACATGGCCTTTTTCTTCCAGCTGGGCTTTCAGCTCCTGAAAATTGTAGATCTCACCGTTGAAGATCACCACCATGCTGCCGTCTTCGTTGTACATGGGCTGTGCACCGCCCTGCAGGTCGATGATGGACAGGCGGCGATGACCCAGGGCCACACCGTCATCCAGGTAGCTGCCCTCCCCGTCCGGGCCGCGGTGCGCAATGCGGTCCATCATTTCCTTCAGCACGGCCTGCTTGTCATAGTCCGCCTTTTTGCTGGCAAAACCAACGATTCCACACATAACTTCTTTCCCTCTCCTGCCACAGCAGCCGCGGGCCGCCTTTGCACACACCCGCCCTGCGCCTTAAAATCCGTTTAAGCATATTTATTATACTACAATTCATGCGCTGATACTACCCTATCTGCGCCAACATCCTGCCAAAGCCGCCTCTTGGGCTTACGGCTCACCCGGCGAAAACACCGGGTTGATGGTTCCCGCCTTGGTCATGCTGCTCACGTCCAGGGTGCCCCGGTCGGTGGGGGCCAGCCCGTCCGCCCCCAGCACCACGCGGGCGGTGAGCCGCAGTTTGTAGTCCAGGTTGTTGCTGGTGCCCAAACGGATCTTCAGCCGGCCCTGGTACGTAAAGGAAAATTCCTCCAGATTGCCCAGCTGCACTGCTGTCAGCCCGTCCAGCAGGCCGTTTTGCTCCAACCTGTCCAACAGCTGGCTCAGTGCTTCATCGGCCGTGGTTTCCGCCGTCTCCGGCTCGGGAGTTGCGCTGGCCGCGCTGCCATCCTGGGACGCACCGACCGCGCTTTCCTGGGGTGTACTCTCCGCGCCCTCCGCCGGTGCAGGCTGCGAAAGCTGAATGCGGCTGCCCGGTTCCGCCTGTGCGGCCTCAATGCCCTGCAGCTCCACCAGGCCCTCCGGCTCCTCTTCTTCCAGCCGCATGACCTTGCAGCTGGTGCTCAGCACCGCCCACTGGTCTCCATAGGCCACTTTATAGGCCGCGGTGGCAGGTTCCACCTGCACCACCACGGTGCTGGGCAGGCTGCGGCGTACCTGCACGGTCTCCAGCTCCGGCAGCGCCCGCTCCAGCAGAATCTGCCGGTCTTGGGCGCTGAAGCCGAAAATGTTGTCGCCCACGTTCACCGCCAGCGCCTGCAAGATCTGCTCTTCGGTGTAGGGGCCTAAATCAACCGGGTCTCGCTTGTCGGTGTTTTCCACCCGGAACGAGGCCACCTTGAACAGCACCGTTACCGCCAGCACCAGGCCCACCGCCGCCAGCACCACGGCCACAAACAGCGCCAAAAGCCGCAGACGTTTGCGGCGGCGTTTCATCATGCTTTTTGCCCGCTTGCGCCGCAGGGCCTCCTGCCGCTGGCGATAGTCCGCACCGGGCGCCCCCCGCCCCTGCCCGCGCTCACGCGGGGGCCGGTTTTGATTGGCCGCGGCACGCACCGCGCCTTTCCGGTTTCGATTTCGGTTGTTCTGGTCCACGGCGTCCCCTTTCCCTTCGACGGCCGGCTTTTTGCAGGTTGGGCCGTTTAAGCCAAAAGCCGAGTACGGCAGCCGGGCCGCTTTGCCCTGCCATCGTGCTCGGCCGGCCTGCTTACTTTACCAATTCCAGCAGGCGATCCGTAATTTTTTCCAGGCTCTTCGGCTCGCAGAGGGTGCGGGCCATCTGCCCCATCAGCGTCAGCTTTCCGGGCTCATGCAGCAGGTTCGAAACCGCCTCCACCAGGCCCTCGCCGGTCAGATCTTTCTCTTCGATCACCAGCGCCGCGCCCGCCTTCTGCAGCTCCATGGCGTTGTAATACTGGTGATTCTCAGCCACATTGGGGCTGGGGATCAGAATGGCTGCCCGGCCCGCGGCCTCCAGTTCGGCCAGCGTCAACGCACCGGCCCGGCTGATCACCAGGTCTGCCGCCGCCAGCAGCTGCGGCATGTTGTCGATGTATTCCTTGACCACCAGATTTTCGCCATATTCAAAACCTTTTTCTTTGGCCAGGTTCCTAAACAGCTGCACCCCGTACTGGCCGGTGGCGTGCAGATGCAGCACCGGCTGGCGGGTTTTCTGCTCCCAGGCGGCCAGATCGGCCACCACCTGGTTGATGCGTCGCGCCCCCAGGCTGCCGCCAAAGCTGAGGATCACCGTCCGGTCACCGGCACCAATGGCACGCCGGGCCGCCGCGCGGTCCTGCGCGAACATCTCCGGCCGCACCGGGTTGCCAACTACCAGCGTCTTTTCCGGGACGCCCAGCTTCTGCACGGCAGCCTCCACGGCGGCAAACACCACGTCCACGTCCTTGGCCAGCAGCTTGTTGGTTACGCCCGGGAACGCGTTCTGCTCATGAATGGCGGTTTTAATGCCCATTTTGGCTGCCGCCCGCACCACGGGGCCGCTCACATAGCCGCCGCAGCCAATGACCAGATCCGGCTTTACCTGCCGGAGAATGGCCTTGGCCCGCGGGCCCGCCAGCGCCAGATGGTACAGTGCCTCGGCATTGCGGGCAATGTTTTTCAGGCTCAGCTTCCGCTGAATGCCGTTCACCTCAATGTGGTGGAACGGGTACCCGGCCTTGGTCACCAGGCCATACTCCATTCCTTCCCGGCGGCCCGCAAAGTGAATGTCCGCATCCGGGCGGGCCTGCTTCAGCGCCCCGGCAATGGCCAAAGCCGGGTTGATGTGCCCGGCCGTACCACCGGCGGCGATCAATACACACAGTGCCATGGTTTTCGCTCCTTCGTCCACGGTCTACGGCCCAATACCGCAGACATCTTATCCAAACATACCGGCTCAGCCGGTTACCCGGTGCGCCTCCGGGCGGCTGCCCGGGTGCTGCACGGTGTTGTCTCGCGCAGCCTTTTCCTGTTCTCTTCGTCGGGCCTCCGCCGCATTTCCGGCGCGGTTCACACTCATCAGCACACCCATCTCGCCCAACAGCATCACCAGGCTGGTGCCGCCCGCCGAGAAGAACGGCAGGCTGATGCCGGTGTTGGGGATGAGGTTGGTCACCACCGCGATGTTGAGCAGCACCTGAAGGCTGATGTGGGCCGCCACGCCCACGCCCAGCAGCGCACCGAAGCGATCCGGCGCGCGCATGGCGGTGCGCACGACCTGCACGATCAGCACCACAAACAGGGCGATGCAGATGACAGCCCCAATGAACCCAAGCTCCTCGCAGAGAATGGAAAAGATAAAGTCGTTCTGCGGTTCAGAAAGCCACAGCTGCTTCTGGTTGGAATTGCCGATGCCCACGCCGAACAGGCCGCCGTTACCGATGGAATACACGCTCTGCACCGTCTGGTCGCTGGCCTTGGTCAGGTCCTCAAACGAGGCAAGCCAGTCCTGTAGGCGGTTGCCCGCATAGTCATCGCCGCCGTGCAGATGGACCAGATAAGCCATACCCAGCACACCAAGCCCGCCCGCACCGCAGACAAACCAGCGTAGCGCCACGCCGCCGGCCCACATCATAATCACCGCCAGGGCCAGCATCAGCAGCATAGCCGATTTGTGGGGCTCCACATACAGCAGCACCTCAATGGGGGCCAGCATGGCAATGGGCAGAACGATGCTGTATCCAACGTGCTTCAGGCGGCGGCTGTGGGCCGTCATCAAATGCGCCATCAGCAGAATCAGCACAAATTTGGCAATCTCACTGGGCTGGACCGTGCACACCTTCAGGTTCAGCCACCGCTTGCATCCGTTCAGCTCCGAGCCCACCAGCGGCACCGCGGCCAGCATGATCAGGGTGAGAAGGTAGGCCGGATAGGTCCATTGCCGAAGCCAATGGTAATCCACCAGGCTGACGACAAACATAATGCCCACGCCCGCAATGGCGAAAATGGTCTGGGGGGCAATGTACTGGTAGCTGTTGCCCTCATAATAATAGGCCGTGGCATAACTGGCACTGAACAGCATAACCAAACCGAACACCACCAGAATCAGTACATTTAAAAGCAGCGCACCGTCCAGTTTGCCCGGATTGCGGTAAAAGAAGCTTGGCGTTCGGCGCTTACGTTTTGCCGTATGCTTTTTACTTGTCTGTGCAGGCATCCGACATCCTCCCTTCCGGCCTGCGGCCTTTTTTTCACAGCGCTTTGCTGCTGTGCTGCATCTTTCCTCGCGGCGGGCCGCCTATGATCGGCCCGCTCAGCTCAGCCGAATGAACACCAGCCCCAGCGCGGCGGCAGCAGCCGCCACCAGGCTGAACGATGCCACGATTTTTTCCTCACTCCATCCATCCATCTCAAAGGAATGATGGATGGGCGTCATTTTGAAAATGCGCTTGCCGTGGGTGGCCTTGAAGTAGCTCACCTGAATGACCACGCTGCCGGCCTCGCAGATGTAAATAAAGCCGAAGAACAGCAGCAGCTCCGGGCGGCTCATGCAGAAGGCCAGCGCCGTTACCGCGCCGCCCAGATACATACTGCCCGTGTCACCCATGAACACCTTGGCCGGGTGGAAGTTCCACAGCAAGAAGCCCGCACAGCCGCCGGCCACGGCGGCGGCGTACACCGCCAGATGAAAATAGTTCAGCACGCCGGCTGCGATGACGTAAGCCAGCATCACCACAAAGGTCACGCTGCTGGCCAGGCCGTCAATGCCGTCGGTCAGGTTCACCGCGTTCACCATAAAGATGATCAGCAGAAAGGCGATGGGATAGAACAGAATGCCCAGATCCACAAAGCCCACAATGGGCAGCACCACGGCGCTGGTCAAAACGCCGTTCAGGTGCAGGCCGTACAGGAACAGCAGGGTGATGGCCACCTGCAGCACGATCTTCTGCATGACCTTCAGGCCCAGATTTCTCTTTTTGACCACCTTGATGTAATCGTCCACAAAGCCCACCAGGCCGAACAGCCAGGCCGCGCTCAGCGCCAGAACCACGTTAAACGCCTCATGGCTGCTCATCAGGTCGCTCTGCTTCATGCTCAGATACAGCCAGGCCAGGCCCAGACCCAGCGTGCTGCCAAAAATGAAGCAGATGCCGCCCATAGTCGGGGTTCCCTGCTTGTTTTTATGCCAGGTCGGGCCAATCTCTTTGATGGTTTGCCCATAATGCAACTTATGCAGAAAAGGCACCACAATCAGGCCGGACATTCCTGTCAGCACAAAGGCAAACAGGGCGGCAATGGTCAGTGCATATCTTGCTATCATGATTTACTCCTCACGGTTCTATGCCGGGGCAGAATCTCCGCAATTGTTCCGCAAAGCGGACATTGATGCTGCCCCTGCGCGGCAAGGGCGGCAAGGCCCCGCCGTTTTTGAATGGTTGCCTGTTGATTCCGGCCGTTCCGGCAGGCTCACAGGCGATTATACACCATTTTCAGGATCTCTTCCAGTCTCATTCCGCGGCTGCCCTTAGCCAGCAGACCGTCGCCCGGGCGCAGCCGCTGGATGAGCGCCTGCGCCGCTTCCTCACGGGTTTCGCAGTGCAGCACCTCGGGCACACCCAGGCGCTGTGCTTCTCTGGCGGTTTCGCGCGCGGCCGGGCCATAGGCCACCAGGCAGTTCAGGTTTGCACCGGCTGCCAGCTGCCCCACCTGGCGGTGAGCCTCCTCGCTCACGCTGCCCAGTTCCAGCATATCGCCCAGCAGGGCGAAGCGGCGGGCGCATTCCACCCGGCCAAATGCCTCAAAGGCCGCCCGCATACTGTCCGGGCTGGCGTTGTAGCAGTCCTCCAGCACCTTCACGCCGCCTTTTTCCACCAGGCGCTGCCGCATTCCGGCCGCCTGATAATCCGCCAAGGCTGCCGCTGCCTCCAAGGCGTCGGCCCGGCCCGCATCCGGCCGGGTCACTGCTGCCGCATAGGCAAACAGGGCATCCTGTACGGCGTGCAGGCCCACCGTTGGAATAAACGCCTCAAACAGGCCCAGCTCCTCATCCCGAATGGTGAACCGCTCGCCCCGCTCCTCGTGGCGGATGTCCACCGCACGGATGCGGCAGTTCTCATTCTGAATGCCGCACCAGACCGGCTCCACCCAATCCGGCAGCTGGGCGCCGCGCAGATAGGGGTCGTCTCCGTTCAGGATCAGCGGAGCTTTTTTCCCGTCCTCCCTGCGCAGGCCGTCGCAGATCTCCAGCTTTGCCTTCAGGATGTTCTCCCGGCTGCCCAGCGTCTCCAGGTGCGAAACGCCGATGCCGGTGATAACGCCCGCATCGGGCTTTGCCGTCAGGCTCAGACGATGGATCTCGCCTAAGGCGCTCATGCCCATTTCCACCACGGCATACTGGGTGCTGCGCTCCAGCCGGAACAGTGTGCCCGGCAGGCCGATCTCATTGTTCCGGTTCCCCTCAGTTTTCAGCGTTTCGCCAAAAGCCGCCAGTGCTGCGGCGCAGAACTCCTTTGTGGTGGTTTTGCCCACACTGCCGGTCACGCCCACCACCCAGGGGGTATAGCAGGCGCGGTAGTTGGCCGCCATGGCGCACAGGGGAATGCGGCTGTCCGGCGCAAGGATGGTGCGCTCGGCGGGCACATCCTCCACCGGATGGTTCGCCACGATCCAGCTGGCGCCCCGGGCATAGGCCTGTGCTGCAAAGTCATGGCCGTCCACCCGCTGGCCGGGGAAACACACAAACACGCAGCCGGGCTGCACCAGGCGGCTATCGGTCACCACGGCCGTAATGGGTTCGTCCGGGGCCTCACACAGGCCTTCCAACAGCTTTTTTGCGCTGATTACTTCCATTGTTCCGCACTCCTTTATCTTGTTTGGGCAACAGGGCGCTGCCTCTATTGTATGCGGCCGCAGCCGTGTCCATCATTCCGCAGGCTCCTGGGCCGTGTCTGTCTCGGTTCCGCAGGTGATGGTCACAATGGTGCCCATGGGCACCTGGCTGCCCGCCTCACAGTTCTGACTGAGCACACGACCCTGGCCATCCCCTTCCACCTTTACATTCAATCCGGTGGCTTTCAGCATCGTGCTGGCGTAGGCGGCATCCCGCCCGGCCACATCCGGCACGGTCACCTGAATGTCCTCGGTGCTCTCCGTATAGAGATACACCGTGGTGCCCGCCGGCACTTTCGCACCGCCGTCCGGGTTTTGATGGGTCACGGTGGTTCCGTTTTCCAGCTTGCGGTGGCCAAGATTGCTCTTGTTCAGCTCCACCTGCGCCTGACTCCATTCCTGCCCCAGCTGGCTGGGCACCGTCACGGTCCGGGCGGCCAGTTCCGTATCGCTGTATTGGGTCTCAATGCCCAGATACGGCGCAATCTCGCTGATGATGTTGCCCGCCACAGGGCCACTCAGATACAGCGACGAGTCAGTGTCCGCTTCCGCGTCATCCAGCACCACCAGCACCGCAATCTGCGGGTCGTTGGCCGGCGCCACCGCCATAAAGCTGGAGGCAAACCGATAGCCGCCGGTTCCGCGCCGGGGTTCGTCCAGTTTTTCACTGGTACCGGACTTGCCGCCCACCCGATAGCCCGCCACATAGGCGTTGCGGCCGGGAGCATGGTCGTTGCCGTTGCCCACTACGCCTTCCATCATAGAGCGGATCTGTGCGCTGGTCTCCTCGCTGATGACCTGCCGCTTGGGGCTGGTCTCCATGGTCTTGACCAGGTTGCCGTCTCCATCGGTAATTTTGGCCACCACGTGGGGCTGCACCAGGTAGCCGCCGTTGACTGCGGCCGCCACCGCCGTGATGGTTTGCAGGGCGGTGATCTTCTGGGCCTGACCGAAGCAGGAACTGGCCAGCTGCACCGGGCCAAGGCCTGCCTCGTCGTAGTACTGCATATACCGGGTCTCGCTGGGCAGGTCAATGCCGGTGGGCTCGGTAAAGCCGAAGGCTTTGAAATAGTCGTAGAAGGTTTTCGCGCCGATCTTCTGGCCCAGCTGCACATAATAAATGTTGCAGCTGTTGCGCAGAGCGGCGGCCAGATCCTGCACACCATGGGAAGCATTGCTGGCACAGCCGTATTGGGTACCGGATACGTCAAAGCTGCCGTAGCAGCCGAAGCTGGTGGCCGTCGTGGCCGCGCCGGAATCCAGGCCCATGGCGCTGGTGACAACCTTGAACACTGAACCGGGGATGTACAGGGCGGTCAGGCACTTGTTTTTCCACTGTGCGTACCGGATCATGCCCTGCACCGTGCCGTACTCGTCGTCGTCAATGACCCCATCCGCCAGAATCTGGTTCAGCGAATAGTCCTCTTTGGCCATCTCCGCACTGGTTACGCCCAGGCGGCGGTACAAAAGGCCCTTCTGCTCCTCGCTGAGGGCGCCCTCCGTGTCCAGAATGGACTGTAAAGTGCTGTCGGTAATGACGTTCGGCTCGTTTGGGTCAAAGCCGCCCTCCACGGCCATGGCCAGAATGGCCCCGCTGTTCACGTCCATCACAATGGCCATGCCCCGCTGCTGGACGTTCCATTTCTCCACGGCATTCTTCAGGTACTTTTCCACCACAGACTGTACATTTGCGTCAATGGTCAGCACCAGATTGTTGCCGTCCTCCGCCGGGTAGGTGGTGGAAGAATCGTTGGGCAGCTCATCGCCCAGCGGGTTGCGCAGGGTGATCACACGGCCGGGGGTTCCGGCCAGCACATCCTCATACTCGCTCTCCAGCCCGTAGGCGCCCACACCGTCGCTGTTGCAGAAGCCCAGCACCACCGAGAGAAAATTTCCGTAGGGATATTCCCGCTTGGTGTCGCGCTCAACATTGATGGGCAGCTTTGCGCGGGTGTAGCCGTCCACCACTTGCCCCTTGCTGTCGGTCGCCGTTTTGGACGAAGCGTAGTTCTCTACTTTTTCCCGCGTCGGCTGCTCCACCTGACGGGCCAGCACTTTATAGCGGGAATCGGTACTGGACAGGCTGTTGTAAAGGCTCTCTTCGTCCACCCCGAGAATTTCGGCCAGATCGGCAGCCACAGTGGCCGGGTCCACTCGTTGGTTCACCGGATTTCCATCCTTATCCGTCTGCGCGCCCAGCTTGGCCAGCTCGGAGGGGTCCACAGTAATGCGCCACACCACGCTGCTTCGGGCCAGAACGCTGCCGGTGGAATCATAAATATTGCCCCGCAGCGGTGTGATGGTCTGATCCAGCAGCTGCTGCGAGGCAGTCTGTGCCTGCATATCCTCGTGGTCGACCAGCTGCAAATATGCCAACCGGCCCACAAGCACGCTTACGCCCACCACAAGAAGCAGCCCCCAAAACAGGGCAATGCGATTTTTCATTTGGCGGCTGACCCGGTCATTCTGTTTCTGCCTGGGGCGGCGATATCGTTCTGCCATGCAAGCTCTCCTTGGTTCCTTAGGGGTCCAGGCTGCCCACCAGGCTCAGCGCCCCGGCGTGCAGCATCCCCGCCAGCTTCTGCAGTCCGCTGGCCGGTCGATCCACCGTGCTGGTTTCATCCAGCTTGATGTAGGTGATCTGGCTGGGGTCGGCCTTGATCATTCCCAAACGGGTGGTGGCGGCCTCCTCCACCGTGCGCAGGTTGGTTTTGCTGTCCAGCGTGTTGCTCCAATAGCTATTCCAGCTGTTGGCCGCGGTCAATTCCGCCCGGGCGTCCTGAATTTCGCCCGTCAGCTCGGTCAGCTGCACATGGCTGTAAATCACCGCGCACACAAGCGCCAGCATGGTCAACGCCAGCAGCCCGCGCGCCATATTCTGCCGCCGGGCCGCCGCCCGCCGGCTGGCATCGCCCCGCCGCACTTCCAGCTTGGGGGCCTTGGTCGATGCTTCTTTCATCTTATATGCGGCCTGCATTTGAACCACGCTTCCTTTCCTGCAAGTGGGCACACGCCCCTCGCAACGTTCTGTGCCGGTTCTACCGGCACAGTTTCCTCACACTTTGTTACGCCCGGAACAGCCTTTCCAGCTGTCTTACAGCTTTTCTACCACACGCAGTTTGGCGCTGCGGCTGCGGCGGTTCTCCTCCAGTTCCTGGGCGTTGGCCTCAATGGGCTTGCGGGTGATCAGCTTGGCCTTTGCCTTGCCCCCGCACACGCACACCGGAAATTCCGGCGGGCAGGTACAGGCCGTGGCCCATTGGCGAAAGCGGTTCTTCACCACACGGTCCTCCAGCGAGTGGAAGGTGATGATGGCAAAGCGCCCGCCGGGGGCCAGGCAGTCAAAAATGCCGTCCAGCCCCTCGTTCAGGGCGTCCAGCTCCCCGTTCACCGCAATGCGAAGGGCCTGAAAACTGCGGCGGGCCGGGTTTTTATCCCGCCGGCGAATGGCGGGCGGCACGGCGCTGGCCACAATCTGGGCCAATTCCAGCGTTGTTTGAATGGGTGCCTTTTCCCGGGCGGCCTCAATTTTGCCTGCAATGGCCCAGGCAAAGGGTTCCTCGCCATATTCCCGCAGAATGCGGGTCAGTTCTTCCCGGCTGAGCGTATTGACCAGGTCGGCCGCCGTAGGGCCGCTCTGGCTCATGCGCATATCCAGCGGCGCGTCCGCCCGATACGAAAAGCCCCGCTCGGCGTCATCCAGCTGGTGGCTGGAAACGCCCAGATCCAGCAGGGCACCGTTCAGCGGCGGAATGCCCCGCTCGGTGAGAACCTGCTTGGCATCCCGGAAATTCGTCTGGATCAGCGTAGCCGGAAGCCCGGCCAGCCGTGCACCGGCTGCCGCAATGGCATCCGGATCTTGATCCAGCGAGTAAAGATGGCCGGTGGTCAGCCGCCGGGCGATCTCGCTGGAATGGCCGCCGCCGCCCGCGGTGCCGTCCAGATAAATGCCGTCGGGTTTGATGTTCAGCCCGTCCAGGCATTCTTGCAGCAGAACAGGGACATGATTGAATTCCATGGGGCGTGTCCCCTCCTCTCAGCGAATGTTCATCAGGCGGATGGCCTGTTCCAACGCGCCGTCTTCTCCGGCACTCTCCCGCTCGTCCCAAACGGCGGTGTTCCAAATCTCCGCATAGCGGCCCATGCCCACCACCGTCACGTCCTTCTCCAGCCCTGCATGGGCCAGCAGCCGCGGGGTGAGCTGGATGCGGCCCTGCTTGTCCGGCGTAACCTCAATGGCATTGGGGAACAGCTTGTGCTGCACAGCCCGGGCGTCCGCCAGGTTGCAGTTCTCCAGCTGGGCCGCCATATCCTCCCATTTGGAAGCAGGGAACGCCACCAGGCAGCCATCCAGCCAACAGGTGACCACAAAGGTCTCTCCCATTTCCGCGCGAAAGCGGGCCGGGAAATTCAGGCGATTTTTGGCATCCAGCGCATAGTCGTACCGCCCGATGAGCATCCCTTCCCCACCTCCTGCACGTTTTTGGGCACTGCGGGGCACTTTTGCCGCAATTCCGGCGTTCAATTCCCCACTTTTACCCACTTGAGGGCAATTATTAGCTTAATTATAAAGTTCATGCCCTGAAATTTCAAGTACAGGCCACCCTTTTTCACGCTTTTTGAGTCACTTTTTTCCCGCGGCTGTATTCTGGTACCGCTTTCCGGACGCATCCCGTGCAGCCTCCGTGAACCGCAGGGCCGCCTTTGGGCCGTGAAACCGCCTTCCTTTTCAGAATTTCGCCGCCCCAAAACCGGCGCTCCCGCAGCCCTTTTACCCAGATTTGCTGTTTCCGGCAGCAAAAAAGGCCCGCACCCGGAAGTGGATTCCGGACGCGGGCCTTTGCGGCTTGACTTGATCTTGCCTGCTGATTTTTTCTTACTGCTTCACCGATGCCGTTCAGGGCTCAGCCATTGCTGCCGCTGTTGCTGCCACTGCCGCCGCGGCCCATCTGGCGCAGGTTGTCCCGCACCGTTTTCACGTCCGACGCGCTGCGGGTCAGCCGCTCACAGGTGGCCTTCAGCAGGTTATCGCAGTACTCCAGCGTTTTGGAGCGCAGCTCGCGGGCCTGGCTCTGTGCGGTGGAGAGAATCTCCGCAGCACGGGCCTGGGCCGCCTTGGTCACGCTTTCCTCGCTCACCAGCTGGCGGGCGCGCTCTTCCGCCTTGCGCACAATGCTGTCCGCCTCTTTGCGGGCGCTGTTCACAATGTCGGCCCGGTCGTTCACAATGGCCTTGGCCTGGCGCAGTTCCGTGGGCAGGTTCAGGCGGATCTCATCCAGCATTTCCTGCAATTTTTCCACGTCCACCATTCGTTTGCCGCCGGTAAAGGGCAGGCCGGTCCCCTCTTCCAGCGTTTCGTCGATCAAATCCAGCAATTCATCCACGCTCATGGCTGTTCTCCTTTTTGTTGAGGGGTCAAGGCGGCTGCGCCGCTGCATTGGCCCGGTTCTGTTGTCCTATGTGCTGCGTTATTCGTCCCAATCCTTCTGATATCGGGTAACCAGCACAGTGCCATATCGGTGCTGCTTGATTTTCCGCAGGCCGCCGCACTCGTCCGGCAGGTCCGCCTCCAATTCACTCTCGCAGATCACCGCACCGCCGGGAGCCGTCAGACGGGCCACATCCGGCAGCACCTTGGCCAGCGTACCCTGGCGATAAGGCGGGTCCAGCAGCACCACATGGTAGCTGCCTTTATTGGCCGCCGCAAAAGCTGCGGACTCCCGCTGTAAAATGCGTGCCTGAGACAGCACCCCGGCCGCCCGGCAATTGGTGGTAATGATGGCAATGGCCCCTTTGTCCTGGTCAATGAAGGTGCAGTGCTCTGCCCCGCGGGAGAGCGCTTCAATGCCCAGCTGCCCGCTGCCCGCAAACAGATCCAGCACCTTTGCGCCCGGCAACTGGAACTGCAGCGCGCTGAACATAGCTTCTTTGACCCGGGCAATGGTGGGGCGGGTCACGTCTTCTCCCGGCAGCGTGGCCAGCGGGGTACCGTGGGCCGTGCCTGCAATTACACGCATGGGCTGTTCTCCTTCTCTCGGCGCGCCATCGGGCGCATAGGTTTCTGTCGTTTTTTAGTTTTCTCCCTGCGGCGGGCTTGCTGCTTCATTATGGCGGCTTTCCGCCTCTTTGTCAAGGCAATTCGTTCATTGAAAAAGGGCGCTTGTCGGCTCAGTTCGCCGGCGTTCCCCCGTGAAAATACCCGTAAATGCGCTGGGCCATGGCCGGGCCGACGCCGTCCGTCATCGCCAGCTCATCCGGGCTTGCCTGGCGCACCGCCCCCACCGTTTTGAAACGGGCCAGCAGGGCTTTGGCCGTGGCCGGGCCGACGCCGGGCACCTCCGTCAGCGTGGATGCATAGGACTTTTTCTTCTGCTGCCACCGCTGGTAGGTGATGGCGAACCGGTGCACCTCATCCTGAATGGCCGTCACAAAGGTGAACACGCCCCGGTTCAGATTGATGGCGATCTCCCGGCCCTCACCGGTCACGATCGCCCGGGTGCGATGGTGGTCGTCCTTCACCATGCCGAACAGGGGCACTCGGGCCAGTTCTGTGCCTGCAATGGCCTGCCGCACGGCGTTCACCTGGCCCCGGCCGCCGTCCAGCAGGATCAGGTCCGGCAGCACGCCGAACTGCCCGGCCGCCCCCCTTGCATACTCAGCCGCCCGGCGGCTGAGCGCCTCCGCCATGCTGGCGTAATCGTCGGTGCGGTCCACCGTTCGCATTTTGAACCGCCGGTATCCTGCCCGCTTGGGTTTGCCGTTTTCAAACACCACCATGCCGCACACCGAGGTTCCGTCGCCCCAGTTGGAGATGTCGTAGCTCTCGATCACCGCCGGGGCCTTCTCCATACCCAGCAGCTGCGCCAGCTCCTCCAGCAGTTTTTCTTCCCGGGCATAGCGGCCGCTCTCCCGTGCCAGACGCTCCACCGCGTTGGTGTAGGCCATGTTCACCAGCTTGGCCACATCGCCCCGCTGGGGAACGTACAGATGCACCGCACTGCCGCGGGCCTGATTCAGCGCCTGATTCAGCGCCTCGGCCGCTTCAGGCAGGGCATCCACCGCGATGGTGCGCGGCACCTCTTCGCCGCCCAGATAATACTGCGGCAGGAACTGTTCCCGCAGGGCGTCCAGGTCGGTGGTGTCATGGAACAGGAATTCCCGCTTATCCGTCAGCCGCCCGTCCCGGTAGCGCAGAATGGCGGCACACACCGCGTGGCTGGTGCCCGCAAAGGCGATCACGTCCATCTGCGTGTCCTCGCTGACCACCACCTTCTGCCCGGCCGAAACCTTGGTGATGGCGGTGATCTGATCCCGAATAAGGGCGGCCCGCTCAAAATCCAGGCGGTCCGAGGCTTCCATCATCTGCTGCTCCAGCCCTTTTACAATGTCCTTTTTGCCGTGGCGGATCAGCCGCACCGCCCCCTGCACGGCCTGCTGGTAGTCCTCCCGACGGATCTTTCCGCTGCACACCGCCATGCACTTGCCGATGTGGGCGTTCAGGCAGGGGCGGCCTTTGCCGATGTCCTGCGGGAAGTGCCGATTGCAACGGGGCAGGCGGAACACATTCTGCGCCGTCTCCACCATCTCCCGCACGGCAAAACTGGAGGTATAGGGGCCGATGTACTCCGCACCGTCCTCCTCTTTCTGCAGCACCGCGCTCAGCCGCGGCCAGGGCTCCTTCGTCAGGCGCACATAGCTGTACCCCTTATCATCCTTCAGCAGAATGTTGTATTTGGGCGTGTGGGCTTTGATCTGGCTTGCCTCCAGCACCAGGGCCTCAAACTCGCTCTGGCAGACGATCACATCAAACTGGAAGGCATGGTTGATCATCTGCGTTACCTTGTTGTCGTGGGGCACACCCTCGCGGAAATACTGGCTGACACGGATGCGCAGGCGTTTTGCCTTGCCGATGTAGATGATCTCGTTCTTTTTGTCCCGAATGATATACACCCCGGGCAAAAGCGGCAGCATCTTTGCCTTTTCATACAATTCTGCCTTGGTCAACGGCTCACCCTCCCTGTTGCCTGCTTGAGGCGTTGATTCTGCGCTGCGCCGGCCCCGCTTATACGCAGGATCGGGCACTCTGAAACGCAAAAAGAGGGCGGATCGCTCCGCCCTCCGAACATTCGCCTTGAATTTCTGTCTGGAAAAGAAATTACTCGGCAAAGCCGCTGTTGACCAGCTTCACCAGGCCATCCACAGCCGCCTGCTCATCCACGCCGTCCGCAATGATGCGGATGGTGGTGCCGCCCACGATTCCCAGGGACAGAACACCCAGGAGGCTCTTGGCGTTCACGCGGCGCTCTTCCTTCTCGACCCAGATGGAAGACTTATACTCGTTGGCCTTCTGAATGAAGAAGGTGGCCGGACGGGCATGCAGGCCCACCTGATTTTCGACGGTAACTTCTTTTACAAACATGGTTCTACGCTCCTGCTTTCTCAAAAGTTGTAGATTGTCTTGGGCTTTAACGATATTTTAGCGCATCGCTTGACCATTGTACAGAGGATTTGATCATTTTTGGCAGTTCCTCCAAAGGCGGCAGGGGGCATCTGTGTTCTTTGTACAAAATCGCCAGTTATTTTTTCACCTTGTCTGCGTTTTCGCTAAGAGTTTTCCACATCTTGTTTCTTTCAGCCTGGCCCGGTGCCCGAACGTCCACTAAAAAATGACGAAACCGGTCGTCTCATTTGTCCTTTCAGCGTCCATTTTGGGCAATCAGTTTGCGGCCGGGCTGCCTTCCGCGCTGCATTTTCAGGAACTTTTCTCGCTGATGCGCATGGCATTTTGATGCATTGCACCCGGCCGCTCTCCAGAACGTCACCCGGCTTTGGGTGTTTCAGCCCTTGCCCTCTTTTTTCAGCCATGCCTCATACAGGTCTGGCCGGCGGTTTTTGGTGCGCTCCACACTCTGCTCGGCGCGCCAGGCGTCAATGTTGGCATGGTGCCCGCTGAGCAGCACCGGGGGCACCGCACGGCCCTCCCACACTTCGGGACGGGTGTACTGGGGGTACTCCAGTAGCCCGTTCCAATGGCTCTCTTCCTGATAGCCCTTGGCTTCTGCCAGCACACCAGGCTGCAGGCGCAGCACACTGTCGGCCACCACCAGGCTGGCCAGCTCGCCGCCGGTGAGCACATAGTCGCCAATGCTGATCTCCTCATCGGCCAGCGCCTCAATCACCCGCTCATCCATGCCCTCGTAGTGGCCGCACACCAGCAGCAGGCTGTCGTAAGAGGCCAGCCGCTTGGCGTGCTCTTCGTTGTACCGGGCGCCCGCCGCCGTCATGAACACGATGTGTGGCCGGGGCCGCCCCTGCTCCTGCACCTGGCGGATGATCTCCTGGCAGCAATCGTAAATGGGCTGGGCGTTCATCACCATGCCGCAGCCGCCGCCATAGGGGTAATCGTCCGTCTGTTTCTGCTTGTTCAGGGTGTAATCCCGAATCTGATGGCAATGCGTCTCAATATAGCCCCGCTTGGCGGCCCGCCCGATGATGCTCTCGGTGAGGAAGCGATCGCACATCTCCGGAAATAGGGTCGCAATGTCGATCCGCATCATTCCGCATCCCCACTTTCCGCCTCACCGAACATTCCCGGAATGGGCGCAACCAACACATATCCCTCTTCCGGCACCCGCTCCTTCACAAACTCCGGAACCGCGGGCAGCTGCCATTTATTGCCTTTTTCGTCCGTAATGGTGTAAATGTCCTGTGCGCCGGGGTGGCTCACCTCGGTGAGGGTGCCGTAGATCCAGCCGTTGTCCGCATCCCGTACCTGGCAGCCGATCAGGTCCTGCACAAAGCAGGCACCCTTGGGCAGGTGTGCGTCTGCCCGGTCAATGTACAGCACCCGGCCAATCAGCGCCCGGGCCTGATCCATATCCGTCACGCCCTCCAGCTTTACAAGAGCCATGCCCTTATGGGCCCGCACCATCAGCAGCCGATGGGCCTGACCGCCCTGGGCCGAAAAATACACCCGCTTGCAAGCGGCTAGAAAGGCGGCGCTGTCGCACCACAGTTCCACTTTGACCTCACCCACCACGCCATGCGTGGTCACAATTCGGCCCGCCTCAAGATATTGCTGCATGGTTTTCTCCTTTTCTCCGGGCCCCTGTGCCCGGCACAACCGGCCCGAAGCCGGCCGGAATTTTTTAACTTCTGCGAAAAAGCAGCGTTTTCCGCCGATGTTCTGCACTGTATGAGCAGCGGGCGTTTTGCCCGCAGAAACCAGCAAAAAGGGGCCTTTTGCAGTTTCTGCAAAAGGCCCCTTGGGTACTCAGTCGATCTCGACCATTGCTTTCTCGCCCTGGCGCACAGCGGCAGCCCGCACGACCACGCGAATGGCCTTCGCAATGCGGCCCTGTTTGCCAATAACGCGGCCCATATCGTTCTCTGCCACACTCAGGTGGTAAACAACGGTTCCGTCCTCGCGGGGGGCGTCCGCCGTCACGGTGACGGCTTCCTTATCCTCCACAAGGCCGCGGGCAACGGCCAGCAGCAGTTCCTGCATGAGTCATTCCTCCATTCAATTACAGAATCTCGGACTTCTTCAGCAGCACCCGCACCGTATCGGTGGGCTGAGCGCCGTTCGCGATCCACTTCTTAGCCTTCTCGGCATCGATGTTCACGACCGCGGGCTCCTTGGTGGGATCATAGTAACCGATCTCCTCGATGAAACGGCCATCGCGGGGGAAGCGGCTATCCGCCACCACCACACGGTAGAAGGGAGCCTTCTTAGCGCCCATACGACGCAGACGAATCTTAACAGCCAAACCTGTCACCTCCTATAATTTGTTACGGCCCGGTCACTTGCGTGACACAAGGGCATTTATTGTATAAACCCCGGGCCGTATACTGGCTGGGTTATACCGAAATCAGGGCGCCTTATCGGCGCAGGCCGGGAAGCCCCAGCCGGCGGCCAAGCGCTTTGGGGTTGCGCTTGATCTGCTTCATCATTTTCTGCATCATTTCGAACTGGCGCAGCAGCTTGTTCACCTGCTCAACACTGGTGCCGCTGCCTGCGGCAATGCGCCGCTTGCGCTTGGGGTTGATGATGGAGGGCTTTTCCCGCTCCGCCTTGGTCATGCTTTGAATGATGGCCTCAACGTGAACGAATTCCCGCTCGTCGATCTGGCTGGTGTCAATGCTGCCCGCGCCGGGAAGCATGGAAAGCATGGCCGCCGCACCACCCATTTTTTTCATCTGATTCAGCTGGTCGAGCATATCGTTCATATCGAACTTGTTCTCCAGCATCCGCTTGGCGGTTTCCTGGGCCTGCTTGGCGTCCTGCGCATCCTGTGCCTTCTCAATCAGGGTGAGCACATCGCCCATGCCCAGAATCCGGCCGGCCATGCGGCCCGGATGAAAGACCTCCAGATCATCCAGCTTTTCGCCGGTGCCCTGGAACTTGATGGGCTTGCCGGTCACCGCCAGCACGCTGAGGGCCGCGCCGCCGCGGGTATCGCCGTCGGTTTTGGTGAGAACGATGCCGTCCACGCCCACCTTCTCGTTGAAGGCCTTGGCCACGTTCACAGCGTCCTGGCCGGCCATGGCGTCCACCACCAGCAGGACCTCATCCACCGTGACCGCCTCGCGGATGCGGGCCAGCTCCTCCATGAGGGCGTCGTCCACATGCAGACGGCCGGCCGTATCCAGAATCACGATGTCGTTGCCGTGATCCTTGGCGTGGGCATAGGCCTTTTTGGCGATGATCTCCGGCTTCTCGGTGCCCAGGCTGAACACCGGAACCCCGGCCTGTGCACCCACGACCTGCAGCTGGTCAATGGCGGCGGGACGATAGATATCGCAGGCCACCAGCAGCGGGCGGTGCCCCTGCTTGAGGAAATACTTGGCCAGCTTGGCCGCATGGGTGGTTTTGCCGTTGCCCTGAAGGCCGCACATCATCAGCACGGTGGGGCCCTTGCTCTTGATGTGGATGTGGGCCGCCTCCTGGCCGCCCATCAGATTCGTCAGCTCTTCGTTGACGATCTTCACCACCTGCTGGGCCGGGGTCAGGCTTTCCATAACCTCCTGGCCCATGGCGCGCTCGCTTACCTGATTGCAGAAATCCTTTGCAACCTTGAAGTTTACGTCCGCCTCCAGCAGGGCCATCCGCACCTCGCGCATGGCGGCCTTAATGTCCGCCTCGCTGAGCTTGCCTTTGCCGCGCAGCCGCTTAAAAACGCCATTCAAACGATCGGAAAGAGATTCAAATGCCATGCTTTCTTCCCCTTTCACTCGCTGATGGTGTTGATGATGTCCAGCATTTCGCGGGCATCTCGGTCAATTTTGTTCGAGACTGCGTAGTTGTTGCTGTTGCAGAACTGAATGTCCCGGGCCAGCTCCTCCAGGCGGGCAACCCCCTCCTGAACCGTCCGATAGCGGGCGGCAAAGCCCACCTTTTCTTCCAGTTCCTGCATGACCGCTTCGCCGCGCTTGATCGCGTCCCGCACACCCTGCCGGGTGATGCCGAAGTTGTCCGCAATTTCCGCCAGCGACAAGTCGTCGTTGTAATACTGCACCATCATGTCCCGCTGCTTCTCGGTCAGCACTTCGCCGTAAAAATCCAACAGATAGGACATCGCCAGATTTTTGGCCATTGCTGTTCCTTCCTGCCCTCGGGGCGTAAAGTTGTTTTGCTTTACAACAAGCGTTATTTTACCAGAGCCTTCTGCCCATGTCAAGGGGTTTTCCAAAAGAAGTTCGCATATTTTTATCCTTTCGTCCTGTTTTTTGTCTCTCTTTTCCACTCCCGGCAAAGCGAACCTTTCTTCCCTGCACTTCTGTGGATGAATCGGCAGTTTCTTCTCCATTGTTCCCATTCGTTTCAGGTTTCGCTGTCCTTTTTGCGCTTTATCTATTATAATAGGTAGCAGAATAAGTTGCGGACCGTTCATATTGCAAGCGTTTTCGGGGTACAAAGGAGGAAGCGTCCATGCCGGTGCTGGAAAATTACTACGAACATCTGTACCATAACCCGGTGGTGTCTCTGCGGGGTTATTGTGCACACCATCGGCTGCAGGGCAGCATTCTGGCCTATCTGGATTTCGGCGGTGCCACCGGCAGCGCCAAGGACGGTCTTGCCGAGGGGATGCTGGCGCTGGCGGCCGAGCAGGGGCTTCTGGCCAAAGGGCAGCCCATTGTGGAGGCCAGCAGCGGCACGTTTGCCGTGGCTCTGACCATTGCCGCCCGCCACAGCGGCCACCCGGTCACCCTGACCATGCCCGAAGGTGTGCCGGACGAGCGAAAGAAGCTGCTGCGCAGTCTGGGGGCACAGCTGGCCTTTTCCAGCCCGCTGGATGGCCGCCGCGGTGCCGAACGGCTGGCCCTGGAGTTGGCCGAAGCGCAAAACGGCTACTACACCAACTATTTTGCCAACGACCTGAACCCGGAATATCATCGGCGGGTCACCGGGCCGAACATTTTGAAGGAGACGGACAGCCGGCTGGATGCGGTGGTCATCGGGGTGGGCAGCGGCGGCACCATTACCGGCGTGGGCGAATATCTGCGTGCCTGGGAGAACACCGTCAAGGTGGTGGCCGTTGAACCTTATGAAAGCCAGGCCATCGGGGGCGGCTTTCCGGGTCGGCACGGCATTGCCGGGTTGGGGGCAGGCTTTGTGCCGGAGAATTACAATCCCTATGTGGTTGACCGGGTGATGGCCGTGAACACCGGCGAAGCCCAGCGCGCGGCCGATGAGGTGGTGCGCACCGACGGCGTTCCCGCCGACGTAAGCGGCGGAGCCGTGTTGGCCGCCGCCCGCCTGCTGGTGGAAAAAGGCGAAGCCGCGCGCCCGCTGTGCGTGTTCTGCGGCCGCCGCAGTCTTGAGTGAAATCATTCGTTTTATCGTTTCTGCAACCGGTGGTTGCCAAAATGCCGACGGCGGTTGGTTGCACCGGTTTGCCCCTTGCCCTATACTGAAAGCACCGGAACCTGAGCGCTCAAGCAACATCTCACCGGCACGCCGCCCCGGCTCAACCGAGGGCCGCTGCCCGTAAAAAGGAGAAGATTCTATGACCATCGGTCAACGCATTGCCGCCTTGCGCAAACAGGCCGGGCTCTCGCAGGAGGCTCTGGCCGCCCAGCTGAACGTCAGCCGCCAGGCCATTGGCAAGTGGGAGGCGGATGCAAGCCTGCCCGGGCTGGACAACCTTCAGGAGCTGGCCCGTGCTTTGGGCGTGAGCTGTGACGAGCTGCTCACCGGCGAAAAGCGCCCGTCCGCGGCCGACCAGCCCGCGCCGCTCGCCGGGGCCGCGCCCTCGTTGGAGGGCATTCAGGCGCTGTTCGCCGAGAGTGAACATCGCCGCCAGGCCAGCCAGAGGCGCCGCAATCGGCGCACGCTGGCCGCCGGCGTTGTGCTGGCCGCCGCGGCCTTGCTGCTGCTGATCCATTACGCCAGCCAGATGAACTCGCTGAAAAATCAGATGAATCAGGTCACCAACCAGCTGAACGGCCTGTACAGCTCCATCAACAGCCGCATTGACTCCATTGAGGGCAACGTGCAGAAAAGCCTGGAGGAGAGCACCAGCCTTGTGGCCGATTGGAGCAGCCAATTCGGGGAATATTCCGAGGCGGACGGCACCATCTCCCTAACCCTGACCGCCCTTCCCAAAACCGTGGCGGAGGACACCACCGCCCTGTTCCGGGTGCAGCCCAGCGGCGGACAGGAAATCGAGGTTCCCGCCCAGCGCCAGGGCAGCAGCTTCACCGCACAGGTCGCGCTTCCCTTGTGCAGCGACTGCACCTTTTCCGTGGGCTTCACCAGCGGCGGCGTGACTCAGTATCAGCAGCTGGGGAGTGCCTACGACCTGGAACGGCCTTACCGGATGGATCTGAACTTTTATCCCCCCGGTTGGAGTATGACCTACGGCTTCGCGCCTAAGTTCACTGTGGAAACCCTGCCGATTTACGGCACCTATCCCACCGTGACCGACTCCAACGGCGTTTGCCAACTGAGCCAGTATGTTGTCTCCGCCCAGCTGGAGGTGTACAATGGAACTCAGCTGCTCACAACGCTGGATGTTCCCGCCGAACAGTGGAAGTCGGTGAACGAGGCGGCCCTCAACACCCCGTCCGACTCCGTCGCCGCCGAACAGCTTGTGAACGGCATAGCCCGCGGGTATGTGTGGATGGACTGCACCGTCTTTTTGAACGAACAGACCATCTCCCTGCCCGATGGGTTTGACCCGGACACCGCTTCGTTCCGCTTTGTGCTGCTGATTACCGACAACAATGGCCGCACCACCCGGCTTGAGGCCGACTAAACCGGGCGGCCGCCCTTTCTCACTCGTTTAAGGAGCTTTTTATGACGGATTCTTTTACTGCCCGCCTTCGGGCCCGGTTTGACTACTGGCTGCGCACCGCACCGCCCACCCGGCTGATCGTCAGCAGCTTTCTGCTGGTGGTGGCGCTGGGCACCCTGCTTCTGCTGCTGCCGTTTTCCACCAAAGCGCCATTAAAGCCCCTTGACGCATTGTTCACCGCCGTAAGTGCCACCTGCGTAACCGGCCTGGTGGCGGTGGACACTTACAGCACCTTCACCGGTTTCGGCCAGGCAGTGGTGCTGGCCATGATTCAGATCGGCGGCCTGGGCCTGGTGACCTTCGCCAGCTTTTTCACCCTCAGCTTCACCCGCCGGCAGGATTACCGCACCCTGCAGCTGGCAGGCGAATCGGTGAGCAGCAGCGGCCTGGCAGAAGCCAAGGGGCTGCTGAGCATGGTGGTGCGGCTGGCGGCCGGGTTTGAACTGGCGGGTGCTCTGCTGATGCTGCCGGTGTTTGTGCCGCAATACGGGCCGGAAGGCATCTGGATTGCCTTCTTTCTGGCAATTTCCGCCTTCTGCAATGCCGGGTTCGACATTCTGGGCCGTACCGTGCCCTATGCAAGCCTCACCGGCTACGTGCACAACTGGTACGTGCAGGCGGTGCTCATGTTTCTGATCATCGCAGGCGGCCTTGGCTTCATTGTTTGGGTTGATCTGATGGAGTGGCCCAAGCGCCGGCGGCTGCGGCTGCAAAGCAAAGTGGTGCTGCTGTTTTCGGCGGTGCTTACGCTGGGCGGGGCGCTGTGCTTTGCCCTGCTGGAATGGCGCAACCCCGCCACGCTGGGGGCGCTCAGCGGCCCGGACGCCGCCATGGCCAGTCTGTTCCAGTCGGTCAGTGCCCGCACGGCCGGCCTGAACACCGTGGATCTGGCCAGCCTTTTCTCCCTGACCAAACTGCTCATGTGCATTCTGATGTTCATCGGCGCGGCTCCCGGCGGCACCGGCGGCGGCATTAAAGTTACCACTGTGAGCGTGCTTTTGGTCACCGTGCTGTGCGTGGCGCGGGGCCAGGAGGATGCCGTGATGTTCGGCCACCGCATCGGCAAAAAGACCGTTTACCGGGCGCTTACCATTCTTTTGGGTGGGCTGGGTGCCGTGGCGGTGGCCGCTGTGGCCATGTTTTACAACACCTCCAGCGCCGTCAGTGAAATAGACAGTATGTTTGAGGCTTTCAGTGCCTTTGCCACCGTGGGGCTTTCGGTGGGCGTGACCGCCACCATGCAGGCCGCTGCCAAACTGGTCACCATTCTCACCATGTTTGTGGGGCGCGTGGGGCCGGTAGCCCTGGCCATCAGCCTGGCGGGCAGCACCCCGCCCAGCGCCGCCCGCGCCGTGCTGCCCGAGGGTCATGTAAACGTGGGCTAAGGTAAAAATTCGCTCTTGCAAAGCATTTTTTGTTCTGCTATACTGGCACTGTTCTCTTAATTGATTGTATAATATGCATCCCCGTCGCCGGACGGGGTTCCCGGCAGTCTGCCGGATATGCGCCGCGTTTTGCATCGCAGGCCTTTGAAGATGCAAAACCGCGGCGTTTTTGTGCTTTGGGGAAGGAGTCCACCATGAACAAGCATACGGCGCTTCAGGAATACACCCGCTATGTCTCGCTGAACGTAGCGGCAATGCTGGGGCTGTCTCTTTACATTCTGGCCGATACCTTTTTCGTGGCCCAGGGCGTCGGGTCCGACGGTCTGGCCGCGTTGAATCTGGCGGTGCCCCTGTACAACATCATGCACGGCACCGGCCTGATGCTTGGCATGGGCGGGGCCACCAAGTTTACGCTTCTGGCCAGCCAAGGCAAGCACCGGGACGCCAACCGTATGTTTACCGCGGCGGTTCAGGCCACCGTGTGTGCCGCCGTGTTCTTTTTCCTGCTGGGGGCGCTGGGCGCACCCGGCCTCACCCGGCTGCTGGGCGGCGAGGGCCATGTGGGGCAGCTGACCTGCACCTATCTGCGGGTACTGCTGATGTTTTCGCCGGTCTTTCTGTTCAACGACCTGATGATCTGCTTTGTGCGCAACGATGGTGCCCCCCGCCGGGCCATGGCCGCCACGCTCACCGGCTGCCTGATGAACATCCTGCTGGACTATGTGTTCATTTTTCCGCTGGGCATGGGGATGTTCGGTGCGGTGCTGGCCACCGGCTGTTCCCCCATTCTGGGGCTGATCATCCAGTCCGGCCACTGGCTGGGCGGCAAGGCCGGCTTTCATCTGCAAAAAACGTCCCCCCGCCCGGCGGAGCTTGGCTTCATCGGCGCATTGGGCTTTCCCTCCTTTTTGTCGGAGGCCTGCTCCGGTGTGGTGATGATCCTGTTCAACACCATTCTTTTGCAGGTGGAGGGCAGCATCGGGGTGGCCGCCTACGGCGTGGTGGCCAATCTGGCGCTGGTGGTCACCGCCATGTTCACCGGCATTGCCCAGGGCACCCAGCCGCTGCTCAGCCAGGCCTGCGGCCAGCGTGACGCCGACCGCGTGGGCTTTTTCCTACGATGCGCCATTGCAACGGCTCTGGCGCTCTCGGCACTGGTCATCGCCTGCACCCTGCTGTTTGCGGACCCCATTGCCCTGGCCTTTAACAGTGAGGGCAGCGCCCGGCTTCAGGCACTTGCCCGCCAGGGGCTGCACCTGTATTTTTTCAGCGCACCGTTTGTCGGGCTGTGCATTCTGCTGAGCCTGTTTTTCACGGCAACCGACCGCCCTCGCCCGTCCCACATCATCGCGCTTCTGCGGGGCTTCTTCCTGGTGGCGCCCGTCACCCTGGTGTTGGCCCGCCTGTTCGGCCTGACCGGTGTATGGCTGTCCGTGCCCGCCGCCGAAGCACTGACCGCCCTGATTGGGTTTATGCTGTATCTGCGCCAGCCCAAGCCGCGGGCCTTGCCGCCGCGCTGACCACTTGACAGCCGGAGAAGCCGCATTATAATGACCTCATGAGGCTCGCCGGCTGCACACACGGTGTGCAGCCGGCTGGGCTTCCGGTTGTTGATGGGAGGAATAAAAAAGCCATGCAAGAAACAAATACCAAAAAGCCGGATCTGATCCACGGCACCCTGTGGAGCGGCATTCTGCTTTATGCCCTGCCCGTGGCCGCCACTGCCATCCTGGAACAGCTGTTCAACGCTTCCGATGTGGCCGTCGTCGGCAATTTTTCCGTGGGCGATAAAACCGTGGCCGTTGCAGCCGTGGGTGCCAACAGCCCGGTGATCGGTCTGCTGCTGAACTTTTTCATCGGCATTTCGCTGGGTGCCACCGTCGTCATCGCCAACGCCATCGGCCGAAACGACAAACAGGTGGTACACCGGGCCGTGCACACCGCAATTTTTATGGCGCTGGCCGGCGGCGTGTTGGTGGCCGCGCTGGGCGAGGCCTTTGCCAAGCCGCTGCTGAGCACCCTGAACGTGCCCGACGACGTATTTCCCTACGCGCTGCTGTACCTGCGCATCTATCTGCTGGGTATGCCTGTGATCCTTCTATACAACTTCGAGGCTGCCATCTTCCGCAGCATTGGCGACACCCGCACACCGCTGGTCGCCCTGACGCTTTCTGGTGTGCTGAACGTTGCGCTGAACCTGTTTTTTGTGCTGGTGCTGAAAATGACTGTGAACGGCGTGGCCACCGCCACCGTTCTGGCCAACTGCTTCAGCTCGCTGGTTCTGCTGCGCCGTCTGCTCACCACCGACCTGCCTGTGCGGATCACGCTGCGCGACCTGGGCATTGATGTGCACATCTTCAAAAAAATCATGAGCATTGGCCTGCCCTCCGGCATTCAGAGCGCGGTGTTCTCCATCTCCAACATCGTCATCCAGTCCGCCATCAACAGCCTGGGCACCGCGGTCATCGCCGCCTCCAGCGCCGCCTTCAACATCGAGATCATGGCCTATTATGTGCTGAACTCCTTCAGCCAGGCCTGCACGACCTTTGTGGGCCAGAATTACGGGGCAGGCCGGTTGGACCGCTGCCGCAAAGCCCTCATTCTGTGCCTGGTGGAAGACCTCATCGCCTCGGCCTGTGCCATCGGGCTGGTGCTGCTGTGCGGCAAATCGCTGCTGGCCATCTTCAACAACGACCCCGAGGTTATCGCCATCGGCTACACCCGCCTGCTCATCATCTTCTCGGCCTACACATTCAGCATGCTGTATGAGGTGATGTCCGGTTATCTGCGCGGCTTCGGCATCTCGCTGGTACCCGCTGTGCTCACCACGCTGGGCGTGTGCGGGGTACGCATCAGCTGGATTCAGTTTGTGTTCCCCCTGCGCCGCACCCTCTCCACCATCATGATCGCCTATCCGGCCAGCCTTTCCACCACCGCGCTGCTCATCGGCATTGCGCTGTTTGTGTATCGGCCTTCCCGCCGCTATGCCGCAAAGCAGGCCAAGCAGTACGCCGGCTGCTGAACATTTCAGCCTGAACCATACAAATGCCCGCCGCAGAGGCTTCTGCGGCGGGCATTCTCATTTTAACGGTGTTTGTATTATTTTACTGCGGCCCGCGGGCATACCCCTGCGCCAGATTCACCAGGACCTGAACCGCCCGGTCCATCCGTTCGGCGGTGATAAATTCATACACGCCGTGAAAGTTGAAGCCGCCGGTTCCCAGGTTCGGGCAGGGCAGCCCCATGAAAGAAAGCAGGGCCCCGTCGGTTCCACCGCGCACGGGCTGCTCCGTCGGTTCCAGCCCCGCCGCCCGAATGGCCGCCCGGGCGTGTTCCACAAGATGCATATGCGGCTTAATTTTTTCCAACATATTATAATAGCTGTCCTGCACGTTCAAAGTGACGGTACCCTCACCGTACACATGGTTCATCCAGGCAGCAATGTCCCGCATCCGCTGCTTGCGCGCCTCAAAGCGCTCCCGGTCATGGTCCCGCAGGATGTACCCCAGCTTTGCGCCGCTCACCGTGCCGATCATGCTGGTCAGGTGGTAAAAGCCCTCCCGACCTTCCGTATGCTCCGGCCGCTCCGCCGCAGGCAGCATACCGTGGAATTCCATGGCCAGATTCTGGGCATTCACCATGGTGTTTTTCGCCGTGCCTGGGTGGACCGACAGCCCCCGGAAGCTCACCGTGGCCCCCGCCGCGTTGAAGTTTTCGTACTCCAGCTCGCCCACATCGCCGCCGTCCACCGTATAGGCAAACGCCGCGCCGAAACGCTCCAGATCAAACAGGCTTGCACCCTCGCCGATTTCCTCGTCCGGGGTAAAAGCCACACACAGCGGGCCATGGGGCAGGTTTTCGGCCTGAAGCCGCTCGATGGCCGTGAGGATCTCCGCCACACCGGCCTTATCGTCCGCCCCCAGCAGAGTGGTGCCGTCGGTGGTGATCAGGGTCTCCCCCTTGCACTTGCACAGATCCGGAAACTGCTCCGGCTGAAGGAAACGGCCGGAGGTGCCCAGCGGCACGGTGCCGCCGTCGTAATCCGGGTGCAGCTGCGGGGCCACTCCATCGCCGGGCGCTTCGTCCGAGGTGTCCATATGGGCGATCAGGCCCAGCGGGGCCGCCTGCTCACATCCGGGCGCGGCCGCCAGGTGGGCATACACATAGGCGTGTTCGTCCATGGCGGCATCCGTCAGGCCCAGCGCCTTCAGGTCGTCCACCAGCCGCCGGGCCAGTTCGAACTGCCCCGGAGTGGACGGGTGGCATTCCCGGTCCGGTGCCGACTGGGTGGCATAGGTCACATATTCCAACAGGCGTTCATAGGCACGCATCTTCCAAAACCTCCGGTCGTTTTTTTGCTCGAGTCGGCCCGGCGCATCGGCCTAGGCCGCAGAATTCTCTCTTTGTAAAACCGTTCTTCCCAAAAAGTATACCACGCCGCCGGGCCGCTGAAAAGCGCCCGAAGGGCCCCGATTCCGCCCAAGGGGTGGAAAAGCTGTTACTTTTGTGATACAATTATCGTATTTATGAGAGTGATTCTGCGCTTTTGCGGGGTTTTGCGGCCTTTTCTCGTCAAAACCGCCGACAAAGCGACCGTTTTTCAACGATTTTTGCGGCTTTTGCCGCACCAAGGCAAGGGGGCCCTTTTATGGCAGACGTCAGCACCTTCAACGGCAAAACGCTTATGATTACCGGCGGCACCGGTTCGTTCGGTTCCACCGTGCTCAAACATTTTCTGGATTCCGACCTGAAAGAGATCCGCATTTTCTCCCGCGATGAAAAAAAACAGGACGATATGCGCCATGAGCTGCAGGCCAAGCACCCGGAACAGGCCGGCAAGGTCAAGTTCTACATCGGCGACGTGCGCAACCCGCAGTCCATCCGGGATGCAATGCCCGGCGTGGACTACATCTTCCATGCCGCCGCATTGAAGCAGGTTCCTTCCTGCGAGTTTTTCCCCATGCAGGCGGTGCAGACCAACATCATCGGCACCGACAACGTGCTGCACGCCGCCATTGACGCCGGGGTTAAGCGGGTCGTCTGCCTGTCCACCGACAAGGCCGCCTACCCCATCAACGCCATGGGCATTTCCAAGGCCATGATGGAGCACGTGATCTACGCCAACGCCCGTGTGGCCGCGGAGCGGGGCGGCACCACCATCTGCTGCACCCGGTACGGCAACGTTATGTGCAGCCGCGGCAGCGTGATTCCCCTGTTTATTGACCAGATCAAGTCCGGCAAGCCCATCACCATCACCGACCCGAACATGACCCGCTTTCTGATGAACCTGGATGAGGCGGTGGATCTGGTCATGTTCGCGTTCCAGCACGCCAACCCCGGCGACCTGTTCATTCAGAAGGCGGATGCCTCCACCATCGGCGATCTGGCCAAGGCGGTGCAGAAGCTGTTCGGCGACACCGGCACCCACATCATCGGCACCCGCCACGGCGAGAAGCTGTATGAAACCCTGATGACCCGCGAAGAGCGGCTGCGCAGTGAGGACATGGGCCACTACTTCCGCGTCGCGGCCGACAGCCGCGACCTGAACTACGACAAGTTCGTAGTAAAGGGCGAGGTGAAAACCATGGCCGACGAAAGCTACACCAGCCACAACACCACCCAGCTGGATGTGGACGGCACCGTGCAGAAGATTCTCACCACCGACTACGTGCAGGAAGAGCTGAAGAAGCTGGAAGCCGAGCGGAACCGGTAAGCGTTCGCCGCAGGAGGCAGATCATGGAAAAGAACTCCCCCATTCTCATCACCGGCGCAGGCGGTTTTGTGGGCAAAAATCTGGTGGCCACCCTGCGCACGGCGGGCTATACCGACCTGATGCTTTTTGAAAAGGATGACACTCCCGAAACTCTGGCGGACTACTGCCGCCGGGCGGCGTTTGTGGTGCATCTTGCCGGCATCAACCGCCCCACCGACCCCTCTGAGTTTTATACGGGCAATGCCGGCCTGACGGATACGCTGCTGGCCAATCTGGAAGCCGCCGGAAATACCGCCCCGGTGCTGGTTACCTCCAGCACGCAGGCCGAGCTGGACAACGACTACGGCAAGAGCAAGCGGCAGGCAGAAGAGGCCATTTTTGCCCATCGCCGCCGCACGGGCGCAACGGTATATGTGTTCCGTATGCCCGGCGTGTTCGGCAAATGGTGCCGCCCCAACTACAACAGCGTTGTGGCCACCTTCTGCCACAATGTGGCCCATGGTCTGCCCATTCAGGTGCGGGATTCGGCGTTTTCTCTGCCGCTGGTCTACATTGACGACGTGGTGGCCTGCATTCTGGCCGCCTTTGACGGCGACGTGATGATGGACCGCTCGGCCACCCCCATCTGCCATATGCATCCCATCCACGAGGTTACGCTGGGCCGCCTGGCCGAGCTGATTCAGGGCTTCGCCGCCGGGCGCACCAGCCTGGCCGTGCCTGACCTGGCCCCCGGAAGCTTTGAAAAAAAGCTCTATTCCACCTACCTTTCCTATCTGCCCTCCGACCAGTTCAGCTATCCGCTGGAAATGCACACGGACAATCGGGGCAGCTTTACCGAGTTTCTCCGCAGCCCGGAGCGGGGTCAGGTGAGCATCAACATCTCCCACCCCGGCATCGTGAAGGGCAACCACTGGCACCACACCAAAAATGAAAAGTTTTTGGTGGTAAAGGGCGAAGGCGTCATCCGCTTCCGCAATATTTTCTCCAAGGAAGTCATCGAATACCATGTCTCCGGTGACAAGCTGGAGGTGGTGGACATCCCCTGCGGCTACACCCACAACATTGAAAACGTTGGCACCGAAGACATGGTTACGGTCATGTGGGCCAACGAAGCCTTCGACCCGGACCATCCGGACACCTTCTTTGAACCGGTGTGAGAGGAGAACATTCATGGCTGATTACAGCAACATTTCTTTTAGGAACAACGGCAAGCTGAAGCTGCTGATCATCGTGGGCACCCGCCCGGAGATCATCCGTTTGGCGGCCGTCATCAACAAGACCCGGAAGTACTTTGACGTCATTCTGGCCCATACCGGTCAGAACTATGATTACAACCTGAACGGCGTGTTCTTCCACGACCTGCAGCTGGCTGACCCCGAAGTGTATATGAACGCCGTAGGGGCCGATCTGGGCGAAACCATGGGCAACATCATCGCCGAGAGCTACAAGCTGATGGCGGCCATCCGGCCGGATGCCGTGCTGGTGCTGGGCGATACCAACAGCTGCCTGTCCGTCATCGGTGCAAAGCGGCTGCACATTCCCATCTTCCACATGGAAGCCGGCAACCGCTGCAAGGATGAGTGCCTGCCGGAAGAAACCAACCGCCGCATCGTGGACATCATTTCCGATGTGAACATGGCCTATTCCGAACACGCCCGCCGCTATCTGGCAGACACCGGCCTGCCCAAGGAGCGTACCTACGTGACCGGCTCCCCGATGGCAGAAGTACTGCATCAGAATCTTGAAAAGATTGAAGCGTCCGATATCCACGCTCGTCTGGGACTGGAAAAAGGCAAGTACATCCTGCTTTCCGCCCACCGGGAGGAGAACATCGACACGGAGAAGAACTTTACTTCTCTCTTCACTGCCATCAATAAGATGGCGGAAAAGTACGATATGCCCATCCTGTATTCCTGCCACCCGCGCAGCCGCAAGCGCCTGGAGCAGAGCGGCTTCCAGCTGGATAAGCGCGTCATTCAGCATGAGCCTCTGGGCTTCCACGACTACAACTGCTTGCAGATGAACGCTTTCTGCGTGGTGTCCGACAGCGGTACCCTGCCGGAGGAGAGCAGTTTCTTCACCAGTGTGGGCCATCCGTTCCCGGCGGTGTGCATCCGCACTTCCACCGAACGCCCCGAAGCACTGGACAAGGGCGATTTTATCCTTGCCGGGATCGACGGCGACCATCTGCTGCAAGCCGTGGACGTGGCGGTGGAGATGAACAAGAACCGAGACCTGGGCATCCCCGTGCCGGATTATGTGGACGAGAACGTATCCGATAAAGTTGTAAAAATTATTCAGAGCTACACCGGCGTGGTCAACAAGATGGTGTGGCGCAAATACTAAGAGCAAACGAAAAAAGACGAAGCCGCCTATGCCAGCCGCAGGGCTTGGCCCCTGTGTTTGAAAACAGCGATGTTGCGGTTTATGCGCTGAGCGTCAGCGCCGAATAACCAAGCCGGAGAGACGAACGGATGCAGAAACGAATTTTAGTGGTGACCCAACATTACTGGCCCGAAAACTTCCGCATCAACGACATTGTGGAGGGCTTTGTGGCCGACGGCATTCAGGTGGATGTGCTGTGTGGGCTGCCCAATTACCCCAAAGGGGAATGGTTTGACGGCTACCGCTACACCGGCCCCCGCACCCAGCTGCATGAAGGCGTGTGCGTTTACCGCGCCGGGGAGATCCCCCGCAAAGGCAACAGTGGGCCGATGATTTTTCTCAATTACGTCAGCTGGCCCTTTTTCGCCCTGTTCAGCCTGTGGCGGCTGAAAGGCCCCTACGATGGCATTCTGTGCTACAACACCAGCCCCGTGCTAATGAGCCTGCCCGCCTTGGTGTACGGCAAGCGCCATCACATCCCGGTTACCAATTATGTGCTGGACATCTGGCCGGAAAACCTTTACTCGGTTCTCCCGGTGAAAAGCGCGTTCTGGCGCGGCATTGCCCACCGGGTCAGCGACTGGCACTACCGCCGGGCCGACCGGCTCATTGCCATGAGCGAGGGGCTGCGCCAGCGCCTGGTGGAGCGCACCGGCAAGCCGGGTGCACAGGTTGCCGTGATTCCTCAATACTGTGAAGATTTTTACGCCATTCCCCAGCCAGACGAAGCCCTGAACGCCCAATTTGCGGGCCGGTTCAATCTGGTGTTTACCGGCAATTTCAGCCCGGCGCAAAGCCTGGAAACGGTCATCCGTGCCGCCGTGCAGGCCCACCGCCAGGGAGCGGATCGGCTGCACCTGCTTCTGGTTGGGGACGGCATGAGCCGCCCGGCGCTGGAAACTTTGGTGGACGAGCTGAACGCCCGGGACGTGGTCACCTTTTACGGCAGCGTGCCGCCCACCCGCATCCCCGCCTTTACGGCTCTGGCGGATGCGCTGGTCGTGAGCCTTTCTGACAGCCCGGATCTGGGCCTGACCGTTCCCGCCAAGGTGGCCAGCTACATGGCTGCCGCCAAGCCCCTGCTGGCCAGTATGGACGGCGAAGGGCGGGCGGCCGTTGAGCAGGCCGGCTGCGGCTGGGCCAGCGCCGCCTGCGATGTGGATGCCCTTGCCCAGAATATGCAGGCCGCCTGTTCGGTCGGCATGGCCGAGCGAGCGGCCCTCGGCGAGCGGGCTTTCGCCTACTACCGCGCCCATTACCGTCGCCGGGAACTGCTGACCCGGCTGGAGGAATTCATTCTGGGGTAAGTTCTGCCGGAACGGCAGCTTCTGCAGCCAGACATTTCGAGGTATTAAATTTTGAAAACATTGGTTCTGATCCCCTGCTACAATGAGGAAGCCAACATCGTTCGGGTCGTTGAGCGGCTGAAATCCACCTGCCCTGACGTGGATTATCTGGTCATCAACGATTGCTCCCGTGACCGCAGCGAAGAGATCCTGCGCGAAAACGGGTACAATTACCTGACCCTTCCGGTCAACCTTGGCATCGGCGGCGGCGTACAGTGCGGGTACCGCTATGCCCGCGCCAACGGGTACGACATCACCGTTCAGATGGACGGCGATGGCCAGCACGACCCCGCTTATCTGAACAAGGTGGTCGGCCCGGTGGCCCGGGGCGAAATGGATATGTGCATCGGCAGCCGCTTTATCACAAAAGAGGGCTTTCAGACCAGCCCCCTGCGGCGCTTCGGCATCAACGTTCTCAGTTGGCTGATTCTTCTGCTCACCGGGCTTCGGGTGCGGGATGTGACCAGCGGCTTCCGCGCCTGCGGCAAAGAGATGACCAATTATTTTGCCGACCATTATGCCCCCGATTACCCGGAGCCGGAGGCCATTCTGGATGCGGTGCTCAACGGCTACACCGTGGGCGAGGCCCCGGTGATCATGCAGGAGCGCCAGGGCGGTGTCTCCTCCATTCACAGCTTCAAAAGCGCCTATTATATGATCAAGGTCTCCCTGTCGCTGATCGTTCACCGGCTGGGCAGCCACCCCAAAAAACGGAGGAAGAACGTATGACGCCGGAACTTCAACTTATTCTGCTGGCAGGGGCGGTGATCTACCTGCTGCTGATTTTCCGCCTATTGAAAATCGGCAAACTCAGCATCAAGTTCAGCCTGCTGTGGCTGGCCAGCGGGGCCGTTCTGGTTCTGTTTGCGGTGTGCCCCTATGTGGTATACGTTCTGCGGGACATTCTGGAGATCCAGATGCCCTCGAACCTGGTGTTTCTGCTTCTGTTCTGCTTTGTACTGCTGGTGCTGCTCATTCTCAGCGTGGCCGTCAGTGATTACGCCGACCGGCTCAAGCGGCTCACGCAGGAAAACGCCATGCTTGAAAAGCGCGTGCGGGAACTGGAGCACCGGCTGGACGGCCGGGATTGCTGATCCGGTTTCGCCCGTTGTTTTTGCGGCCGTGCCTTTGCTGCGCCGCAGGCGGCGTGTTTGCCGCACCCCATCGCTTTGAGAGGAAGAAGAACATCCATGGATTTCAATTCACTGGTCTATCTGGGCTTTTTTTGCGCCGTTGCGGCTGTAAACTACCTGCTGCCCAAGGCAGCTCGCCCCTGGCTGCTGTTGGTGGCCAGCTACGCCTTTTATCTCTATGACCCCCGCAATGCGCAGCTCGTCGCTCTGCTTCTCAGCGCCACCCTCATCACCTGGGCCTGCGGCCTGGCTCTTGAGCGGCTGACGAATCCATGGGTTCGGCGGCTTTTTTTGTGCCTGTCGTTTCTCACCTGCATGGGAGTACTTTTCTTTTACAAATACTACGACTTTTTCGGCGAAGCTCTCCTGGGCAGCTATTTTACGCCGCTGAAGCTGGCTGCTCCTTTGGGGCTTTCCTACTTCACCTTTGCCAGCCTGGGCTACGCCGTGGATCAGTACCAGGGCAAGTACCCGCCGGAGAAGAACCTCTTCCGGTATGCGCTGTTCGTGAGCTTTTTTCCTGCCATCGTCACCGGCCCCATCGAGCAGGGGGACCATCTGCTGCCCCAGCTGAAGGCCCCCCGCCCCTTTGATTACGACCGGTGTGCCGGCGGTTTGTTCCGTATGCTGTGGGGTTATGTAAAAACCATGGTGATCGCCGAGGCGGTCTCGCCCTATGTCCGGCAGGTTTATTCCCATCCGGCCGACTATGCTGGCCCCTACCTCGCGGCGGCCGCGGTGTTGTTCAGTTTGTACCTGTATATGAACTTCTCCGGCTGCTGTGACCTGGCCATTGGCAGCGCCCGCATTCTGGGCTACGACCTTCTGGAAAACTTTGAAAGTCCTTTCTTGTCCCCCACTTTCCGGGAGCTGTGGCGGCGCTGGCACATGAGCCTCACCGGCTGGTTCCGCCGGTATCTGTATGTTCCCCTGGGCGGCAGCCGCAAGGGGCTGTTCCGCCACTGCATGAACCTGCTGCTGGTGTTCCTGTTCAGCGGCCTGTGGCACGGAGCCGACTGGGGCTACCTGTGGTGGGGCCTGGCCAGCGGCCTGCTCTCGGTGGCCGGGCTGTTGTTTGACAAGGCCCTCAAGCGGCCGAAGAACCCGCAGCCGCTGCCGCTGCCGCTGCGGGTTTTGCAGGTACTCCGCACGTACCTGCTGTTCAGCCTGGTGTTCGTGTTCTTCGCCTGCGCGCTCTACGGTTCTTCCCCGGCCGTGATGTTCGCCGGGATGTTCAAGGGCTGGTCCGGCGCGCTGCCTGGGCTTGCTTCTGGGTTCGTGGCCGCCGGGCTGGACGCCGCCAGCGCCCGTGTCGCGCTCATCGGGGCCGCCTTCGTGTTTGCCTGCGAGGCGCTGGGCAACGTAAGCCAATGGGTGCGCAAGCTGCCCTTCTGGGTGCGCTGGCCGCTGTACTATCTGCTGTGCCTGAGCATTCTATTCTTCGGGGCATTCGGCCAGTCCGCCTACATCTACCAGCAGTACTAAAGGAGGGTGCAACATGGAAAACAAGCAAGCGCGCCCTCTGTGGCTGCACCGGCTGCTCACAGGCCTGCGCATTCTCTCCCGCTTTTTGCTGCTGCTGCCTATTCCGGTGTTCATGGTCTGGTTCAGCTACAATGTGGACCGCAGCGGCCTGTTTCAGGGGGACCTTGCCCCCCGTGAGGCAGCCAACCTTTTGCTGGAAGGCAAAGATGTGACCAATTTTGAGCAGATGGACGAGCGCCAGGTGGTGCGGCTCTACATTCAAAACCTCACCGAGGAGACTACCCCGGAGGTCATCGGCCTCGGCTCTTCCCGCGTGCTGCAGTTCACCCAGAACATCATCGGCAGCGGCCGCTTTTTCAACCTGGGTGTGACCGGCGCCGATATACGGGACGTGATGACCACGTTTTACCTGATGGACAAGGAGGGCCGGCTGCCCAAAACCGTTGTGTGGAGCGTGGACCCCTGGGTGCTGTACGGCGGTGAGAACTCGCTGGACAGCCGGGCCGACGCGGAATTGTATCAGGAATTTTTACAGGAGATCCTGCACATTGACACCGGCTATCAGGAGCCGGACAAGGTGGAATTGTGGAAGGCTCTGGCTGAGCCGGCGTATTTCCAGGGCAATGTGGACTACTACCTGCAAAACCGCAACGGCCAGGCGCTGGACGACAGCGGCAACGCCATTCCCTTCCAGGAAGTGACCGGCGACCCCTACAACCAGCCCACCGCCATCAAGCGGGGAGACGGCAGCATCCTCTATTCCGCAAGCTACCGCGGGCGGGATGCCGCGGAGGTTTCCGCCGATGCCATGCTGCAGCTGGGCACCTTCGACAGCCTGCACATGGAGGGCTTCACCCAGCTGGACGAGGCCCAGTGCAAGGCCGTTATGGCGTTCATCCAGTATCTGCGCAGCCGGGATGTGAACGTGATTCTGGTTCTGTCGCCCTTTTACCCCACCCTGTATCAGGAACTGTTCAACCAGTACACCTACGAAGGGCAGCACAGCGGCTTTTTCCAGGTGGAGCGCTGGCTGCGCTCCTATGCGGCCAGCGAGGACATTCCCCTGATCGGCAGCTACGACCCCTGCACCCTGATCGATCTGGAAGCCAGCCTGGCCAACTGGGACAAGCTGGCCGGAGAAGCCGGAACCAGCACGCAGGAGTTTCTGCGTGCCGATCAGTATGCCGAAACCCGCCAGCAGGCCACGGTTTACCTGAACCCCTGGCCCGACTACAATGCCTATTACGATGGTGTGCACTGCACCGGCGAGCTGCTGCACGCGTTCTTCCCCAGTGTTGACCGCATTTTGCAGCTGGCGAGCAATGACCTGCTGCCCGACCCCACCGAAATTCTGGTGCGCACGGTGGAAAATGCAAACGGGTAACATTCCATTGAATCCAAATTCAATCCACTAAAACAACAGCGGGCGGATCTTCCTGAAAGAAAGATCCGCCCGCTGCATTTTATTCTTGCATTTGATTGATCTTAGCGCATGGCGCTTGGGCAATGGCAGCGTTTTTTCAAAAGCGCGCCGCCGCTCAATACCGGAACACACCCACCCGGCACGCTTCGCACAGCTCCGCCTTCATGTTCACCCGATGGCTCGCTTTAAGCGGCGTGATTTTTACAAAGCCGGGGGCCTTGCTTGCATTCGTAAACACGCCGGGCACCTCTTCGGCAAAGCTGAATGCGCCGTCCTTGCTGGTAAACAGGTAGCCCTCCTTCATTTCTTTTCCGCAGTGGGGACATTTCATCTCAATCACCTCGTTTGCTTTTTGCCGCCGGTCACTCGTCCGCCTGATGGCGCCCCTGCTCCAGCAGCTGCTGCATCTTTCGTTCAAAGGTCTCCGCCTTCACTAGGGCAATGCCCTCGCTTTCGTCCCCCAGCACCACCAGACGGTCACCTTCCCGCAAAGTAAAGGTTTCCCGTGCCGCCTTGGGAATCACGATCTGCCCCCGGCTGCCCAGAACCACCGTACCCCACAGGTGCTTTCCCAGCGGGGCCGGAGCCATGCGGGCTGCGCCCACCCGGTTTTCCTGGTTCACCAGCGCGTCCAGCGTTACCCCGTAAAAAGCGGCCAGCCGGGCACACTTTTCAACGTCCGGCAGGGTGTCGCCCTGCTCCCATTTCGCGTAGGACTGCCGGGCCACCCCGGCAATTTCCGCCGCCTGCTCCTGCGAAAGACCTTTCAGGCTGCGCAGCATGGCCAGATTCTCCGAAAGCATTTTCGTACACTTCCTTTCGCGTTCGTTCTGCTTTCATTATAGCGTATGCAGCCGGATGCACCACCATACAAACTTGTCTGCCCGGTGCAATTTTTGTTATGTTTTGCTGCATGGGGCGGGGCGAACCAATGCACACTTTTCATTGGCGTTGCGCCGCCGGGCCGCACAGCGGCGCAACGCCAATGGGAATCGCCGCCGTTCTTCCTGCACTTTTTATCCAGAATCCGCCCCATTTTTTCAAAAAATCCTTGACATCTTTTGGCTTTTTCGCTATACTAAACCACGTTGATATTTGAACTGCGTAGACAGGGAAAAAGCAGTGGTTCATCGCGCTTCAGAGAGCTGCCGGTTGGTGCAAGGCAGTGCCGCAGCCACTGTATACTGGCCCTCGAGCAGCACAGCTGAACAAAAGTAGGCCGTGCCGGTCCCCCGCCGTTATCCGGGGCGTGATTCGCAGCAATGCCGATCATACTGAGCGGCCGGATGTTTTCCGGCAACGAGAGTGGTACCGCGGGCGCCCATGAATTGAGTTTCAGGCCCTCGTCTCTCAAGGGAGTTTTCTCTTGAGTGGCGAGGGCCTTTTGTATTGCTTCTTCCGCCGGGAGCTGACTCCCCGCCCGCCAGACAATGCACAAGGAAAAGGATTTCACAGGAGGACCACCGCCATGATGGACGCAAGCAAGTACGCCGTAGGTTATTACAATCCCCCCAAGCACGAATACCGCTGGGTGAAGAAAGATCACATTGAAAAGGCCCCCATTTGGTGCAGCGTCGATCTGCGCGACGGCAACCAGAGCCTGATCGTGCCCATGAATCTCCAAGAAAAGCTGGAGTTCTTCAAAATGCTGGTGAAGGTCGGCTTCAAGGAGATCGAGGTGGGCTTCCCCGCCGCCAGCGAGACGGAGTACGCCTTTCTGCGCACTCTGATCGAGAACGACATGATCCCCGAGGATGTGACCGTGCAGGTGCTGACCCAGTGCCGCGACCATATCATCCGCAAGACCTTTGAGGCCGTGCAGGGCGCGCCCCGGGCCGTGATCCACTTCTACAACTCCACCAGCGTGGCCCAGCGCGAGCAGGTGTTCAAAATGAGCCGCGAGGAGATCAAGCAGATCGCCGTGGACGGCGCCAAGCTGGTCAAGCAGCTGGCCAGCGAATACGAGGGCAACTTCCTCTTCGAGTACAGCCCCGAGAGCTTCACCGGCACCGAGCCGGACTACGCCGTGGAGGTATGCAATGCCGTTCTGGACGTAATGCAGCCCACCCCCGAGCGCCCCATGATCATCAACCTGCCCGTCACTGTGGAAATGAGCATGCCCCATGTGTATGCCAACCAGATCGAATGGTGCAGCGACAACCTGAAGTACCGTGACAGCGTCATCCTCAGCCTGCATCCCCACAACGACCGCGGCACCGGCGTAGCCGACACCGAACTGGCCCTGCTGGCCGGTGCGGACCGGGTGGAGGGCACCCTCTTCGGCAACGGCGAGCGCACCGGCAACGTGGACATCATCACCGTGGCCATGAATATGTACAGCCATGGTGTGGACCCCCATTTGGATTTCAGCGATATGCCCTCTCTCGTGGAAGTGTACGAACGCGTCACCCGGATGCACGTGTATGAGCGCAGCCCCTACGCCGGCGCGCTGGTGTTCGCGGCCTTCAGCGGCAGCCATCAGGATGCCATCGCCAAGGGCATGAAGTGGCGGGATGAGAAGAACCTCCACCGCTGGACGGTGCCCTACATTCCCGTGGACCCCAAGGACATCGGCCGCACCTACGACGCGGATGTGATCCGCATCAACAGCCAGAGCGGCAAGGGCGGCATCGGTTATCTGCTGGAGCAGACCTACGGCTACATCCTGCCCGGCAAAATGCGCGAGCATCTGGGCTACACCGTCAAGTCGGTGTCCGACCATGCCCACAAGGAGCTTTCCGCTCCCGAGGTTCGGGATGTGTTCCAAAAGACGTATCTGAACAAGACCAGCCCCTTCAAGCTGGTGGACGTGAGCTTCATCCAGAAGAAAGATTTCTTCGCCGTGGTCACCCTGGAGACCGGCGGCCAGCAGCGTGAGTTCTCCGGCATCGGCAACGGCCGTCTGGATGCCGTAGCCAACGCCATCCAGAGCGGCACCGGCATGGAGTTCACCATCGATACTTACACCCAGCACGCCCTGGAGCAGGGTTCCACCAGCCGGGCCATCAGCTACGTTGGCCTGAAGTGGGGCAGCGGCACCATTACCTGGGGTGCCGGCACCGACACCGACGTGATGACCTCCAGCGTAAAGGCCCTCATCAGCGCCGTAAACAACAAGTAAACGACGAAACCGCCCAGATTCAAACTAAAGGAGAGATTTTCCATGGGAATGACGATGACTCAGAAGATTCTGGCCGCCCACGCCGGGCTGGACCAGGTAAAGGCCGGGCAGCTCATCCGCGCAAAGCTGGACGAGGTACTGGGCAACGACATCACCACCCCCGTTGCCATCAACGAGTTCAACAAGGCGGGCTTTACCAGCGTGTTTGACCGCACCCGCGTAAACATCGTGCTGGACCACTTTGTACCCAACAAGGACATCAAGAGCGCGCAGCAGTCCAAACAGTGCCGCGAATTCGCCAACAAGTACGACATCCTGAACTTCTTTGACGTGGGCCAGATGGGCATTGAGCACGCTCTGCTGCCCGAGCAGGGCATCGTCACCGCCGGCGACTGCATCATCGGCGCGGACAGCCACACCTGCACCTACGGCGCGGTGGGCGCGTTCTCCACCGGCGTGGGCAGCACCGACCTGGCCGCCGGCATTGCCACCGGCGAGTGCTGGTTCAAGGTGCCCAGCGCCATTCGCTTTGTGCTGAAGGGCCAGCTGCGCCCCAACGTGAGCGGCAAGGACGTGATCCTTTCCATCATCGGCCAGATCGGCGTGGACGGCGCGCTGTACAAGAGCATGGAGTTCACCGGCCCCGGCGTGGCCAGCCTGACCATGGACGACCGCCTGTGCATCTGCAACATGGCCATTGAGGCCGGCGCCAAGAACGGCATCTTCCCCGTGGACGAGATCACCACCGAATACCTCACCGGCCGCAGTCAGCGGGAATGGACCGTGTACGCCGCCGATGAGGACGCCGAGTACGAGCAGACCATCGAGATCGACCTCTCCGCTCTGGTGCCCACCGTCAGCTACCCCCACCTGCCCGAGAACACCCATCCCGCCAGCGAGGGCAAGGACATTGCCATCGACCAGGTGGTCATCGGCAGCTGCACCAACGGCCGCCTCTCCGACATGGAGGCTGCCTACAACATCCTGAAGGGCAAGCACATCGCCAAGGGCGTGCGCGGCATCATCATTCCCGCCACCATGGCCATCTACAAAGAGTGCATCCGCCGCGGCTGGACCGAGGCCTTCATTGACGCGGGCTGCATCGTGTCCACGCCCACCTGCGGCCCCTGCCTGGGCGGTTACATGGGCATTCTGGCCGAGGGCGAGCGGTGCGTTTCTACCACCAACCGGAACTTTGTGGGCCGCATGGGCCATGTGGAGAGCGAGGTCTACCTGGCCAGCCCCGCCACGGCCGCAGCCAGCGCCCTCACCGGCCACATCACCGACCCCACCACCCTGTAACGCCAAAAGGAGAATGCACTATGAACGCACACGGCATTGTACATAAATACCCCGACAACGTGGACACCGATGTCATCATCCCCGCCCGCTACCTGAACACCCCCAACGCCCAGGAGCTGGCCCGCCACTGCATGGAGGACATTGACGCCGACTTCACCACGCGAGTCAAGCCCGGCGACATTATGGTAGCCGGCTGGAACTTCGGCTGCGGCTCTTCCCGTGAGCACGCGCCCCTGGCCATCAAGACGGCCGGTGTGAGCTGCGTCATCGCCAAGACCTTCGCCCGCATCTTCTACCGCAACGCCATCAACATCGGTCTGCCCATTCTGGAGTGCGAGGCCGCCAGCGACGCCATTGCCGCCGGCGATGAGGTGAGCGTGGATTTTGACACCGGCGTGATCACCAACCTGACCAAGAACGAGACCTACCAGGCCGAGCCCTTCCCCTCTTTCATTCAGGAGATCATCTCCAAGGGCGGCCTGATGAACAGCCTGAAAGGCTGAATTGTGTTTTCATTCAAACCTCGAACCATACAAAGGAGTACAAACCCATGAATAAGAACATTGCTGTCATCCGCGGTGACGGCATCGGCCCCGAGATCGTGGGCCAGGCCATTCGCGTACTGGACAAGATCGCCGAAAAGTACGGCCACACCTTCACCTACACCGAGGTGGACATGGGCGGCTGCGCCATTGACAAGTGGGGCGAGCCTCTGCCTCAGGCCCAGCTGGACAAGTGCCTGGCCAGCGACAGTGTGCTGCTCGGCGCCGTGGGCGGCCCCAAGTGGGAAGGCATGGAGGGTTCCAAGCGCCCGGAACGCGGCCTGCTGAATCTGCGCTCCGGCATGGGCCTGTATGCCAACAACCGCCCCGCCAAGCTGTGGCCCCAGCTGGCCGACGCCAGCCCTCTGAAGCCCTCCATCGTGGCCAAGGGCATCGACTTCATCGTGGTGCGTGAGCTTATCGGCGGCGTGTACTTCGGCGAGCACAAGACCGAGACCGTCAACGGCGAGAAGGTTGCCACCGACATCATGCCCTATTCGGAGCATGAGATTGAGCGCATCGGCCGCATTGGCTTTGAAACTGCCATGAAGCGCCGCAAGAAGCTGTGCTGCGTGGATAAGGCCAACGTGCTGGACACCAGCCGCCTGTGGCGCGCTGTGATGCATCGTCTGCAGGCCGAGTACCCCGAGGTGGAGTACAGCGAAATGTTCGTGGACAATGCCGCCATGCAGATCTGCAAAGACCCCAGCCAGTTCGATGTGATCGTCACCGAAAATATGTTCGGCGACATTCTGTCCGATGAGGCCAGCATGATCACCGGCAGCATCGGCATGATCCCCTCTTCCAGCCTGGGTGCAGGCACCTGCGGCCTGTATGAGCCCATCCACGGCTCCGCCCCCGACATCGCAGGCCAGAACAAGGCCAACCCCATCGGCACCATTCTGGCCGCCGCCATGATGCTGAAGTACAGCTTCGACATGGATGAGGAAGCCGCCGCTGTGGAGGCCGCCGTGAACCGTGTGCTGGACAAGGGCCTGCGCACCGGCGACTGCATGGCCGAGGGCTGCACCCTGGTCACCTGCACCGGCATGGGCGACGCCGTTCTGGCCGAGCTGTAAGCCGTAGTTGAATCCATACCCCTGCGCCGATTCAAGAGGGACGCACCGCTTTTTGCGGCGGTGTGTCCCTCTTTTTGTTGTCTCGGCATTGCTGCCATTTGACCGTGCTGCCGCAGGCGGAAAATCTTCAATCTCCCCTTGTTCAGCGGCCTTTTAGAACGCGGCTTTGGTTCCCCATCGCACGCCTATTTCGTATATTCATGCAAATTTATGAATCTTTATGCGTTTTTCTTCCATATTGCTCGTTTTTGCATAATTATTCTTAAGTTATATCCAATCGTCCTGATTTGCTTTTTCATTTTGCGATTTGCGTTTTGCAAATCGGTATCTTTCACGAATTTCATAGAATTTCTTGCCATTTCATTTTTTTGAATGTATAATATAGTCAAATTCTAAAGGTAGGATGTTTAGTACCTGCAAAATCTCACGATTTCCTGCCTACATCGCAAAAGAAATCCGGAAAGGTGGAACCTCAGATGTTGTACAAAAAAGCTGCCGAAATGATGCCCACCCCCATTCCCAACTGCATGGGCGGCGAAGGCACGGTTATGATGGAGCGCCTGCTGGATGCCCCCGCCGAAATGCTGGGCAAGGGGCGTGCCTATGTGCGCCATACGCTGGCCCCGGGGGTCAGCATCGGCAAGCACACTCACGAGCATGAAATGGAAAGCATGGTCATTGTAAAAGGCCGCGCCCGCCACATCATCAACGGTGAGGAGCAGCTGCTGGAGGCCGGCGACCTCATCGCTGCCCTGCCCGGCGACACCCACCAGATCGCCTGCCTGGGGGAGGAGCCTCTGGTTCTGATCGCTCAGGTATTGTATGAATAAGGAGGAAGCCCCATGGAACAGCCCTGCAGCGCCAGCGTACTGGCGCAGTATCCTCAGCCGGACACCGCCCGCCTGAGTGCCGCTCTGGCCGCCGAAGCCGATGCAAATCAGCGCAAGATCATTGTGCTGGACGACGACCCCACCGGCGTGCAGACGGTACACGACATTTTTGTTTATACGGATTGGAGCATTGAAAGCCTGCGCAAGGGCTTCGCTGCGCCGGAAAAGCTCTTTTTCATCCTCACCAACAGCCGCGGCTTCACTGTGGCGGAAACCACCAAAGCACACATTGAAATTGCCGAGAACGTGGATCAGGTTGCCCAGGAATTCGGTATGGATTACCTGATCATCAGCCGGGGCGACTCCACCCTGCGGGGGCATTATCCGCTGGAAACCGACCTTCTGCGTCAGGTGGCCGAGAAAAAAGGCGGCTTTTCCATGGACGGCGAGATCCTGTGCCCCTACTTCAAGGAGGGCGGCCGCTTTACGCTGAACAACGTTCATTATGTGCGCTATGGGGATGAACTGGTCCCCTGCGGCCAGACCGAATTCGCCAAAGACGAGACCTTCGGCTACACTTCCAGCAATCTGTGCGATTACATTGAGGAGAAAACTGCTGGAAAATTCCGCGCCGGAGATGTTACCTGCATCCCGCTGGAAAGCCTGCGCGCCCTGGACTTTGACGGCATCGAGGCCCAGCTGCTGGCGGTGCACGATTTCGGCAAGGTTGTTGTGAACGCGGTGGAGGACTGCGACGTGCAGGCCTTTGCCGTGGCGCTGTACCGCGCCATGGCCAAGGGGCGGCACTTCACCATCCGCTGCGCTGCGGCGCTGGTCAAGGCCATCGGCAACATTTCCAGCCAGCCCCTGCTGCGTCGGGAGCAGATGGTCACCCTGAAAAACTCCGCCGGGGGCATTATCGTGGTGGGCAGCCACACCAAAAAGACCACCGCTCAGCTGGAAGAGCTGAAAAAAGTCTCCGGCATTGAATTCATCGAGATGGACAGCGACAAAGTTCTGGTTCCCGGCGCGCTGGAACAGGAGGCCGCCTCCATCATCGAACGGTGTGCCCGGCTCATTCAGCAGGGCGTGACCTGCTGCGTTTCCACCAAGCGCACCGTGCTCACCCTGCCAGACGACACCCCCGAGGCGGCGCTGGTTCGCAGCGTGGCCATCAGTGATGCGTTGCAAAGCTGCGTGGGCAAGCTACCGGTCACACCCGCGTTTGTGGTGGCCAAAGGCGGCATTACCAGCAGCGATGTGGGTGTAAAGGCGCTGCGGGTTCAGTGCGCCCGGGTGCTGGGCCAGATTCGCCCCGGCATCCCCGTCTGGCAGACCGGGCCGGAAAGCCTCTTCCCTGGTACCCCCTATGTGATTTTCCCCGGCAACGTGGGTGAAATGTCCACCCTGCGGGAGGCCATCGAGATCCTGCTGGGCTAAGCGGTGCAACGCGCTGTTCAATTCACATTGCATAAAAACCACGGCTTGAGATATTTTTCATCTCAAGCCGTGGTTCTTTTTGTTTTCTTTATCACGCCCGATGCACCCGGTGCAGTTTCATACGGCCGCACACCGGTTTACTTCTTTTTTCCTTTGGAGCCCGGTTTCTGCTTCCACAATTTGCCCAGTGCCGAAGCCAGATACAGGCAGTAGCAGCCGATCAGCACCAAAAGGATCATCACGCCGCTGTCAATGGTCACCACGCCGGCCCGGGCACCGGAGAGGTAAAACGCAATGAGCGCAATGCCTCCCACCAGCCACAGCGTACTGGACGTAACGGCTTTGCGCCAGGCGGCTTCCGGGTCCAGGGGCGCAGACTGAAGCTTTGCACTGCGCGCCTTCTTTTTCCAATAATTGTCGCTCTGAAATAAGCCCATATGCTTCCCCTTTTTACAGTTTTTTCGTTTTGTCCTGCCGTCTTTCACAGGAGCCGCGTTTCCAATTGAATCTCATCATACTACATCCGGCCGGTGGGCCGCAAGGCTTCCTGGCTGCATTCCGCAGATTTTCCTATGCTTTGACTTGTTTTCATAGGATGTTCTCCGTAAAATTTCAGATTTTTTCCGTTTTCTGTCCGACGTTTGTGCAGAACGCCTAATTTTATAGAAAAATATCGGCTTTTTACCAGTTTACTTTTCCCGGCCAAAAGAGTACTCTAAACATAGGATGTATCAGCAAAATAAAGCGAGACTTCCATGTAAGATGGGATGTATAAAGCATTCATTTCTCGTTTCTTTTGCGGCGGAACACCAAAAGGAGGAATCACCTTTTATGAAAGTTGGTCTGATTTATACCAGCACCACTCCGGAGCTGATCGAGCTGGTGGAGCAGGAAGTGAAAAAGCAGCTTGGCGAGGACGTTGAGCTGTATAGCCTGCAGGACCCCAGCGTTCTGGCGGATGTGCGCGAGGCCGGTTACGTAACCACCGCCCCCGCCGCCCGGCTGATCGGCATGTACATGAAGGCGGCCGAGGAAGGCGTGGACGCCATGCTGAACCTGTGCAGCAGCGTCGGTGAAGTGGCCGACAGCGTACAGGATGTGGCCAAGTACATCGGCGTTCCCATCGTTCGCGTGGACGAGGAGATGTGCCGTGAGGCCGTCCGCAAGGGCCAGCGCATCGGCGTAATGGCCACCCTGTCCACCACCCTGGAGCCCACCAAGGGCACCATTCTGCGGATGGCCCGCGAGTGCGGCAAGCACGTGGAACTGGTGGACTGCCTGGTGGACGGCGCATTCGGCCTGGATCAGGATCAGTTCAAGGCCCGCATGACGGAAATGGCCGCTACCATCGCCGACCAGGTGGATGTGATCGTCTTTGCGCAGGGCAGCATGGCCTACTGTGAAGAGTACATCGCCGAGAAGTTTGGCAAGGTCGTGCTCAGCAGCCCCCGCTTCGGCGCCGCCGAACTGAAGAAGGCCCTGGAAAAGAAGGGCACCATCTAAACCCGATTGAACCCGGCAGGGAACGCCGGGAAATCAATAGACACAATAACACTTAGGAAAAAGGAGATCATTATGAAAAAGGCACTTGCACTTGCGCTGGCCGCAGTTATGACCTTTAGTCTGGCTGCCTGCGGCGGCTCCGCATCCTCCGCTCCTGCTTCTTCGGGCGACAGCAGCTCCGCCGCTGAGACCCCCGCCAGCAGCGTCACCCTGAAGCTGGGCTTCTCCACCAACGAGGAAGACCCCCGTGCTCTGGGCGCCAAGCAGTTCAAAGAAGAGGTCGAGTCCAAGACCAACGGCGCCGTGACCGTGCAGCTGTACCCCTCCGGCCAGTTGGGCGGTGACGCCGACCTGATCAACTCCATCGCTCTGGATTCCGGCACGGTGGACATCATCATCACCGACGCTTCCAACTTTGCCACCTACGAGCCGAAGATGGGCATCTCCGCTCTGCCCTTCCAGTTCTCCGATTTTGACGAAGCCTGGGCCTTTATGGACAGCGACGTTGAGGCCGCTGCCGAGGAAGGCCTGCTGAGCCAGAATATGCGCGTGTTGGCCCACTACTGCAACGGTTTCCGCTGCGTGACCAACTCCAAGGGTCCCATCGAGACCCCCGACGACATGAAGGGTCTGCTGATCCGTACCCCCGAGAACCCCGTGATCATGGCCACCATGACCGCTCTGGGTGCCAACCCCCAGCCTCTGAGCTTCTCTGAGCTGTATCAGGCCCTCCAGCAGAAGACCTACGACGCCCAGGAGAACCCCATCCCCGTTATCTACAACAACAACCTGTATGAGGTTCAGGAATACCTGAGCGTCACCAACCACATCTACTCCGGCATGTGCTTCACCATCGCTGAAAGCAGCTGGAACAAGCTGAGTGCCGATCAGCAGGCCATCGTTGAGGCCGCCGCGAAGGCTTCCGCCGATTACGACCGTCAGCTAAACAAAGAGCAGACCGAGAGCCTGGTCGCCAGCCTGGAAGAGAAAGGCATGAAGATCAACAACCCCGATCTGGCTCCCTTTGCCGAGGCAACCACTTCCGTGCTGACCGACAACGCTTCCACCTACGGCGATCTGCTGGATCAGCTGAACTCCTGGAAGGCCGAGCGTTGAGTTGTTTCCCATCTGAATCAGTCTCCAACGCAAACATCGTGGGGCGGAGGGATTTGCCCTCCGCCCCCTTTTATTGGAAAACACAAGTTTTTCAAGTTCTTTGTCAGAGTAACTAGTCCGAAAGGAGCAAATTTGTGAAGAAGTTACAGCAAACGATGGATAAGATCACCACGCTGATCTCCTCCATCCTGTGCGCAGCGATGATGATCATCCTGTTCGCCAATGTGGTGCTGCGCCTGATTCCCAATGTAGGCGGTTTCAAATGGTACATGGAGAGCAGCCAGTACCTGAATGTCTGGTCCATGCTCATTGCCTGCATCGGCATCAACGCCATGGGCACCAACCTGCGCGTGGAAGTGGTGGATTCCATCTTCGGCAAAATCGCGCTGGGCAAAAAGCTGGTCGTGCTCATCCGCGATGTGTTCATCATCCTGTTCTATGCGCTGGTCACCTATTCCGGCTGGCAGCTGTGCACCCGCGCCAAGCAGGCTGTTTCCACCATGCCTCAGTTTACCATGGGCCAGGTGTACACCATCTTCCCCATTGCCGGTGTGATCTGCATCCTCGGTGCTGTGGTCAATCTGATCGTTGAACTCACTGAAAAATCGGAAGGAGGCGACAAGGAATGATTGCCTGGCTGCTGATTTCCTTTTTCGTACTGTTGTTCCTGGGTGTGCCCATCGCCATGAGCCTGGGCCTGTCCGCCATCGGCGGCATCCTGTTTTTGGGCGGCGGCAGCACCGTTACCATCGCCCAGCGTATGTTTGAGGGCATGAACAGCTTTGCATTGCTGGCCATTCCCCTGTACACCTTTGCTGGCTTTACCATGAGCAAGGGCGGCATCTCCAAGCGTTTGATGGACTTCTGCTACTCCATCGTTGGCCACATTTACGGCGGCCTGGCCCACGTAAACGTGCTGTCCAGCATGATCTTCGCCGGCATTTCCGGTTCTGCCGTGGCCGACACCGCCGGTGTTTCCGGTATGTTCATGCCTGAGATGGTGCGCAAGGGCTACTCCAAGAAGTTCACCGTGGCCGTCACCGCCATCTCCTCCACCATCGGCATCATCATCCCGCCCTCCATCCCCATGGTCGTTATCGCAGGTATCTGCGGCATTTCCACCGGCCGTCTGTTCTTGGGCGGCATCATTCCCGGCATCATGTGCGGCCTGGCCCAGATGATCGTCAGCTACTTCATGGCCAAGAAAGAGGGCGTGGAAAAAGAGCCCGGTCATTTCGCCATCGGCCCCGTACTGCACGGCCTGTGGGAGAGCTGGCCCGCTCTGCTGATGCCCATCATCATTGTGGGCACCATCACCCTGGGCATCGTCAGCCCCACTGAGGCGGGCGTGATCGCGGTGGTGTACGGCCTGTTCGCCGGTGGCATTGTCTACCGCGAGCTGAAATGGGAGGACATCAAGTTCGCCTTCGCCGAAACCGTCCGAACCAGCGGCCGCATCTTCATCGTCATCGGCGCGGCCAAGCTGTACACCGTTATGCTGACCACCGCCGGCTTTGACAAGTGGGTTGCCAAAACCATGCTGGGCTTCTCCTCCAACCCCACCGTCATCCTCATCATGATCCTGCTGATCTTCTTCATCGTGACCATGTTCATGGAGTCCATCGCAACCCTGACCCTGTTTATGCCCATCCTGTACCCCATTGCCATCGGCGTGGGCATCGACCCCATTGTTCTGAGCGTGCTGATCACCGTGGTCATCGGCGTGGGGCTGGTTACGCCTCCCGTCGGTATGTGCATCTATGTGGCCTGCGATCTGATGGACGTAAAGGTGGGCGATGTGTTCCCCACCCTGATTCCCTTCCTGCTGGCAACCTTCGTCTGCATTGCGCTGATGATCGCCTTCCCTCAGCTTATTACTCTTCCCACTGCCCTGATGCGTGTTTGAGCCTGAAAACCATTGCAACACCGCAGAGAGTGTGGTAAAATGGTAACGGAACGAAACATATGATGTTCGGGCATTTTTGCCCGCAACATTCCGTATCATCATTCCATTTTTGCGGCATCAAGGGTTTGGCCTCGCTGCCGCAGTCTGGAGGTAATCGCAATGGAAAATGACTCGTGCGAAAAAACACCTGGCAAGTCCGTTGTGGACCAGGTGGCGGATGGGATCATTTCCCGGATCATTGATGGTTCCCTGCACCCCGGCGACAAACTGCCCACCGAAATGGAACTCTGCCGCCAATTTGGGGCCGGACGCAATTCGGTGCGTGAAGCGGTAAAAAAATTGCAGGCCTACGGCATTCTGTACATCAAGCGGGCCGATGGCACCTTCGTCAGCGAAAGCTATAACCAGAAAATGCTTGACCCCATGCTGTACAGCATCATCCTGCAAAAGAACAGCTGGCGCGACTTTGTGGAGCTTCGTTCAGTGATCGACATCGGTACACTGAACGTGGTCATCCAGCGGGAGGACATCGCCTCGTTCCTGCCGGATCTCTACTGGACCTTCGGCGAGCTCTCGGCGGAGCTTCACTCGTCCACCCCCTCCGTGGACCGGGTGCTGGAGCTGGACAGCCGCTTTCACACCCAAATTGCCGGGGCCGCCCAAAATCCGATGTTGGAAACCATCACCGAATACATCACCCGCTTAACGCTGCCCAGTCGGTACGAAACCACCCGCCGGGTGCTGGAACAGGGCGATGTGGACCGTTTTGTGGAACTTCACCGGCAGCTGCTGGCCGTGATTGAGCGGCGGCAGGCCGATCAGATCGCACGAACGGTGCAGGATCACTACATTTTCTGGAAATGACTCATTCAGCCCGCTCGCCCGCATCGTGGTGTGCGGGCAAAATGAGTATTTCTAAGGTAGGATGTTGAATGTATAATTTCTCTTATCATCCTTCCAATTCGTTTTCCAAAAGGCTTGAAGCAAGGAGCTTTTGCCATGAAAAAAATCATGATCTCTGTGGCCCCTGTGGCCGCCACAGACATCCTAATCAACCCCAGGGCCATCGCCCGGGATGTGTATGAGTGCTACAAGCATGGCGCTGCCATGGTGCACCTGCACTGCCGCGACCTGAACGGCCGTCTCACCCCGGACCTGAGCCTGCTGCAGGAGACCGTCGCGTACATCCGCGAGATGTGCGACATCGTGGTGGAAATTTCCACCGGCGGCGTCTCCAACCTGACCATCGAAGAGCGCTGCCAGCCCTGCTACCCCAATTGGGTCGAGGCCAACAGTCTGAACGTCGGCTCAGTCAATCTGGGCACCGCCGTGTACCAAAACCCCATCAACGACGTGGAGTACTGCGTGCAGCGCATTATCGAAAACAAGAAGATCCCCGAGATCGAGGTGTTCGAGCTTGGCATGATCAACACCGTGCGGGAGTTGGACGAGAAGTTCCACTTCGTCAAGCCCATCCTCTTCGCGCTGGTGTTCGGCCATGGGGGCGAGATGCCTGCCACCGTACCGGCCCTGAAGCACATGATCGACGCGCTGCACGAGAACTTCCCCGGCGGCGACTACCTGTGGGGCTACACCCAGGCTCACCGGGAGGATTGGGAAATGGTGAAGGTCGCCCTGGATATGGGCGCTTCCACCGTGCGCATCGGCTTTGAGGATTCCGACATGATCGCCCCCGGCGTTCATGTGGACAACAATGCCGCCCTCATTGCACAGGTATCGGACATTGTTAAATCCAAGGGCATGATGCCCATGACCCCGGACGAGGCGCGGGCAATGCTGAAGATCCCGCCCCTCCGTCGCTGAGGAGGTGATTCACATGGTAATTCAAGGTGTCACCTATCTCTCGGATTTCGAGGCCAAGAAGGCCATCATCGAGGCGGCGCGCCGCATGGAAGCCAAGGGCTTTCTGGTGGCGGGCGACGGCAGCCTCAGCGTGCGGGTCGGCCCGTCTGCGGTGTGGGTCACCATTTCCGGGGCCGATAAGGCCGCCCTCACCCAGGATATGCTGGTTCGCGTGGACCTGAACGGCAAGCAGATGCTCAGCGCTCGGGCCAAGCCCCTGCCGGAGGACCTGCCCATCCACCTGAAAATCTATCAGGAAAACGACTCCGTTCAGTGCGTGCTGCACGCATACCCGCCCTGCGCCGCCATCATGGGGCTACAGGGGCAGTCCGTACAGCCCGCCGCGTTCAGCCCGGCGGTTCGGGCGCTGGGCCGGGTTCAGCTGCTGCCCGGGCAGGCTGCCGAGCCTCAGGCGCAGGCCGTCAGCCTTTTGTGCCGCACCGACAAGGGCGTGCTGCTGCAGAACGACGGCTGCATGACCTGGGGCCGCACCCCCACCGAGGCCTGCCATCTGGTGGAAGCGCTGGACTACTACGCCGTTGTGACTGCTCGTCTGGGCAGCGCCCCGATGAGCGCCCCCGCGGTGCCTGCCGCACCAGCGTTGCAGCCTGCGCCGGTGGAAGCTTCTCCGGTTTCCACCGCTGAATTGAATGGCGTGACTGAGCTGATCCGCCCCGGCATGGGTCTGCCGCCCTTGCCCAAAGCGCAGCCTGCTACACCGGCTGCTCCGGCCATTCCCGCCGCCCCCAAAGCGGTTCCGGCCGCACCGGCTGCTGCCCCCGCACAGCCCGCACCCCGGGCCGCTGCCCGGGAGGATGCAATGGCCGAGGTCATCCGCCGCACCCTGCAAAGCTTTTCGTAATCCCGCTTGAACGCATTCAAGCACATTGTTTCTCTGTTTATCCGCCGTTTTAATTTCAACGCGCCGGGGCGGGCCCGCTTGCGGTACTCCCGGCCAACGGAAAGGACGTCAAGACCATGGACATCAGTTCGCAGGAAATTGAGGCGATCGTCAAACAGGTACTGTCCGGCATGGGCGGTACGCCGACCGCTTCCCCCTCCGCAGCGGCCCCCCGCTGCAGCACCTGCGGCGATCGGGGCGTTTTTGAAAACGTAGACGACGCCGTGGAGGCCGCCTGGAAAGCCCAGCGCGACTGGGTGACCAACTACAAGGTGGAGGACCGCCAGCGCATCATCGAGGCCATTCGCCGCTGCGCCCGCGCCCATGTGGAAGAGTGGTGCCACAAAATTGTGGAAGAAACCGGCATGGGCCGCTATGAGGACAAGGTGGAAAAGCACCTGGCCGTCATCAACAAAACCCCCGGCCCCGAGTGCCTGACCACCGAGGCCATCAGCGGAGACGCCGGCCTGATGTTGGAAGAATACGCCCCCTTCGGCGTGATCTGCTCCATCACCCCCACCACCAACCCCACCGAAACCATCATCAACAACACCATCAGCATGATTGCCGGCGGCAACACCGTGGTATTCAACGTACACCCCCGCGCAAAGCGGGTTTCCGCTGACTGTCTGCAGGCGCTGAACACCGCCATTGTGGAAGCCGGCGGTCCCGAAAACCTCATCACCATGACCCGGGAGCCCACCATGGAAAACGTGGACAAGATGGCCGCCAACCCCAAGGTCCGCCTGATGGCGGGCACCGGCGGCATGGGCATGGTAAATGCCCTGCTGCGCAGCGGCAAAAAGTGCATCGGCGCCGGTGCGGGCAACCCGCCGGTCATCGTGGACGAGACCGCCGACATTGAACTGGCCGGCCGCAAGATCTACGAGGGCGCGTCTTTTGACAACAACATCCTGTGCTTCGCCGAAAAAGAGGTGTTCGCCGTGGGCAGTGCCTACGACGGCCTTGTGCATGAGATGCAGAAGCAGGGCTCGTACCTGCTGAACAGCGCCCAGACCGAACAGCTGGTAAAGATTGTGTTGCAGCCCAAAAAGGGCGGCGGCCACGAGGTAAACAAGAAGTGGGTCGGCCAGGACGCCGCCCGCATTCTGGAGACCATCGGGGTCAAGGTACCGGACAACTGCCGTCTGGCCATCTGCGAAGTGCCCGCCGACCATCCCTTCGTGCTGGTAGAGCAGATGATGCCCGTGCTTCCTCTGGTGCGCTGCCAGAGCTTTGAAGAGGCCATGGACAAGGCTCTCATCGCCGAGCATGGCAACCGGCACACCTCCTCCATCTTCTCCAAGGATGTGGATCACATGACCCGGTTTGCCCGGCTTATTGAGACCACCATCTACGTGAAGAACAGCGCCACCAAGGCAGGCGTGGGCATTGGCGGTGAAGGCCACTGCACCATGACCATTGCCGGCCCCACCGGCGAGGGCATTACCTGCGCGAAGAGCTTCTGCCGCCGCCGCCGCTGCATGCTCGCTGAAGGCGGGCTGCGCATCATCTGATCGGGCAGGCGGCCTGCTGCCGCCCCTCACATAAACGACCATTCATTGCTGAAACGCTCTTACACAAACATCAACGATTTTGATTTGTTCTACAGGAGGAACGACTCATGAAAGCTCTGGGTTTTATTGAGACCAAAGGTCTGGTTGGCAACATTGAAGCGACCGATGCCATGCTGAAGGCTGCGGACGTGGAGTTCATCGGCTCCGACACCATCGGTGCCGGCCTTACCACCGTCATCGTCACCGGTGAAGTGGGTGCCGTGAAGGCTGCCACCGAGGCCGGCGAAGAGGCCGCTTCCCGCGTGGGCGAGCTGTTCTGCGTGAACGTCATCGCCCGTCCCCACACCGACTTGGCCCGCATCATGCCCCCCAAGGGCCCCGCAACCGGAAAGTCCGGCCAGCCCGCCGGTGAGCAGGTGCCTCTGGCTGCCGCTCTGGGCATGATCGAGACCAACGGCCTGACCGCCGCCATTGAGGCCGCCGATGCCATGCTGAAGAGCGCGGACGTGTCTCTGGTGGGCCAGGAGAAGATTGGCGCCGGTCTGGTGACCGTGTTCGTGCAGGGCGACGTGGGCGCCGTTAAGGCCGCCGTGGAAGCCGGCCAGACTGCTGCCGCCCGCATCGGCGAAGTGGTCAGCGCCCATGTGATTCCCCGCCCCCATGCCAGCGTGGCCGAGTGCATGCCCGAACTGCGCTGAGCCCTCTGAAATTCACTGAGGAAGGGGCGTTTGTGCCTTGATTTATCACAACATCAGCCAAGAGCAGCTGGTCGCGCTGGTCACGCAGGCGGTGCAGGCCGAACTGCAAAAGCGCAGCCGTCAGGTTCCTGTGGGCATTTCGGTGCGGCACATCCACCTCACCCGGGCCGATGTAGACAAGCTGTTTGGCTACGGCTACCAGCTCACCCCCAAAAAGGCGCTGAGCCAGCCCGGCCAGTTCGCCTGTGAAGAATGCCTGGACGTGATTGGCCCCAAAGGGGAGCTGAAGCGGGTGCGCATTCTCGGCCCGGAGCGCAGCGCCACCCAGATTGAGCTGGCCCAGACCGACTGCCGCACCATCGGCGTCAATGCGCCGGTGCGCTCCAGCGGCGACACGAAGGGTACCCCCGGTGTGACGCTGCGCGGCCCGCTGGGTGAGCTGACCGTGCCGGAGGGCGTGATCGTGGCCGACCGCCACCTGCACATGACCCCGGCCCAAGCCGCTGCCTTCGGCCTTGCCGATGGCGACCGGGTGCAGATCCGCATCAACGGTCTCAAGCCCGGCATTATGGGCGGCGTACTTGTGCGTGCCAGCAACAAATGCGCCCTGGATTTTCACATCGACACGGACGACGGCAATGCCTTCCTGCTCAAGCAGGGGCAGCTGGTCACCGTACTGGGCAAAGAGGAGTAAGCCATGATTTTAGGAATCGTCAAGGGTACGGTGGTTGCCACCCGCAAAATGCAGAATCTGGTGGGCTATAAGTTCCTGCTGGTGGAGCCGGTGTACGGCACCAAGCGGGATATGATCGTGGCCGGCGACACCATCGGCGCCGGTGTGGGCGAGATGGTGCTGGTAACCACCGACGAGACCACCCAGCACGCGCTGGACCGCCCCGCCCCCATTGACGCCTTCATCGTGGGCATTGTGGACAATCCTCCCACCCTGAGCAAATAATCACGCAAACGCAAGTTTTTCGTCGAGGGCCTTGGCCTTTGGCGGGATCGTGAGGCTTAAACTATGAAGATCATCGTTATCGGCAGCATTGCCGCAGGGGTCTCGGCCGCTGCGCGCCTTGCCGCCGGGCAGCAGGGCGTACAGATCACCGTCTACGAAAAGGGCGGCTTCTACTCCTGCGGCACCGGCGGGCTGCCCCATTACCTGAGCGAGAACCTGGACGCCCTGAACAAGGCCATTCAGGGCAAGGAAAAGGAGCTGGCCGCCCAGGGCATCACGGCTCATCTGCGCCATGAGGTGCAGCGCATTGATCCGGCCACCCGGCAGGTGACCGTGTGCGACCTGGCCAGCGGCCGGGTTTTCACCGACCATTACGACAAGCTGGTGCTGGCCACCGGTTCTTCCAATCGGATTCCTCAGGTGCCCGGCAGTGACCGGGTGGGCGTGCAGACGCTGAAAAGCGTGGAGGATCTGATTTTTCTGAAGGAATTTGTGCGCACCCCCTATGTGCGCGACATCGTCATTCTGGGCGGCAGCTGGTCCGGCCTTGAAATCGCCAAGGCGTTCCTGAAGCTGGGCCGCAAGGTTCGCATCATCGAAAAGGAGCAGCAGCTTCTGCCCCAGTTCGACCCCGAGGTGAGCAAACTCATCCAGCAGGAGCTGGAGGCCCAAGGCGTTCAGTTCAATCTGGGCGAGCAGGTGCGCACCTTCCCCGGCAAAACCTTTATTGAGCAGGTGCAGACCAACCGGGGCACTTATCCCTGTGACCTGTGCATCGTGGCCATCGGCGTGCAGCCCAACACCGGGCTTCTGGCCGGAACCGGCGCAGAGCTGGCGCCAAGCGGAGCCGTGCTCATCGGGGCCGACTTTGCCACCAGCGTGCCCGGCATCTACGCCGTGGGCGACTGTGCCTTCTGCCGGCAAGGCAGCCTGCGCACCAGCAGCCTTCGGGTGGCCCAGCTGGAAATTGCCCGCACCGGCCTGACCGAGGCCGAAGCCCGCAAGGCGGGCCTGCGGGTAAAAAGCGCCATGGCCACCGGCAACGACCGACCCGGCATCTGCCCCAACCCCCACCCCATCACCATCAAACTGGTGTATGAGGCCAACACCCGCCAGGTGGTGGGTGCGCAGGCCTGGGGCGGCAAAAACGTCTCGGCCCGCATCAATGCCATCGCCGTGGCCATCCGCGCCGGTATGACCGTGGAGGCTCTGGGCCAGGTGGACTTCGTCTATTCCTCCGCCGCCTGCTCCATCTGGGACCCCATCCAGGTGGTGTGCGGTCAGGCCCGATAAGCGGGGTGGTTGCATGGCAGAACGCATCAACGCGGTAAAAACCAGCTTTTTCGGCAAGGGGGCCATCCGGCTTCTCGGGCCGGAGCTGCAAAAAATGGGCATTCGGCGCGCTCTTCTGGTCACCGACCGGTTTCTCTATGACTCCGGTGCCGCTGCCCGGGTGGGGCAGGTTCTCTCCGAGGCCGGGGTGGAGTACGCCGTCTACTACAACGTGCAGCCCAACCCAACCGTTCAGGTGGTGAATGACTGCATCCGAGCCGCCCGCACCCTCTCCGTGCAGCTTCTGGTGGCTCTGGGCGGCGGCAGCGCCATTGACACTGCCAAGGCCGCCAGCATCGTGCTGGCCTGCGGCGGCAGCGTGGAGGATTACGAGGGCGAAAACAAATCCTCGAAGCCCGGCCTGCCCATCGTGGCGGTGAACACCACCGCGGGCACCGGCAGCGAATGCACCTCGTTCTACATCGTTACCGACCCGGTGCGCCACAGCAAAATGGCGATGGTGGACCCCAACTGCATGGTCAGCATTGCGGTAAACGACACCGATTTCATGTCCTCCATGCCGCCCAAGCTCACCGCCGCCACCGGCATGGACGCGCTGACCCACGCCATTGAAGCGGCGCTCTCGAAAAACGCCAGCCCCATCACGGATAAGGATGCCTATTGGGCGATGACCGCCATTGTGCAGAATCTTCCCCGTGCCGTGGCCAACGGCAAAGACGAAGAGGCCCGCACCATGATGGCCTATGCAGAAAATGTGGCCGGCATGGCCTTTTCCAACGCCGGGCTGGGCATGGTTCACGCCATGGCCCATGCACTGGGCGGACACTACAACCTGCCCCACGGCGTGTGCAACGCGGTGCTGCTGCCCTATGTGCTGGCGTTCAACAGCCGCAGCCCGGTGTGCCGTCAGCGGTTTGTCTCCATCGCCGGTGCCATGGGGCTGCCCGCCAACTTGGGCGAGGCCCATGCGGCGGAAACTGTCATCCAGTTTGTCAAGCAGCTCAGCGGCAGCGTGGGCATCCCCGCGACGCTGGCCCAGCTGAACAAGGTGGACCCGGCCGATTTCGGCACCCTGGCCGATCTGGCCCTGCGCGACACCTGTATGACCACCAACCAGCTCACCCCCACCCGGCAGGAGGTCATCGCCGTGTACACGGCGGCCTTCCGTGGGTAACCATTTCCACGTGCTTTCTTTGCATAAAAGAGCGGTCCCGCAGCGCTGCGGGACCGCTCTTTTTGTTTCTGCGTTTTTTCGTTTCTTGGGGTGCGTTGTCCTCTTTTTGATGTTCCTCGCGCTTCGCGGAGGATGCCCTGAAAAGCCGCTTTCCGCTTCTCTTTCTTGGAATGTGCAGCCGCGCCGGTTCGCTTCTCTCCGCCCGGACACATACGGCGAAAAGCCGGAACTTCAGCGCAAACGGCCGCAGCACAAAAAAGCTGACCGGAACCGAACCGCTTGCATGGTTCAGGCCCCGGCCTGCCGTTTGCGTTGTTGCATTGTAATCCCCGTTTGGATACTTTACTTTCTCTGCCGGCCCCGGCCGTTTGCCCCGCTGCGGCCCGGCATCCGGTAGATGCTGCTGTCCATGCGGGTGGTCTCCCCATCCCACTGCAGAATCGGGAACTCCACGCCGCCGCCCGGCTTTGCCGCCGCGGTTTTGCGCAGCTTTTTCCAGGGTTTCACCCGAAGCAGCCCAAACAGCAGCACCGCCGCCAAGGCCGCCCCCGCCAGCAGCCCGGTAAAGCTGCCGCTGCTGGCCTGTGCCTGCCGGGCGGAATGTTCGGCGGCCTGGGCAAGCAGCTCGTCCAGCCCGTCGGCGGCCATTGCCAGGCGCACCTCACTTTCGGCTTGGCCTTCGCCGGCCGGAATGTGCACCACCTGCCAGGCGCTCAGCGGCTGGCCCAGATTCCAAACCTCCGGCAGTGCATACTGCACCGTGCATTCTTCTGCCGTGCGGCCGCTGTGCAGCAGCACACTGGCCGCCGTGCTTTTCACCTGCACCTGGCCCAGCACACCGCCGCCGCCCTGTACATCCAGCGGCAGGCGCTTGCCTTCGTCCGGCAGTTCCACCCGAACGAAATTGCCGAAGCAATAATCCAGCAGGGTGCAGGCATCGTAATATCGGCCTTTTTTGCTTGCATCCCCCAGAATCACGCAGATCAGCCGCACACCGTCCTGCTCGCTGTAATTCACATAGCTGTGGCCGCCCATATCGTGGTAGCCGTCTTTTCCGCCCTTGGCGTACTCCCGGTAGCAGACATTTCCCACCCGAAGCCAATCGTCGCAGGCAAAATACCGCTCCTGAGGCTGTAAATTGGTGGGGGCCATCGTCCAGCTGCCGGTGTAGCAGAACACATCCTGAAAGCCGGGCTGCTGCAGGGCCCAGCGGGTGATCGTCGCCAGGTCCCGGGCCGTGGTGTAATGATCCGGGTCATACAGGCCGTGCGGGTTGGCAAAGTGGGTGCCGGTCAGGCCCAGGGCCTGCGCCTGGGCGTTCATCGCGTCCACGCCGCCCTGAATGCTTCCGCCAATGTAGGCGGCCAGCACATTGGCGCCATCGTTGGCGCTGGCAAGCTGCGTGCCGTACACCACGTCTTTCAAGGGGACAATCTCGCCGGGCTGCAGGGCAATGTGGGAGGAATCGGTGTGCAGCAGCGAGTACACCGCCTCTTCGCTCACGGTCACGCTTTCATCCCAGTTGCCGCCCGTCTTTTGAGCCGTCAGCCCCAGCGTCATGATCTTGGTGGTAGAGGCCGGGTACATTTTCTGATCCGGGTTCTGCTCGATCAAAATCTGCCCGGTGTCTGCGTCCATCACCACATAGGCCCCGCAGGAAACCGCCGGCGGGGTATCCTGCGCAAAGGCAGGCAGCCCGAAGGCCGCCGCCAGGCAGGCCGCGGCAGCCAATGCGCATACGCGCTTTATCGTTTTCTTCATCAATCGTTCCGATCTTGTTTGCAGGCGGCCGGTACCGCCCTCTATGAAAATGCGGGCAGCGCCCGCACCGCAGTTGGTTCTTTCTTGCATACTTGACATTATTATAAAGGCATTTCCCCACCCCGGCAAGGGCAGCCGCCAAATTTCCACATTTTTGGGCAATTGGAAGCAAGATGTGTTACACTAGAAATAACTTTCAATAATTTCACCGGAAAGGCAGGTGCTCTTTTTGCAGCCCGAACCCTCTTTGAAAACCGAAAAAGCCGCGGCGCGCCGCTGGGCGCGCCAGACCCGCGCGGCCTTCACGCCGGAGCAATGGGCCGCATTCGGGGCAGCCATGGCGCAGCGGCTGTGCCTTCTGCCTCAATGGCAGGCCGCCCAGACGGTGTTCTGCTTCGCATCCCACGGGCCGGAGCCGGACACCCTGCCCCTTCTTCAGGCAGCGCTGGCCGAGGGCAAGCAGCTCTGTGTGCCACGCTGCACCGGCCCCGGCCAGATGGAAGCCATCCCGCTGGGTGATCTGGCCCTGCTGGCCCCCGGCTCCTATGAAATTCCCGAGCCGCCCGCGCAGCTGCCGCCCTGCCCACCCGCAGGCATTCAGCTGGCCGTGCTGCCCTGCCTGGCCGCCGGGCTGGACGGCACCCGGCTGGGCCACGGCGGCGGCTATTACGACCGTTGGCTGGCCCGCTGCCCCGGCGCATATCGGGCCGTGTTGTGCCCCGAGGCGCTGCTTGCCCCCCACCTGCCCGTCGATGCGCTGGACCTGCCCGCCCAGTGCATTATCACCGAACGGCGGGTGCTGACCCTTTGATTTCAGGAGGTGTTTTCCATGAAGTTTCTGCATCTGGCCGACCTGCACCTGGGCAAACGGCTGAACGACTTTGACCTGCTTGCAGATCAGCGCCATATGCTCACCCAGGCCCTGAAACTGGCCGCGGATGAAGCCGTGGATGCCGTGCTGCTGGCAGGCGATCTGTACGACAAGGCCATTCCCAGCGGCGGGGCCGTTGCGCTGCTGGACTGGTTTCTCACCAGCATGGCCGAGGCCGGGCTGCCGGTTTTTGCGGTAAGCGGCAACCATGACGGGGCCGACCGGCTGGACTACGGCAGGGATCTGTTTGCCAAGTGCCGGGTCCACATCGCCGGGCGCTTTTCCGGCACGCCCGTGCCGCTGCGCCTGCAGGACGAATACGGGCCGGTAGAGTTGTGGCTGCTGCCCTTCGTCAAACCGGCCACCGTGGCGCATTTCTTCCCTGATGCCGATTGCAGCGATTATACCCGCGCCGTCGCCGCTTCCCTTTCCGACCGCAAGTCAGACCCCGCCGCCCGGCAGGTGCTGGTGGCCCACCAGTTTGTTACCGCCGCCGGAAGCGCCCCGCAGAAGGCCGGCTCTGAGAGCATCAACGTGGGCGGGCTGGACAATGTGGACGCCGCCTGCTTTGCCGGGTTTGACTACGTGGCGCTGGGGCACATTCACAAGCGCCAGCCGGTGGGGCAAAACGCCTGGTATGCCGGTTCCCCCATGGCCTACTCGCTGGATGAGGCCGGGCAGGAAAAGGGCGCCCTGCTGGTCACGCTTGGTGAACACGGCCCCGCCCAGGTGCGCTTTGTTCCCTTTGCGCCGCTGCACCCGATCCGCCACATCACCGGCCCGCTGGAAAAGCTGATCGACGCCGCCGAGCCCGCCCAGCGGGAGGATTACATCTATGCCACCCTGACCGACAAGACCCCCGTGCTGGACGCCATGGACCATCTGCGGGCGGTTTACCCCAACGTGATGAAACTGGATTACCCCCAGCAAACCACCGGCGAAGCCCGCACTGCGGCCGCCGATGTGGAAAAGAAAGACCTTCGGGAGTTGTTTTTTGACTTTTACACCCAGGTAAACGGCGAGCCGCCCAGTGAAGAGGCCTGGCAGGCTGTGGCGGAACTGGCCAAGGAAGGAGGGATGGAGCTGTGAAACCCACCAAACTGACCCTGAGCGCCTTCGGCCCCTTTTCTGACCTTGTGGAACTGGACCTGACCCAGCTGGACGGGCAGGGGCTGTTTCTCATCACCGGCGACACCGGGGCCGGAAAAACCACCCTGTTTGACGCCATCTGCTTCGCCCTGTACGGCGAGGTGAGCGGCCCGTACCGTCCGGTGGAGCATCTGCGCAGTGATTTTGCTGCTCCAGATGCCCAGACCTTTGTGCAACTGGAATTTGTACACCGGGGCAAACCCTACATCCTGAAGCGGAACCCTGCCTACGAGCGCCCCAAGCTGCGGGGCAGCGGCACCGTGAAGGAAAAACCGGACGCCCTGCTGATCCTACCCGGTGAACCGCCGGTTCAGGGTGTGCGCCAAGTGAACGCCGCCGTGCGGGAATTGCTGGGCATTGACTGCCCCCAGTTCAAGCAGGTTGGCATGATCGCCCAGGGCGAATTTATGAAGCTGCTGAATGCCTCCACGGACGAGCGGGAGGGCATTCTGCGGCAGGTGTTCGCCACCCAGAAGTACCAGAACCTGACCAATGCCCTGCAGGCCGCCGCCGGTGAGGCAAGAGAGGCTTGCAAAACGCAGAATGACCGCCTGCTGGAGCAGTTCCGCCAAGTGGACTGCCCGGAGACCTCCGCACAGAAAGAGGGCATTGTGAACCTGAAGCGGGCGGAAAACCCCGCCCTGCTTCCCCAGATGCAGGCAGCCCTGACCGCCCTGCTGGAAGAGGACCTTGCCGAACTGGCCCGGCTGGAACCTGCGTTGAAGCGGGCCAAGCAAGACCTTGAACGCGCTACCCGCCTGGAGGAACAGGCCAAAACCGCCGAGGGCACCCGGCAGCGCCTGGAAGCAGAGCGGGCCAAACTGACGCAGCTGCAGGACAAAGAGCCGGAAATGCAGCAGCGGGAAGAGGCGTTCCGGCGCAGTGAAGCCGCGCTGAAGCAGGTAAAACCGCTGGCCGACCGGGCCGATGGTGCCGCGGCCGCCGAAGCGAAGGCAAACCGCGAGCTGCAGGCACTGGCCCCCCGACTGGAACAGGCCCAGCAGAACGAGGCCGCCGCCCTTGCCCGGCTGGAACAGGCCAAAGCCACCCATCTCGAAGTGGAGAGCCTAAGCAAAAAACTGGCCCTTCTGGAGCAGCAACTTCCCCTCTACCGCCAGCATCAGGAAGCTGCCAAAGCGCTTGCTGCGCTGGAAGCACAGACGGAAACGGCCAAAATCGGCCTGGAAAGCACGAAAACGGCC
>SFJO01000007.1 GCA_004555865.1 Oscillospiraceae bacterium
CAACACAGAGGCTTTGTTCAGATTTATGATCTTGAAAAGAAAGAAAACTATTTATGCGGGAAACAGGAAAAATGTCAAAACTGTGGAATCAAAAATTTCGGCACACCGTTATATCCCATCTACTATTCGAACGCTCCGTATAATGCTACTAATTTCGCAAAACTTGTAATGCTGAACAAGATCGGCGAAATATCTGATACGACAATTCCCAAATATCTGTATGATAGCGTGGGGAATGGTACATGGGAAAGAGAAAGAACAACGCTGATCAAGAGGAAATGCCATGAATACGATGAAGAATGGCGTATGATAACTGCTTGCCCAATGAAGCCGCCAGTTATGATGGAATGGATTCCAAGCGGGATTATCCTGGGTTTAAGAATGGGAGTAAAGGAAGAAAATCTCGTTATCAGCATGGCAAGAGAAGCTGGAATCAAAGATATTTATAAATCGATCATTGATTCAAAAAACAGGCTAAATGCCGTACCAGTGACACTTAAGTAGTGCAAAGGCGCGTATAACAATTACCCTTACTAACCTTATTGACACAGAGAAAATCGCCCGAATCCGTTGCGCTGCAATAGATTCGGGCGATTCGTTTCCATGATTCATCCCTCTCGGATACCTACGGTCGCCATTCTTATTTTCGTCATTATGTACTACCCCCACCCCTGCCTCTTAGCCAAATCATCCATCGCTGCGCAGAACCGCTCCCACCGTGCCAATGTTATCTGTGACGGGTCACCCTCCCGGATGCGCTGGGTGCGGCGGATCTCCTTCGGGATGACCACCCGCCCGAGGTCGTCAATACGGCGTACAATGCCGGTTGCTTTCATGCCCGTTCTCTCCTTCGTGTTCAGAGTATATGTAGTGTTTCCCTGAACTTCCAGGTTATGCACGCGGGCCTGCCGCACCGGCCGTGCCCCTTGTTACACCGTGATCTCCACCAGCGCACCCTCCGGCCCGGCCACACAGCTTTCGTAGCAGCCGTCGCCGGTGGTGCGCGGGCCGCTGACCACTGCGCAGCCCGCCGCCCTCAGCCGCGGCGGCATTCCGGCGCAGCGCGTCAAAAAGCACCTCGGCACGCGCCCTGTGTTTTTTATGACAAAGGTTCCCAAGTGTCGCATTATAATTGACATATGCCCTAAATTCGGGTAAACTGAACGAAAACCGCTTGCAGCCCAACAGGAGGGAACGCCCATGCCCCGGCCCGCAAAATGCCGCAGAGTCTGCCATTACCCCAAAACCGCCGCCTTTTCTCCCGCCCCGGTGGCGGAACTTCGTCCCCCGGTGGTTCTGACCGTGGACGAATACGAGGCCATCCGGCTGATCGATGCCGAGGGCTTTTCGCAGGAGCAATGCAGCCAGAGCATGGAGATCGCCCGCACCACGGTGCAGAAAATTTACGAGAGCGCCCGCAAGAAGCTGGCCGCGATGCTGGTGGAGGGCCGCCCGCTGCAAATTGAGGGCGGCGCGTTCCGCCTGTGCGACGGCCGGGGTGCGCCCTGCGGCTGCCCGGGCTGCTACAAGCGGCAGATTGGCGCCCAATACCAAAAGCCGGAAGGAGAACAGGTTATGAGAATCGCAATTCCCTACGAAAACGGTCAGGTGTTCCAGCACTTCGGCCACACCCAGCAGTTTAAGATCTACGACACCGACGGGGAGGCCGTCACCGCCAGCCAGATCGTGGACACCAAGGGCCAGGGCCACGGCGCGCTGGCCGGGCTGCTCAGCGCCCTGCAGGTGGACGTGCTGGTGTGCGGCGGCATCGGCGAGGGGGCCAAGAGCGCCCTGGCGGCCGCGAACATCCGCCTGTACGGCGGCGTGTGCGGCGAAGCCGACACTGCGGCCAGCGCCCTGCTGGCGGGCCTGCTGGAGTACGACCCCGCCGCCCACTGCGCCGGTCACGGCGAGGACGGCCACTGCGCCGGCCACGGTGAGAGTGGCAGCTGCGGCGGCCACGGTGAGGGCGGCAGCTGCGGCGGCCATTGCGGCCGGCACTAACCGCGCCTTTTTTCACCCTCTTACGATGCGCAAAACGCCCCGATGCCGGTTCTTTTGGGCCGGCCGGGGCGTTTTTTGTCGGCCTGCCTGTCAACTTTTGTGCCCGGTTTTGTTTGACGGCACCCCTGCGCCGTGTTAAAGCGGCAAAAGCACGCATTTCAACATACCATTCAGGAGGGTTATTCTCATGCAGCCCGACCGCACCATCGCCGAGGCCGGGTTTACCTGTGAGCCGGAGTCCGCGTAAGCGGCCGCGGCCTGCAATAACGCCGATCCAAGTAAAAAATCCCCCGATGCACCGGGCGTTTCGTTCCATGCCGAAACAGCCCTGCATCGGGGGATCGTTTTTTCTGTTTTGGGCTGTGTGGAACGCTTCAGCCCTGCTTGCGGTAGATGACAAACCGGAACTCGATCTCGGTTTGCAGCACCTCCAGCTTTGCCAGCCGCTCAGCCCCCTCCTTCGGGGTTTTCCAGTAATAGGGCGTCATGGCAAACAGGTCCTGAATGGCCCCGCCCTCCAGCCGGATGGTGCCCTGCACGGCCCGCTCGGCCTCCCGCACAAAACCCGGGTACTCCACCGGGCGGCAGGGGTTTTCGTAGGGGGTGTCGTACAGCACCTGCTTTAAGCCGAACAGGTGCCGGGGGCCGGGCACCGCGTACACCAGCGCCCCGCCGGGGGCCAGCACCCGCAGAAATTCCTCCCGCGCCATGGGGGAGAAGATGTTCAGGATCACATCCGCCCAGCCGTCGGCCACCGGGGCGGCAAAACTGCCCGCCACGGCAAAGGCCGCCTCGGGCTGGGCCTTGGCGGCCAGCCGCACCGCCGGTTTGGAAAGGTCGTACCCGGCCATCTCCGGGCACAGGCCCGCGGCCGTCAGGGCGGCGGCCGCCTGCCGGCTGTACCAGCCCTCGCCGCAGCCTGCGTCCAGAATGTGCGGGCTGTGGGGGTCCCGGGCGGTTTGGGCCAGGGCCAGGCAAAGCTCGCCCAGCGCCGGGCCAAAGGGGCCATAGTGCCCCGCCTGCAAAAAGCGGCGGCGGGCGGCCACCATCTCTTTGCTGTCGCCGGGGTCTTTGGCGCGGCGGGCATTCACGGGCAGCAGGTTCACATAGCCCTCCGCCGCTTGGTCAAAGCTGTGGCCGGCGGGGCAGCGCAGGCTGCGCCCCACCGCCAGCAGCGGCCCCTTGCACAGCGGGCAGCGAAAGGCCGAAAACGCCCGGCTCATTCCTCGCCGTCCCCTTCAATGGGGGCGGTGACGCCGCCGTGGCTTTGAATGTACTCTTCAAAGCTGGCGAACTTCTGGGCGGGCGGGCGGCGGCTGATCAGCAGCAGTCCCGGATCTTCCTCGGCCTTTTTGCCCCGGCTGCGGGCCGGGCGCTGGGCCGGCTGAGGCCGCTCGGCCTTGGGGGGCTGGGCGGCGGCGCGCTGGGTGCGGGGCTCGGTCTCCCGCTCCGGCCGCTGGGGGGCCTGCTGGCCCTTCTGGGCGTTCTGCTTGGCCGGGCGCTGAGGCTGGGCCTTCTTTTGCTGCTGGGGCTGGGTGGGCTTTTGCTGCCGCTGGGGCTGCTGGCCCCGCTTTTGCTGAGGCTGGGCTGCCTTTTGGCCCTTTGCAGCCTGCTGAGGGGCCTGATTCTGGCCCTGCTGGGCAGCCGCAGCGGCCCGATGGCGGCGGCGGCGGCGCTTGGCACTGGCCGAAAGGGCCTCGCCCTGGGCGGGCTGGCCCTGGTTTGCCTTGCCCTGGGCGGGCTGAGGCTGAGACGGTTTCTTCTCTTCCACGATGGGTTCCTCGTTTCTTTGGGTCTGGGCGGCGGGGGCCTGCGGCCGCAGCCGGGCCCCGCGGGGGGGCCGGGGGGCCGGGGGCGGGGCAGGTTCGTTTGCCGCCGCAATGAAGGGGTGATCGGTCACCCGGGTGAGTTTTTTTCGGATGAGCTTTTCGATGCCCGCCAGATACTCCTGCTCTTCGGGGCAGCAAAAGCTGATGGCCACGCCGCTTTTGCCCGCCCTGGCCGTGCGGCCGATGCGGTGCACGTAGGTTTCGGGCACCTCGGGCAGGTCAAAGTTGATGACGTGGCTCAGCTCATTGATGTCAATGCCGCGGGCCGCAATGTCGGTGGCCACCAGCACCCGGGTGCTGCCGTTCTTAAAGCCCTCCAGCGCGGCAACCCGGGCCGACTGGCTCTTGTTGCCGTGAATGGCGGCGGCGCTCACCCCGGCGCGGGTCAGGTCTTTGGCAATGCGGTCGGCCCCATGCTTGGTGCGGCTGAACACCAGCGCCCCGGGCACACCGCCCTCGTTGAGCAGCCAGACCAGCAGGCGGCGCTTGTCCGCCTTGCACACGGGGTACAGGGTCTGCTCAATGCGGTCCACGGTGCTGGAGGGCGGGTCCACCTTGACGGTGACGGGCCGGTGCAGGAAGCTGTCGGCCAGCTGCTCGATCTCCTTGGGCATGGTGGCGCTGAACATCAGGTTCTGGCGCTGGGCGGGCAGTTTGGCCATCACCCGCTTCACGTCATGCACAAAGCCCATGTCCAGCATCCGGTCGGCCTCGTCCAGCACGAAGATCTCCACGCCGGACAGATCCGCCAGCCCCTGACCAATCAGGTCGTTCAGGCGGCCGGGGCAGGCGATGAGCACGTCCACCCCTTTGGCCATGGCTGCGGCCTGGGGGCCTTGGCCCACGCCGCCGAACACCACGGTGTGGCGGATGGAGGTGTACTTGCCCAACTGGGCGAAGCTCTCGCCGATCTGCAAAGCCAGCTCCCGGGTGGGGGTAAGCACCAGCGCCCGCACCTGGCTGCGGGCCGGGCGGCGGGCCGCCAGCAGCTGCAGCATGGGCAGGGCAAAGGCGGCGGTTTTGCCGGTTCCGGTCTGGGCGCAGCCCAGCAGATCCCGGCCCTCCAGCACCGGCGGAATGGCCTTGGCCTGAATGGGCGAAGGCTGGGTGTAGCCCTGCTCTTCCACGGCGCGCAGAAGGGGGCGGGTAAGGGAAAGTTCACTGAAATTCATAGATGATGCTGCTCATTCCTGCGGGGAATGCCCCGCTGTGTAGTGGGTATTCCTCCGCCGGGCTGGGCGGAGCATATACGGTTTTATTATAGCACGATTTACAGCAGGATGCAAAACCGCCTTTGGGCCTTTCGCGGGGCTGCTTTTCCGCAAAACAAAGCCCCCTCGGTGAGGGGGCCGGGCCGCCGGCTTTGCCTGCGGGCAGCTTCTCACAAGGGGGCTTTGCAGTGTGACGGATCGTGTTTTTGGGGTCAGCCCTGAATCTCCCGGGCTTCCAGATAATAGCGCTTTTCCTCGGCATGGCCCATGCTGAAGGTCTTGCGGGGCAGCACGCCGCCCAGCACAACGCCCTTCAGGATGTCGGCCTTGTCAAACGGGGGCAGGATGAGGCCCACGGCCCCCTCGGCCACCATGCGGCGGGCGGTGTCGTCGCCGTGGATGTAGTCCACCCGGCTGCCGGGGCAATTGGCCAGCACCTGCTGCACAAAGTTTTCGGCGGTGCCCACGGCCAGCGGCTCGGCGGGGGTGTCAAAGCTGACGGCGGTTTCCCGGCCGTCCGGCGTGGCCAGGGTGAAGCTCTGGCGGCCCTTCGGCGCCTCGCCCAGGTGCAGGCCCAGATGGCGCTCCTCGCCGTAGGCGTGCAGCTGGCGCAGCACCTCGTCGGCGCTCACATCAAACAGCACCCGGGGAATGGACTCGATCTGGATGGAATCGCTGTACAGGTTGCACACCTCGGCCAGACACCAGCGGGCGGGATGGGTCTCCCGCTGCTCGGGGGGCAGGGTGGACTTCAGCTCCTCCCAATAGGCCTTGGCGGTGGCCAGGCTGTGGTTGCCGTCGCCCACGGCCAGGGTGATGGGCGGCTGGCCTGCGGCGGCGGGGAATTCCTGATCGAAGGCCTCCTGACTGCCCAGAGCCTCGATGGCGTCGGACAATGCGCCGCACAGGGCCTCGTCCTCCACGGCCCAGCCCCGGATGGAGCCGCCGCCCAGCATCAGCTCACCGTTGTACAGCGGGCGCAGCCGGTCCTTCTTTGCGGCCAGGCCGCCCAGAATGTGGTCGTCCCGGTCGTTGATGAGCATCATCACATGGGGCAGCTCCAGGCTGGCGCCGCGGCGCACCGCCAGCCGGGGGGGAATGCGCTCCACCACCGTGTTCTCGGTGGGACGCACCGCCGGGCTGCTGCCGGGGGTGTAGCTGTACTGCTCCAGATCCACCGCGCCCAGCAGGCCGGGGCGCACCGGGCCGCAGCCGGTGTCCCGCTCCACATACACAAAGCCCTTCACGGCGCGGTTCAGCACCGTACCCCGGTATTCCTTCATGTTGGCCTGGATGGCCGCGATGCGCTCGGCCTCGCCGGGCTTGCCCAGATACACCTCGGGCAGCACCAGATGCAGGGCGCTGGGCTTGCCCTCCGCCAGGGCCTCAGCCTTCTGCCAGTATTCGGGCTGGCTGGTAAACTGGTCGCAGGCCAGGCAGGCCCACTGACTCAGGGGAATGTTCTCGTCAGGCAGCAGAATGTTGGCAGGTACAAAGCAATTTGGCATGGGAAATTCCTCCTTTTTTCGTTCCGGAGCCTTCCGGAATAAAAGCAGACAGGGCAGCGCCCGGCGCGGGTGTGCGCGGGCGCTGCCCTGCTGATTTCGTTATTGTTCCGCAGGCTGGGCGGTGTCGCCGGTGCGCAGCACCACCGCGGCGCTGCCCAGGGCACCCCGGGCCGCATCCAGCTGGGCCTGGGTGTCCTCCGTGGTTTCGGCGGGCATCTCCAGCATCACCTGGGCAGGGGCCAGCGCGCTCAGGGGGCCGCCCAGCATGGCCGGGCTTTCCTGGGCGGCGGTGTCCAGCGCCACGCTCAGCCACAGGCGGCCCTCACCGGCCTTTTCGGTAAAGGCGGCCAGGTCGTTCTTCAGCTGGTCGCCGGCCGAAACGCCATTGGTGTTGCCGTAATCGCAGTACGAGGTGGCGTAGGTGGGCAGCTGCAGGCCGCTGAGCACCACCTGCTCAAAGCCCAGGCGGCGGGCCTCCTCGATCAGGCCGGAGATGTAGTCCACGGCCGAGGCGGCGTAGGGGTTCAGCCAGGGCTTGCCGCCCGCGTTGGCGGCGGCGTCCAGCCACAGGTAATCGCTCTGGGGGTTCTCCGCATCCCGGTAATGGATGGCCATGGTGCGGTCCGCCCGGGCGGCAATGGGGTCCTGGAAGGCGCAGATGGCGGCCACGGGGGTCAGGCCCGCGTCCTTCAGGGCGCTCACCACCGCGGAAGCGTCCACCGTGTTGGCGGCCAGGCTCTGGGCCGCAGCGGGCAGGGCCGAGTTGTAATACACATAGCCCTGACTGTCCTTCAGGGTGACGGCCACATACTGCACACCCTGAGCGGCAAGGCTCTGGGCGGTGGCGGCGGCCTGCTCGGCGCTGGTCAGGCTGGACAGGCTGGCAAAGGCCCACTTGCCGCTGGCTGCGGCCGGAACCGCCGCAGGCTCCGGCGTGGCGGCCGGCTCTTCCGTGGGCGCAGCAACGCCCGGCTGGCCTTCCTCACCGGAGGACGACACCGGCTCGCTGGAGGAAGCGGTGCCGTTTTTCACGCCGTACCAGGCGCTGGTGCCCGCGTTGATGACCGCCGGGCCGATGACCCAGCCCAGCAGGAACAGCAGCAGCCCCGCCGCCGCCAGCAGGCCCACGCGCCGCACCCAGAAGCCGGCGGTGTGGCCGAAGGCCGTGCGGTAGCGGTGAACTTTCCCATAACTCTTTTTCATCGCAGCATTCCTCACTTTGTGCCGGTGTTCAAAGCCGGCAGACAACTTTTTCACACAGGCGGGCCGCAGCGGCCCGTCAGATCAACAGGGTATGGCCGGTAAAGCCGTAGATGGCCAGCGCCAGCATTCCCAGATACAGCAGGGTAATGGGCAGGCCGCGGAAGCTCATGGGAATGCGCCGGTTGCGCAGACGGCGCTGGCCTTCCGCCACCAGCACCACCGCCAGATAGTAGCCCCCGCCGCTGCCCAGGGCAAAGCCGATGGCCTGCGGCAGGGTGAGCGACTGGATGGCCACGATGAGCATGGTGCCCAGCACGCAGCTGTTGAACGAGGCGGTTGCCAGCAGTGCGCCCATCTCCTTATGGGCATCGTCGCTCTGCTTTTTGCCCAACGCCAGCCAGTACACCAGCCACACCAGCCCGCAGGCCGCCGTGGTGATGAGCAGAAACACCAGTGGGCGCACGGCGCTTCGGTAGGCAAAGGGGGTGAGCAGCTGGTTTGCGCCCCAGCACAGGGGCACGGCCACCACCTGCACCACCGTGAGCAGCAGGCAGAACGCCCCGTTGCCGGTGGCGCCGTCGTCCACCAAACGTACCAGATGGGAAACGCCCAGCGCCCGGCTGAGCACCGCATTCTGGGCAAAGGCCGCCAGAACGGCGTACAAAACAAATTCCGCCAATGCTTTGAGGATCACACTCATTTGTTTCGCTCCACCTCCTGGTAAATGTTGCGCTTAAAGGCGCGCACCCGGCCGCGCCAGGCGGCGCACACCGCGCCCAGCAGCATAAAGCCGCCGGCCGGCTGGGCCGCCAGTGGGAACAGCTGCACTTCCAGCAGCTGCACCCCCATCAGGCTGCCCTGGGCCAGCAGTTCGCGGGCAAGGCCCACGCCCAGCAGCACCACCAGATAGCCCACCGTGGTGTACAGGCCCCGGCGCAGCGCCCGGGCCGGGCCTTCCGGCACGGCGGCCCGGTAGCGGCGGATGATCAGCGGTTCAAACACCAGCAGGGGCAGGTAAACGCCCACCTGCTGCAGGGCGCTGGGGCCCCACAGGTGCCGAACCAGAAAATACGCGGCAATGTAGCACAGCGCCGCCGGCAGGGCATAGCACAGCACCGCAACCCGGTCGTACCGTTCGCCCAGGGCCTTGCGCAGCACCGCGCCCGCCACCCGGGCGGGGGTAAGCATTACGGCCACGGCCACGGCCAGCACCAGCGCGGTGTAGCCGCTGGTGGCCGCCACCACCATGGGGGCCAGGCCAACCCCCTGCATGATGACCGGGTTGTTGAGCCACAGCCGGTCATTTTTGGAGAGTTCGGTCATATTTTCGGCCCAGTAGCGCGCTTTTTCAATGGTCATTGGTTCAGCGCCTCCTTTCGGTCCAGCCAGCGCAGATGCAGCCGGTCAAACGCGGAGGCAAAGCTGCCCACCAGAATCATGGCGAAGCACACGCCCGTTTCGTAGCTGCCGTAATAGCGGTACAGCATGGACACCACGCCCAGCGTCAGGCCGAAGGCCACCCGCGCCGCCCGATGGCGGGGCAGAATGGCCGGGTCGCTCAGCATGAAAATGCCGGTGTACAGAATGGTGCCGCTGCACAGCTCGTACCCCACCGAGGCCAGCCGAACCGGGGCCTTCACCCAGGGCAGGGCCAGGCCCACCCGGCCCATGCGGGGGAACAGCCAGGCAATGGCAAAGCAGGCCGCCAGGAAGGGCAGGGCGGCGTCCCACTGAATGCGGCGGCGCACCGCCAGCAGCAGGGCACAAGCCACCAGAATGACCACCGCCGTGGCCCCCATGGGGCCGGCGTAGTTGCCCAGCATCAGGTTCAGGGTGTCAATGCGGGGGGTGCCGCCGTTTTTCAGGGTGTAGGAGGCCGACTGCATCAGCCCGGCGCTGCCGGCGTTGACCACCGGCAGCCAGGTGCCCGGCTGGGGGAAGCTGAACACCTGCTCCGGCCAGGAAACCGCGGCCACGGCATAGCCCACCGCCGTGGGGTGGAAGGGGTAGCAGCCCAGGCCGCCGAAGGCCTCTTTGCCCACCAGAACCGCCACGGCCACCGACACGATGACCACATAATAGCTCACGCTGGCGGGCAGAAGCAGCACCAGCATGGCCCCGAACGACTCGTTGGAGAACTCCAGCGGATCAAAGGGGCGGTGGCGCAGAAGGGCCACCAGCTGGTCGCACAGATTGGCGGTGACCACCGCCGCCAGCCACAAAAGCGCCGGCCGCGGCCCGTACAGAAACACCGCCATCGCCAAAAGCGGCAGGGTGGCCACCAGAAGATCCTGGTAAACCATCAGGCTGCCATGGCGGGAAACAACTTGTTTTTCACTCATGGATACGCTCCTATGGGCCTGCCGCACAGGCCCGGATTTTTGCTGCTGCATCGCAGCTTACAGGGCCTTCAGCCCCGCCACGGCGGCGGCAGGGTCGGCCGCGCCGAACACCGCGCTGCCGGCCACCAGCACATCCGCGCCGGCCTCCACGCAGGCGGGGCCGGTCACGGCATCCACGCCGCCGTCCACTTCCACCAGGCAGGAAAGGCCGCGCCGGTCGATCTCCTCCCGCAGGGCGTGGATCTTATCCAGCGCCATGGGCATGAACTTCTGCCCGCCGAAGCCCGGCTCCACGCTCATCACCAGAGCCAGATCCAGCTGGTCCAGATAGGGGAACAGCGCCTGCACCGAGGTGTGGGGCTTGACCGAAAGGCCGGTCTTGCAGCCCAGCGCCTTGATGCGGGCCAGGGTGGCGGCGGTGTCGCAGCCGCACTCCAGATGGAAGGTGATGAGGCTGGCCCCGGCCTTTGCGAAGGGCTCCGCATAGGTGAGGGGATCGTCGATCATCAGATGCACGTCATAAAATGCATCGGGCAGAGCCTTGTGCAGGCTTTTCAGCACCGGCACGCCAAAGGAAATGTTGGGCACAAAGTGTCCGTCCATCACGTCGTAATGAAGCATCTGTGCGCCGGCATCCAGCACGGCGCGGCAGTCGCTGCCCAGATGGGCGAAATCCGCCGAGAGGATCGACGGGCTGACCATAGCCATAAACGGCCTCCTTATCTTCGGCCCCGCAGCAAAGCCGCCGGGGCAGGGGTTTTTCTTATCTGCTTGGCTCGCCCGCACCGGCCGCAGCCGGGGCGCATTTTCGGGGCGGGAACTTCGGCCAACAGCTGGTTTCATTGTATCGTATCAGGCCTTCAAATGCAAACCGCCGGCAAATTTTGTGGGGATTTTTCACAGATATTCCCCGTTTTTGCTGGGCAACCTGCTCATTTGCGGCCTTTTTTCGCGCTCTCTGCGGGCAGGGTGAAGCTGAAGCGGCACCATTCGCCCTCCTGGCTTTCCACCCAGATCTTTCCGCCGGAAAGATTCACCAGCACCTTGCAGATGTGCAGCCCCAGGCCGCTGCCCCGGGTGTTCAGGCCCCGGCTGCGGTCCTCTTTGAAAAAGCGGTCAAACACAAAGGGCAGGGCCTCGGGGGCAATGCCCGGGCCGGTGTTCCAGATGCTCACGGTCACCTGGCCGCCGCTTCGGGTCACGCCGAAGCGGATGATGCCCTCCTCGGGGGTGAACTTGATGGCATTGTCCAGCAGGTTGTACACCACCTGATGCACCAGATCCGGGTCGGCATACACCATGGTGCGCTCGGGCACCAGGCCCTGAATCTGAATCCTGCCGCTCTCAATGCGCTGCTCGGCGGCCAGAGCCGCGCCGGTGATGCTCTCCCACACGTCGTAGCTGCGGGCGTTCACCTGATATTCGCCCGCCTCCAGCTTGGAGATGTCCAGCATATTCTGGATGAGCCGGGTCAGGCGGCCCACCTCCTGGCTGACCACGCCCAGATAGTGGTTGTACAGCTCCGGGGGAATGGTGCCGTCCAGCATACCGTCCACAAAGCCCTTCACGCTGGTCATGGGGGTGCGCAGCTCGTGGGCGATGTTGCCCATAAAGTTGGAGCGGGAGGAGTCAATGGCTTCCAGATTGGCGGCCATGTTGTTGAAGGTCACGGCCAGCTGGGCTACCTCGTCCTCGCCCTCCACCGGAACACGGGTGGAGAAATCTCCTGCGCCGAACTTGCGGGCCGCCTCGGCGATGCGCCGCAGCGGCAGGGTGAGCCGGGTGGTAAACACCACGCTGAGCAGGCTGGAAATCAGCAGCATCAGCCCCGCCGAGAGGATGAAGGTGCTGAACATATCCGCCACATAGCCGTTCAGCGCCGAGGCGTAGGAGGACGCAAACGCATACCCCCGCACCTGGCCGGAGGCATCGGTGAGGGCGCAGCCCGCGCTGTACTGGCCCTTGTCGTACACACCGTCCAGCGTGCCGGAGACGAACATCGCGTTCTGCCCGCCCGCCATCTGGTCCAGCACGGTTCGGGGAATCTGCGCGCCCAGCGCCCGGTCAAACCCCGCCGCCAGAATCACATTGCCCTGATCATCGGCCAGCAGAAGGCTGGAGTCGCTGGTTTCGCTGACGATGCTGAGGGCCTGCTGCATCCGTTCCCGATCCTCTTCGCTGAGCTGCGGCAGGTCCTCATCCGGCTGCAGCAGGCTGACCTGCTTTGCCGCCACCTGCACCACGCCGCTGAGGGCGCTTTTCCGCTCGCTCACAAAGTAGCTCATGGCGAGGTACATCTGCACAAAGCCCATCACGGTAATGCCCGCCACCAGCAGGATGGCCGTGGTGGTGAAGTACATATTGCTGATGGTCTTGCGCATATGCCGGTTCAATCTGTCACCTCAAACATATAGCCCACGCTCCACACGGTTTTCAGGCGCCACTTGTCCGACGCGCCCTCAAGCTTTTCCCGCAGGCGCTTGATGTGCACGTCAATGGTGCGGGAGTCGCCGTAGTACTCGAAGCCCCACACCTCATCCAGCAGCTGGTCGCGGGTGAACACCCGGTTGGGGTGGGAAGCCAGGAAGTTCAGCAGCTCCAGCTCCTTGGGCGGAGCGTCCACCACCTTGCCCTTTACCTTCAGCTCGTAGCGGGACATATCCACGCTCAGATTGTCGTAGCTGATCACGCCGGTGTGGGCCTCCTCGGCGGTGGTGCAGCGGCGCAGCACCGCCTTGATGCGGGCCACCACTTCCTTGCTGTCAAAGGGCTTCACCACATAATCGTCGGCGCCCAATTCCAGCCCAAGCACCTTGTCAAAGGTTTCGCCCTTGGCCGTCAGCATGATCACCGGGGTCTGGCCCTGGGCGCGGATGCGGCGGCATACCTCCCAGCCGTCCATCTTGGGCATCATCACGTCCAGCAGCACCAGGTCGGGCTTGTTCTGGGTGTAGGCGGCCAGGGCGGCCTCGCCGTCGTGGGCCTGAAAGGTCTGGTAGCCCTCCTTTTCCAGATAAAGCCGCAGCAGGTCGCAGATGTTCTTGTCGTCGTCCACGATCAGAATTTTTTCATTCGCCATTGCTCGTCATCCTCCCAAATGCGCCCGGGGGCGCGGGTTATTGTGTTGAAAGCATCGGTTTGCCCCGCCCGGGCACACGGCGGGCACCGGGCGCGGGGGTACAGAAACCGATTTTATCATTCATAGTATGTAATATCAGTATAATATAAAAATATGTCCAAATAAAGAAGGCGCACCGATTTTTCGGCGCGCCGCGCGAAAAAGGATGCGGCGGCAGGGTGGCCCGCCTCACGGATTTTTCAGCACAAAGCAGGGCAGGGGGGCCGTCTCGGCCCAGTTGGCAAAGCGGGCCTCCAGCACCGTATACCGGGTCAGGGGCAGGCGCTCCAGCCAGGCCAGCACCGCCTTTTTTTCGCCGTCTCCGTTGGGGCCGCCGCTGTACAGGCAGGCCGCCAGCAGCCCGCCGGGGCGCAGGGCCGCCAGCGCCGCCTCCAGCGCGGGCAGGCTGGTGGCCGGGGTGCTGAACCGGTGATGATCCGCCCCGGGCAGGTAGCCGAAGTTGAACACCGCCGCATCAATGCCGCCCTCCGGCAGGTAGGCGGCCAGATCGGCGTGGTCGGCCTGCACCGCGCGGCCGATCGTCCCAAGCCCGGCGGCGGCCAGGCGGGCGTTGGTGTTCGCCACGGCCCGGGCCTGAATGTCCAGCCCAAGCACCCAGCCCTCCGGCCCGGCCAGCCGGCAGAGAAACTCCGTATCGCCGCCGTTGCCGCAGGTGGCGTCGAGGAATTTTCCGCCCGGGTGGAGGTGGGCCGCCAGAAAACGATGGGTCAGCTCCACCGCCGTGAGGGGCGGGGTGCGCCGCCGCACCAAAGCGCCCTCCGCGGCGGCAAAGCCAAAGCGGGCGGCAAAGGCCCCGGCCCCCTCGTCCGCCGGCAGGGCCGCCGTGTACAGACTGGCCCGGCCCTTTTCAAAGCCGCCGGTGCGGTGCAGCGCCTGCCGAAGCAGGTAGCTGCCGTACCCGCGCCGCCGCCAGGCCGGGTCGATTTCCAGCCGTTCGATCCGTACCCCCTCCGCCTGCGGGCACAGCAGGCAGCTGCCCACCGACTGTTTTTCTTTATATAAAGTAAGCAGCGTTCCGCCGGGGGCCGGGGTTTCAACAATGTTCATGGGCAGTTCCTTTCCGCGTGGGCTTGTGGTATACTGGGCAGCAGACGCCTTTCTCCCCATAGCCTACCCCCCGCCCGGCGCAAAGTCAAGGCGCAGCAAGCAGAGCCTTCCCCTCGAGGGGAAGCCAAAATGCCGCGGCGGGCAAATTGTGAAATTCACAGTTCTTTCACCGCTGAAAGAACCCTTTTTCACAATTTTCCGGTAAACTACAATCAGCAAAGGAAAACAGGGGCCTGGCCCCCGGGTGAACGGCAGGCGTCCGCCCCCTTTACGAAAGGATGGTAACAATGGACAATCAGTGGGAATATGATTACTCCAATCTCTATAGCGGCAGCAACGGCAATGCTGGTGACAACGGCAGCAACGGCAATGCCGGTGCCCAGCGCCCCGGCGATACTTCCACCTACTCCACCGATGCTTCCTGCGGCTACACCCCCCAGGGTTCGGCGAGCGCAGGCGGCCCGGCTGACGGCCAGCCCCCGCGCCCCAAAAAGCCGGTAAACGGCAAAAAGATCCTCACCGGGGCGCTGTGCCTGGTGCTGGCCGGGGCCGTGGGCTTCGGCGGCGGCTACCTGGGCGCTATCGCGGCCGGCGGCGGCAGCCGGGTGGTGTACCAGACCGTGCAGCGGGATGCTTCTTCCGGTGACGCCACCGGCAGCGCGGCCTCGACCCTGAGCCTGACCGACGTTTCCAGCATTGTGTCGCCCAGCGTGGTGGCCATCACCACCGAGGTGATGACCAGTTCCAACACCTGGTTCGGCGGCCAGTATGTGGAGAGCGGCGCCGGCAGCGGCGTAATCATGAGCGAGGACGGCTACATCATCACCAACAACCATGTGGTGAGCGGCGCCTCCAACGTGACCGTGACCCTGCAGGACGGCAGCACCCATGCAGCCACCGTGGTGGGCGCCGACAGCCAGAGCGACATCGCCGTGGTGAAGATCGACGCCACCGGCCTGACCCCCGCCGTGATGGGCGACAGCGATAAGCTGGCCGTGGGCGAAACCGTGCTGGCCGTGGGCAACCCCCTGGGTGAACTGAGCGGCACCGTGACCAACGGCATCGTCAGCGCCCTGAACCGGGAAGTGACCGTGAACAACCAGAAGATGACCCTGATCCAGACCAACGCCTCCATCAGCCCGGGCAACTCCGGCGGCGGCCTGTTCAACGCAGAGGGTGACCTGATCGGCATTGTGAACGCCAAGTCTGTTTCCGACAACGCTGAGGGTCTGGGCTTCGCCATCCCCGTGAACACCGCCATTCAGGTGGCCACCGATCTGATTCAGAACGGCTACGTCTCCGGCCGGCCCGTGATGGGCGTGACCGTGGTTACCATCTCCGATGCGCAGACCGCCGCCCAGTACGGCGTTTCCAGCTACGGCGTGTATGTGGCCGACGTGACCGAGAACGGCCCCGCCGCCCAGGCCGGTGTGCAGAAGGGGGACCGCATTGTGAGCGTGGACGACACCCTCATCGAGTCCAACAACGACCTGACCGACCTGATCTCCAGCCACGCGGTGGGCGACACCCTGAACGTGCAGCTGAGCCGTGACCGCCAGCTGATGAACGTGCAGGTCACCCTCGGCGAGCGCACCGAAGGCTGATCGGTCTTTTCCCAGGAACTTCCGCACCTGCAGGCCCCAACCGGCCTGCGGGTGCTTTTTTGTGCCCGGCAACTGCGTTCGTCGGCGCTTTCCTCCGCGAAAAATGCTGTGTTGCGGCCTGCCCGGGAATGGGGTATAATAAGGTGTATTCGCCCCGGCCGGGGCGATGCGCAAAAAAGCAACACCGGGGCCGCCCCGGTTCTGGAAAGGAGCCTGCCGCCATGCCCGGCACCCTGTATGTGGTGGCCACCCCCATCGGCAACCTGGACGATATGCCGCCCCGGGTGGCAGCCACCTTCGGCCTGGCCGATTTTGTGGCTGCGGAGGACACCCGCGTCACCCTGAAGCTGCTGAACCATCTGGGGCTGAAAAAGCCCATGGTCAGCTATTTTGAGCACAATGCCGCCCAGCGAGGCGGGCAGATTCTGGCCCGCATTCAGGCGGGGGAGAACTGCGCCCTGTGCAGCGACGCGGGTATGCCCGCCATCTCCGACCCCGGCGAGCAGATCGTCACCGATGCGCTGGAGCTGGGCATTCCCGTGGTGCCGGTGCCGGGTGCGTCCGCCTGCGTCACTGCCCTGGCGGTGAGCGGCCAGCCCACCGCCCGCTTTGTGTTTGAGGGTTTTCTGCCGGTGCCCCGCCGGGCCCGCGCCCAGCGGCTGGAAAGCCTGAAGCGGGAGGAGCGCACCGTCATCTTCTACGAGGCCCCCCACAAGCTCAGGGGCACCCTGGCCGACCTGGCCGGGGCCTTCGGCGAGCAGCGCAGCCTTACCCTGTGCCGGGAGCTGACCAAGCTGCACGAGGAGATCTTCAAAACCACCATCGGCGGGGCCATGGCCCGCTACGCCGAGGAGGCCCCCCGGGGCGAGTTTGTGCTGGTGATGGCCGGCGCAGCCCCCGAGGAAACCGGGGAGACCCCGCCCACCCTGGAGGAGGCCGTGGCCGCCGCCCGGGCCCTGATGGCCCAGGGGCAGAGCGCCAGCGCCGCCGCCAAGGCTGCCGCCGCCCAAAGCCCCTTCGGCAAGGGGGAAATCTACCGTCTGCTGTGCCGGGAGGAGGAGGACGAATGACCCGTCTTGTGGTTGTGTCCGACAGTCACGGAAATCCCGCCGCCCTGCGCCGGGCCATCGCCTCGGTGCCGGATGCCAATGCCGTGTTTTTTCTGGGCGACGGCATCCGCGACCTGCTGCAGGTCCGGGAAGAGTTTCCCGGCCTGCGGTTTTATCCGGTGGCGGGCAACTGCGATTTTCAGCGCAGCTACCCCGCCGAGGGGCTGGTGCCCTTTGAGGGGCGGCTGATCTTCTACACCCACGGCCACCTGTACGGCGTGGCCATGGGGCCGGAGCAGCTGCAGCTCACCGGCGAGAACCGCGGGGCGGACATCGTGCTGTTCGGCCACACCCACCGGCCGCTCATCGTACCCGGTGAGCGGGACTGGCCCGCCGCCCTGAACCCGGGCAGCTGCAGCCGCCCCCGCGGCCCCGAAGGCCCCACCTTTGCGGTGCTGACCCTGGAAAAGGGCCAGCCGCCCCATATGGAGATCCGCCGCCTGCGGGAGGGCGGCAGCCAATAACGCCTGCCCCGCATCGGCAAGGAGGAATTGATTATGAACGCACCGCTCATTCATCTGCCCGAGGTGGACAGCACCAACCTCTGGGCCAAAGCGAATCTGGACAAGCTGGCCCCCGCCGGTGTGGTGTGGACCACCTGCCAGACCGCCGGCCGCGGCCGCCTGGGCCGGGGCTGGACCAACGCCGCCGGGCAGGGCCTGTATCTGACCAGCGGCTACACCGCCAAAACCGTGCAGCCCAGCACCCTGCCCCTGTTCAGCGCCCTGGCCGTGCAGCGGGCACTGACCACCGTGCTCGGCCCGCTGGATTTGAAGGTGAAGTGGCCCAACGACCTGATCCTCAACGGCAAAAAGCTGGTGGGCATTCTGTGCGAGGGCACCGCGGACGGCATCGTCAGCGGCATCGGCACCAACCTGGCCCAGGACCAGGCCTATTTCGACGCCCTGAACCTGCCCCACGGCACCAGCCTTGTGCTGGAGGGCCTGACCGTGAACGACCAGATGATCGAACAGCTGGCCGCCGCCTACGCCGAGGAGCTGACCGGCCCCCGCTTTGCCGTTTGGGCCGCCGAGGGCTTTGCGCCCTTCCTGGAGGAGTACCGCGCCCTGTGCATCAACCTGGGCCGCCCCGTCAAGTTTGAGGGCGGCCAGGGCGTGGCCGAACAGGTGGACGAAGAGGGCCGCCTGATCGTGCGCACCGAGGTGGGCGAACAGAAAGTTTTCACCGGCGAGGTGAGCGTGAAGGGCGTTTACGAGGACATCGAACGCACCGAGCGCACCCCCCGCTGACCCCCAAGACCGCTTATCCACCCGCCGGGCTGCCCGCCCGGCCTGATTCGGAGGGAATACACCCCATGACCACGAACGATTACATCCAACTCATGATCTGCTTTGTCTGCGTCGGCGCATTTCTGTACATGTTCATCCGCTGGAACCAGGGTTCCAACCCGGCCGATGGCAAGAGCAGCGACCGCACCCCCGCCGGGGAGGACAAGGCTGTGGGCGCGGCCAAGCTGCGCCGCAAGGCGGAGACCTGGGCCCGCACCCACGACGCCAAGGTGATCGGCCCCGTCAGCCTGAACTGGGGCGGCAAGGAAGGCAGCTTTGACTTTGTGCTGGTGGGCTGGTTCGGCGCGCTGGGCGTCAACTGCCTGGGCTACGGCGGCACCATCTACGGCACCGCCGACGAAAAGCAGTGGCTGCAGGAGAAGAACGGCGCCCGCCTCCAGTTTGACAATCCCCTGGAAGCCCAGACCACCTCGGCCCGCGTTCTGCGCGGCGTTCTGATGGACGGCGGCCTGCGCGGCATGGACGTGGAGAGCGCCCTGGTGTTCACCAGCCCCGCCGTGGAGCTGAGCCTGCCCCGCCGCCTGAACTATTACAGCAACGAGACCTTTGCCGCCCTGCTGAAAGAGAGCCGCTTCGCCGCCGACAAGGGCGTGGACGTGGAAAAGGCCTGCCAGCTGATCGAGGCTGCGAACACCGCCGCCAAGCAGTAAGCACCCTGTGAGGGGGCGCGCCGGGCCGCCGATTTTGCCTTTGGGCGAAATTTTCACCGGGATTTACAGATTATTCATATCCCCGTAAAAATTTCATCGTAACTGTCCTGTATACTCAGAATCACAGAAGCGGTGGAGCCGCAACCGCCGGTTCTGTACATGATTCCTCCTCACACCAAAGCGATACCCCAAAAAGAAAAAGTGCTCACCTGTACCGCAAGCAGGTGAGCATTTTTCTTTTTGTGCCGGCTGCCGGGCGGCGGCAGAATGCCGTGCAGGCAGAACCTTTCCCGAACCAAACGTACTCTTGTTTTTTACACATTGCCGCCCGCGCCGGAAAACGGCCCACAAACAGACGGTTTCGGGCAATCGGCGGCGGTGCGGGTCTTGCCTTTTTCGGATTTTATGATACAATAAAGTGAGAGAAGGGGCCCAACCCTTCACAAACAGGGCCGTGCCTCCCGTGCAGGCCGAGCACCCCGTCCAAACTACTTATTTTCTGAGGCACGGAGAAAAAGGAGTACAACCATGGCTTACAAGATTACTGATGCTTGTGTTTCCTGCGGCACCTGCGCCGGCGAGTGCCCTGTGGGCGCTATTTCTCAGGGTGACAGCCAGTACGAGATCGACGCCAACGCTTGCGTTGATTGCGGCACCTGCGCTGGCGCTTGCCCCACTGGCGCGATCGAGCAGGAGTAAGTTCCCGCTCTGCGCTGATTGACAAGCAGATGGCGGCGGTTCCCTTGCGGGGCCGCCGTTTTTTTGTGCCTTCTGTTCGCCGTTTTTGATAAGGAGACCTGCCATGACCACCTGCGAGACCCTCACCCACGGCACCTGCGTGTTCCTGTCCCAGCGGCACCGCTTCGGCACCGACGCCATGCTTCTGGCGGACTTCTGCCGCCCCCGCCGGGCGGAGTTTGCCGCCGACCTGTGCGGCGGCTGCGGCATTGTGGCCCTGCGCTGGCACGATGAGGGCCACCGGGGGACCTGCGTCTCGGTGGAGCTGAACGGCGAGGCCCACGGCCTGCTGGCGGCAGCGCTGGCGGCCCAGCCCGAGGCGGCCCAGCACATCAAGGCCGTTCATGCCGACCTGCGCACCTACGCACCGGCTCAGGCCGGGCAGTTTCATCTGGCGGCCTGCAACCCGCCCTATTTCACCGGCGGCCATGCCAGCCCGGACCCCGCCCGGGCCGCCGCCCGCCATGAGGAGACCTGTGCCTTTGAGGACGCCGCCGCCTGCGCAGCCCGGCTGCTGCGGGACGGCGGGCGCTTTGCGGTGTGCCACCGCCCCCAGCAGCTGGCCCGGGTGCTGGCGGCCCTCACCGCGGCCCGGCTGGAGCCCAAGCGCCTGCAATTTGTGAAGCAGGCCCCGGACGCGGCCCCCTGGCTGTTTTTGTGCGAGGCCCAGAAGAACCGCCGCCCCGGTCTGACCGTTCTGCCGGACCTTCTGCCCGGCCAGTACCCCCATTACTGAGCGGGGTGCGCCTTTTTTGCTGTGTGACCAGGAGAGGCCCCTTCGGTGTATTCCGAAGGGGCCTCTCTTTGCTTCTTTGTGAGTTTTTGGGGGAGATGGGGTTGCCGCGCTCTGGTTAAGCGCCCGCGGGCATACGTTACTTGTAGCTTTCGGCCAGAGCGCGCAGGGCGGGCAGGCTGCGCTTCACCTTTTCGGTGTCAATGCAGTAGGCCATGCGGAAGTAGCCCTTCACGCCGAAGTTGTCGCTGGGCACCAGCACCAGTTCAAACTGCTTGGCCCGGTTGCAGAAGGCCACCGCGTCCTCCTCCAGCGCCTTTGGGAAAATGTAGAAGGTGCCGCCCGGCTTCACACAGGTAAAGCCCAGGCTGGTCAGCTCATTGTACAGCAGGTTCATGTTTGTCTCGTACACCGACAGGTCACTGGTCTGGTCCAGCACCTTGCTCACCGCCAGCTGGATGATGCTGGGCGGGCAGTTGTGGCCGGTCTCCCGGCTGATCTGGCCGCACATATCCGCGATCACGTCTGCGCCCTCGGCGGCGGGGTTCACCGCCACATACCCGATGCGCTCGCCGGGCAGGCTCAGGCTCTTGGAGAAGCTGTAACAGGTCAGGGTGTTCTCGTACATGGAGGCCACATACGGCCCGTCCACACCCGCAAACCGGATCTCCCGATACGGCTCATCGCTGATCAGGTAGATGGGGTGGCCGTACTCCCTGCCCTTCTGGCGCAGCAGCTCGGCCAGGCGCTTCAGGGTGGCGGTGGTATACACCACGCCCGAGGGGTTGTTGGGGGTGTTCACCAGCACCGCCGCCACGTTGGGGCCCAGCATCGCCTCAAAGGCGTCAAACTGAATCTGGAAGTCCTCCACGTTGGCGGGCACCACCTGAAGTTCCACGCCCGCGCCGTTGATGTAGGGGTTGTACTCCGGGAAGAAGGGCGCGAAGGTGAGCATCACGTCCCCGGGCTGGGTCACGGCGCGCACCGCGTGGGCCACTGCGCCCGCCGCGCCGGTGGTCATAAAGATGTGCTTTGCCTCGTAGGGCAGGCCGAAGCGCTTTTTCAGCGAGTCGGCCACCGCCTGGCGCACGCTCTGGATGCCCAGTATCGGGCTGTACCCATGCAGGGCCACAGGGGGTTGGGTTTCGAGCAGGTGAATCATCTCATCGGTAAACGACTGCGGCACGGGCACGCTGGGGTTGCCCAGGCTGTAATCGAACACATTTTCCTTGCCGATCTGGGCCGCCCGGGCTGCGCCCCAGGCGCACATTTCCCGAATAACGGATTTGTTTTGCAGCATTCCGCGGTAATGTTCAGAAAGCATGATGGAACCTCCTAGTTCGTTACAAAGCGCATCTCAAGGCAGCCCGCGGCCGCCGGAACAGCAATGGGAAGGCCGGGCTTACTCCCGCTGGGCCAGCACAATGGCCACAAACATCAGCACGCAGCCCGCCAACTCCCGCCCGGTGGGGATCTGGTGCAGCACCAGCGCACCGGCCAGCACCGCAAACACGCTTTCCAGGCAGAGAATCAGGCTGGCCACGGTGGGGTCGGTGTCCTTCTGGGCCACGATCTGCAGCGTGTAGGCCACGCCGCTGCTCAGCACACCCGCGTACAGAATGGGCATCGCCGCGCTCAGAATCGCCCCCAAGTTCGGGTGCTCAAGCAGCATGGGGATGAAGCTGAGCACCCCGCAGGTGAAGAACTGAATGCAGGAGAGCTTAACGCCGTCCACCAAGGGGGAGAAGTGGTCGGCACACAGGATGTGGCCGGTAAAGGCCAGGGCGCACAGCAGCACCAGGCTGTCGCCCAGCGAGAGGCCCTCGGCCCCGGTCATGCACAGCAGCCACAGGCCGGCGGCGCTCATCGCCACGCTGAGCCACACCCACCAGCGGGGCTTGCGGCCGAAGGCAAGGCCCGCAATGGGCACCAGCACCACATACAGCGCCGTGATAAAGCCCGCCTTGCCGGGGGTGGTGTACTGCAGGCCGCACTGCTGAAGAGACGAGCCGAGAAACAGCATCACACCGCAGGAAATGCCGCCGGCGGCCAGCACCCGGCCGCTGCCGTTTTCCGGCAGGCCGTGGGCCTTTTTGTTGGCCGGATTGTGCTCTTCCCGCCAGGCGATGACCGGCAGCAGCACCAGAGCGCCCAGAAACATCCGTACACAGTTAAACGTAAAGGGGCCTACGTGGTCCATGCCCACGGTCTGGGCCACAAACGCCGAGCCCCAGATCAGTGCCGTGAGCAGGAGCATCAGATTGCCCCGCAGTTTTTTCATTTGCAAAAAAACGATCCCTCCGTCCTATGAACCACTTTAGCATAGCACATTCCCCGGGCAATCGCAAGGCAAAGCGCCTTTTGCTGGCCTTTCGCCGCAGAGTGTGCTACAATAGGCGGAGCGCTTTTGCGAGATAAAGAGGCGCTTCAAAATTTTGCGGCGGCAAAAGCCTTCCCCGCGAGGGGAAGCCAAACGACGCGGCGAGAAGGACTTCTTCTCATTCTTTTTTCTTCTGTTTGATGCGCCGCCATATTATACTTATAAATACATAGATGCATAATAACCCCACATAAACCCACGAAAGGAATCCCCGTGCAGAACAACCTCACCAGCGGCAGCGTGTTCAAAAACATTCTCGGTTTCTCACTGCCTTACCTGCTCTCGTACTTCTTGCAAACCCTTTACGGCATGGCCGACCTGTTTCTCATCGGCCGCTATGGCGGGGTTGACGGCACCACCGCCGTTTCCATCGGCAGCCAGGTGATGCACATGCTCACGGTGATGATCGTGGGCCTGGCCATGGGCGCCACCGTGATGATCGGCCAGGCCGTGGGCGCACAGAACCGGGCCAAGGCCAACCGCTACATCGGCAACACCATCACCCTGTTTGCGGGCGCCGCCGCCGTGCTCACCCTGGCCATGCTGTCCCTCTCCAAGGGCATCGTCCTCCTCATGTCCACCCCGGAGGCAGCCCAGGCCGGCACCGAGGCCTACCTGCGCATCTGCTTTGCGGGCCTGCCCTTCATCATTGCCTACAACGTCATCAGCGCCATCTTCCGGGGCATGGGCGACTCCAAAAGCCCCATGTACTTCATTGCGGCGGCCTGTGCGGCCAATATCGGGCTGGACCTACTGTTCATGGGGCCGCTGGCCCTGGGCCCGGCCGGCGCGGCGCTGGGCACCACCCTCAGCCAGGCGTTCAGCGTGGTACTGTCCCTCATCGTGGTGGTGCGGCGGCGGATGCTGCCCGGGCTGGCCGCGGCCCATCTGCGCCCCCAGCGGGAATACCTGGGGGACATGGTGAAGATCGGCGTGCCGGTGGCCCTGCAGGACGGTTTCATTCAGGTGTCCTTTCTGGCCATCACCGTGTTTGCCAACCTGCGCGGCCTGAACGACGCGGCCGCCGTGGGCATTGTGGAAAAGATCATCGGCATCCTGTTCCTGGTTCCTTCCACCATGCTGTCCACGGTGTCGGCGCTGGCCGCTCAGAACATCGGTGCGGGCAAGCCTCAGCGCGCCCGGGAGGTCATGCGGGACGCCATCTTCATTACGGCCGGGGTGGGGCTGGTGCTGGCCGGGGCCACCCAGTTCTGCGCCGTTGGGCTGGTGGGGCTGTTCACCGAGTCCGACACGGTGGCCCTCATGGGCAGCCAGTACCTGCGCAGCTATGTGTGGGACTGCCTGCTGGCGGGCATCCACTTCTGCATCAGCGGCTATTTCTGCGCCTGTGGTGTGTCCGGCTATTCCTTCGCCCACAACGCCATCTCCATTCTGTGCGCCCGGCTGCCCCTGTCCTGGCTGGCCAGCCGGAACTTCCCGGGCACCCTGTTTCCCATGGGCTGCGCCGCACCGGCCGGTTCGCTGGTGTCGGTGCTGGTCTGCGGGGTGCTGCTGCGCATCCTGGCCAAAAAGCAGGCCGCGGAGGATTCCAAGGCCGCCTGAGCGGCGCTGCCCCATTGATTCTGTTTGAAAAAAGCGGTGTGCCCGGCCGGGTGCACCGCTTTTGGGTCTGTTTTCGGCGCGCTTTACCTCTCGAAAGCATATTGTACAAAACGCCGAACCGTATGGACAAAATCCCCAAAAGCAGGGGGGATTCTCTGTGCAATTTGGAGATTTTCTAAAAATTCTTCTAAAATTAGTTGAAAAATTTTTGTCCATATGGTAGATTGAAGTTGAAAATAGAACGTTTGTTCCGGTTGTGTCCCGGAAAATCAAAACCAAATAAAATGAGCCTTTGAGACGTGAGCACGGGGTTGGGACGGCAGGAAACTGCCGATTTCTTCTCTGCGCTTTTTTCTTTGTCTCGCCGGCGCATGGCCCGTCCCCCCCGGCGCATATATAAAAGGGGACGGCCCCGCCGGAACGGGCCGAACAGAAGGAGGAATCTGCCATTGGAACAGAAATTTTATGACGCTGTGGCGGCCTCGCCGGTCATCGCGGCCGTAAAAAACATGGAGGGGCTGGAGCAATGCCTGGCCACCGACACCATCCAGGTGGTATTTCTGCTGTTCGGCGACATCTGCTCCATTGGGGACATTGTGGCCCGGGTCAAGCAGGCAGGCAAGCTGGCCATGGTGCACGCCGATCTGGTCACCGGGCTGTCCGGCTCCAAGGAGATCGCGGTGGATTTTCTGCACAGCGCCACCCAGGCGGACGGCATCATCTCCACCCGGCCCAACTTCATCCGCCGCGCGCGGGAGCTGCACCTGTACACGGTGCTCCGCGTGTTCGTGATCGACTCCATGGCGCTTTCCGGCGTGGAAAAGCTGGAGAGCGTCCACCCGGATTTTCTGGAGGTGCTGCCGGGGGTCATGCCCAAAACCATCCGGAAGATCTGCGCCGCCGTTCACACCCCGGTGCTGGCCGGGGGCCTGATTTCCGACAAAGAGGATGTGATGGCCGCCCTGCGCGCCGGGGCCATGGCCATTTCCACCACCAACCAGCAGGTGTGGATGATGTAACCCGTGTTTTTGGTTTCTTCCCGGCCGACAGGCCGGATGTGTGTGTGCTTGTTTGAACGAAAACCCGGCCGTGCCCGAAGGCCGGGTGGCCCCGCGCAGCGGCGTGCCCGACGCTGCGGCGGACGTTTCTGGGAGGCAGCTTTCCCCGCGTGAACGGCCCCGTTTGCCCGCCGGGGAGGGCAGCTTCTGAAAGGAGTATGTGCAATGTGCTGTGACACAAAACAGAAGATCGCGCAGGCTCTGCGCCAGCTGATGCTGGAGCGGCCGCTGAAAAAAATCACGGTGCAGGACCTGATGGAACGCACCCAGATGAAGCGGCAGACCTTTTACTACCATTTTCAGGACATTTACGACGTGCTGGTGTGGATCTGCCGCCGCCAGCTGGTGGAGCCGCTGGAACGGCCCGACTACGCCAGCTTTGAGGAGTGGCTGACCACCGCCCTGGAACTGCTGGACTGCGACCGGCAGTTCTACCGCCGGGCCATGGCCGCCGCCGACCCAAGCCCCCTGAACGCCCTGTGTGAAGAGCTGCTGCGGCCCCGGCTGCGGGCGCTGCTGTTCGGCTGCCGGGAAGAGCGGCTGGACGAAAACCAGCGCTTTGTGCTGGACTTTGCCATGCACGCCGTGATGGATCAGCTGCGGCGGCTGCTGCTCTCCCGCCGGCCGCTGGATTTGAACGAGGCCCGGGCCAAGGCCGTGTGCCTGCTGGAGACTTTTGGCCTGGACGGGGCCGAGCGGAACAATGCCGTGCACATTGCCGGCGCATAAGCCGCCCGCCGCAAACCGGTGTTTCCTCCGTGTGATCCATACGCCCCCAATGCCGCCCCCCGGCATTGGGGGCGTTTTTTATTCGGTCAAGGCGGAAAGTGTCCGTGTGCAATCCGCAAAACTCTGTGCAGTTTTTATACAAAGCCAGCTTTATGTAAAAAAGTTTTATAATAACTATACAAATCCATTGGTCTGTCCAATGACTTCCGCCCGAAGAACTGGTACACTAAAACCATCAGGAAAGCACCGGAACCGCAGCGTTCGCCGCTTTACACAGAGCGAACAGCAGGCGCTTTCAAACAAGGCACAGCAACGCTGGCCTTATCGTGTGAAACCGAACGGAAAAGGAGGAATTCTCACCATGGCAAAATACGTAATGGCATTGGACGCCGGTACAACTTCCAACCGCTGCATCCTCTTCAATGAGAAGGGCGAGATGTGCAGTGTTGCACAGAAGGAGTTTACCCAGTATTTCCCCAAGCCCGGCTGGGTCGAGCATGACGCAGACGAGATCTGGGCCACCCAGCTGGAAGTTGCCCAGCAGGCCATGGCCAACATCGGCGCCACCGCCGCGGACATCGCCGCCATCGGCATCACCAACCAGCGCGAGACCACCATCGTGTGGGACAAGAACACCGGCAAACCCATCCACCACGCCATCGTCTGGCAGTGCCGCCGCACCAGTGAGTATTGCGACAGCCTGAAGGAAAAGGGCCTGACCGATACCTTCCGCGCCAAGACCGGCCTGGTCATCGACGCATACTTCTCCGGCACCAAACTGCGCTGGATTCTGGAAAACGTGGAAGGCGCACGGGAGAAGGCCGAGAAGGGCGAGCTGCTGTTCGGCACCGTGGAAACCTGGCTGATCTGGAAGCTGACCGGCGGCAAGGCCCATGTGACCGACTACTCCAACGCCTCCCGCACCATGCTGTTCAACATCAACACCCTGCAGTGGGACGATGAGATTCTGAAAGAGCTGAACATCCCCAAGTGCATGCTGCCCGAGGCAAAGCCCAGCAGCTGCGTGTACGGCGAGTCTCTGGCCCAGTACTTCGGCGGGCCCATCCCCATTGCCGGTGCGGCCGGCGACCAGCAGTCCGCCCTGTTCGGCCAGACCTGCTTCAAGCCCGGCGAGGCCAAGAACACCTACGGCACCGGCTGCTTCATGCTGATGAACACCGGCGAGAAGCCCGTTTTCAGCAAGAACGGCCTGGTTACCACCATCGCCTGGGGCCTGGACGGCAAGGTCGAGTATGCGCTGGAAGGCTCCATCTTCGTGGCGGGCGCTGCCATTCAGTGGCTGCGTGACCAGCTGAAGGTCATTGATTCCTCGCCCGACTCCGAGTACATGGCCCGCAAGGTCAAGGACACCAACGGCTGCTACGTGGTTCCCGCCTTCACCGGCCTGGGCGCGCCCCACTGGGATCAGTACGCACGCGGCACCATCGTGGGCCTGACCCGCGGCTGCAACAAGTACCACATCATCCGCGCCACGCTGGATAGCCTGTGCTATCAGGTGAACGACGTTCTGCAGGCCATGAAGGCCGATTCCGGCATTGATCTGGCGGCTTTGAAGGTGGACGGCGGCGCTTCCGCCAACAACTACCTGATGCAGACCCAGGCCGATCTGATCGACGCCCCCGTGCAGCGCCCCCGCTGCGTTGAGACCACCGCCATGGGCGCTGCCTACCTGGCCGGTCTGGCCGTGGGCTACTGGGCCAGCAAGGAAGACGTCATCAAGAACTGGGCCATCGACCGCACCTTTGAGCCGGAGATTGCCGCTGAGGACCGCGCCGCCCGCATCAAGGGCTGGAACAAGGCCGTGAAGTGCTCTTACGGCTGGGCCAAGGACGAATAACACATCAGAAACGGCCGCTCGGCCGTTTGGGCACACGCAGGGCAGGCAGCCGCTCCTACCGGCTGCCTGCCCGCCCCGCCCGGGCGCTGCGGCCCTGTATAAGGAACGAGGCGCGCCGCGAGCTTTGGCGCACCTGTGATAGTTTTGAAAGGAGGAACCGTACATGTTACCGTATATTGCTGAGTTTCTAGGCACAATGATGCTGATCATCCTGGGCGACGGCGTTGTCGCCAACGTTACCCTGAATAAATCCGGCATGAAGGGCGCCGGCTCCATCCAGATTACCCTGGCCTGGGGCCTTGCTGTTATGGTGCCCGCCTTCATCTTCGGCGCCGCCTCCGGCGCAAGCTTCAACCCCGCGCTGACCATCGCCCTGGCTGTGGACGGCAGCTTTGACTGGGCCATGGTTCCCGGTTACATCATTGCCCAGTTCGCCGGTGCGTTTGTGGGCGCCGTCATCGTGTACCTGATGTTCAAGGATCAGTTCGACGCAACCGACGATCCCGGCACCAAGCTGGGCGTGTTCTCCACCGGTCCTTCCGTTCCCAATATGCCCCGCAACATCTTCTGTGAAGCCGTGGCCACCTTCGTTCTGGTCTTCGCCATCAAGGGTATGGCGCAGGTCGGCGGCCTGAACGGCGCGCAGGGCAACTTCCTGGTGTTCGGCATCATCACCTCCATCGGCATGTCTCTCGGCGGCCTGACCGGTTACGCCCTGAACCCTGCCCGTGACATCGGCCCCCGCATCGCCCACGCCGTTCTGCCCATCAAGGGTAAGGGCAGCTCCAACTGGGGCTACGCTCCGGTTCCCGTGGTTGGCCCCATCATCGGCGGCATCGTGGCCGTGCTGCTGTACCAGGCCATCCCCTGGTAACGAGTGCTTTGCAAAAAACACTTGAACAACCCGCTGATTTGTGTTAGCGTACTCTTTGACCAATGGTTTTTCTCCGTAAGGCCCGTCGTGGGCTGACAACCGCATCCCACACCTGGCCTTTCAGCAGAGCATAGAGAACGCTGTGAGCCGGGCAGCCGAAGCCCTTCTCACCGAAGGAGTTTATTCCGGCTGCCCGGCTCGCTTTTTGCGGACGGTGCGCGGCAGCCCCGCCCGGATCAAAAGCCCCACGTCAACCCGCCCAAGGGCAGCCCCGCTGCCCGCTTCTGAGCCTGCGTTCCCCGCACGGCACACCGGCCTGCCCGGCCGCCGCTCCGGGAATCCGGCTTCGCAATGGCAATATGAAAAAAGGAGTGATCTCACCGTGTATGACATCGTGATCATCGGCGCAGGCGTTTCCGGCTGTGCCATCGCCCGGGAGCTTTCCCGCTACAAGGCAGACATTCTGGTGGTGGAACGGGAAGAGGACGTGTGCTGCGGCACCTCCAAGGCCAACAGCGCCATCGTTCATGCCGGTTTTGACGCCGCCCACGGCACCCTCATGGCCAAGCTGAACGTGGAGGGCAGCAGGATGATGCCCGCCCTGGCCAAGGAGCTGGACTTCCACTACAAGCAGAACGGCAGCCTGGTTGTGTGCATGAGCGAGGAGGACCGCCCCGCCCTGAACAAGCTGTATGAAAACGGCGTGGCCAATGGGGTAGAGGGGCTGCGCATCGTGGAGAAGGACGAGCTTCAGAAGATGGAACCGAACATCTCCGACAACGCCGTGGCCGCCCTGTACGCCCCCACCGGCGGCATTGTGTGCCCCTTCGGCCTGACCTTTGCCTTCGCCGAGAACGCCGCCAAGAACGGCGCGAAGTTCCAGTTTGACACCGAAGTGCTGGAAGTGGCCCCCATGGACGGCGGCTGGAAGCTGCACACCTCCAAGGGCGACATCGAGACCAAGGTGGTGGTAAACGCCGCGGGTCTGTACTCGGATAAGTTCCACAATCAGGCGGGCGGCGCGCCCATGAAGATCATCCCCCGCCGAGGCGATTACTTCCTGCTGGACCGCACCACCGGCGGCTTTGTGAAGAACACCATCTTCCAGCTGCCCGGCAAGTACGGCAAGGGCGTTCTGGTCAGCCCCACCGTACACGGCAACACCATCGTGGGCCCCACCGCCATTGACATCGAGGACAAGGAGGCCACCGCCACCACCCAGGCCGGCCTGGACGAAGTGCGCGAGAAATCCGGCATTGCCGTGAAGAACCTGCCCCTGCGCCAGGTGATCACCAGCTTTGCGGGCCTGCGCGCCCATGAGGCCCGCCATGAGTTCTTCATCGGCGAGGTGAAGCCCGGCTTTGTGGACTGCGCGGCCATCGAGTCGCCCGGCCTGTCCTCCAGCCCCGCCATCGGCAAGATGGTGGCCGGCATTGTGGAGGGCATCCTCCACCTGGAGAAGGACCCCGCCTTCGACCCCACCCGCAAGGGCATTCTGGACCCCAAGACCCTCAGCCCCGAGGAGCACGCCGCCCTCATCAAGAAGAACCCCGCCTACGGCACGGTCATCTGCCGGTGCGAGACCGTTACCGAGGGCGAAATTCTGGACGCCATTCATCGGGTGCCCGGCGCCCGCAGCCTGGACGGCGTGAAGCGCCGCACCCGGGCCGGAATGGGCCGCTGCCAGGCCGGCTTCTGCAGCCCCCGCGTGATGGAGATTCTGGCCCGCGAGCTGGGTGTAGACCAGAGCGAGATCACCAAGGCCGGCGGCAAGTCCAAGCTGATCGTCGGCACCAACAAGGACAAGGTGTAAGGGAGGGTGTAAACCGTGAAAGAGTATGAACTTGTCATCATCGGCGGCGGCCCCGCCGGTCTGGCCGCAGCAGTGGAAGCCCGCAAGAGCGGCATTCAGGACATTCTGATTCTGGAGCGCGACAACGAACTGGGCGGCATTCTGAACCAGTGCATTCACAACGGCTTCGGCCTGCATACCTTCAAGGAGGAGCTGACCGGCCCCGAGTACGCCGGGCGCTTCATCCAGCAGGTGAAGGAGCTGGACATTCCCTACAAGCTGAACACCATGGTGCTGGATCTGGCGGCGGATAAAACCGTCACTGCCATGAACCGGGAGGACGGCCTGTTCCAGCTGCACCCCAAGGCCGTGATTCTGGCCATGGGCTGCCGCGAGCGGCCCCGCGGCGCGCTGAACATTCCCGGCTACCGGCCCGCCGGCATCTTCACCGCCGGCACCGCCCAGCGCCTGGTGAACATGGAGGGCTATATGCCCGGCCGCAAGGTGGTCATCCTGGGCTCCGGCGACATCGGCCTGATCATGGCCCGCCGCATGACCCTGGAGGGCGCGCAGGTGCAGGTGGTTGCCGAGCTGATGCCCTACTCCGGCGGCCTGAAGCGGAACATCGTCCAGTGCCTGGACGACTACGGCATTCCCCTGAAGCTGAGCCACACCGTGGTGGACATTGAGGGCAAAGAGCGGGTGGAGGGCATTACCCTGGCCCGCGTGGAGAACGGCAGGCCGGTGCCCGGCACTGAGGAGCACTACGACTGCGACACCCTGCTGCTGAGCTGCGGCCTGATCCCCGAAAACGAGCTGAGCCGCGCCGCCGGTGTGGAGCTGAACCCCGTGACCAACGGTCCCGCCGTGAACGAGAGCCTGGAAACCAGCATTCCCGGCGTGTTTGCCGCCGGCAACGTGCTGCACGTGCATGACCTGGTGGACTATGTTTCCGAAGAGGCCGGCGCCGCCGGCCGCCACGCCGCCAAGTACATTCAGGCGGGCTGCAAGGACGAGACCGCCCGCACCCTGCCTGTGAAGTGCGAGAACGGTGTGCGCTACACCGTACCCGTGGCCGTCCGGCCGGACTGCGCCGATGGCCTGGTCACCCTGCGCTTCCGCGTGGGCAATGTGTACAAGAACAAAAAAGTGGCCGTGTATGCGGGCGACACCTGCATCTTCAGCCGCAAGCGGCCCGTGCTGGCCCCCGGTGAGATGGAGACCGTTCAGCTGAAGGCCCAGCTGCTGCTGGACCATCCGGAAGCGGACCACATCACCGTGACCCTGGAGGAGGCGTAAACCATGGAAAAGATTGATCTGATCTGCATCGGGTGCCCCATGGGCTGCCCCATCAGCGTGGAGATGGAAAACGGGGAAGTGGTGAGCGTAACCGGCAACACCTGCCCCCGGGGCGATGCATACGCCCGCAAAGAGGTCACCAACCCCACCCGCATTGTCACCAGCACGGTGCGCGTGACGGGCGGCAAGCTGGCCATGGCTTCGGTCAAAACCGCCAGCGACATTCCCAAGGGCCGCATTTTTGACTGCGTTAAGGCCCTGAAGGACGTGGAGATTCCCGCCCCGGTCACCATTGGCCAGGTGGTGCTGAAGGATGCCGCCGGTACCGGTGTGGACATCATCGCCACCAAGAACGTGCCTGTGGCCTGAGCTTTTGCCGCAGCGCAGCCTTTCCTTGCCGGAGAGCAGGCCGGCAGAAATGCCGGAACCGCCCCTGGTTTTTAACGGGCTGCCCCCAGGCCCGTCCTTTTCCCGAACACCCGCCCCCGGTGCCGTCAGGCATCGGGGGCGGGTGTTTTTTCTCCGCGAAGAAATTCAGAAACATCAAAAAAGCCTTCCCCGCGAGGGGAAACCAAGGGCGCTGCCTCACAAAAAGCGTTCCAGGCTTTGCAGGTTCTCCCGCTGGAATTCCAGCAGCTCGTCCGAGAGCTGCCTTGCGCCCGCGCTGGCGTTCGGGGCGCTGTTCTGGGCCTGCACGCAGGCGGTAATGCCCGCGCTGGTGCCCTCCACCAGCATCTGCGCCAGTTTTTGGGTGGAGCGGCCGCCCAGCGTGCGGCTGAGAATCCCCATCTTTGCCCCCAGCTTTTCCAGGCTTCCCGCGCCCTCCGCTTCGCCCCCAAGGGCCGCAATGGCAGTATGGGCCCGCTGGTTGAGGCTTCGGTAACCCCGCTGCTCCTCCAGCAGCTCGGCCCGCAAAAGCCGGTCCTCCGTGAGGGGCAGCATCTGCTCCAGTGTGTTTTTTCCCATCTCGGTGCCCCGCGCCACCTCCTGCAGCAGCGCCATGTTTTCGGTTTCGTTCGTCATGCCGTTCGCCTCCCGCAAATTCCTGTGAAGGGCACAAAAAATGCCCCTGCGGGCAGTATGGCCAAATCTGCATTCGGTCATACGCCCGCAGGGGCATTGCGCTTTTACGGTTTTCAGTGTACCTGCTCGTCGTCGGCCTGCTTGGCCTCGGCCAGGCGGGCAAACAGCAGCTCCTTCAGCTCGTTCCAGGTGCCGTTCGCGGTCTCGTTCAGGTCGGCGGCAGCCATGGCCAGCTGCACGGGCACCCGCTTGTTGTTCAGCGCGCCGCACACGCAGCTGCCGCCGATCTCATCGTACATATCCTTGGCTTCCCGGCGTATCTTTTCCAGCGTTTCGCCCTGCACAAAGCTCACCAGCAGGAACTGATCGCTGTGGAAGCGGGCCACGAACCGGTCGGTCATGTTGCAGCGGCGGAACCAGTTGGGCACGTAGCACAGCACCTGATCGGCCACGCCGGCACCGTAACGGGCACCCAGCTCCTTAAAATGCCGCACGTCCACCACAACGGCCAGAACGGTTTTGCCGTCCTTGCGCATCTGGGGCAGGCGGGGGGCAAAGTAGCCCTCCACATACTGGCGGTTGTACACGCCGGTGAGGAAATCCCGCACCTGATAGGATTGTTCCTGGTCCACCAGACGCATCATCGCATCCGCCTGATGGCCCCAGTCGGCCGCCTGGCCGGTGATGTTCACCCAGGTTTCCAGCACCAGGGTGCGATCTTCCAGCCGGAAGGGAATGGCGGTAACCGCATAGGCCTGCTCGTTCTCGCTCTGCAGTTTGAAGGTAGGGGCATTGTGCTGCACCGCCTGATAGCCAACACAGTTCAGGCAGCGGCCCTCGTCGTTGCAGGTGCAGCTGGTGGCGGCAAAGCCGTTTTCTGCATCGCACAGACAGCCGGTGTCAGGTTCCACCACCTTCACCCTATCGTACAGTTCGTTCAGGCAGGCCAGTACACTGCCCAACTCGTTCACGGTGTATTCTTTCATGGATCCTTGCATTCTCCTTGCTGCACCGCCATGCCAAAAAGCGGCGTTCCGTCTTTTTTCCCTCGTTTCCAATTCTATTTATTATAGCATTTTGCTCTTCGTGCATACAAGCCGCACTTTGTGGAAAGCGTCCGTCAAAACGCACGCTTTTTTTGCCGTTTTGCCCAGTTTTATAAACAAAAAGGCCTCCCTTGGAAAGGGAAGCCCCGAATGGCTCAGCGTTTCGGTTCCGCGTCGGCCTTATCCACCAGCTTGTCGTACTTGGCGCAGACGGCGGCATCCTCGTCGCTCAAAAACGCCTTGCGGGCGATGAGTGCCTTGGTGGGAATGCCCTCGGCGGTGTACATGGCCTCGTGCTCGGTGCGGATGTTCCAGGCCGGCTCATCCGCGTGCAGGTCCCGGGTCATCCAGGTGATCTCGAAGCCCGCGGCGGGGAAGTAGCGCAGGCTGTCCTCAAACAGGCTGTCGTCGTCGGTCTTGAAGTAGATCTCGCCCCCGTCCTCCAGGAAGGTGCGGTACAGCAGCAGCTGGCGGGGGTAGGTCAGCCGGTGCTTTTTGTGGCCGGCCTTTTTGTTCCAGGGGTTGCAGAAGTTGATGTAAATGCGCTGCACCTTGTCGGTCTCGTCAAAGGCGTTGAGAATCCGCTCAATGTCCAGCGACATGATCATCACGTTGTCCGGCGTGCGGTTTTCGGCGGCATACAGCCGCTCGATGTTCCGCTTGGCCAGAATCAGCACCTTATCGGTGATGTCGATGCCCAGGTAGTTGTTCTCGGGGTGGGTCAGGGCCAGCCGGGCCAGAAATCCGCCTTTGCCGCAGCCCAGCTCCAGATGAATGGGCTGCCGGGGCCGGGCAAACTGGCTGGCCCAGCGGCCTTTGTTGGCCAGCGGCTCATGGGCATGGTAATCGCAGGCCAGCAGCTCCGGCCGGGCGTAGGGTTTGTAGCGCATCCGCATGGGGGTGTTCCTCCTGTATTGTTTGTCCGTCGTTCAGATGTTGCCCGCCTGCTCCTGTTCCTGGAAGAAGGCGGTCACCTTGTCCAGATCGGTCTCGGCCACGCTGCCGCTGCACAGCTCGGGCTTGCCGCCGCCGCGGCCGTTCAGGGCGGCGTTCATGGCCTTGGCCAGCACGCGGGCGTCGCCGCCGTTCCAGGCCAGGCAGTAGGCATAGCCTTGCCCGCCCTGGGTAAACACCGCGCAGGGGCGGTGGGTGTGCTCGCTGAGGGCCAGGCACAGCCGGCGCAGGCTGTCGCCGGAGAGGTCGCGCACAAACAGCACCGGCTGGTCGCCTTCCTGCACCTGGGCGGCGGTGTAGGCAAACACCTGCTGCTCCAGCTGGGCGGCCCGTGCCTTCTGGGCGGCCAGTTCGTCGGCCTGGCGCTGGGCGGCGGCGGCCAGCTGGCCGTTTTTGGCGCTGAACTGTGCCCGCAGCTTCGCCTGCTCCTCCAGCATTCGGCTGAACGCCGTCAGGGCGCGGCCGCCGCAGGCCAGGGTAATGCGGGTGCCGCCTTTGTAGTTCATGGCGCCCATCACCTTGATCTGGCCGATCTGGCCGGTGCGCTCCACGTGGGTGCCGCAGCAGGCGCAGCAGTCCGCCCCGGGAATGGTGACGATGCGCACCGCGCCGTCAATGGCTTTTTTGCTGCGGTAGGTGAGGGTGGCCAGCACCTCGGGGGCGGGGTACTCGGCCTGCACCGGCAGGTCGGCCCAGACGATGCGGTTGGCCTCGGCCTCGGCGGCGGCCAGCCCCTCGGGGGGGATGGGCAGGCTGGTGTCCAGGGTGGTCTCCTCCTGGCCGATGTGGAAGCCCACATTCTCACAGCCGAACATCCGGTGCAGGATGCCGCTGAGGATGTGCTCGCCGGAGTGCTGCTGCATACTGTCCAGCCGGTGCTCCATGTCCAGCACGCCCTCCACGGCGCTGCCGGCCTCCAGGGGCGCATCGGTCAGGTGGGTGATGACCCCCTGCCTGGTCTGCACGTCCAGCACATTGGCCCCGCCCAGGGTGCCCCGGTCGGCCGGCTGGCCGCCGCCCTCGGGGAAGAAGGCGGTCTGGTCCAGCACCACCTCAAACCGGCCCTGCTTTTTGGCAGGGGTGCAGGCCAGCACGTTGGCAGTAAAGCGGTTCAGGTAGGCGTTGTCGTCGTACAGGCGGCGGGTTTCGGGATGATTGGTTTGTTCCATGGCTGTTACCTCAATTGATGTATCGGACGGGCCGCACCGGCCCGGTGAATGTTCCGAAGGGCGGTGCAGGGGCGCACCATGTTCCGGCAGTGATTTATTATAACACAAACCGCCGCCTTCCGGCTATTTTTTCGGCCGGGCTGCGTCATGGAAAAACGTCCCGTAATATTGTATAATAAAGCCACGGCCCGCACACTGCCGCGCGGGCTGCCCTGTGATTTTTTCGGGCGGTGTGCGCCGCCCGCCAGATACGAGGAGGCCCCCATGAACCACCTACGCAAAGCCGCTGCCCTTGCTGCCGCCGGGGCGCTGTGCCTGTTTGCTGCCTGCGGCAGCCTGAGCCTGACCCCGGCCGCCCCCACCGCCAGCCCTCAGCCGGACACGGATGCCGCAGCGCAGGCCCGGGGCGGCACCCTGCGCCTGTGGCTGGACGAAGAGCTGGCGGGAGCGCGCACGGCGTTTGACGCCTACGGCCAGGCCCGAGGCGTGACCATTGAACCGGCCGACACGGCCGACAAAGCGGATCTGGCGCTGCTGGCGGCCCCGCCGAAGGACGGCCAGGGCTGGCAGGAGCCTGAGAATCTGACCCTGCTGCCCGACCTGCTGGCGGCCCAGAAGCTCACCGCCCAGAACGACGCGGTGCCCCTTGGGGGCGCAGCCTGGGGTTACTGGGCCGAGAAGAGCACCCTCACCGCCCTGCTGGGCAGCGAGTTTGATCCGGAGGATCTGCGCCAGGCCAGCTGGAAGGAATGGACGGCCTTTGCCGCCGCCGTGGAGGACTGGCTGGCCCAGCCCTCGGCCCGCCGCGTGACCCTGAACGGCAAGGCCGTGACCCTGCCCGAAAGCCGTCCCGCCCAGCTGGAGGGGCTGAGCGGGGTGTTCGCCCCCGCCGGAGAGGAAGGGGACATCGCCCTGTACAGCCCCGCAGCGGCCGCCGGGGGCAGCCTTTCGCAGGCAGCCGGGGCCGTGTATGACCTGCTGGAACTGGAAGCCGCCCACACCGCCCCCGGGCAGGGCGTGGGTGCGGTGGCCGGGGGCACCGCGCTGTTTGCCCGGGCTGGCAGCGTACAGGCCGCCCAGCTGGCCGACCCGGTGCTTCTGCCCTGTAAAATGCCCCTGACCGCCGCGAACGGCACCCCCACCACCCAGCAGCTGCTGGCCTGGCCCACTGCGGGCACCGGGGCCTGGGCGGCCATTCCCACAAACGGAGACGCCGCCCAGGGCGAGGCAGCCCTGCTGTGGCTGTACACCAGCGCGGCCGGGCGCAGCGCCCTCTCCGCCGCCGGGCTGGCCCCCATCACCGGGGCGGGCGCCGGGGCAGGCGGCCTTGCGGCCGAGCGCATTACCAGCGGCGAGTGTCTTGCGGCCGCCGCCGTGCCCGAGGCCGCCCGCGAAGCCCTGCGCACCCGCCCGGAACCAAAAGCCGCCTTTGCGGCAGCCTTTGCCGGCTGAGCCGCTTTTTTCAAGATCCGTCTGCATTCCACGGAACGCCGGCCGCACCGCCGCTTTTTCTTCCGGCGCACACGGCCCACCCAAAGGAGGAACCTCTATGCCCACCCTGACCAACCGCGCCGTCGGCGTACTTATGCCCGTTTCCAGCCTGCCGGGGCCCTATGGCATCGGCTGTTTCGGCCGGGAAGCCTACCGTTTTGTGGATTTTCTGGCCCAGGCGGGGCAGACCGTGTGGCAGGTGCTGCCGCTGGGCCCCACCGGCTATGGCGACAGCCCCTATCAGAGCTGCTCGGCCTTTGCGGGCAACCCCTATTTTATTGACCTGGACCGGCTGGTGAACGAAGGGCTGCTCACCCACGACCTGATCGGCCGCACCGACTTCGGCGCCGACCCCGGCCGGGTGGACTATGCCGCGCTGTACCGCGGCCGTTTTGCCCTGCTGCGGGCCGCCTACGCGGTGTGGAAGCGCCAGCGCCCGGTGCCCGGCTGCGAAACGCCCTACTCGGACGAATACTACCGCTTCGTCTTTTTGAACGACAGCTGGCTGGAGGACTACTGCCTGTACATGGCCGCCAAAGAGGAGAACCACATGGCCCACTGGCTGGAGTGGCCCAAGCCCCTGCGCACCCGCCAGCCCGAGGCTCTGGCCGCCCTGAAGGAGCGGGCCGCCGATGAGATGGGCTTCTGGGCCTTTGTGCAGTTCCAGTTCAGCCGCCAGTGGCAGGCCCTGAAGGCCTACGCCAACCAGCGGGGCGTGAAGATCTTCGGCGACATTCCCATCTACGTCTCGGCCGACTCGGCCGATGCCTGGGCGGGCGGCAGCCTGTTTGAGGTGGACGGCGAGGGCCGCCCCCGCCGGGTGGCGGGCTGCCCGCCGGACTATTTCAGCGCCGACGGCCAGCTGTGGGGCAACCCCCTGTATGACTGGAACGCCCAGGCCAAAACCGGCTACGCCTGGTGGATTGGCCGGGTGCGCCACGCGCTGGGCCTGTACGACCTGCTGCGCATCGACCACTTCCGTGCCTTTGACACCTACTGGGCCATCCCTGCCGACGCCACCACCGCCCGGGAGGGCAAGTGGGAGCAAGGCCCCGGCATGGCGCTGTTCCGCGCACTGGAGGATGCCCTGGGCGAGCTGCCCATCGTGGCCGAGAATCTGGGCCTGTTGTTTGACAGCGTGCGCCGGCTTCTGGCCGACAGCGGCCTGCCCGGCATGAAGGTGCTGCAATTTGCCTTTGACCCCGGCTGTGACAGCGAGTATCTGCCCCACAACCACATTCCCAACTGCGTGGTGTACCCCGGCACCCACGACAACACCACCTTGAAGGACTGGCTGGCCACCGCCAATCCGGGCGAGCTGGCCAAGGCCAAGGCCATGCTGGGCCTGAACAAAGAAGAGGGCTATGTGCGCGGGGTGATCCGTGCGGCGCTGGGCAGCGTGGCCCGGCTCACCGTCATCCCCATGGCAGACTGGCTGGAGCTGGGGCCCGAAGCGCGGATCAACGCGCCCGGCACCGGCACCGGCAACTGGCAGTGGCGGGCCGAAGAAGGCTTTGACACCCCGGCCCTGGCCCGGCAGATGCGCAGCCTGTGCGCCGTGTTCGCCCGGTGCAGCGCCCCGGAACCGGAGCAGGAGAAGCAGCCGGTGCAGCCCTTCACCCACGGGGCGTTTCTGGCCCTGTGCGCCGACCAGCTGGGCCGCCCCGCGGCACAGCTGACACCGGAGGCGGACTTTGCCGAGCTGGGGGTGGATTCCTTCGACAAGGTGGGCCTGGCCCTGGCCATTGAGGACACCTTCGGCGCGGTGATCTCGGACGAGGACCTGATTGACGTGAAAACCGTGGGGCAGATGGAGTATCTGGTGGAGTACCTGCTGAAGTAACGCGCGCCGAGCAGGCGCACGATCGGCCGCAGCACAGAGCCTGAAACAGCACAAGAGAAACAGCTGCGTGCGGAACAGCGCCGCCTTTTTTTGGGGGTGGCTGTTCTGCACGCAGCTTTTTTGGATTTATCCGGCCACTCGGCCGCAGCGGCATTTTGAATGCAGCGGCACCGGCTTTTTGTGGAATTTTTGGGGTGTGTTATGGGGAGGGCTGCCTCAGTTTGCGTCCTCGGGCAGGGTAAAGCCCTCGCCCACCACCTCGGCGGCATCGCATATCATCACCATGGCGTGGGGGTCCATCTGATGCGCAATGCGCCGCACCCGTGCAATCTCCATCTTGCCGCAGGCGCACAGCAGCACGTCCATATCCCGCCCGGTGTAGCTGCCCTTGCCAGGCATCAGCGTGGCGCCGCGGCCCACCTCGTCGCTGATGGCCCTGGCCGTGGCCGCACCGCTGCGGGTGACCACCAGCGCCATTTTGCCGCCCGCCGCACCGTTCACCACATAGTCCATGGCAAAGGTGGAAACGAAGGTAAACACCAGGCCGTACAGCACCGCGTCCGGGCTGCCGTACACTGGCCAGCCCGCCAGAATGACGACCGCATCCATCACCGCGGTAATCTGCCCCAGGCTCAGGTAGGGGCGGGCCTTGCGCACGGCCATCACCACAAAGTCAGCGCCGCCGGTGGAGGAGCCCTGGGTGTAGATCAGCCCCATACCGGCCCCCACCAGCAGGCCGGTGAACAGGCAGGCCAGCAGCGGGTCGCCGCTGTACACAGGGAAATGGGGCATGATGCCGTCCATGATCAGAGTGATGATGAGCAGCGAGCGCAGGCTGCGCAGCAAAAACTTTTTGCCCAGGCTGCGGAAGGTAAGCAGCACAATGGGCAGGTTCATGGCCACGGTGAGCGCACCCATGGGCAGGTGGGTGAAGTAGTTGATCATCAGCGCCAGGCCGGAAACGCCCCCGGTGGCAAAGCCGCCGTTTGTGGCAAAGGTATAATAGCCCAGGCTGTACAGCGTGCCGCCCAGCAAATCGTAGGCAAGGCCCTCGGTCAGGGGGCGTAGGCGTTCTTTCATGGGAAGTCCTCTCTTTTGCTTGTTCGGTTTCGGCAGTTTTCGCTATTTTTTCGCCTTAGTAAGCACTTTTTTCCTCTTATTTCCATTGTAACACGGCGGCTGCAAAGGCGCAAGGGCAGCCGAGCCGCGCCCCTTAAAAACGGCCGGGCCGCACCCCGCGCAAAAAAATCCGCCCCCTGTGCAGAACACAGGGGGCGGATTTACGTTATACGCTTGATACGCTCAGGCTTGCCCGAAGCGGAACCCCGCACAAATTACTTGTACAGGTCCACCAGACGGGTCAGGTGCTCGTAACGGGCGGCCGCGGTCTCATCGGCCTTGGCGAACAGCTGCTCAGCACGCTCGGGGAAGGCGATCTTCAGGCGGCTGTAACGAGTCTCGTTGGCCAGGAAGGTCTGGTAAGAACCATCGCCGGGCTTGGAAACCAGGGTGAAGGGGTTCTTGCCGGAGGCCTTGTTGGCGGGGTTGAACTGGAACAGGTTCCAGTAACCGGCAGCCACAGCCTTCTTCATCTCGTTCTGGCAGTTGGTCATGCCGCCCTTCACACCGTGCAGCTCGCAGGGAGCGTAGCCGATGATCAGAGAGGGACCGGGGTAAGCCTCGGCCTCGGCAATGGCCTTCACGGCCTGAGCGGGGTTGGCGCCCAGAGCGATCTGTGCCACATACACGTAACCGTAGCTCATGGCGATCTCCGCCAGGCTCTTCTTGCCGATCTCCTTACCGGCGGCTGCGAACTGGCAGACCTCGCCGATGTTGGAGGCCTTGGAAGCCTGTCCGCCGGTGTTGGAGTACATCTCGGTGTCAAAGACCATCACGTTGACATCCTCACCGGAGGCCAGCACATGGTCCAGACCGCCGAAGCCGATGTCGTAGGCCCAGCCGTCACCACCGAAGATCCAAACGCTCTTCTTGGCCAGGAACTGCTTGTTCTCCAGGATCTCCTTGGCCTCGGCGCTGCCGTCCTTCTCCAGAGCGGCAATCAGGGCCTCGGCGGCGGGGGTGTTCTCCTTGGTGGAGTTCTTGGTGGCCAGGAACGCATCAATGACCTCGGCCAGCTCAGGCTTGGCAGCCTTCAGGGCCTCGATCTTGGCGATGGTGTTGTCACGAATGACCTTCTGGCCCAGGTACATACCAAAGCCGTGCTCAGCGTTGTCCTCAAACAGGCTGTTGGCCCAAGCGGGACCGTGGCCGCTCTCCTTGTTGACGGTGTAGGGAGAGGTGGCAGCGGGACCGCCCCAGATGGAGGAGCAGCCGGTGGCGTTGGAGATGTACATATGCTCGCCGAACAGCTGGGTGATCAGGCGGGCGTAGCTGGTCTCGGCGCAGCCGGCGCAGCTGCCGGAGAACTCCAGCAGGGGCTGGTTGAACTGAGAGCCCTTCACGGTGGTGTCAGCCGGCATACCGGGCTTCTTGCGCACGTTCTCGACGCAGTAGTCGAACACGGGCTGCTGATCGGCCTGGCTCTCCTGCGCCTTCATCTCGATGGCGGCAGTGGGGCAGACGGTGACGCACTCGCCGCAGCCCATGCAGTCCAGCGGAGAGACGGTCATGGTGAACTTGTACTCACCGGCCTTGGGCTTGGTGTCGGCCACCTTGATGGAGGCGGGCGCAGCGGCCACTTCGGCCTCGGTCAGGCAGAAGGGACGGATGGTGGCGTGAGAGCACACGAAAGCACACATGTTGCACTGGATGCACTTCTCAGCGTTCCACTCGGGCACGGTCACGGCAGTGCCGCGCTTCTCGTAAGCGGAAGCACCCTGCTCGAACTGGCCGTCGGGGTTGTGGGCAAAGGCGGAAACAGGCAGGCTGTCGCCGTCCATCTTGCTGATGGGCTCCAGCAGGTCGCGGACCATCTTCACGGTCTCGGGACGGCCGGTCAGCTCAGCGGCGGGCGCATCGGGCACAGGGTTGGACCAGCTGGCAGGAATCTCCACCTTGTGGATGGCATCCAGGCCGGCGTCGATGGCGTTCCAGTTCATCTGGACCACCGCATCGCCCTTCTTGCCGTAGCTCTTCTTGGCGGCGGCCTTCATGTAGGCCACAGCGTCATCGATGGGCATCACGTCGGCCAGCTTGAAGAAGGCAGACTGCAGAATGGTGTTGGTGCGCTTGCCCATGCCGATCTCGATGGCCTTGTCAATGGCGTTGACGGTGTACAGCTGGATGTTGTTGTCCGCGATGTACTTCTTGCTCTCGGCGGGCATATGCTTGTCCAGTTCCTCATCGGTCCACTGGCAGTTGATCATGAACACGCCGCCGGGCTTCACGTCCTGCACCATCTTGAAGCCCTTGACCACGTAGCTGGGGTTGTGGCAGGCCACAAAGTCCGCCTGGTTGATGTAGTAGGGGCTGCGGATGGGCTTGTCGCCGAAGCGCAGGTGGCTGATGGTCACGCCGCCGGTCTTCTTGGAGTCGTACTGGAAGTACGCCTGAATGTATTTGTCGGTGTGGTCGCCGATGATCTTGGTGGAGTTCTTGTTGGCGCCCACGGTGCCATCGCCGCCCAGGCCCCAGAACTTGCACTCTTTGGTGCCGGGGGCGCTGGTGATGGGGGCGGGCTTGACCTCGGGCAGGCTCAGGCCGGTCACGTCATCCACAATGCCGATGGTGAAGCGGGCCTTGGGGGCGTCCTTCGCCAGCTCGGTGTAGACAGCGAACACGGAGGAAGGCGGAGTGTCCTTGCTACCCAGACCATAGCGGCCGCCGGTGAGGATCACGTCGTTCAGACCAGCCTCACGCAGGGTAGCGGCCACATCCAGGTACAGAGGCTCGCCCAGGCTGCCGGGCTCCTTGGTGCGGTCCAGCACGGCCACCTTCTTGGCGGTCTTGGGCAGAACCTTCAGCAGAGCGCTGGAAACCCAGGGACGGTACAGGCGAACCTTGATCAGGCCGACCTTCTCACCCTTGGCGGTCAGGTAGTCGATGACTTCCTCGGCCACGTCGCAGATGGAACCCATGGCGATGATCACGCGGTCTGCATCCTCAGCGCCGTAGTAGTTGAACAGATCGTAGTTGGTGCCCAGTTTGGCGTTGATCTTGGCCATGTACTTCTCAACCACGGCAGGCAGAGCCTCGTAGGCGGAGTTGCAGGCCTCACGATGCTGGAAGAACACGTCGCCGTTCTCATGGCTGCCGCGCATGGTGGGATGCTCGGGGTTCAGCGCGTGCTCACGGAACGCCTTCACAGCGTCCATGTTCACCATCTCGGCCAGATCGGCGTAATCCCACTTCTCGATCTTCTGGATCTCGTGAGAGGTACGGAAGCCGTCGAAGAAGTTCAGGAAGGGAACCTTACCCTCAATGGCGCACAGGTGGGCCACGGGGGACAGATCCATCACTTCCTGGGGGTTGGTCTCGGCCAGCATGGCGAAACCGGTCTGACGGCAGGCGTAAACGTCGCTGTGGTCACCGAAAATGTTCAGAGACTGGGTGGCGACGGTACGGGCAGACACGTCAAACACGCAGGGCAGCTGCTCGGCTGCGATCTTGTACATATTGGGGATCATCAGCAGCAGGCCCTGAGAGGCGGTGAAGGTGGTGGTGATGGCACCGGCGGCCAGAGAGCCGTGAACGGTACCGGCAGCGCCGGCTTCCGACTGCATTTCCATCACCTTGACGGTGTTGCCGAACACGTTCTTCAAACCGGCGGCGGACCACTGGTCAACGGTATCGGCCATGGGGCTGGACGGGGTGATGGGGTAAATGGCAGCCACTTCGGTGAACGCATATGCTACGTGCGCCGCAGCGGTATTGCCATCCATAGACTGTTTTGCTCTAGGCATGTTTCTTCCTCCATTACTATTTTTACAGGACCCTTGCGCCGGGGCATCACTCCTGCGGCAAACGCCATTTCGTCAACTGGGCGCAGTATGGCCTTTGCGAGATCCTGCCTCACGCTTATTTTATCAAATGTGCTGAATAAAGTAAACCGATACCGGCGGTTTTCTGAATGAATTTTTTTCTTTTTTACCAAAAGAAAAGGAGAAATGTTTCATCGTTTTTCTTTTTGGGGCATTCGTCCGGCCATTTGGGCGCGGATGGCAAAAAGAGGTGGGATGTCTTTTCGGCTCATCGGGGCCAGAGGCGGCAGGCGGCTTTGGCCCCGGGCCGGCGCGCTGCCGGGGGGCGTTTTGGGGCATTCGCCCGCATTTGACACCGCACCGCCCTTTGTCTATAATGCTAATTGTAGTATTTTAACCATTTTCCGGGCTGTTTTATCGGCCCGGGCCATTTGCAAGGAGGAACTTCACCATGGACCCGGACGGCCTTTTAAGCCGCATTGCACCCTACGCCGCCTGCTGCATTGTCAGCGCACTTGTTTTTCTGATTCTGGGCTGGGCCGCCGCCAAAAAGGGCGCGCGCCTGCCCGGCTGGCTCTCCGCCCTGGCCAACCGGCTGGGAGGGCTGGGCAATCAGGAGGCCGTCACCGAGGAACAGCTGCTGGATCTGGTGGACGATGCGGGTGAGCAGGAGGTCATCGACGATGACCAGGCCGAAATGATCAGCAGCGTAGTGGAACTGGCGGACGTGACCGCCGGGCACATCATGACCCACCGCACCGACATGACCGCCCTGGAGGAAAATATGCCCTGCCGGGAGGCCGTGGAAACCGCCCTGGCCAGCGGATGCAGCCGAATGCCCGTCTACCGCAAAACCGTGGATGAGATTGTGGGCATTCTCTATGTGAAGGACCTGCTGGTGCTGATGCGCCGCCCCGAGGAGGCCCACCTGCCCGTGCGGGAGCTGATGCGCCCGGCCATGTTCGTGCCGGAAAGCTGCCCCGCCCAGCGGCTTTTGCTGGACTTCCGCCGCCGCCACACCATGATGGCCGTGGTGGTGGACGAATACGGCGGCACCGCCGGGCTTGTGACCATGGAGGACGTGCTGGAGGAGATTGTGGGCAGCATTCAGGACGAGTACGACCAGGAGGACGAAGAGCTGGCCCCCGTGGAAGGCGGCTATCTGGTGGACGGCGCGCTGGATTTGAAGGACGTGTTCGACGCCTTTGAAATGGAGCTGCCGCCTCTGGAAGAAGGAGAGGAGTTCGGCACCGTGGCCGGGCTGATCACCGAACGGCTGGGCCGCTTTCCCGAGCCGGGCGAGGCCGTAACCGTACACTGGGGCGGGCTGTGCTTTGCCGTGGTCAAAGCCGAAGAGCGCCGGGTGGTGAAGGTGAAGGTCACGAAGGACAGCCCTGAATCTTCTGCCGAGCCTTCCGGCAAATCGGCCCCGGAACCGGCCCAAAAGACCAACTGAACCAGCGGATGCGCGGACGGAAGCTCCGCCGGGGGGCGGCCCACTTTTTGCAGGCAGCCGCGCCGCTGCCGAAGGAACTTGAAATCAGGAGGGAACCCTCATGGGCCATTTTGAACAGATGCTTTCCAGCGAGACCCAGTTCACCGGGCACATCTTTACCGTCACGCTGGACCAGGTGCGGCTGGAGGACGGCACCACCGCCCCCCGGGAGGTGGTGCACCACCACGGCGGGGCCAGCGTGCTGGCCCTCACCGGGCAGGACGAGGTGTATCTGGTGCGCCAGTACCGCTACGCCCTGGGGCAGGAGCTGTGGGAGCTGCCCGCCGGGAAGCTGGAGCCGGGGGAGGAACCCTTTGAAGCCGCCAAGCGGGAGCTGGCCGAGGAGTGCGGCCTGACCGCCGACCGCTTTGTGGATCTTCAGCCCTTTTACCCCACGGTGGGCTATTGCAGCGAGGTGATCTATACCTGGCTGGCCACCGGGCTGCATCCAGTGCCCATGCATCTGGACGAAGGGGAATTTCTCACCCCGGAAAAAGTCCCCTTTGCCGAGGCGCTGGCCATGGTGCTGGACGGCCGCATTCGGGACGGCAAAACCGTGGCCGGCCTGCTGAAGGTGCAGGCCTTGCGCGCCGCCGGGAAGCTGTAAGCGCCGGGCCGCCCGTTCCGCCTGCGGCTTGGCCCTCGCCGGAACCGCACAGGCGGCAGCCAGTTTCATCCGCCGATTCCGGCCGCAAAAACCGCAAAGCAAAAAGCCGAAGGAACCCAGGGTTCCTTCGGCTTTTTTCATGCGCGATTGAATTTGGCGGGCGCTTACTGGTTCTTCTTGGCCTGCGCCTTGGCGAAGAACTTCTCGTTGGCCACGATGAAGCGCTCGTGCTCGCCCTCGCCGATCTTGCCGGTCTGGTCAAACACTTCCACCTTGAACACCAGCTTGCGGCCTTCCACGGCAATCAGCTCGGTGCGGGCGGTCACAATCAGGCCCACGGGGGTGGCGGCCAGATGCTTCACCCGCAGCTCGGTGCCCACGGTGCCGCAGCCCTCTTCCAGATAGGGCTGCACGCTCTCCCAAGCAGCCTTCTCCACCAGCGCGATCATGGCGGGGGTGGCGTACACCTGCAGCGCGCCGCTGCCCATGGTGGCGGCGGTGTTCTTTTCTGTTACCAGGCACTCGGCCTGGCCCTTAATGCCCACATTCAGCATAGCGTTTTCCTTTTCTGCCGCAAAGCGGTCTTGGTTGGCGGCGGCCGCGGGGCTGCCGCATGAATTGCGTTCCGGTTCGGGCTGCTTTCCCACAGGCGGCCCGTTCCGAGTATAGTACGAAACGCTCTGCCGCGCAAGGGGAAAGGCGATTACTCCTCGTCCGATTCGGTCACAGGCTCCGCCGCATCCGGCTGCTCGATGGGGGCCTGGGCGTTCTCCTCGTCCCGCTCGCTGCGGGCCACGGTAACCACCCGGTCGCTCTCGGCCAGGCGCATGACCCGCACGCCGCTGCCGTAACGGCTCTGCACGTTGATGTCCGCCGCGTGCATCCGGATCAGGATGCCCTCCTGGCTGATGAGGATCACATCGTCGTCGTCGTCCAGGATCTTCACGCCGGCCACGCCGCCCTGGGCGTAGTTGCGGATGCCCTTGCCGCCGCGGCTCTGCAGGCGGTAGTCACTCAGCTGGCTGCGGCGGCCCTTGCCGCCCTCGGTCACGGTGAACACCGTGGCGTCCTCGCGGGCCACGCCGGCGCCCACCACATAGTCGCCCTCGGCCAGATTGATGGCGCGCACGCCATGGCTGGTGCGGCCCACGCTGCGGGCATCGCTCTCGGCAAAGCGGATGGCCTGGCCGTCGTGGGTGGCCAGCACCAGTTCGTCCTCGCCGCTGGTGATGTGGGTCCAGGCCAGGGCGTCGCCCTCGTACAGGCTCACCGCATTCAGGCCGCCGCGGCGGATGTTGGCATACTCGGCCAGGGCGGTGCGCTTGATGAGGCCGTTTTTGGTGATCATGGTCAGGTAGCCGTCCTGGCTGCCGTCCGGCTGACGCAGCATGGTGGTGATCTTCTCACCCTCCTGCAGCTGCAGCAGGTTCACGATGTTGGTGCCCTTGCTGGTGCGGCTGCCCTCGTAGATCTGGTAGCCCTTCAGGCGGAACACCCGGCCCGTGTTGGTGACAAACAGCATATGGTCGTGGGTGGAACCGATGAACAGCTCCTCCACAAAGTCCTCTTCCTTGGTGGCCATGCTGGAAATGCCGCGGCCGCCGCGGCGCTGCACCTGATAGGTATCCTTGGGCTGGCGCTTGATGTAACCCTCGTGGGTCAGGGTGAACACGCACTCCTCCTCGGGGATCAGATCCTCAATGTCCACCTCGCCGGACACATGGGCAATCTCGGTGCGGCGGTCGTCGCCGAACTTCTCCTTCAGGGCGGTCAGCTCGTTCTTCACGATGGCCAGCACCCGGCTGTCGTCGTTCAGGATGGCGGTCCAGTCGGCGATTTTGCCGCTCAGGTCGCTCAACTCGTTCTCGATTTTCTTGATCTCCAGACCGGCCAAGCGGCCCAGAGGGAACTTGCAGATGGCGTCGGCCTGCACATCGTCAAAGCCGAACTGCTCCATGATGGCGGCCTTGGCCTCGGCCTGCCCGCCGCCGCAGTGGCGGATGGCGTAGATGACCTCGTCCACAATGTCCACGGCCCGCTTCAGGCCTTCCAGAATGTGGGCGCGCTCCCGGGCCTTCTTCAGGTCGAACTGGGTCCGGCGGCGGATGACCTGATCCTGGAATTCCACATACCGCTGCAGCATGGTTTTCAGGGTCATGATCTTGGGCACGCCGTTGTCCAGCGCCAGCAGAATCACGCCCACGGTGTCCTGCAGCTGGGTGTAGCGGTACAGGTTGTTCAGCACCACCTGGGGGTTGGCTTCCTTCTTCAGCTCCACCACCACCCGCATACCATGCCGGTTGGACTCGTCGTTCAGGTCGGAGATGCCCTCGATGCGCTTCTCCTTCACCAGGTCGGCGATGCTCTCGATCATGCGGGCCTTGTTCACCATGTAGGGAATTTCGGTGATGACGATCTGGTAGCGGCCGTTCTTCTTTTCCTCAATTTCGGCGCGGCCCCGCAGGGTGATCTTGCCGCGGCCGGTGGCGTAGGCGGCGCGGATGCCGGAGCGGCCCATGATGATGCCGCCGGTGGGGAAATCCGGGCCCTTGATGTAATCCATCAGGCCGGCCAGGTCGATCTCCGGGTCGTCGATGAGGGCGATGCAGCCGTCCACCACTTCGCACAGGTTGTGGGGCGGAATGTTGGTGGCCATGCCCACGGCAATGCCGGTGGAGCCGTTGCACAGCAGGTTGGGGAACCGGCTGGGCAGAACGTGGGGCTCCTTCTTGGTTTCGTCAAAGTTGGGGTCCCAGTCGATGGTGTCCTTCTCAATGTCGGTGAGCAGCTCGCAGGCCATTTTGCTCATGCGGGCCTCGGTGTAACGGTAGGCAGCCGGAGGGTCACCGTCCACGCTGCCGAAGTTGCCCTGGCCGTCCACCAGCGGGTAGCGCATACTGAAGTCCTGCGCCAGACGCACCATGGCGTCATAAACGGAGGCGTCGCCATGGGGGTGGTAGGCGCCCAGCACCGCACCCACCGTATCGGCGGATTTGCGGTAAGGATGCTGGGGGTCGTTGCCGCGCTCGTGCATGGTGTACAGAATGCGGCGGTGCACCGGCTTCAGGCCGTCCCGCACGTCGGGCAGGGCACGGCTGACGATGACGGACATGGAGTAATCCAGAAAGGCGGATTCGATCTCCTGCTTCACATCGCGCACAATGGTTTTTGTGCCGCTGCCGGGAATCATCACATAATCTTCGTTCATTGCTTGCTCCTTGGTCAAAAGAGAGGTTCACACGGAACCCGTTTTTATAAGCAGGGAAGGGCGGTCATTCCTGTACGCCGCGGTGCTGCAGGCCGTAGCAGGTCAGATCGTTTTTGCCGGTTTTGAGGTTTTGACGGAACTCAAACATGAGTTCGCCGTAATAGTCCCGGTTGTTGTAATCAATGCTGAGATATTTCCAGCTGCTGTATTCCGACTGGCTGCACCAGACCGATACCTCGCTGCCGGTCACGTCAAAATAGATGCTGCCGGCGTCTGCCAAATAGGGAACGATGGTCTCGGGCACCCCCAGCTTTTCCAGCACAACGGTCAGGTCATCGCCCACGGCAATGCCCCGGGGCAGGGTGGGTTCCGGGCCTTCCTGCCGGTAGGAATTGTCCCACCCGCCCAGATTGTCGAACTCCACCCGCAGGGTGCTGCTGCCGCTCAGCTGGTCGCGGCTGATGGTCACGTTCTCATTTTTGAAGTACTCGACCCGGTACCATTCCTCGGTGCCGTTGTCGTTGTAGCTGTCTTCGGTGACGGGCAGCCAGGCCTGCAGCTCCTCGCCGGTCCACTGGGCGAAGGGCCGCCCCTCCAGCACCAGCTCCTCGCTGGTGGGAAAAACCCCGGCCAGCTGATTGAGGGAATTCCCGGTGGCCGTTTGAATCAACCGGTCAAGCAGGTTGCTGCTGCCGGTGGCTTCGTAGCCCTTCTGCAGGGTGGCCAGCGCCTCATCGGGGGCGCTCAGGTCGTTCTCATAGAGGTCTGCCAGCTTTTCGTAGAGGTACGCGTGGCTGTAGTCGCTTTCCTTCTGCTGGCTCAGCCAGGTTTCGGCCAGCTGGGCCGCCCGCTGAGGGTTGCCGTCGGCCACGTACTTGTCCATGACCGACTCCAGTTTGTCCTGGCTCACCGAGCCGCAGGCGCACAAAGCCGCCAGCAGGGCGGCACACGCCGCAAGCGAAAGACAGCGTTTCATCTTCATGGCAAGGCCCTCACAAAGTCACACATCCAGATTGGCGTAAATGGCGTTCTTCTCAATGAACTGGCGGCGGGGTTCCACCTTGTCGCCCATGAGGATGGTGAAGGCCTCATCGGCCTTCTCGGCGTCCTCAATGGTGATCTTCACAATAACCCGGTTGTCCGGGTTCATGGTGGTTTCCCACAGCTGTTCGGGGTTCATCTCACCAAGGCCTTTGTAGCGGCTCACCTTGGCGCCGGGCATTTCGGCGCTGATCTTGGCCATTTCGGCTTCGTTGTAGGCATACTTCACGTTCTGGCCCTTCTGCAGCTTGAACAGCGGGGGCTGGGCGATGTAGACATAGCCGCCCTCGATGAGGGGCCGCATGAAGCGGAAGAAGAAGGTGAGCATCAGGGTGCAGATGTGGCTGCCGTCCACATCGGCATCGGCCATGATGAACACCTTGTGGTAGCGCAGCTTGGAGATATCGAACTCATCCCCCAGGCCGCAGCCCAGGGCGGTGACCACCGGCATGAGCTTTTCGTTGCCGTACACCTTGTCCAGCCGGGCCTTTTCCACGTTCAGCATCTTGCCCCACAGGGGAAGGATGGCCTGAATGCTGGAGTCGCGGCCCATCTTGGCGCTGCCGCCGGCGGAATCACCCTCGACGATGTAAATTTCGGTCTTGGAGGGGTCTTTTTCGCGGCAGTCGGCCAGCTTGCCGGGCATACGGCTGGTTTCCAGCGCGCTCTTGCGGCGCACCAGCTCGCGGGCGCGCTGGGCCGCAGCGCGGGCGCGGGCGGCCTGGGTGGCCTTTTCATACAGGGCCTTGGCCACGCCGGGGTTCTCTTCCAGGAACTCCTTCAGCTTGGTGTATACCATGCCGGACACCAGGGTGCGAATCTCGGTGTTGCCCAGCTTGGCCTTGGTCTGGCCCTCAAACTGGGCCTCGGTGAGCTTGACGCTGATGACGCAGACCAGGCCCTCGCGCACATCGTTGCCGGAGAGGTTCTCGTCCTTGTCCTTCAGGTAGCCCTTCTCGCGGCCAAAGTCGTTGATGGCGCGGGTGAGGGCAGCCTTGAAGCCCTCCTCATGGGTGCCGCCGTCCGGGGTGTGGACGTTGTTGGCAAAGCTGAGGATCAGCTCGTTGTAGCTGGAGGAGTACTGCATGGCCACCTCGGCCTGGGCGTTTTCAATCTGGCCCTTCAGGTAGATCACCTGAGGGTGCAGCACCTCGTTCTCCCGCTTTTTCTGCAGGTATTCCACGAAGCTGCGAATGCCGCCCTCGTAGCACATACTCTCCTTCAGCACCGGCTCTTCCCGGTTCGGGTCGGGCCGCTCATCGGTGAGGGTGATGCGCACGCCTGCGTTCAGGAAGGCTTCTTCCCGCAGACGGGTGAGCAGGGTGTCGTAGTCATACACGGTGGTTTCGGTGAACATCTCCGGGTCCGCCTTGAAGCGCACGGTGGTGCCGGTGGTGTCGGCAGGGCCGATCTTTTCCAGCGGGCCGTCCGCCACGCCGCGCTTGAAGGTCTGGCGGTATTCGCTGCCGTCCCGGCGCACCCGCACCTCCAGCCACTCGCTCAGGGCGTTGACCACCGAAGCGCCCACGCCGTGCAGGCCGCCGGAGACCTTGTAGCCGGAGTTGTCGCCGCCGAACTTGCCGCCGGCGTGCAGCACCGTGAACACGACCGTCACGGCGGGGATGCCCAGCTTGGGCTGGATGTCCACGGGGATGCCGCGGCCGTTGTCGTTGACTTCCAGGATGTTGTCCTTCTTGATGGTCACTTCAATGTGGTTGCAGTAACCGGCCAGGGCCTCGTCGATGGAGTTGTCCACAATCTCGTACACCAGGTGATGCAGGCCGCGGGGGCCGGTGGAGCCGATGTACATGCCGGGGCGTTTGCGCACGGCCTCCAGGCCCTCCAGGACCTGGATCTGGCTGCCGTCGTACTCATGCTCGTTCTGGGGCCGTTCCAGGTTTTCGATGTCAGGCATTCAAGTTCCTCCTTCTTGCTGCTGCCGGGCAGGGAACCGGCAGATGGTTTGCGGGGGCCGCGGCCGCGTTTTTGGCGGCAGGCCCTGCCCTGCGGATGGGCGGCACGGAAACCGGCAGGGCCGGTGGCTCCGCTTTGCCCGGAAAAGCCGACGGCCCGTGGGCCGAACGGCGGATTGCATTGTAATTTACCGGCGCTTGCGGCGGATGCCGCGGCGGGCGCGGGCGCCTAGCGTCACCGAAGAGACCGGGCTGGTGTACACCGTGGTCTCGCTGGGCCAATCGGTGAGGATGAAGCTTTTGGGCAGCTCGCCCCCCAGGTCGATGACCGCGCCCTCGCTTTCGGCCAGGCGCAGAAATTTGCGGGTGCGGGCCGAAACGGTGGTGGTGTCCATATCAAAAATGCCGATTACATCCCGGTCGTTCAGGATGTAATCCTGCCCAAGGTGAAAGTACATGGAGCCTCCTTTTGCATCCGGGGCGTCACGCCTGGGTGACGGCCCCGTTTTCCAGCCGGTACACCCGGCCCTCGGCGCGGCCGAAGACAGCGCTGTCGCAGGCGGTCACAAACACCTGCTTGCCGGTCATCCGGGTGAGAAGGTAATTCTGGCGGGCGTCGTCCAGCTCGCTGAGCACATCGTCCAGCAGCATCACCGGATGCTCGCCGGTCACGGCCTCGGCCTGGGTGGCCTCGGCCAGCTTCAGGGCCAGAACCGCGCTGCGCTGCTGGCCCTGGCTGCCGTACACCCGGGCGGGCTGCCCGTCCAGCAGAACCTCCAGGTCCTCCCGGTGGGGGCCGGCCAGGCAGAAGCCCGCCCGCAGCTCCGCGGGGCGCAGACGGCGGTAGGCCTCCAGCAGGCTGCCCTCAAACGTGGCCTTGTAGGCCAGGTTCAGTTTCTCCCGCCCCTGGCTGATGCGGCGGTAGTTCTCCACGGCCAGGGGGGTCAGGGCTTCCAGATAGGCGATGCGCCGGCCGGTCACCTCCTGCCCGAAGGCTGCCAGCTGCTGGTCGTACACTTCCAACAGGTCGCCGGCGTCCGGCAGGCGGTTGTACTGCTTGAGCAGGGCGTTTTTCTGGGCCAGCACCCGGCTGTAACGGCGCAGGGCCGCCAGATACCCGGGGTACAGCTGGCAGAGGGCCGCATCCAGAAAGCGGCGGCGGCCGCCGGGGCTGCCCTTGATCAGGCCCAGATGGTCCGGCTCAAACACCACGGCGGTGAAGGTGCCCGCCAGGCTGGCGGCACGGCCCTTGTCCACCCCGTTCAGCCGAGCGGTGCGGCCGGGGCGCTGGGTGCCGGGGCCGCCCACGGTCAGGTAGATGGTCTGCACCCGGCCGCCGCACTCGGCCGCGCCGTCCAGCACGGCAAAGTCCGCCCCGCGGCGGATCATCTCGGCATCCTTGGCCGCCCGGAAGCTCTTAGCCCCGGTAAGCATCCAGACGGCCTCCAGCAGGTTGGTTTTGCCCTGGCCGTTCTCGCCGCAGAGCACATTCAGCCCGTCCTCCGGCTCAATGAGCGCATGGGGGATGTTCCGCCAGTTTTCCAGGGCAAGGCGCGTCAGCTTCACTGGGCCTGCCGGACGGCGACGGTGCGCCCGGCCAGGGTAACGGTGTCGCCGCCCCGCAGCTTTTTGCCGCGCATGGTGCACACTTCGCCGTTTACCTGCACCTGGCCCTGCTGGATCAGCAGCTTGGCTTCGCCGCCGGTCTCCACCAGGCCGGCAAATTTCAGCATGGCGTCCAGTTTGATGAAGTCGGTGTGGATGAGAATGGAATCCATGGTATCAGCCTTCCTGCGTGCTGTTCGTAGCGCGCGTACATTGCGTGTATAATAATACAAGTTTTATGGGATTTTTGTGAGAGTTTTTTAGCGGTGAGATCCGGCGTTTTATTTTTGGCGCCGTTTTCGGCAGAGTGCTGCTGCGCGGCCGCTTGGTCCATGGTTATACGAATCGTATAATTTCAGGCGTTCCGCGCCCCTTACTCGTTTTTGAAGCGGATGGGCAGCACCAGATAGATGAAGTCCTCCCCGTCCGGGGGCAGGATCTTCACGGGGCTGAGGGGGCCGTTCATCTCCATGCGCACCTGCGCACAGCCGCTGGCCCGAAGCGCATCCAGCAGGTACCGGTTGTTGAAGCCGATCTCCTGAGGTTCGCCCTCCACCACGGCGGGGAACTCATCCTCCACCTTGCCGAGAGAAGTTTTACAATTTACCGTTATTTTTCCATTTTCAAAGCGAATGCGGAGCGGGTCCTTCAGCCGTTCGGTGATCACCAGGCTGGCGCGCTCGATGCAGTCGATGAACTCCCGCGTGTCAATGAGGGCGCTGGTTTTGCAGCCGGCCGGCAGGGCCTTTTCGTAGTTCAGAAATTCGCCCACGATGAGGCGGCTGAGAATGGTGTAGCCCTTGGCGGTGGAAAAAACAACGAATTGACGATTGGCATTGATCTGCACTTCCTCGTCCTCGTCGCCGATCAGCTTGTTGACCTCGGTGAGGGTCTTGGAGGGAATGATGATCCGGATGTCCTTTTCCGCCTTGAAGGGGCGCTTGAGAATGGCCAGCCGGTAGCCGTCCACGGCCACCACCGTGGTTTCGTCCGGCTCGATTACGAACAATTCACCGGTGTGCGCCGGTTTTTTGTCGTCCTGGCTGACGGCGTAGATGGTCTTGTTGATCATCTCGTGCAGCTCGCTGGCCTTGAGGGTCAATGTGGGGGTTGCGCCGGGGTTCGGCAGGGCGGGGAAATCGTTCAGGTTCAGGGCGGTTAGTTCAAATTTTGCCGTACCACCGCGAATTTCAACGGTGCCATTGTCGTTCAGGGCCAGTTCCACCTCACCGGAAGGCATCCGGCGAACCATGTCGCCCAGCAGCTTTGCGTTCAGCACGCACTCACCGGGGGTGCGCACATTGGCTTCGATGGTGATGGTGATGGCCAGTTCCAGATTGTAACAGGTGAGGGTCAGGCTGAAGCCGTCCGCCACCATGTGAATTCCCTCCAGCGCCGAGATGGAGGAGCGGAGCGTGACCGCCCGGCTGACGCCGTCAATGGCATTGGAGAGAAGCGTCTTTTCACAGACAATATTCATTTATTGGTCCTCTTTCCTGGGTTGATAAAAACGGTTGAAGTTGGAAGGAACAGCAAACCTGCTTCGTTAGAAACCACACGTTTGAAGTAGCAATAGTAGGGGGTGGGGAATTTGTGGAAAAAACCGCAGAGCCTCATCAATGCTGGAAATTCGGGTGGTGGAAGGATTTGCAAAACTTGTGGAGTGGTTGTTGGAGATGTTGAAAGCAGGGGTATTTCAACATCTCGTGTGAATTACGAAAGTTGAATGTTGAAAAGTCTGTTGAAAATGTGGATAACTTTTCGTGGGTGCTTTATGGAGAAATGACGCATGGCAAAACGCCGTTTTGAAGGGCTGGTTTCGCAAAAGAAACTAAGGGGCAGACCTGCCCCCCGCAGAGCCTGCAGCGTTTTGTTTTACAGAATGGAATGTTCAGGTGCGCACGTTTTTGATGATGTCCTCCACGGTTTCCCGCAGGCGGGTGTCGGTCTGGATGCTCTTGCTCATGACCTTGAGGGAGTAGACGATGGTGGAATGGTCCCGGCCGCCCACCTCTTTGCCGATGTCCTCCATGCTCATGCCGGTGATCTCCCGGATGACATAGATGGCGGTGCGGCGGGCCGCAGCCACGGCGGAGTTGCGCTTGGCGCTGCGGATGTCCGCCGCCGAGACGGAATAGGTGCGGGCCACCTCGCTGATGATCTTCTCCACGGTGATGGGCACGGGCTGGGTCTCGCTGAGAATGTCCCGGATGGCGTTCTGGGCCACCCCGATCACCGGGCTGATGCCCTCCAGCATGTAGTAGGCGTTCAGCTTTTTGACCGCGCCCTCCAGCTGGCGGATGTTGTTTTTTAAGTTGTTGGCGATGTACTCCACCACCTCGTCGGGCAGTTCCAGGCCCAGCAGTTCGGCTTTGCGGCGGATGATGGCCACCCGGGTCTCGTAATCGGGGGGCTGAATGTCTGCGGTGAGGCCCCACTCAAAGCGGGTGCGCAGCCGGTCGTCCAGGGTTTTGATCTCCTTGGCGGGGCGGTCGCAGGCCAGCACGATCTGCTTGCCCGCGTTGTGCAGCGTATTAAAGGTATGGAAGAACTCCTCCTGGGTGGACTCCTTGCCGGCGATGAACTGAATGTCGTCCACCAGCAGCAGGTCGGCCTGGCGGTACTTCTGGCGGAATTCCTCCGTGCTGCCGGACCGGATGGCGGTGATGATCTCGTTGGTGAACTTCTCACAGTCCACATAGACGATATTGAAATCCGGATGGTTCTTGCGGATCTCGATCTGAATGGCGTTCAGCAGGTGGGTTTTGCCCAGGCCCGAGTTGCCGTAGATGAACAGGGGGTTGTAGGCCCCCGAGGGGTTGGCCGCCACAGCCTGGGCTGCCGCATAGGCGAACTGGTTGGAGGAGCCGCGGATAAAGTTCTCAAAGGTGAACTCATACCGGCCGCTGGGCAGGGTGGCCACCTTGTCCGGGTCGTTGGCGGGGGTGACGGGCAGGCTGGGCACCATCAGCTCCAGATTGACCTCAAACCCCAGCACGCTCTTGAAGGCGTCCTTCAGAAGCGGAATGTAACGGTCCCGCACGATCTTGCAGATGAACTCGTTGCGCACGCTGAGCACCACATGGTTGGAGTTTTCAAAGCTCACCGGCTGCAAACCGTCAATGTACAAATTGTAGGTGGCGTCCACCAGATAGTCTTTGCAGTACAGCTTGACCGCGTCCAAAACGTCGTTGAATGAATCCATGCTCTGTTTCCACACTCCAAAGAAAGTTTGGGCAGCGCGGCGGCCCAAAAGGCCCCATCATGGCCCCGGCCGCTGCTGCCGTTTCGTCATCGCGCCCGGTGGGGGCGCAGGCTGTATCCTGCCCGGCCGGCCTTTCCGGGCAGGCCGGTGCGCTGCTTTTCGGTACGGTGTGGGCTGGCCCAAAGGCTGCCCGCTGCGAAAAAAGAGCGCAAAAACCGCTGCCCCGGCCCTTCTTGAACGAAAGCGGGGCTGAGGAAAAGCGGGGTGCGCCGGGCCACGGCGGTTGAAAACTGCCGCTCCGACGGATTGATTCCAGATAAAGTGAGTATAGCACATTTTTGACCGCGTTACAACAGCCTGTACGCCTATATATTAGGTATTATATAGGCGCGGAGACATTTTTGACTTAAAAGGCCTCAAAAGTGCTTAAAAAGGGCCGTGCAGGCGGGGCGCAGTCCCGGTTAAAACTTTCCACACCAGGGCGGGGCCAAAACCCGTTTGCCGCCCTGCTGCCCGCCCGGGCGGCCGCCGCCCCGCCTGCCGGCCGAAGCCGGGGCAGGCCAAACGGGCCAAGCGCCCCGGAAACTGCCGCCCAGCGGACAAAAAATTCGCAAAATTTCGCCGCAGGTGTTGACATGGCGCCCTCCGGTGAGATATAATTTTAATCTGCAAGGCTCTGTGTATCTGTTTACCTGTCGGCCTGCACGTTAAATTTGGCCCGCGTTCTGCGGGTAGTACAATGGAGGATCGAGCGATGAAGAGAACCTATCAGCCCAAGAAGCGTCAGCGTTCCGGCGTGCATGGCTTTTTGAAGCGCATGGCATCCAAGAATGGCCGCAAGGTCATCAACGCCCGCCGTGCCAAGGGCCGCGCTAAGCTGGCCGCCTGAGTCGGCAGTTCAATTCTTTGAAAAAAAGGCCACTGATCGCTGTATCTGTGGCCTTCTTTTTCAATATGCGCACTTTTTCATGCCAAAGGAGGCCTTCATCCATGCGCTATCGGCCCATCTGCCGCAACATTGAATACGCCCGGGTTTACCGCCGGGGCAAAAGCTATGTGGCGCCTCAGCTGGTGCTGTATGTGTGCAAAAACCGGCTGGGCCGCACCCGGGTGGGCTTTACGGCCACCAAAAAGGTGGGCCACGCGGTACAGCGCAACCGGGCGCGCCGGGTGATGCGGGCGGCCGCTGCGGCCCACCTGCCCTACGATGTGGGCGGGTACGACCTGATTTTTGTGGCCCGGGCCGCCACCGCCCGGGTGAAGAGCACCCGGCTGGAAAAAACCGTGGTGCGGCTGCTGGCCCAGGCCGGGCTGCCCGGTGGTGAGGCACCGAAGGCATGAAGTGGGTTCGCCGCCTGGTGTGCGCGCCCATCCGCCTGTATCAGAAGTTCATTTCGCCCTGTCTGGGGCACAACTGCCGCTTTCTGCCCACCTGCAGCCAGTATGCCATTGAGGCCATTATGATGCATGGGGTGCTGAAGGGCGGGCTGCTGGCCATGTGGCGCATTCTGCGCTGCAACCCCTGGGGCGGGCATGGGTTTGACCCGGTGCCCCCCAAGGGCCGGTGGCACAACTGAGGCGGGCCGCGCTCCTCCTTATTTCTATTCTTTTGTCACCTTGTGACTTTTCCGCCTGCGCTGGAAGAGTCCTACGATTATAATACAAGCCCCAGGCGCAGGCGGGGCAGAATGGAAGGATTTGCAATGGGAATTATCGGTTTTCTGGCGGTGCCGCTGGGATATGTAATGCGTGCCATTTACGGCGCGGTGCAGAACTACGGCATGGCCATCATCCTCTTTACGGCGCTGGTTAAGGTGTGCTTGCTGCCCCTGACCATCCACCAGCAGAAGAGCACCGCGAAGATGAGCGTGTTCAGCCCCATGATCCAGGACATCCAGAAGAAGTACGCCAAGGATCAGGAACGCGCCCAGGAAGAAATGATGAAGCTGCAGGAGGAGTACGGCTTCAGCCCCACGGCCGGCTGTGCCCCCACGGCCCTGAACCTGCTGATCATGTTCGGCGTGATCGAACTGGTGTACCGGCCGCTGCAGTACGTGCTGATGATCGGCAGTGACGCGCTGAGCGAGGCGGTTGCCCTGCTGGGCATGGCCGCCCGCGATTACCGCGGCCAGGTGCTGCTGATCCAGACCATCAAGGGCATGAGCGTGGATGCCGCCGCCGCCCAGTTCACCAGCCTGACCACCGACCAGATCACGGCCATTCAGGGCTTCCAGATGAATTTTTTGGGCATTGACCTGTGCGCCACCCCTCAGATGGCCCTCAACGCGCTGCTGATCCTGCCCATTCTCAGCCTGCTGAGCATGCTGCTGATGAACTACGTCACCATGAAGATGAGCGGCCAGGAAATGACCGGCAGCATGAAGTATATGCCCTGGATGATGAGCCTGATGTTCGTGTGGATCAGCTTCACCCTGCCCGTTGGCTTCTCGCTGTACTACACCGTTTCCAACCTGCTGGGCGTGCTGAGCAGCATCATCGCCAAGAAGGTCTACGACCCCGCCAAGATGAAAGAACAGTACAAGGCTGAGATGGAAGCCAAGCGCAAGGAAAAGAAGCGCAAGAAGCAGGTAACTGTGAAGGATAAGGATGGCAAGGCCACCACCAAAGAGGTGAGCGAGCAGGAGCTGGCCCGCCTGCGGCTGGAAGCCGCCCGTGCCCAGGATGCTGAAAAGTACAAGGACGAGCGCACTGAGCGGCTGTCCTGAGGGAGGTAAAACCTTATGCGTCGTATCGTCATGACCGGAAAAACCGTGGATGAAGCGGTGGAAGCGGCCTGCACCCAGCTGGGCGTGAGCCGCGATGACCTGAATGTGACCTATCAGGTGCTGGAAATGCCCGTGCGCAAGCTGTTTAAGTCGGTGCCCGCGCGGGTGGAGGTGACGGTGGAGGAGGAAGAGACCCCCGCCGCCCCCGAAACCGCCCCTGTGCAGGAGGTCGCCCCGGCTGTGGAAGAGGCAGCCCCGGCCCCTGCACCGGTGGAGGAGACCCCGGCCCCGCAGCCGGAACCGGCTGCCCCCGTGCAGGAGGAGGCCGCTGCCCCCGAACAGGCCCCGGCAGAGGAAGCCGCTGAGGCCGACGAAGAGACCGAAGTGCCGCTGGATATTGAGAACGACCCGCGCCTGTCCGCCGCGGTGGCTTACCTGACCGAGGTGTTCGCCGCCATGGGCGTGACCCAGGTTGCCTTTGCCGCCGTGCAGAAGGGCGAGGCCACCATCCTGAAGGTGGAAGGCGAGAACGTGGGCGCCCTCATCGGCCGCCGCGGTGAAACCATGGAGAGCCTGTCGTATCTGGCCAGCCTGGTGGCCAACCGGCAGAAGGGCGATTACCTGAAGCTGGGGCTGGATGTGGCCGGTTACCGCGGCAAGCGGGAGAGCGACCTGGAGGCCTTGGCCCGACGCATCGGTGCCAAGGTGGCCAAGACCGGCCGCCCCTTCGCCATGGAGCCCATGAACCCCTACGAGCGCCGGCTGATCCACAGCGCCATTGGCAAAATGGAAGGCCTGCGCAGCGAGAGCCGCGGCGAGGGCAGTGACCGCCGCGTGGTGATTTACTCCACCGGCCCCAATGCCAAGCCGGAGCGCGCCCCCCACAAGGGTGGCCGGCCTGCCGGCAAGGGCGGCCGCCCGCCCCGCCGCGATGGCCGCCCCGGCCGTGATGGCAGCCGCCGCGGCCCCCGGCCCTCCGGCGTGCCCGCACGGGAATTCGCCGACCGGCCCCGCAACCCCGAGGCCGCGCCGCAGGCCCCGGTGCGCACCGAGCGCATCAACGACGCCGCCGATTTTGAGCTGTTCGGCAAGATCGAGCTGTAAGAAGCTTTCCGAAAGCGTTCGGAACGGTCGAATGTCTGCATTATGAAAAAAGCCGCCGCCCCTTTGGTGCAAACCAGGGGCGGCGGCTTTTTGCGTGCGCAGCCCTGCGGTGCCTGCTTTTCTTTTGGGCGGCCCTGTGTTACAATGTATCTGATTTTGGATTTTGCGATTTTTTGCGCCGTGCGCCGGTGGGCGGCGGCAGAATGGGGGAAGCTGCTATGCTGGATTTGAACCGAACCATCTGTGCGCTGGCCACCCCGCCCGGTGAGGGCGGCATTGCGGTGGTGCGCCTGTCCGGCCCGGCGGCGTACCCGGTGGCCGAGCGGGTGTTCCGGCCCGCAAACCCCGCCAAAAAGGTGGCCGAGGCCAAGGGCTACACGGCCCTGTTCGGCCATTATCTGCTGGACGGCCAGCGCATGGACGAGGTGGTCGCCCTGTTTTACCGCGCCCCCCACAGCTACACCGGCGAGGACGTGGTGGAGCTTTCCTGCCACGGCGGGCGGGCCATGGCGGACGGGCTGGTGCAGGCCTGCCTGAAGGCCGGGGCCGCCCCCGCCGGGCCGGGCGAGTTTACCCGCCGCGCGCTGGAAAACGGCCGCATGAGCCTGACCCAGGCCGAGGCCGTGATGGAGATCATCGGGGCGGCCGGGCGGCAGGGGGCGGCCCTGGCGGCGGCCCAGCTGGGCGGCGCACTGGCCGGGCGCATCGGGGCCATTCAGGCCGATTTGACCGAGCTGGCCAGCCATCTGGCCGCCTGGGTGGACTTTCCCGAAGAGGACGTGCCGGAGCTGGAACCTGCCCGGCTGGACGCTGCCCTGGCCGGGGCTGAAGCCCGGTTACAGCAGCTGATCGACGGCTACGGGGCCGGGGCGGTTCTGCGCCATGGGGTGGACACCGCCATCATCGGCCGGCCCAACGTGGGCAAAAGCACGCTGCTGAACCTGCTGGCGGGCTTTGAGCGGGCCATTGTGACCCCCGTGGCGGGTACCACGCGGGATTTGGTGGAGCAGGCCGTGATGTTGGGTCAGACCCCCCTGAACCTGTGGGACACTGCGGGCCTGCGGGAAACCGACGATGTGGTGGAGGCCGAGGGCATCCGGCGCAGCAACCAGAAATTTGAGGAGGCCGGGTTGATTCTGGCGGTGTTCGACGGTTCGGCCCCCGCCACGGAGGAGGACAGGGCGCTGGCCGCCCGCTGCAAGGGCCGCCGGGCCATTGCGGTGCTGAACAAGGAGGACCTGACCGCCGCCCCCGGCGTGTTTGACCAGACCCTGCTGGAGGGCTGCTTTGACCGGGTGGTGACGCTTTCGGCCACCGAGCCGGCCGCCCGGGACACGCTGGCCCAGGCGGTGGATTCCCTCATGGGCACCGCCGGGCTGGACCCGAATGCCGGGGCTTTGTGCAGCCAGCGCCAGCTGGCCGCCGCCGTGGCCGCGCGGGACGCCCTGGCCGGGGCGAGGCAGGCCCGGGCCGACGGTTTTGACCTGGACGCGGTGGGCGTCTGCCTGGACGATGCGCTGGAAGCGCTGTGCCGCCTGACCGGCGAGGACGCCGGCGAAGCGGTGATCGACCAGGTGTTCAGCCGCTTCTGCGTGGGCAAGTAACCCCGCGGGCACGGCATAAAACGGGCATAAAACAGCTTGAAAAGAACACGGGGCACAGGGCCCCGAAGTGATAGGACGGGAACATGAACCATCTGGATGACTATGACGTAATTGTGGTGGGCGCGGGCCACGCGGGCATTGAAGCCGCCCACGCCGCCGCCATGCTGGGGGCGCGCACGGCGGTGTTTACCATCAGCCTGGATTTTATCGGCAATATGCCCTGCAACCCCTCCATCGGCGGCACCGCCAAGGGCCATCTGGTGCGGGAGCTGGACGCGCTGGGCGGCCTGATGGGCCGCGCGGCGGACGAGACCTACCTGCAGAGCCGGATGCTGAACCGGGGCAAAGGCCCGGCGGTGCACAGCCTGCGGGTGCAGACCGACCGCAAGCGCTACCACATGGTGATGAAGCACCTGCTGGAACAGACCCCGAACCTGTACATTCATCAGGCGGAGATCACCGGCGTGGACATTGCCGACGGGAAAGTGCGGGGCGTGTTCACCAACCTGGACGGCTATTATGGGGCAAAGTGCGTGGTGATCGCCACCGGCACCAGCCTGGGCGGCCGCATTTTTGTGGGCAGTGCCCATTACGATGGCGGGCCGGACGGCCAGCACGCGGCCACGGCCCTCACCGAGTGCCTGCGGGCCGCGGGCCTGCCCCTGCGCCGGTTCAAGACCGGTACACCGGCCCGGGTGCACCGGCGCAGCATTGCGTTTGACCGGCTTCAGCGCCAGCCCGGTGACCCGGACGACCAGCTGCAGCCCTTCAGCTTTTTGACCCGCACCCCCATGCACAACAAGGTGGAGTGCTACATTGCCTACACCAACCCCGAAACCCACCGGATCATCCGGGAAAACATCGGCCGAAGCCCGTTGTATGGCGGGCTGATCGAGGGCGTCGGCCCCCGCTACTGCCCCAGCATTGAGGATAAGGTCATGCGCTTTGCCGACAAGGATCGCCACCAGGTGTTTGTGGAGCCCTGCGGCGAGGACACCGAGGAGATGTATTTGCAGGGCCTCAGCTCCAGCCTGCCCGAGGACGTGCAAAACGCCATGTACCATTCCATCGTGGGCTTTGAGAAGCTGGAGATCATGCGGCCCGCCTATGCCATTGAGTACGACTGTGTGGACCCCACCGCGCTGGCCCCCACGCTGGAGTGCAAGGCGGTGCAGGGCCTGTACGGGGCCGGGCAGTTCAACGGCACCTCCGGCTATGAGGAGGCCGCCGCCCAGGGCCTGCTGGCGGGCCTGAACGCAGGCCGGGCTGCGCTGGGCAAATCCCAGCTGGTGCTGGGCCGGCACACCAGCTATCTGGGCACGCTGGTGGACGATCTGGTGACCAAGGGCGTCATGGACCCCTACCGGATGATGACCAGCCGGAGCGAGTACCGGCTGACCCTGCGGCAGGACAACGCCGATGAGCGCCTTACGCCCATCGGCCGGGAATACGGGCTGGTGACGGACGAGCGCTGGGCGGTGTTCCAGCGGGATATGGAAGTGAAGGCCGCAGAGCTGAAGCGGCTGGAGCACACCACCGTAAAGGCCGCCGAGCTGGCCCCCCTGTGCGCGGCGGCCGGGGTGGAAATGGGGGCCACCGGCGGCCCCGCGGCCGAGCTGCTGCGCCGCCCGGGCGTGACCTACGCGCTGGTGGCCCAGGTGATCGGCTGGGGCGAGGGTGTTACCCCCATGATGGCTCAGCGCATTGAAACCGAGATCAAGTATGCGGGCTACATTGCCCGGCAGCAGCGGGCCATTCGGGAGGTGCAGCGCCGGGAGACGGTGGCCATCCCTGAGGGCTTTGACTATTCGGCCCTGCAGGGGCTGACGCTGGAGGCACGGGAGAAGTTGGCGCGCATCCGCCCCCGGAACCTGGGGCAGGCGGGGCGCATTCCCGGCGTTTCGCCCGCCGACGAGGCGGTGCTCAGCCTGGCGCTGCGGCAGCTGGGGCGCTGAAAAAGCCGCCGGAACGGGTGGGTGCCCCGAGCGCCTGCTGCGGGTGTTTTTGGGCGGGCAAACGAAAAACGAAAGCGATAACACGATGAAAATTCGGCGCAGTGCGCCGGGAGGACTACCATGATCGACAAGGCCAGACTGACCGAAAAATGCCGGGGGCTGGGCATTCCGCTCACGCCCGGGCAGGCCGACCTGCTGGACGAATACGCCCGCATTCTGGTGGAGTACAACGAAAAGGTGAACCTGACTGCCATCACCGACCCGGCGGGCATTGAGGACCGGCATCTGGTGGACAGCCTGCTGTTTGCCAGCCAGCCCGAGGTGGCGGGCAGCCTGGTGGACGTGGGCACCGGGGCGGGCTTCCCCGGCATTGTGGCGAAGATCTACCGCCCGGAGCTGGCCCTGACCCTCATGGAGCCCACGGGCAAGCGGGTGGAGTTTTTGAAATTTGCCTGCGCCCAGCTGGGGCTTGCCGGGGTGGAGTTCGCCAAAGAGCGGGCCGAAGAGGCCGCCCGCAAAACCTGGCGGGAGCGGTACGACCTGGCCAGCGCCCGAGCGGTGGCGGCCCTGCCGGCCCTGTGCGAATACTGCCTGCCGTTGGTGAAGGTGGGCGGCCGGATGATCGCCATGAAGGGGCCGGACGGCGAGGCCGAGCTGGCCGCCGCCAAGGGGGCCATTGCCCGCCTGGGCGGTAAGGCCGCCGAGGTGCGGCACTTTACCCTGCCGGACGGCAGCGCCCGCACGCTGGTGATCTGCGAAAAAATTTCGGCCACTCCCGCCGCTTACCCGAGAAACGGCGGTAAAATTGCCAAAAGTCCGCTGAAATGATGGATTGAACGCAGAATCTGACGATGGAAAATTCTGGTAAATATTCCCTGCCCGTGGTATGCTTGTACCAAAGCAAGCATACCGCGGGCAGTTTGCTTTTTCACGGTGAGCATTGATTCCGGCTTGCTTTTCAAGCTGTGGTTGGCGGCGGGCTTTTGCGTGGGATAAGAAATGAGGTCACAGGAATGGTCAAGCGGCACTTGCCTCTGCACAAAACGCAGATCTGCCTTGGTGGAAAAGTGAACACACCGAAAAATCCGGTGGAAAGCCTGCCTCGCAATGCGAAAATGCGGGCGGGTTTTGCACGAGAAGTTCCCCGGAATGCACCGGGAAGGGGAAAACCGGGAAACGGCCGTGAACAACGGAAAGGCTAAGGGCGGCTTTGATGAGAGCGCACATCCCTTGCCTTCATAAAAGGGATCGCGGGCCGAAAAAAGCGCACAGAGCGAGAAGAAGTGAGAAACGCCAGAAAAAGGAGGGAACCCCCATGTTGGAACGCCCAAAAACGGCCGGAAAGGTGTATCTTCTTCCGGTGGAGCAGATTGAACCATCGCCGCATCAGGCGCGGCGAACCTTTGATGAAAAAGAATTGGCCCGGCTGGCCGTGTCTATTCTGGAGCATGGGCTGCTTCAGCCGGTGACGGTGCAGCGGCTGGGCAAAAACCGCTATCGGCTGGTGGCGGGGGAGCGGCGGCTTCGGGCCTGCCGCATGGCCAACCTGGCGGTGATTCCGGCCCTGCTGTGCGAGGCGGACGAGCAGGGCGCGGCAGCGCTGGGTCTGGTGGAAAATTTGCAGCGCCAGCCCCTGGACCCCTTCGAGCAGGCGCGGGGCATCCGGGAGATGATCGCCCTGTGGGACTGCACCCAGGAGGAGGCGGCCCGCCACCTTGGCATGGCCCAGCCCACCCTGGCCAACAAGCTGCGGCTGTTGGCCCTCACCGAGGCACAGCAGAAGTTTGTGACGGCAAACGGCCTGACCGAGCGCCACGCCCGGGCGGTGCTGCGTTTGCCGGAGGCGGCCCGCACCCCGGCGCTGGAACAGATGGCGGCAAAGGGACTGAATGCCCGGCAGGCGGACGAGCTGGTGGCCGGGCTGCTGGCCGCACCCCCAAAAAAACGCCGCCCGCGCCGCCGCATTATGGTGCGGGACGTGCGGGTGTTCGTAAACACCATTGACCGGGCGGTGCGCCTGATGGTGGACGCCGGGGTGCCTGCCGAGACCACCCGCACGGACGGGGACGGCTTTATCGAATATCGGGTGCGCATTCCCGCCAGCGCGGCCCTGGCCATGAGCGGGGCAGGGGAGAAGACACCCGGCTAAAATGTTCCACGTGGAACATTTGGAGCCATGCGGCGTTTGGAAATCCCAGATTTTCCGGATTTTGCGAAGAGATTGGGTAAAATTTCCGCAAACTCGCACGGAAAACCTGTGAAATGGCCTTGAAACGGTTTGAAAAGGGTTCGGAGTATGTTATAATAGCTTCGGAACCTTTTTCGGGCCGTTTTTTGCTGCAATTTCCAGAAATTTTGGGGGTTAAGTACGAAAAAGGCAAATTTATCGGGCAAAACAGGGAGGAAACCACATGGGCAAGGTCGTTGCAATCGCAAATCAGAAGGGCGGAGTGGGCAAAACCACCACCGCCGTCAATCTGGCGGCCTGTGTGGCGGCGCAGGGGCGCAAAGTGCTTCTGGTGGATCTGGACCCGCAGGGCAACTCCACCAGCGGCTATGGCCTGAGCAAGCGCGGCAGCCAGATGAGCAGCTATCAGCTGCTCATCGGCGAGGGCAAACCCGAGGATGCCGTGCAGTCCACCCAGTTCGGCGTGGATGTGATCCCTGCAAACTCCCAGCTGGCGGGGGCGGGCATTGAGCTGGTGACCCTGCCCCGGCGTGAAAACCGCCTGCGGGAGGGCCTTGCCCCGCTGGCCGGGCACTACGATTACATCTTCATTGATTGCCCGCCCAGTCTGGATCTGCTCACCCTGAACGGCCTGTGCGCGTCGGACACGGTTCTGGTGCCCATTCAGTGCGAATATTACGCGCTGGAGGGCCTCAGCGAGCTGATGGCCACCCTGAAAACGGTGCGCAAGAAGTACAACTCCTATCTGGACGTGGAGGGCGTGGCCTTTACCATGTACTCCGGCCGACTGAACCTGACCCTTCAGGTGGTGGAGCAGGTGAAGAAGTTCTTCGGCGACAAGGTGTACAAGACCACCGTGCCCCGGAACGTGCGCCTGTCGGAAGCGCCCAGCTATGGGCAGCCCATCAACTTCTACGACCCTTCCAGCAAGGGCTGCGAGGCCTATATGGACATGGCGAAGGAGTTTTTGCGCAACAACGAGCGCAAATAAACGGCAGAATCGGAATGTTCCACGTGGAACATTTTAGAAAAGCAGGCCCCAAATAGGCGGCTTTGGGCCGAATCATGCACCAAAGGGGCGCAGCCCCTGCGAGGGGAGGATACGAAATGGCAAAAAACAAGGGCGGTTTGGGCCGCGGGCTGGACAGTCTGTTTGCGGATACCCTGCCCGAGAACGAGAGTGAGAGCGGGGGAGAGGTGACCACCCTTCCGCTGCGGGACATTGAACCGGATAAGGATCAGCCCCGCAAGGCCTTTGAAGAGGAAAGCCTGACCGAATTAGCGGCTTCCATCACCGAACACGGCCTGCTGCAGCCCATTGCGGTGCGGCCGAAGCCGCTGGGGGCCGGGTATGTCATCATTGCGGGCGAGCGCCGCTGGCGTGCCGCCCGCATGGCGGGTTTGGCCCAGGTGCCGGTGGTCATCCGGGACGTGAGCGACGAGCAGGCCATGGAACTGGCCCTGATTGAAAACCTGCAGCGCGAGGATCTGGACCCGGTGGAAGAGGCCATGGGCTACCGCCAGCTGATGGACAAATGCGGCCTCACCCAGGAACAGGCGGCCGAAAAGCTGGGGAAAAAGCGTTCCAGCCTGGCCAACAGCCTGCGCCTTTTGAATCTGCCCGCCCCGGTTTTGGAGCAGCTGCGCCTTGGGGCGCTGAGCATGGGCCATGCAAAGCCGCTGCTGGCCCTGGGGGACCCGGCCCTGCAGGAGCAGGCCGCCAGTCAGATCGTGGCGCAGGACCTGAACGTGCGCCAGGCCGAGGCCCTGTGCAAGCGGCTGGCCAAGCCTGCACCGGAGGAAAAGCCCCAGCCCAAGGCTCCCGCGCTGCCCAAAGAGGTGGAGCTGAGCCTGCATGAGATCATCGGCAACGAGGTGAAGGTGAAGTATAAGGAGGGCAAGGGCACCCTGACGGTGCACTTCTACTCGGACAAGCAGCTCACCGATTTTGCCAACCTGCTGGGCCATTACGACCGCTTTGCCGACCTGCCCGACCCGGAGGACGACGAGGACTGAACTGCCCGCCAAAGTCTTCTCTTGAGGGGAAGGCGGCACGGCGCAAGCCGTGACGGATGGGGTGGGGGCGTGAGTCCGTGTGGGAGACCTGATCGAAGAGGGAAAAACCATCTCGCCTGAGAAAGGTCCCCACGGCCGCAGCAGCAGAAAACCGGCAAAACTGACTCAAGAGAACTGCGCAAAAAACTTGCGAAAGTTCATCTAAAAAACTATAATAGAACCAGTGACGCACAAAACGGGGCGGGGCAAATACCCCAGGGTCTGTTTTGGCGAAAGAGGAAAGGAAAGACATCATGCTGGACATTAAGTTCGTGCGGGAAAACCCCGACGCAGTGAAGGAGAACATCAAAAAGAAGTTCCAGGAGGCCAAACTGCCCCTGGTGGATCAGGTCATCGCGCTGGACGCGGAGAACCGCGCCGCCATCGGCGAGGCCAGCAGCCTGCGTGCGGAGCGCAACGCCCTGTCCAAGAAGATCGGCGCGCTGATGGGCCAGGCCAAGAAGGACCCCAGCAAGCTGGAAGAGGCAGAGGCTGTGAAGGCTCAGGTGGCCGCTCAGGCCGAGCGCCTGAAGGAGTTGGAGGCAAAGGAGACCGAGCTGGAGGAGAAGATCAAGGAGATCATGTACACCATCCCCCAGATGATCGACCCCAGCGTGCCCATCGGCCCGGACGACAGCTGCAATGTGGAAGTGCAGCGCTTCGGCGAGGCCACCGTGCCCAGCTTTGAGATCCCCTACCACACCGAGATCATGGAGAGCTTCAACGGCATTGATCTGGACTCCGCCCGCCGCGTGGCCGGCAACGGCTTCTACTACCTGATGGGCGATATTGCCCGCCTGCACGAGGCCGTTCTGGCCTACGCCCGCGACTTCATGATCAACAAGGGCTTCACCTATGTGATCCCTCCCTTTATGATGCATGGCGACGTGGTGAAGGGCGTGATGAGCTTCCCCGAGATGGAGGCCATGATGTACAAGATCGAGGGTGAGGACCTGTACCTGATCGGTACCAGCGAGCACACCATGATCGGCCGCTTCATCGACCAGATCCTGCCTGAGGATTCTCTGCCCCAGACCCTGACCAGCTATAGCCCCTGCTTCCGTAAGGAGAAGGGCGCCCACGGCATCGAGGAGCGCGGTGTGTACCGCATCCATCAGTTCGAGAAGCAGGAGATGATCGTGGTCTGCAAGCCGGAGGACAGCATGATCTGGTACGACAAGCTGTGGAAGAACAGTGTGGAGCTGTTCCGCAGCCTGGACATCCCCGTGCGCCAGCTGGAGTGCTGCAGCGGAGACCTGGCCGATCTGAAGGTGAAGAGCTGCGACATCGAGGCCTGGAGCCCCCGTCAGCAGAAGTACTTCGAGGTGTGCAGCTGCTCCAACCTGGGCGACGCTCAGGCCCGCCGCCTGCACATCCGCATCAAGGGTGCCGATGGCAAGAACTATCTGGCCCACACCCTGAACAACACCTGCGTGGCCCCGCCCCGTATGCTGATCGCCTTCCTGGAGAACAACCTGCATGAGGACGGCACCGTCTCCATCCCCGAGGTTCTGCGTCCCTATATGGGCGGCAAGGAAGTTCTGGTGCCCAACAAGAAGTAATTCAATAGTAATCGGTTAAACGATTATTATTTGCGAAAATGCAGAAATAAGATGCAAAAATCCCCGCATTTCCGGCTGGTTTTGGCCGGAGATGCGGGGATTTTTCTGCGGGCAGAGGGAAGGGATTCGCGCTCCACCTCATCTGCCTCACATTCGTTCGGCACCTTCCCCGCAAGGGGAAGGCTTTTTGCCGCGGACGGTGGAGTTTGCTATATGGGGATTAAGTGGCGCATGAGGGGCTCCTTTCTGTTTGTTTCCGGTGTTGTTATGTCTTAATCATCGCACCCGGGGCGGTATTGTCGGACGGAACAAAAAGGTTTTTGGGAAAATTTAAAAGAGAGTGGTTTTGTGGTATGATAATACCCGTACCGCGATTTCGCAGAGATACGGCGGCCCTGCTGCCCAGAGGGCATAAAACGCCCGGACGCGGGAAATAAAACGCCCGGGTACGTGTACCATCGGCAAGCCCTTGCGCAGGCCGCCCGGCCCATGGGCGCAAAACAGATGCCCGGCCCGGTGTGCTGATTCACCTGGCCACGTGGAACGTATCTGACGCGAAACCGCACGAAAAAAGGAGGAATACACCCTTGAAACGCTTGCTTCAATACGGCAAGGGCTACGGTCGCCAGGCGGTGCTGGCCCCGCTGTTCAAGATGCTGGAGGCCTCGTTTGAGCTGTTTGTACCTCTGGTGGTGGCGGCGGTCATCGACACCGGCATCCGCCGGCAGGACATTGGCTACATTCTGCGCATGAGCGGCCTGCTGGTGCTGTTGGCGGTCATCGGCCTGACCTGCAGCATCACGGCCCAGTATTTTGCGGCAAAAACGGCTGTGGGCTTTGCCACCCGGCTGCGCCACGCCCTGTTTGCCCACATCCAGTCGCTGGATTTCTCGGCGCAGGACAAGGTCGGCCCGGCCACCCTCATCACCCGCATGACCAGCGACGTGAACCAGGTGCAGAACGGCATCAACATGACCCTGCGCCTGCTGCTGCGCAGCCCCTTTGTGGTGTTCGGCGCCATGGTAATGGCCTTTACCATTGACTGGAAGGCCGCGCTGATCTTCGCGGCGGCCATTCCGCTTCTGTGCCTGGTGGTGTTCGGTATTATGGCGCTCACCATGCCTCTTTATAAAAAGACGCAGGCGGAGCTGGACGGCGTGACCGGCATTACCCGGGAAAACCTCACTGGCGTGCGGGTCATCCGGGCCTTTGGCCGGGAGGACGCGGAGCGCAGCCGCTTTGCCGCTGCGGCGGAGGCCCTGAACGGACTGCAGCAGAAGGTGGGCGGCATCTCCGGCCTGACCAACCCCATTACCACCCTTATTATTAATCTGGCCATCATTGCGCTGCTGTACACCGGCGCAGTGCGGGTGAACCTGGGCGGCCTGACCCAGGGCCAGGTGGTGGCGCTGGTGAACTACATGAGCCAGATCCTGGTGGAACTGGTGAAGATGGCAAACCTCATCATCACCATCACCAAGGCACTGGCCTGTGCCGACCGCGTGGCCGACCTGCTGGACATTGCCCCCGGTATGACCGACGCCCCCGATGCGGCGGCCGCCGAGCACAATGAAAAAGGCGGGTTGGTGGAGTTCTGCCATGTGCACCTGACCTACCAGGGCGCAGGCGATGAGAGCCTTTCGGACATCACCCTCACCGCCCGGCCGGGCCAGACCATCGGCGTGATTGGCGGCACCGGTTCGGGCAAATCCAGCCTGGTGAGCCTGCTGCCACGCTTCTACGACCCCACCGAGGGCCAGGTGCTGCTGGACGGCAGAGACCTGCGCCAGTGGCCCATGGAAGAGCTGCGGGCCCAGGTGGGCATGGTGCCCCAGAAGGCGCTGCTGTTCTCGGGCACCATCCGGGACAACCTGCGCTGGGGCAGCGAGAACGCCACGGACGAAGCGTTGTGGCAGGCGCTGGAAACCGCTCAGGCGGCGGACTTTGTGCGGGAGAAGCCCGGCCAGCTGGATGAAATGCTGGAGCAGGGGGGCAAGAACCTCTCCGGCGGCCAGCGTCAGCGGCTGACCATTGCCCGGGCACTGGTGCGCCGGCCCCGGGTTCTGGTGCTGGATGACAGCGCCAGCGCACTGGACTTCGCCACCGACGCGGCCCTGCGCAAGGCTCTGCACCGGCTGCCCGGCGCGCCGACGGTGTTCATCGTCAGCCAGCGGGCGGCCAGCCTGCGCCACGCCGACCAGATTCTGGTGCTGGACGAGGGCAGGGCGGTGGGCCTGGGCACCCATGCCCAGCTGATGGAGAACTGCCCGGTGTACCAGGAGATCTACGAGAGCCAGTTCAAGGCCGGAGACGAAAAGGGGGTGGGCTGATTGGCAAAAGCAAGCAAAGCCCAGAAGGGAACCCTGATAAAAGTGCTGCACCATGTGCGCCGTTATCTGCCCTTTGTGGGGCTTTCGGTGCTGCTGGCGGCCGTGTCGGTGGCCAGCACCCTGCTCATTCCCGTGTACACCGGCGATGCGGTGGACCTGATCCTCGGCCCCGGGCAGGTGGATTTTGCCGGGCTGTTCCGGCTCATGCGGCGCATGGGCGTGGTGCTGGCGGCAGGCGCTGCCGCCCAGTGGCTGATGAACCTGTGCAACAACCGCATTACCTATTCGGTCATCCGGGATCTGCGCCGGGAGGCCTTTGAGAAGATCCAGCAGCTGCCGCTTTCCTATCTGGACGGCCGCACCACCGGCGAGGTGGTGAGCCGGGTGGTGGCGGATGTGGATCAGTTCGCCGACGGCCTGCTCATGGGCTTCACCCAGCTGTTCACCGGTGTGCTTACCATTGTGGGCACCCTGGGCTTTATGCTGCGGGTGAACTGGGCCATCACCCTGGTGGTGGTGTGCGTCACCCCCCTCAGCCTGGGCGTGGCGGCGTTCATCGCCAAAAAGACGTATCGTATGTTCCGCCTGCAGAGCGAGACCCGCGGCGAGCAGACCAGCCTGATCGACGAGATGGTGGCCGGGCAGAAGGTGGTGCAGGCCTTCGGCCAGGAGGAAAAGGTGCTGGCCCGGTTTGACGAGATCAACGGCCGGCTGGAGCAGTGCAGCCTGCGGGCTATCTTCTTCTCCAGCATCACCAACCCCGCCACCCGCTTTGTAAACAGCCTGGTGTACGCGGGCGTGTGCGTTACAGGAGCAGTGTGCGCGGTGCAGGGGCTGGTGAGCGTGGGCCAGCTGAGCTGCCTGCTCAGCTACGCCAACCAGTACACCAAGCCCTTCAACGAGATCAGCGGCGTGGTGACCGAGCTGCAGAATGCGCTGGCCTGCGCGGGCCGGGTGCTGGAGCTGATCGAGGCCCCGGCCCAGGCCCCGGACGACCCGGACGCGCTGGAACTGGCGGCGGACACGGTGCGGGGCAGCGTGTCGCTGCAGGACGTGTGCTTCCGCTACCTGCCGGACCGCCCCCTCATCGAGGGCCTGAACCTGACCGTGAAGCCCGGCGAACGGGTGGCCATCGTTGGCCCCACCGGCTGCGGCAAGACCACCATCATCAACCTGCTCATGCGGTTCTATGACCCCAATTCCGGCAAGATCACCGTGGAAGGGGTGGACGAGACCCGCATCACCCGCAAGAGCCTGCGCAGCGCCTACGGCATGGTATTGCAGGACACCTGGCTCAAGGCGGGAACCATCCGCGAGAACATTGCCTACGGTGCGCCGGACGCCACCGAGGAGCAGATCGTGGCGGCGGCCAAGGCGGCCCACGCCCACGGCTTCATTCAGCGGCTGCCCCAGGGCTACGACACACTCATCACCGAGGACGGCGGCAACATCAGCCAGGGCCAGAAGCAGCTGCTGTGCATTGCCCGCGTGATGCTGCGCCTGCCGCCCATCCTGATTCTGGACGAGGCGACCTCTTCCATCGACACCCGTACCGAGGCCCGCATTCAGAAGGCGTTCCAGCAGATGATGGAGGGCCGCACCAGCTTCATTGTGGCGCACCGGCTTTCCACCATCCGTCAGGCGGACGTGATTCTGGTGATGAAGGACGGCCATGTGATCGAGCAGGGCACCCACGACCAGCTGCTGGCCAAAGGCGGCTTCTACGCGAACCTGTATAACAGTCAGTTTGAAGATGCGTAAAGTTTACGCACAGGATCATCAAAAGAACCAAGCTGTGTAAATCAGCCGGCGCGCTTCTTGTTGGATCGAGGGAAGCGCGCCGGCTTTTTTCGCGTCGGGGCAGCGTTCTGCCGAACCACAGGCTTCCCCTCGATGGGAAGGCTTTGCGCGCCTGCGGCGGCAGAAAAGATCGCGCCCGAATCTCGGCAAAATGCGGCAAATTTCCATGGACAGCCCCGCAGAGTTCGAGCGGTTGGCCATAGTTTGGACATAAAATTTCCAACTTGTATAACTCGAATTCGAGCGGCATGTTGAAAACTCGGTTGAAAGAGTGGAAAAACCGGCGCAAAACTCCTGAATTTTCCACAGCCCCGGTGTGGAAAGTGTGGAAAGTCCGGGCAGTTCAACGCTTTGTTGATGCAGGCCGGAAAATCTGCTATAATATCTTCATCCGGCGGTGCAGGCCTGAACCTGCCCGCCACAAACAACAAAAACACATAAGACCCGGCGGGGGCTTTCCGGCCGGGATGGAGGAACGTTATGGGCGACTGGCTGGAGAAACTGGAACGAAAGTATTACCGGTACAGCATTCCCAATCTGCCGGCCATTCTGGCGGGCGGCCAGGTGGCGGTGCTGGTGATCCTTCTGCTGTTCCGGTCAGACATCGGCAACGATCTGATGCTGGACCGCGCGGCCATTCTGCATGGCCAGATCTGGCGGCTGATCACCTTTGTGTTCATTCCGCAGGGTACGGTGGGCAGCTCGATCTCGCTGGTGCTGACACTGCTGCAAATCTATTTTCTGTACTTTGCGGGCAAAGCGCTGGAAAACGCCTGGGGCCAATTTAAGCTGACGGTGTTCACGCTGGCGGGGATGCTGGGCTGCATTCTGGCCTGCCTGCTGCTGCCCGGGGCTTCGGTGCTCTCCCAGCTGTACGGTATGATCGCCATGTCGGCGTTTCAGAGCGCCTTTGTGTTCGCCTTTGCCTGCGTCTACCCGGAGGCCCCGCTGCTGTTCATGTTCGTGATTCCGCTGCCCGCAAAGTACCTGGGCATTCTGGAGGCCCTGCTCATGGGCCGGGATGTGATCAGCGTGGGCCGCACGGTGCTGTCCTTCTCCCGGCTGTTCGGCCTGGGGGTGCTGGTGGCCGGGGTGATGCTGCTGGTGGCGCTGCTGCTGGGGCTGTTGGGCTTCTGGCTGTTTGCCGTGCCGGTGCTGTGGAACAATTACAAGGCCCGCCAGCGCCGCAACCAGTGGAAGAACCAGTGGAAATAACCCCGGGCGCTTTTCCAAACGATCCGAAAAAACGCAAGCCGCGTCTCATTCGCCGAAAAACCGGCGGAAGGGGCGCGGTTTTGTCGATTTCGCCCAGGCAGGCGGGGGTTCCCGGCTTGCCCCGGGCCGCCGGCTGTGATACAATAAATTGGAGCATCGCCGCATATTCTAAAGGGGGGCGCCGTGCGCCGTTTCGGCAAAGCACCCCCCGGCGCTGCCCGCATTTCGGCTGCTTTTGCAGCCCGCCCCAAGGGAGGCATTTCTCATGAAAATGATCACGGCCATCGTGAACAAAGAGGACGCAAAGTCGGTGACCCGCGCCCTGATCGAAGAGGGCTTTTCCATCACCCGCCTGTCCACCACCGGCGGCTTTTTGATGGCGGGCAACGTGACCCTGCTCATCGGCCTGGAGGATGAAAAGGTGGATGCCTGCATCGGCGTGATTGCCGACCATTGCCGCCAGCGCACCGAGGTGGTGCCCAGCAACGTCGGCTACGGCATTGCCGTGGAGACCGCGTATCCCATGGAGGTCACGGTTGGCGGGGCCACCGTGTTTGTTACCAACGTGGAGCGGTTTGAAAAGCTGTGATGCTGGACCGCCTGGCCGGCAATGAGGCCATGAAGCAGCATCTGCAGGCGGCGCTGGCCGGCGGCAAGCTGGCCCACAGCCTGCTTTTGTGCGGCGAAAAGGGCTGCGGCGCGGGCTTTGCCGCCCGGTGCCTGGCGGCCGATTATCTCTACCCCCAGGGCGGCCCCGCCGCCGAAGCGGTTCTGGCGGGGCAGGCCCCCGAATGCCTGGAGGTGCGGGGCGAGGGTGCTTCCGGGCAGATCCGCATTGAGCGCATCCGCCAGGTGCGGGAAGAGGTGTTCCATTCGGCGCTGTCCGCCCAGGGGCGGGTGGTGCTGCTGTATGGGGCGCAGAACCTGAACAGCGCCTCGGCCAACGCCCTGCTGAAGGTGCTGGAGGAGCCGCCCGAAGGGGTGCTGTTTCTGCTCACCGCCTCCAGCCCGGCGGCGGTGCTGGCTACCATCCGCAGCCGCTGCGCCGCCTACGACCTCAGCCCGCTGCCCCCGGCCCAGTGCGCCGCCTGGCTGAAAAATCAGCGCCCGGCCTGCCGGGAGGCGGAGTTCCTGGCGGCGGTGTACGAGGGCAGCCCCGGCCGCTGCCTGGCCGCCGTGGACGACCCGGAGGTGACGGCCGGCCTCAACGCAGCCCGCCAGCTGGCCGGGCTGGTGAAAGCAGGGCAGGAGTACGAGATTCTGGTGCTGCTGGCCCGCTATGAAAAGGACAAGCCGGGCGCGTTTTTGCTGCTGAGCCAGTTTGCCAGCCTGTGTGCCGCCGCCCTGGCCGACCCGGAGCGGGCGGGCCTGCCCGCCAAGGCGGCCGGGCGCTGCCTGTATCGGGTGGCCGCCGCCCGCAAGGCGCTGGAGGGCAACGCAAACACCAAGCTGGTGCTCACCAACCTGGGCATTCGGCTGGCCCGGGCCAACCGCTGAGCCGCCGGGTTCCAACAATCACAAAAAACGCCGCAAAACGCGGCGAAAGGAAAACCATTCCATGAAAAAAGTCATCACGGTCCGCTTTAAACAGAGCGGCAAGACCTATTATTTTGACCCCGCCGGTATGGACATCAAAACCGGCGACCACGTTATCGTGGAGACCGCCCGCGGCACCGAGTGCGCCGAGGTGGTGCAGGGCGTGCGGGAGGTGCCCGACAGCCAGGTGGTGAAGCAGCTGAAAAGCGTTACCCGCATGGCCGACGCGGTGGATGTGCGCCGGATGCGCCAGAACCGGGAGGACGAAAAGCGCGCCTTCAAGATCTGCGAGGAGCGCATTGCACGCCACAAGCTGGAAATGAAGCTGGTGGACGTGGAGTACACCCTGGACCGGAGCAAGATCCTGTTCTACTTCATCGCCGACGGCCGCATTGACTTCCGCGAGCTGGTGAAGGACCTGGCCGGGGTGTTCCACACCCGCATTGAACTGCGCCAGATCGGTGTGCGGGACGAGAGCAAAATGCTGGGCGGCATCGGCATCTGCGGGCAGGTGTTCTGCTGCAGCCGCTTTTTGAAGGACTTCCAGCCGGTCTCCATCAAGATGGCCAAGGAGCAGGGCCTGAGCCTGAACCCGGCCAAGATCTCCGGCGCCTGCGGCCGCCTGATGTGCTGCCTGGCCTATGAGCAGAAGAGCTACGAGTATCTGAACAGCCTGACCCCCCAGGCGGGCAGCGTGGTGCGCACCCCGGACGGAGAGGGCACCGTGCTGGAAGCCAACCCCATCTCGGGCGTTCTGAAGGTGCGGGCCGAGGGCAGCATCCTGGCTCCGAAATTCTATCATCGGGACGAGTGCCAGTACCTGTACGGCGGCAAGAAGGGCCGCAAGGGCCCCAAGCCCGCCGCCCCGGCCGAGCAGCCCGCCCCGGCGCAGGAAGCCCCTGCCGCCCTCGCGGAGGAGAAGAGCGGGGAAGAATGAGCGGGCGCTGAACTCCATTTAGCAAAAGAATGAAGCAAAAAGGCCGCTGCGGCCCGGAAGAAATTCCGGCCGCAGCGGCCTTTTTGCGAAAGGAGAAAAAATGAAGCACGAAGAACGCGGAAGAATGTTGGAAAGCCGCACCGCCGCGATGATAAAGCTCAATACCCGATGATCTCCCGCTCCACCATGCGGAGGGTTTCAGGCGGCAGGTCGGCCATGTTGTAGGTGTACACTCTGTTCAGGCGGGGATTGAAAAACCCGACGCGCACAATGTCCGAAAAAATCGGGTTGCCTGAGTGCTGCCCCATTACCCAATACATCAAAAGCTGCAGGGTGTGCTGCGATTTCGGCGCAGCGGCGGAAACCTTGAAGTCCCACAGGGTGTCCTCCGTCAGGTAGTCTCCGTCGCCGGAGCTGACGATTCGGCTGTAGCCGGAGGGCAGGAAGTTGAAGCCCGAATGGGTCACCGGGCCGTACTCCTGCCAGAAGTGCAGCCCCCGGCTGACCATGACCCGGATGTTGCTCAGGGTGGCGGCGTCCGGGTTGGTGTCCTCGGCGGGGCGGGCGGCAAACGCGTTGAAGGTGGAGCGCTTCCAGACGTCAAAGGTGACCAGTTTGCAGGCGCTTTGGATGGAGTCGTCATCCAGCCCATGAATGCGGGCAAGGTACCCGTTGGCCTCGGCCCGGGCCCCGGCGACCCCGAGAATCTCGGCCCGCCGCGCCCCTTCCAGCGCCACCTGAAAGACGTCCTCGGCCGCGGCACCCAGCTGGAGCCGTGTGAGATCGTCCACGGCCAGCCCCACCACCGTGGGGTGAAGGTTTTCCTTCGGGGCCAGGGTGTGGGCGTCCTCCAGCGTGCGGACCTGGAACCGCGCAATGGGCAGGTAGCCGCCGCGGGGCTGTTTGATCTGATGAATGCGGCCGGTGACAGAATACATAAGAAGGCTCCTTTCTGAAATGAGGGGAAACATCTTGTGCGGACATCCTGAAGTTGTGGCAGAGGCGGGCGCCATACCTCATCCGCCGCGGCGATTCCGCGTTCTGCCAAGACAGTAGGCTTCCCCTCGGGGGGAAGGCTTTTTTGCGGCGCTGCCTTTCATAAAGAGAAAACCGATCAAATCGGAACATCCAAAAGAGCTCGGCAGGCGGGCCTTGGTTTAGAGAAGGGGCGGCCCGGCCTGCCGAGAAAAGGGGTATGGCTTTTATTATAATGATTTACCGTTATTTGCAAGTCGGCCCTTACGGTGCAATGAGACGCGCCGCCCTTACCCTTAACCACCTGCGCGCCGTGAAGATTAAGCAAAACTGCCCAGTGAAGGTTAGAGAAACGAATGCGCGATGAAAACTTTGCCAAAAAGCGGCCCGGCCGGCGAAAAAGCCCCCTGTCGCACCCTGCAAAAAAGGGGACGGCCGCAACAAATGTACAAAATATTGAAAAATTTACGAAAGAATATTCCATAAAATAGAAACAAATTTCCACAAAAATCAACTCTGCACAGCGGTGGGTAATCGCTTGACAAGGCGGGAACACTGAAGTATACTGAAACCGTCCACAAAGACACCCCCCAGGGGGTGGGGTATAAGCCACGGCTTACAAATCCGCCGCCCCCGGGCCGATATAGGAACCCGAACGCCGCCCTGTGCGGCATTGCACCCAAGGAGGAACCCCGATGGAACAATTCAATGTAACCGGCATGAGCTGTGCGGCCTGCTCTGCCCGGGTGGAAAAGGCCGTTAAGAAAGTACCTGGCGTTACCAGCTGCTCGGTGAGCCTGCTGACCAACTCCATGGGTGTGGAGGGCACCGCCACGGATGCGGCCATCATCCAGGCAGTGCAGGAGGCCGGGTACGGGGCCAGCCCCAAAAAAGCCGGCGGGGCGGCCGCCGGCAGCACCAGCCCCGATCTGGACGCACTGGCCGACCACGAGACCCCCAAGCTCAAGCGGCGGCTCATTGCCTCGCTGGGCTTTCTGCTGGTGCTGATGTATTTTTCCATGGGCCACATGATGTGGGGCTGGCCGCTGCCGCATTGGTTTGACGGCAACCATGTGGCCATGGGTCTGGTTCAGCTGCTGCTGGCCGGCATTGTAATGGTCATCAACCAGAAGTTTTTCAGCAACGGCTTCAAGGGGCTGATTCACGGCTCCCCCAACATGGACACACTGGTGGCCCTTGGCTCCATGGCGAGCTTTGTGTGGAGCACCTACGCCCTGTTTGCCATGACCCGCGCCCAGGTGGACGGCAACGGCGAGCTGGTCATGCACTATATGATGGAGTTCTACTTTGAATCCGCCGCCATGATCCTGACCCTCATCACGGTGGGCAAGATGCTGGAAGCCCGCTCCAAAGGCAAGACCACCGATGCCCTGAAAAGCCTGATGAAGCTGGCCCCCAAGACGGCCACGCTGGTGCGGGACGGGGCCGAAATCACCGTGCCCATTGAGCAGGTGCAGAAGGGCGACGTTTTTGTGGTGCGCCCGGGCGAGAACATCCCGGTGGACGGCACCGTGCTGGAGGGCAGCAGCGCCGTGAACGAGAGCGCTCTGACCGGCGAGAGCATCCCCGTGGACAAGGCCGTGGGCGATAAGGTCAGCGCCGCCACCACCAACCAGTCCGGCTTCCTGCGGTGCGAAGCCACCCGCGTGGGGGAGGACACCACCCTGTCCCAGATCATCAAGATGGTCAGCGATGCCGCCGCCACCAAGGCCCCCATTGCCAAAATTGCCGACACCGTGTCCGGCTTCTTTGTCCCGGCGGTCATCGCCATTGCGGTGATCACCACCATCGTCTGGCTGCTGCTGGGGCGGGAGCTGGGCTATGCCCTGGCCCGCGGCATCTCCGTGCTGGTGATCAGCTGCCCCTGCGCGCTGGGGCTGGCCACGCCGGTTGCCATTATGGTGGGCAACGGTTTGGGCGCGAAAAACGGCATCCTGTTCAAGACGGCGGCTTCGCTGGAAGCGGCCGGCCGCACCCAGATTGCAGCGCTGGATAAGACCGGCACCATCACCAGCGGCGAGCCGAAGGTGACGGACATTCTGCCCGCCGAGGGTGTGACGGAAACCGAACTGCTGACCCTGGCCGCCGCGCTGGAGAGCCGAAGCGAGCACCCGCTGGCAAAGGCGGTGCTGGCCTGCACCGAGGAGCGCAAACTCGCCGCCCCGGCAGTGACCGACTTCGCGGCCCTGCCCGGCAACGGCCTTGCCGCCAAGCTGGACGAGCGGGAGATCTTCGGCGGCAGCGCGGCCTTCATCGGCACGAAAGTTTCGGTGCCCGCCGCGCTGCAGGCGCAGGCCGAGGCACTGTCCGCTCAGGGAAAAACCCCGCTGTTCTTCGGCAGCGAGGGCCGGCTGCTGGGCGTGATCGCCGTGGCGGATACCATCAAGGAGGACAGCCCCCGCGCCATTCAGGAACTGCGGAACATGGGCATTCGGGTGGTGATGCTCACCGGCGACAACCAGCGCACCGCCGATGCCATCGGCCGGCAGGCCGGTGTGGATGAGGTGATTGCGGGCGTTCTGCCGGATGGCAAGGAGGCGATTATCCGCCGCCTGCAGGCCTGCGGCAAGGTGGCCATGGTGGGCGACGGCATCAACGATGCCCCGGCCCTGACCCGCGCCGACACCGGCATTGCCATCGGCGCCGGTACGGACGTTGCCATTGACGCCGCCGACGTGGTGCTGATGAACTCCAGTCTGGCGGACGTGCCCGCGGCCATCCGCCTGAGCCGCGCCACCCTGCGCAACATCCACGAGAACCTGTTCTGGGCGTTCATTTACAACGTCATCGGCATTCCGCTGGCGGCCGGTGTGTTCATTCCCTTCGGCCTGACCCTGAACCCCATGTTCGGTGCGGCGGCCATGAGCCTGTCCAGCTTCTGCGTGGTGACCAACGCCCTGCGCCTGAACCTGTTTGACCTGCGCAGCACCCGGCGCGACCATGCAGGCAAACACCAGCCGGTGAACCTTCCTGCCGACCCCGCAGCCCATGCGGAGACGATAAAGCCCAATGAAACAAAAGGAGAAATGAACATGACTGTTGTACTGAACGTTGAAGGCATGATGTGCACCCACTGCCAGGCTCATGTGAGCAAGGCCCTGAACGATCTGGAGGGCGTGAGCGCCGCCGTGGACCTGGAGAACGGCACCGCCACCGTGACCTGCCCGGACGGCACCGATGTGGAGATCCTGAAGAAGGCTGTGGCCGACGCCGGCTACACCGTGACCGGGGTGAACTGAGATGCAGGCGGATCACGAGACCATTGCCCGGCTGGTGAAAACCGCCCGGGGCCAGCTGGACGGTGTGCTGCGCATGGTGGACGAGGATCGGTACTGCATGGATGTGGCAAACCAGCTTCTGGCGGCCCAGGCCGTGCTGCGCAAGGCCACCCGGGAGATCATCCGGGCGCACATGGCAGCCTGCGTGACCGACGCAGTGGCCGCGAAGGACGCCGGTGCGCAGATCGACGAGCTGGTGGACCTGTTTGACAAGATGACCCGATAAAAGCACCCGGCGGGCAGGCCCGGCCTTGTGCGGAAACCGGAAAAAGCGCCGGAAGAGCCATCCCTCATTTTGAGAGGGGAGAACTCTTCCGGCGCTTTTGCGCGTGCGGTTGTGCGGGCTGCTGCGCGGGTCAGAACAGCCCCTCCGGCAGGCAGATGTCCTGCCGGGGGACCTTGGCCCAGTCAAAGTCCGGCAGAAGCTGGGCCGGGGTGCGGGGGGCAGGCTCGGTTTGCAGGCCGCAGGCATAGGCCAGCCGGCCCACGATCTGCTCCGGCGTATACCGGGCGGCCAGCTGCTCCAGGCTCACGTCGCCGTCCCGCTTGCTCAGGCGGCGGCCGTCCGGCGCCAGCAAAAGGGGCAGGTGATAGAACCGGGGCGCGGGCAGGCCCAGCGTTTCGTACAGCCAAAGTTGTCTCGGAGTGGAGGACAGCAAATCTGCGCCGCGCACCACCTGTGTGACCCCCATGAGGGCGTCGTCCACCACCACGGCCAGCTGGTAAGCGTACACCCCGTCGCCCCGGCGCAGGTAAAAGTCGCCGCAGTCGGCGGCCAGATTTTCTTCGTAATGGCCCAGGTGGCCGTCGGTGAAACCGATCACCCGGTCGGGCACCTGCACCCGCCAGGCGGGCGCCTTTTTCAGCGCGCGGCGGGCGACCTCTTCCGGCGAAAGGCCCCGGCAGGTACCGGGGTACACCACCTGCCCGTCCGCCCGGTGGGGGGCGCTGGCGGCGTGCAGCTGGCTGCGGCTGCAAAAGCAGGGGTAGACAAGGCCGAGGGCGTTGAGTTTGTCATAATACTGTTTGTATATCTCAAAGCGTTCGCTCTGGTAATAGGGGCCGTCCGGCCCGCCGGCGCTGCCGCCCTCGTCCCACACAAGGCCCAGCCAGGCAAGGTCCTGCTCCAGCAGGTCGGCGTAGGTGCGGGGGCAGCGGGCGGCGTCCAGATCCTCAATGCGAAGCACCACCTGGCCGCCGCTTGCCCGGGCACTGAGCCAGGCCAGCAGGCTGCACATCAGATTGCCCAGATGCATCCGACCGGAAGGGGAGGGAGCAAAACGGCCTTTTTCCATGAGAGGGGTCTCCTTTCGGGGGTGAGATGAAAAATTGCGAATCGGAATATTTTGCGAGAAGATACAAATGGTAGATACAAGACTCGCTTGATTTTGTGACGGACAAGGGCTTTTTGAACCCATGCGGATAACAATTTGTACTAATTTTGAATATAATACAAATTGAACAAACACGCTGTAATAAAATCAACGCAAATCCGATGCATGAAAAGGACTGCTTTCCGCCGCGCCCCAGGCTTCCCCCAAGGGGAAGCTGGCGGCGTTCGCCGACGGATGAGGTGGAACCGAACCTTCGCAGTGAGGCTGCGGCGGTGATTTGCACTCCATCCCGCACTTCCATAGCGCGGGCCTCGGCGGCAGGCGCTTCACCTCATCCGCCTCGCTGTGCTCGGCACCTTCCCCTTGGGGGGGCTTTTTTGCGGCGATCCTGCGAAGGGGGCACGTTCCGCCGCGCCGTCACCACGGAAAATCCAATTTGTATAATTCCGCACAGCGGCTGAGTGCCGTTACACGCACCCCGGCGTTAAACGCCGCCAAGCGCCCAAAAACCGTCCGCTGCCCCCTCACTGGAAGAAGATCGGGGTGTCGAATTCGTCCAGTTTCGGGTCGGCGGAGGTCTGCTCCGGGGCAGGGGCGGGCCGGTCAAAGGTGCGGGTGGCTTCCTCGTCTGCCACGGGGGCGGGGGCCTGGGGCGTCTCCGGCGAGCGGTACACCCGCACTTCGTCGGGGGCGGCGGTTTCGCCGGTCAGGCTGTAAACGCCCTCCCGCACGCAGTGAAGATCGCTGCAATAGAAGGCCTTGCAGGCCCCGGCCAGATAGGCAGCGTCCTTGGCGCCGGTGGTTTCCACGGCGGAGTGCATGGCCAGCTGGGCCGCGCCGATGTCCACCATAGGCACACACATGGTGTGGGTCAGCAGGTTGCCCAGCGTGCTGCCGCCGGGCTGGTCGGCCCGGTTGGTGTACACCTGAACCGGGATGTCCGCCCGGCGCATCAGCTCGGTGAACACCGCCCCGGTGAGGCCATCGGTGGTGTACTTCTGGCTGGCGGCGTACTTCAGCACCACGCCGCCGTTCAGCACCACGTTGGCGGTCTTGTCGCTCACCTCGGGGAAGTTGGGGTGGCGGGCGTGGGCATTGTCGGCGCTGAGGGCGAAGGACCCGGCCACGGCCTGCGCCGCGTGCTGAGCATCGCCGCCCTGGGCCAAAATGGCCCGGGTGAGCACCGCCTGCACAAAGTCGCTCTGAGCCCCCTGGCGGCTGCCGCTGCCCACTTCTTCGTGGTCCAGCAGGCACCAGGCGGCGGGGCTGTCCTCCGGCCCGGAAAGGAAGCCCAGCAGCGTGGCCCAAGCGCATTCCAGATCGTCAATGCGGGGCGCGGCCAGATACTCCCCCTCGGGGCCGAGGCGCACGGCCTTCTGCCGGGGCACCAGGTTCAGGTCCGCGGCCAGCAGATCGTCCGGGGCCACGTCCAGCCGCTGGGCCAGCAGGCTGCGCAGGGGCAGCGCCCCCTCGGGGCCGTACAGAGGCTGCAGGTCCACGGCCGGGTTGAAGTTGTGGCCGGTGTTCACGTCCCGCTGCATATGGATGGCCAGGCTGGGAATGATGAGCAGATCCTCCGCCAGGTTCACCAGCCGGGTCTCAATCACATCCCCGCGGCGCACCACCGCCCGGCCCGCCAGGCCCAGCGGCCGGTCCAGCCAGCTGTACCGGATCATTCCGCCGTAGCCCTCCACGGGCAGGCGGGTGTAACCGGCGGCGGGCTGGCCGTCCAGCCCCTTCACCCGCCAGGCCGGGCTGTCGCTGTGGGCCAGGGCGATCTTCCAGCCGTGCACCGGGCTGGCGGGAATGCGGAAGGCCACAATGGCGCTGCCGCCCCGCATCACATAATATTTGCCGGCGGCAAAATGCCAGTGCTCCGTTTCCTGCAGGCGGATGTAACCGGCAGCCTCCAGGCGGCGACGGGCGGAATCCGCCCCGTGCCAGGGGCTGGGGCTTTCGTCAAGAAAGGTGCAGAGGTCCTGCACCAGTTCAGTATGTGACATCGTTGGTTTCCTCCGTTCAAAATGGGATGGTTCGGTGTGTTCAGTATAGCATATCCGACGAAAAAGGAAAACGCACCCGCCCCGTGGACAGCGCCCCGGCGAAGGAGTATGATAGGGGAAAAGACCGCCCGTGCCTGCACAATGGCGGCCCTTGGAAAGGAGAGCGAACCATGCGATTTGCGTTTTTGATTCTGGGGCCCCGGTTTGAACCGGAGCGGGACCGGGCCGCCATTCTGGACGGCACGGCCCAGATCGTGGGCGTGCCCACGGTGGAGCAGGCGGCCCGGCAGGCCGAGCGGCTGTGCCGGGAAGGCGTAAACTGCATTGAGCTGTGCGGGGCCTTCGGCGAGGCGGGCGCGCGGGCGGTGATCGCCGCCACCCACAACCAGGTGCCGGTGGGCTTTGTGACCCACCTGCCCGAGCAGGAGGAGCTGTTCCGCACGACCTTCGGCGGGTGATGCGCCGGAGTTTTCCACAAGGAGGAAGATAAAATGTTGAAAATCAAAACAAAGGCGGCGGCGCTTCTGGCCGCTGCAGTGTTGTTGGCCGGGTGCAGCCAGGGAGCGGCGTCCGCTTCTTCCGCGGCTTCGGCCGAGACGACCCCGGCCCCCACGGCCACGGCAGCCCCCACGGCGACCCCGGCCGAAACGCCGGCCCCGGCGCAGCTGGACGGCGAGGCGCTGACCCAGGCGCTGGACGGGCTGCTCAGCTGGGGCCCCGGCACCGCAGGCAGCAGCCTGAAGTGCGTGGCCGCCGCCGTGAACCTGATGAACTGGGCCGGCGCCAACCAGCCCCAGAACGCCCCGGAGGAGCTGAACGCCCTGCTGGCCGACTGGAAGGCCGGGCTGGATGAGCAGGCGCTGGCCAACGCGCAGGAAACCTGGCCCGAGGTGAGCGCCCAGGCCGAGGATCTGCTGACCATGCCCCAGCTGGCCAAGGATCTGTGCGAGGACGCAGGCGTGACCCTGGAGGAAGGCTGCGGCGAGGAGCCGCTCATGGCCCTGGCGGATGCGCTGAACGCCGTGCTGGGCGAGAACGCCTGAAGCTGTGCCGCTGAAGCAGAAGGACGCAGCATAATGCAAAAGAGGAGAAACCGAAGGTTCGGTTTCTCCTCTCAGGCTGTCGAGAAACCCGGTTGTGCAATTAGGCGGCAACCGGGTTTTCAGCACATATTCGGGAAAATAGAATCGAAAATAGGAAATGGGCAGAGTCAT